>CAWFKB010000016.1:0-112093 GCA_963816215.1 uncultured Chloroflexia bacterium | reverse complement strand
GGGCGGCCAGCGGTTGCTGCTCCAGCCAGTACCGAATGCCGTCCGCCAGGCCCGCGATGCCCGGCAGGTTCGTCCCGAACGTCGTGAACAGGGCTGCGTACACGCCGACGAAGACGAGAACCGAGGACAGCCAGCCACTCGCCGGAACGCGACCGATTGCCTCGGTCAGCGGGGTCGGCGCGTCCGGATCGCGCCGCAGGGTCCACGCCTCGCGCCCCAGGACCGTGAACAGGAACAGCGTGGCCAGAAGGCCGGTGAACAGGAACGATTCCTTGATAGCCACGCCCACGGCCAGCAGGCCGAAGACGAGCACGATCCGGGCCACCGTCGGGCGGCGCAGCCACGCGAACGCCGCGATGACGATGCTCAGGGTCACGAACGCGAGGTAGATGTCCTCGCGGGCGAAGCGCGAGTAGTACACGAAGCTGGGGCTGATACAGAAGAACAAGGCCGCCGCCAGGGCCCCCGCTGCTCCGATCCGGTCCCGGATGAGGTAGGGAAGCGCGACGAGCGCGGTGCCGATCAGGGCTGGTGCCAGGCGGGCGGCCGTCTCGGTGGCGCCGATTCCGGCGAATGCCAGGGCCATGAGGTAGATCTGGACCGGCCCATGGAACCACGGCTGGTAGGCGTACCCGCCGTTATCGAGCGCGAGCCGCCACGCGAAGGAGGCATGGATGCTCTCGTCGTAGTGCATCGGCATCTGGCCCAATGCGACGAGCCGGAGCCCCAGGGCGACGACCACGACGATGGCGTGGGCAAGCAGCTGCGTACGCGAGGACACGGCGCGCAGGGTACGGCACGCGGCGTTTGGCGGCCCCACGGCCGCCGGGACCTGTTTCTGGCCTGCCAGGAGCGGATGGGGGTCGCGATCCGTGACGTCACGGTCGTGGGCGACGCGGTATGGGACCTGCTCGCCGCCCGTCGGGCGGGGATGCTGTCGGTCGGGCTGCTGACCGGCGGCTACGGAGAGGACGAGCTCACCCAGGCCGGCGCGTTTCGCGTGTATCGCGACCCCGCCGAGCTGGATGCGTCCCTCGACGAGCTGGGGATCGTGCCCTAGGCCGAGTCGGGTCCGGACTCGACGGTTCCTCGGTTTCGCAACCGGGCACCGATTCCTGAAGCCAGCCTGGCCGTGGTTCGTGCCGTGAACCGCAGCGCTCGGGTGCCCAGCTGAACGCCCTTCCGGCCGATCCACGAGTAGCTCGCCCCGATGGTGCGGAGGTCGTCATCGATGTCCGATGCCTCCAGACCCACCTCGGCCAGCACCACCGCCCGCTCGTGCGGCTGCATGCTGCGCAGCGCGACCCCGATCGCGAACAGGACTGCGGCCGCGTCGTCGAGCTGCCCGGCCACCGGGATGAATCCGGGGACGAGATCGATGGGCGACACCACGTACGTAGCGGCCGCGATCAGGGCCAGCCGCCGCTTCCCGGTGACCTTCGGATGCCGGCTCAAGTTCCACGCCAGGTGGACATACCGCGGCATGCGCCGCAGGAGGGCAAAGAATCGGTCCCGCGGGAAGGGATCGGGGGCTGGGGCGGGGGGCGGCACCTGTGTCACCGCGAGAGCCTACTCCGTGCGGCTACTCCTGCCGGTTGAAGGCCCAGCCGGCGATCGAGATCAGGACCACCGCGAATACCGACATGAGCGCCACCTCTTCGGGCAGGGTCATGGTGTGGCCCAGCACGGTGACGCCCAGATAGGGACCGGAGTCGCTGCCCAGGAAGATCTGGCGGATGGCGTCCACGCCGTAGGTCAGCGGGTTGAACTTGCTGATGACCTGGAGCCATTCGGGGGCCTGGTTGATGGGGAAGAACACGCCGGCCAGGAAGATCAACGGGAAGATCAGCAGCTGCATGAGGAGCTGGAATCCCTGCTGGGATCGCATGAAGCTGGCCATCACGAGTCCCAGCCCCGACAGCGCGATGGACAGGATGAAGACGACCGGAATGAGGCGGAGGATGATCGACAGGTCGATCTTGACGCCCACCACCGGCGCGATCAGCAGCATGACCGAGACCTGGAGCAGGGCCACGACGCACGCCCCGAGGGCCTTGCCGAGCACGATCCCGGTCCGCCCCAGTGGCGCCACGAGCAGCTCGCGGAGGAACCCGAACTCGCGGTCCCACACGATCGAAACGCCCGCGAACAGCGAGGTGGTGAGCACGCCCATGGCGATGATTCCGGGGTACATGAACTGGATGAAGTCCACGCCCGGGGCGACGGAGCCGATGAGGTTGCCAAATCCGGCCCCGAAGATGACCAGGAAGATCAGCGGCTGGGCGAATGAGCCCACCAGTCGCGACCGCTCGTTCACGAACCGGAGCAGCTCGCGGTAGGAGACCACCCAGGTTCCGCGGAAGATCTCGGTCATCGACGGCCTCCGAAGCGGCGGGCCATGCCCTCCACCAGCTGTTGCTGGGAGTCCAGCTCGCTGTCGCGGATCTCGCGACCGGTGAGGTGCAGGAACACGTCGTCGAGCGTGGGCTCGCGAACCGTGACCGACTGCAGCGGTTGGCTGAAGGACCGCACGAAGTCAGGCAGGAATTCGGCGCCGTTCGACACGGTGAAGCTCACCGTTCCATCGCGCATGGCGGCATCGGTGGCATAGCGCTCGGTGATCTCGGTCGCGGCCGCCTGGTTGTCCGGTGCCGAAATGGTCACCTGGTCGCCGCCGACCGAGCGTTTGAGGCCGTTCGGCGTGTCGAGCCCCACGATCTGGCCGTGGTCGATGACCGCGATCCGGTCCGCGTGCTCGGCCTCGTCCATGTAGTGGGTCGTCAGGAAGATGGTCAGCCCCTCCGTCTCGCGCAGCTTCAGGAGGTAGTCCCAGATATGCCGCCGGGTCTGTGGGTCGAGGCCGAGGGTGGGCTCGTCGAGGAACAGGACCTTGGGATGGTGAAGGAGCCCGCGCGCGATCTCGAGGCGGCGTTTCATGCCGCCGGAGTAGGTGCGAACGCTGCCCTTCCGCCGATCGGCCAGGTCGACCATGTCCATCAGCTCTGTCATCCGGCGCTCGCGCAGCTCAGCCGGCATGCCATAGGCGTACGCGTGGAATCGGAGGTTCTGGTCGGCCGACAGATACTCGTCGAGGGTCGTCTGCTGGAAGACCAGACCGATGGAGCGCCGTACGTCGCTCCGGTCGCGCCGCACGTCGAACCCGTTGACGACCGCCGACCCCGAAGTGGGTGTCAGCAGCGTGCAGAGCATGTTGATGGTCGTTGTCTTGCCCGCCCCGTTGGGGCCGAGGAAGCCAAAGATCTCGCCCGGCTCCACGCCGAACGTCACGCCCTTGACCGCTTCGATCTCGCCGAACTTCTTGGCGAGCGCGTCGACCTCGATGATCATTCCGCCTCCGCCAGGGCGGCCAGCACGTCACGGACGACGCGCAGCCGCTTCTCGTCTATCCGGCTCAGCGACGCGGGCGGCTCTTCCACGATCCGCCGGAGATGGGAACGCACGCGCTTCCCGCGGGGCGTGAGAACCAGTGCCTTGACCCGGCGGTCCTCGGGATCCGGTTGGCGCTCGACGAGGCCCTTTGCCTCCAGCCGATCCACGAGACCGGTGATGGCCGACGGATCCACCTGGAGGCACTGGGCGAGGGCGCGCATCGACTCGGGGCGACCCTCCGGATTCAACTGCTGGAGAGCGAAGGACTGGGGGAACGACAGGCCCGTCTCGGCAGCCACCTGGGTGAACTGGTTCCGGCGCTCGCGAATGAGGACCTGCATGAGCAGGCCCCAGACCTCATGGGCGAGAGCCGGATTGGTCGTTCGTGGGGTGGTCGCGACCGGATCGGTCGCGGGAGCGCGCACTGCCATCGGTCAGATCATAGCCGATGTCAATCATTGACACAATCAATAATTGAGACCTACCATCGCCGCTCATGGATATCGCCCTCTGGAACCTGGCCTTCGCCGCGCCCGCCGTATTGTGGCGTACGGCCGGTTCGTCCTCGTTCCGTTCTGAAGCCCTGGCTTAGCCTCGGAAGTATTCCTTCCGCCACTCCGGCGCGGCGAATGGCTCGCCGAAGTACATCGTCATCCGGGCCACCGCGCCGTCGCGCAGCTCGAGGATGAACACCGTCTTCCAGGTGCTCCCGTCGGGGTAGTTCTCGTCGGTCTCGACGACCGCCAGGTTGCCGTCGCGCAGGATGTTGCGGATCGCGAAGGTCGGCGGGTTGAGGAAGGCCTCGTGGAACGCCTTCTGCACGTCCCGACCACGGAGCACCTCGCCCGACTGCGGATAGATCTCCACGTGATCGGCGGTCACGCCCTCCGCGAAGTCGGCGAAGCGGCGCTCATTGAATGCCTGGAACGCTGCCGTGATGGCGGCGGAAAACTCGGGATCGGCGGCCACTGGTTCTCCTTAGGCGGCGAAGGGACGAAGACTGCCAGATCGAGGCGCTTCCTCAGGGCGGTCGCGGGCGCGGCCAGTGTCGTCCCGGGCTCAGTCGACCGTGGTCACTGGGCCGCTCACCGGGAGGGCCCAGTACACCGCGTACGCGGCATAGCCGGCGAGGCTCAGGTAGGGGTTGATCAGGGCCAGGGCGGTGATCACGAGGTAGCCCACCGGTGCGAATTGGTAGCCCCGCGCCCCGACGCGCAGGATCTGGTCCTCGATCCCCTGGTGCAGCAGGCGTCCATTGCGGCTCGCCGCATACGCCCAGATGACGTTGAACATGATGGCAATGGCGACCATCGTGCTGCCGTACAGGACGGTGGCGGGCAACATCTCGGTCCCGCTCACGAGACGAACCGCGAGGACGTCGGTCGTGTACGGCAGAAAGGCGATGAACATCAGGAACACGATGTGAATGAACGCAAAGGTCGTGTTTGATCGACCGATGAGCGTGAAGAGCTGGTGGTGGTTGATCCACATGATGCCGATGGTCAGGAAGCTCACCACGTAGGCGGCCAGGGCCGGCGCCTGGGCGGCCAGCGCTGTCCCGAGCGGAATGTCCGGGTCGGGAACACCGATGCCCAGGACGAGGAGGGTGATCGCGATGGCGAAGACCCCATCGCAGAAGGTCTCGAGGCGGCCGGTCTCGGTCATGGCTCGAGGGTCAGGAGATCCTTCGTGGCCGTTCTCACGGCCGCGGAACCGAACGGCCACGCGATGGTCTGCCCGGTCGCCCACAACGGGGCCTGATCGTCGTAGTGGTCATGGAAGGCATGGCCGCTGGCCCCGGTCAGGTTGACATAGCGGCTGGCGTCGAGGTCCGACAGGTCGATCGCCATCCGCTCCGATGGCACCCACGACACGGCGTACCCGTCACGCGCGTTCCAGCCCGTCGCGTCGGGCGTGTCCTCGCCGCCACCAAGCTCGTACGGCCCGCGGTTGAACAGCCACTCAATGGGTCCGATGCCCGAATTGCCGAACGACTCGTTGCGCAGGTCCAGGGTGTGGAGCTTGCCCCAGCTCCACTTCGTCGGGTCGTCGCCCTGGAGGCCTGACAGCTCGTCAACCGCATCGGTCACGGCCGCCGCCAAGATCTCGTCCCGCTGCTCGTGCTGGTCGGCGCTGCCCACGTCGTCCCACCAGGGGTTCGTGGGCTGGTCGAGGATCGTGCGCATGATTTCGACCCATCGATCACCCCCGTCGGGGTAGAGGTCCGGGTCGCCGATCTCGTCGGCGAAGGTGCGGGTCAGGACGTGGCTCCAGGTCGCGTTCAGGAAGGCGGCAGCCGCCGAGTCGGGGGTCTGCTGGCCGTCCCACCCATCCAGCAGCGTCACGGCGTCGGCCTCCGGGCTGCCCGCGTCGAGGGGGAGGGCCGCCAGGGCGGGCGCGAGCACGTCGGCCAGCGGACCGCGCTGGTCGAAGGCGATGGCCAGCATCCCGTCCACGTCCAGCGGGCCGGCGTCCTGGATGAGGGTCGAGATCCGCGCCGCGCGGTCGCCGAGCGACCAGTCATCGGTCAGGAAGATGGGGTAGTCGGGATCGGTGACCGCGTTGTTGGCCGTGACGATGAACCCGTCCTGCGGATCGAGCATCCACGGCATGTCCTCGAACGGAACCGTTCCATTCCACGCGTAGTCCGGATCCCAGCCGGGGGCGGGCCACTTGCCGTCGCCGGTGCGTCGAATGGGCACCACGCCCGGTGCCTGGTAGCCGATGTGCCCGTCCACGTCGGCATAGATCATGTTCTGGGAGGGAACCGCGAAGTGCTCGGCCGCCGCTCGAAAATCGTCGAAGTTCCGGGCCCGGTTGAGCAGGAACACGGCCTCCGCGGTCGGGGCGGGGGTCAGGGCGGTCCACTCCAGCGAGACGTCAGGGGCCGCATGGGTGCCCGGCGGCTCCGCGGAACCGTGCGCCTGTGCGCCTACCCATCGGTAGTAGTCGCTCGCGTCGGAGATCAGCGGTCCGTGCTGCGTGGAGCGAATACGGATCGTCACTGGATCGCCGCCCGCCACCTGGATGGTCTCGGTCCGGATGTCGAGGTCGAGCATCCGGCCGTCTACCTGGTACCGATCGCCCTGGACGTCCTCGAGGTACAGGTCCTCCACGTCGGGGCCGAGATTGGTGAAGCCCCACGCGATCCGGTCGTTGTGTCCCAGCACCACCCCCGGGAAGCCGGAGAAACTGAACCCGGCGACGTCAAACGGGCAGGCGTCGGACAGGGTCCGGCAGTGGAGGCCGACCTGGTACCAGATGCCGGGCATGGACGGGCCGAGGTGCGTGTCGTTGGCCAGCATGGGGAGGCCGGTCGTGGTCCGCGACCCGTCCACCACGAACGAGTTGGAGCCGACGCCATTTCCTCCGGCCATGCCGAGGAGCGCCGGGAGGCGGTCCGCGACGTCCGCGAGGGGGGCCAGGCGGGCGGCCGCGGCCCGGAGGTCGATGGTTGGGGACGGGGACGATGCGCTGGCGGTTGGCGATGAGGCCGAAGCCGTCTCGCCGGGGTCGGTCACGATGACCGGTGCCCGGTCGTACGGATAGGGGGGATCGACGTCGGCCAGCTGATCGTCGGAGAGATGGCTGGCCAGGAGGACGCGGTACACCTCCTGGTCGAGGTTGCCGCCCAAGTTCCAGGCCATGGCCTTGAGCCAGGCCAGCGAGTCGATCGGGGTCCATGGCTCGGGCGCGTAGTCGCCGTTCTGCAGGCTGAGCACCGCGTACTCCAGCGACAGGCTGGATCCGGCGTGGTCGGCGAGGTACGCGTTCACGCCGGCTCGCATAGGCCTGCAGGTAGCTCACCGATTCCGGCGACAGCAGCGCCAGTTCCTGCTCGGCCACGCGGCGCCAGCCCAGCGTGCGAATGAAGACATCGGTCTCCAGCTGGGAGTCGCCGAACAGCTCGGACAGGCGCCCGGCGGTCACGTGGCGGCGGAAGTCCATCTCCCAGAACCGGTCCTGGGCGGTGACGTAGCCCTGGGCCATGAACAGGTCGGTGGCCGTATCGGCGGTGATCTGGGGCACGCCGTACTCGTCGCGACCCACCTCGACCGCGGCGCCCAGCCCGGCCACGGTGACCGTGCCGCTGACCTGTGGGAACGACGCCCGGGTCGTGAACCAGGCCAGGCCCGCTCCCCCCACGACCACCACCAGGAGGAGGATCAGGACGCCGGCCATCAGCCGACGAATCCAGCGCATCGTCAGGCGCTCGCAGCCGCGACCAGCTCGTCGAGGATCTCGGTGCGGTTGGCCACGCCCAGCGAGAAATGGCCGTGACCGAGGGCCAGTCGGAACGCGGCGCCCGGAATGTGGTCGGCCAGCCACTGGCCGTGGCTCCACGGCACGAGGCGGTCGAGCTCGCCCTGCCAGATGTGGACCGGGGCGGTGATGGTCTCGAGGTCGAAGCCCCACGGCTCGGTAAAGGCCAGGTCGTCGTCCACCCAGCCATCGAATCCGTGCTCGAGCGATCGGCGCATGCCGGCGGCCTCGTGGTCCGCCCACTCCCCGGTGGCCACTGCCTGGTCGACCGGGTCCAGGTCGTCGCCCATGGCCGCAACCAGGTCCGGTCCAGTCACGTGTCGGAAGACTTCCCCGTTGGCGTCCATCCATTCGCGGAGGGCGGCCTCGCCGGCCAGGGCGGCCTCGAACTCCTCAACGTTGCTCTGGGTCATGCCCCCGAACCAGTCGAGATCGGGCGCGTTCCAGGGTGCGACGGTGACCAGCGCTGCCGCAGCCCGACATCGGTCCGGCATGAGTGCCGCGCAGGCGATGACGTGCGGTCCGCCGCCGGACCCGCCCACGCTCACGAACTGGTCAATGCCCAGGCTGTCGAGGATCACGGTGACGTCGTCCACGGCGGATGCCACGCGCCGACCCGGGTCGCGGGTCGACGAGGCACAGCCGGGCCGGCTGTAGGCCACCGGGCGGAGACCGCGGGCCTCGGCGTCCGCGAACCAGGTCTCGTACCGCGTTGCGTTGCCCGGCGTTCCGTGGTGGAACAGGAGGCCCATCCCCTCGGTGCGGTCACTGGCGACCACGTCCAGCTCGCGTCCGTCGGGGAGCGGCACCGTTATCCAGCGCATCGGCGCGGACCGTACCAGACTGCGGCGACCCGTTCGGGTAGCCTGCGCCGGCCGTGATCCTGATCGTCGCCGCGCTCGAGCCAGAGCTGGCTGCCCTGCGCGAGGCCCTGGCCGGCGGGGAGCCGCTGGCCGTTGGGGGAGGCGTCCTCGCCTGGACGGGGCGGCTCGACGAGCAGGACGTGGTCCTGGCCGAGGCGGGGATCGGAAAGGTGGCCATGGCCACTGCTGCAACGCTCCTCATCCAGGAGGTCACTCCGCGCGTCGTGGTGTTCACCGGAGTGGCGGGCGGCCTGGATCCCGCGCTGGGGATTGGAGACGTGGTCGTGGCGGATCGGCTCATCCAGCACGACGCGGGCGTCCTCCACGAAGACGGCCTCGAGGTCCACCAGGCCGGGCACCTGCCCTTCTTCCACCCTGCGGATCACCTCGGGTTCGAGACCGATCCGGACCTGCTGGCCGCGGTCATGGCGCGCCTTGGCGGCATGACCCTGGCACCGGTGGCCGGGCGCGAACCGCGGATCGTGACCGGGACCATCCTGACCGGGGACGTGTTCGTCGATTCGCCCACCGCCCGCGACGCGCTGCACGCGCGGCACGCCGCCTCAGCGGTCGAGATGGAGGGCGCTGCCCTGGCACAGGTCGCCGAGCTCCTGGGCGTCCGTCACCTCGTGATCCGTGCGCTCTCCGACCTGGCCGGCGTGCAGATGCCCTCGCCGGAGGTCTTCAGCCGGTTCGTGGTCGAGGCCTCGGCCAACAGCGCCCAGGTCGTCCGCTGGCTCCTGCCGATCCTCTAGTCGCTGGGGCGGCTACTCGAGGCGGTCTTCGATCTCCCAGGCGTGGTCGAGCGCATGCCAGGCCGATCGGCGGGCGTAGTAACGGACTGACCAGATGGCCTGCGTTCGTCGCGGGTTCGGAGGCGGGGGCACGCCCGCAGCACGCTCGGCCAGGGTCTCCACGACGCGCGCACGGAGCGCGGCCATGCGCACGGCGGTCCCCATGTCGCGGCCCGGAAGGTCGCGGCCCGGCCCACCGATCCCCCGCAGGTACGCCTCCTCGGCGTCCAGCACGTGGGCGACGATCCCGTCCCGCTCGCGGCCGCCACCGCGCGGGCCTTTCGTCAGCTCCCTCCCCGACGCCGCGTCCGCCGCGCGATCGAAGGCGACCCAGCAGCGCTCGAGCAGTCCGGTGAGGCGACGGAGCTCCGCCTCGTCCATCGGTCGCCCCTCGCTCGGGGACTCCGCCCCCGGCGCCCCGAAATCGGTCGTGGCGCCACCGCGCAGCCGTTCCACCACGGCGAGGTCGCCCACGCCTTCAGGCGGGGCGAACCCTGAGCCGGGGCCCAGGGCCGACAGGTAGCGGGATCCGTAGCTGATGAGGGCGGCAAGGGCCTCGTCATCGGTCTTGGCGCTGCGGCTCCATCCGGGCCACTCGGCGGCGGATGCGAAGACACGCTTGTCGCCCGCCTCCAGAAAGACCTCGATCACTGCCCCGGAGCGTAGCGGAGTACGATCGGGGACGTGACCTTCGCCCTCGAGGACACCTTCGACCTGCTGGAGCGCACGCCGCGGGCCTTCCGCGATCAGATGGGCGCGCTCGCCACCGAATGGACCGAGGCGCGGCCTGACCCCCACAACTGGAGCGCATACCAGGTGCTGTGCCACATGGCCTACATCGAGGAGCACGACTGGCTGGTGCGCGCGCACATGATCGTGGAGGTGGGCACGAGCGAGTCGTTTCCACCCGTCGACCACGGCGACCAGTCGACGCGCTATGCCGGGATGAGCGCAGACGAGGTCCTCGTCCGCTTCAGCACGCTGCGCCAGCGGAACCTTGAGGCTGTCCGACCCCTGCTGACCGATCCGTCCGTGCTCGACCGCCGCGGCCTGCATCCGTCCCTTGGCGAAGTCACCATGCGCGAGCTGCTCGCCGCATGGGCCGTCCATGACCTGAACCACCTGCGCCAGGCCCAACAGGCCATGGCCAACCGATACCGCGACGAAGTTGGCCCCTGGAAGGTGAACCTCGGTATCCTCGACACCCCCACCGCCTGAACAGGGAGATCGACCAATGCGCCCACGGATCCTCCGGCTGACCGTCGTCGGCGTCCTCGCCGTCACGATCCTGAGCGTCGGCGCAGTCGCCGCCGGTGGCGACATTGGCGACAAGGTCCTGTCCGGCCAGACCGTCACGGTGGCCGCCGGGGATTCGGTCGATCACGACCTGTATGCGTTCGGTGGCGAGGTGATCGTGGACGGCGACGTGGCGGGCGACCTCGTGGCGTTTGCCGGCGCGGTCACGGTCAATGGCACGGTTGGGGGCGACCTTGTCACGGGCGCCGCCCGGGTCGTCATCAACGGCACCGTCGAAGGAGATGTACGGGCCGGCGTGGGCGACATCGTGGTCAGCGGTCGGGTTGGCGAGGACCTGCTGGTCGGCTCCGGCACGATCCGGATCACTGCCGATGGCGAAGTGGGGGAGGACCTGATCTTCGCGTCCGGCGTGGTACGGATCGCCGGCACAGTCGAGGGAAGCGTCCTGGGCAGCGCGTCTCGGTACCAGAACACGGGGACCGTGGGTGGCAGCGAGCAGGTGACCGTGGAGCGTCCCGGCCAGCCCGCGGACCCCGATCAGCCGCCCGTGTCAGAGGCGGTCCAGGTCGTGGGCGACGGCCTGCGCCACTTCATCACCGTGATCCTGCTCGGCGCGCTGGCCATGTGGCTCGTGCCACGCGCGGTGGGGGCCTCGGAGGAGACCCTCCGCCGACGCCCGCTGGCATCGGCCGGTATCGGGATCGGGGTCCTGGTCGGCTTCATCATCCAGGTCATCGCGGTGATCCTGATCATGATCCTGGGCGCCCTCGCCTTTGGAGCGGTCACCCTCAATGACCTGGCCGGCATCGTCCTGTGGTCCGGCGTCCTGGAGCTGATGTTCAGCACCTTCGCGCTGGTCATCTCCATCTCCTTCATCGTTGACTTCGTGATGGGCCTCGCCCTGGCGCGACTCGTGATGAAGCGGGCGTCGTCGGATTGGGCGTCGAACCGGTGGAAGGAGGCCCTCCTCCTGGTCGGCGGCACCGCGGTCGTGGTGCTGGTGACCTCGCTCCCCGGGATCGGGCCGCTGGCCAAGCTGGTGGTCATCGTCCTGGGCCTGGGCGCGATGTTCGTCGCGCTGGGTGAGTGGTGGCAGCGCCGCGGCGCGGCGCGCCCTCCGGCCCCGGTGGCCGCACCCGAGCCTCCCCCGGACGCCCCGGCGGCAGGCTGACCGATGTCCGGATCGACCCTGGGCCTGCCGGCGGACCTCCGTGCCTATCTGCTCTCGGTGGGCGTTCGTGAGCCGCTGATCCTCGCCGATCTGCGCGAAGAGACGGCCGCCCTCCCCCAGCACGACATGCAGATCGCGCCCGAGCAGGGGGCGCTGATGGCCCTGCTGGTCGAGCTGACCGGGGCCAGGCGATGCCTCGAGGTGGGCACCTTCACGGGTTACTCGTCCACCCGGGTGGCAATGGCTCTCCCCGCAGACGGAAGCCTGGTGTGCTGTGATATCAGCCAGGAGTGGACCGATGTCGCCCGGCGCTACTGGGAACAGGCGGGCGTCGCTCACAAGATCGAGCTCCGGCTGGGCCCCGCGCTCGAGACCCTGGACGCCCTGCTGGCCGAGGGGCAGGCGGGGAGCTTCGACTTCGCGTTCCTCGACGCCGACAAGGACAACTACCCCGGCTACGTCGAACGCATGCTCGTGCTCCTGCGACCCGGCGGCCTGCTGGCCGTGGACAACGTCTTCTGGAGTGGCGACGTGGCCAACCCCGACGTCGACACCACCGCCGTCCGCGCCATCCGCGCCGTCAATCAGATGCTGGCCGATGACGAGCGCGTCTCGGTCGCGATGGTCCCCATCGCCGACGGCCTGACCCTGGCCCGCAAGCGGTAACCGGGGCGACGCACGCCCCGAAAGTCCGGGCCCGGATGGGACGGCTTGGCGGTGCCCGGCGGCACTTTCCCTCTTTGCTTTCCTCGGTGTGGGGTTGAGAATCACGGCCAAGGGGAATCGGCCGTGCACTCATCTGCCCATCTTCACCGCTCCATCGCCCACAATCCCCAGACCCGCCAGATGGGGTACGTGCGGCTGGCCGGCGTCGTGGCCGTCATGTTCCTTCTCGCTCCCTTCGCGAGCGCACCTGTCGCCGCCGCCGGGCCAACGGTCGCGCCACCCGGGTTTGCGGCCCAGTCGTCGTGGATCGTCGAGCTGGTCCCGGGTGCCCAGTCGGCGGTCGAGGGCTATGGCATGGCCCGCACGACCGGTGGCCGGCTGGGGCAGGTCTATCAACATGCCCTGACCGGCTTCCAGTTCACCGGGTCGGCCGCCGCCGCATCCGCACTCCGTCGCCATCCTCGCGTGGCGTCGGTCACGCCTGACTACCCCATGCAGCTGGTGGAATCCCTCCCCCACGGGGTCGAGCGCATCTGGGCATACGACAACGACACGCCGGCCAATAGCGCATATCACCAGGGCTATCGGGGGAACGGCGCGCGGATCGCGATCCTGGACACCGGGATCGACCTGGATCACCCGGACCTCGCGTCGTCCATCGACCAGGGTCTCGGCAAGAACTGCGTGACGCCCGGTGCTCCGCCCGAGGACGGCTACGGCCATGGCACCCACGTGGCGGGCAGCGCGGCGGCCCCGATCAATGGGGTCGGGGTGGTTGGCGTCGCGCCCGAGGCGCGGCTGGTGGCGGTGAAGGTCTTCGATGACGCGGGGAATTCGAGCGAATCGCTCGTCCTGTGCGGCTTCGACCACGTGATGGGCCTCAACACCGATGCCGACCCGACCAATGACGTCGATGTCATGAGCATGAGCTTTGGGGAGCAGCGGAGCTGGGGGTCGTGCGCCGCGGACCCGCTCCACGGCGCGGTCTGTGCGGCCTATGCCGCCGGGATCATCATGGTCGCCGGCGCCGGCAACTCCTCGGTCGACGCGGGGTCCTTCGTCCCGGCAGCCTTTGATGAGGTCATCAGCGTCTCCGCGTTGGCCGATTTCGACGCAGCGCGTGGTGGCCTGGCGGGCTGCGGCTTCGTCGCTGATCTGGGCTGGCTGGAATGCGACGACACGCTGGCCTTCTTCAGCAACTTTGGACCGTCGGTGGACGTCGTGGCCCCGGGGGTGGGCGTGTTCTCGACGACGAAGGGCAACGGGTACGCCACCCAGAGTGGGACGAGCATGGCCACCCCGCACGTCAGTGGCGTTGCCGCGCTCATGGCGGCCGCGAGCCCTGGCCTTTCGCCGGCCGCATTCCGGACGCTCCTCCTCCAGACCGGCGAATGCCCCGACGGGACCATGTCCGGTGCGGACGGTGCCTGCGCCGGCCAGGGGACCTGGACCGATGATCCCGATGGGATCCCCGAACCGCTGGTCAACGCCCTCTGGGCGTCGCAGGGGACTGGCTCGCCCCCTCCGCCCCCACCGCCGCCGACGGTGCCGCTGGCCCCGACCCTGACCGGCGCCGCGGGCGGGGACGGGAGCGTGGCCCTGACCTGGACCGCCCCGAGCTCCGATGGCGGCAGCCAGCTCACCGGATACGAGATCTGGCGCGGCCCGACCAGCGGCACCGAAACCCTGCTGACCACGGTCGGGACCGGGACGACCTACACCGACCTGACCGTCAGCAACGGCACGACCTACCTCTACCAGCTGGCCGCCGTGAACAGCGTCGGCAGCGGCCCCCGCTCGAACGAGCTGAGCGCGACCCCCCAGTCCGCACCGCCGCCTCCGCCGCCACCGCCGTCGACCGTGACCCGGCTCGGGGGCGCGGTCAGCACCTTCGGCTCGGCTTCCAGCAGCGCCGGCTCGATCGCCTTCAGCCTGCCGACCGGCGCCGACCGGCTGGTGGCCCTGGTCAGCCTCAACTCGACCACGGTCACCGTCACCGCGGTGACCTGGAAGCCGGACCCGACCAACCCGAGCCTCGACCAGGCGCTCACCTTCGTGGGCCGCCAGACCGTGCCGTCGGGGGGCGCGGTCGAGATCTGGCAGCTCGCCGCGCCGACCCCGGGCAGCGCTGGATCAGCGGTCAGCCACACCCTGAGCGCGAACGCCAAGCGGGTCATGGGCCTGCAGGCCCTGAGCGGGGTCGGCAGCGTGGGCAGCCCGGTCGGGGCGGCGGCCACCGCGAACGCGATCGGGGTGACCGTCCCGTCGGTGACCGGGGGCCTGGTCCTCGATGTCGTCTACGGCCAGAACAGCACGACCGCCTACACCGCCGGGGCGGGCCAGACTGAACGCTGGGACACGAACACGACCACCGGCCTGGGCAACCTGCGCGGGGCCGGCTCAACGGAGAGCGGGGCGGACGCGGTCAGCATGACCTGGACCTCGGGGGCGGCCACGCGCATCGCGCTGCTCGGGGTCAGCTTTGATCCCGGCGCGGCGCCCCCTCCGCCCCCACCGCCGCCGACGGTGCCGCTGGCCCCGACCCTGACCGGCGCCGCGGGCGGGGACGGGAGCGTGGCCCTGACCTGGACCGCCCCGAGCTCCGATGGCGGCAGCCAGCTCACCGGATACGAGATCTGGCGCGGCCCGACCAGCGGCACCGAAACCCTGCTGACCACGGTCGGGACCGGGACGACCTACACCGACCTGACCGTCAGCAACGGCACGACCTACCTCTACCAGCTGGCCGCCGTGAACAGCGTCGGCAGCGGCCCCCGCTCGAACGAGCTGAGCGCGACCCCCCAGTCCGCACCGCCGCCTCCGCCGCCACCGCCGTCGACCGTGACCCGGCTCGGGGGCGCGGTCAGCACCTTCGGCTCGGCTTCCAGCAGCGCCGGCTCGATCGCCTTCAGCCTGCCGACCGGCGCCGACCGGCTGGTGGCCCTGGTCAGCCTCAACTCGACCACGGTCACCGTCACCGCGGTGACCTGGAAGCCGGACCCGACCAACCCGAGCCTCGACCAGGCGCTCACCTTCGTGGGCCGCCAGACCGTGCCGTCGGGGGGCGCGGTCGAGATCTGGCAGCTCGCCGCGCCGACCCCGGGCAGCGCTGGATCAGCGGTCAGCCACACCCTGAGCGCGAACGCCAAGCGGGTCATGGGCCTGCAGGCCCTGAGCGGGGTCGGCAGCGTGGGCAGCCCGGTCGGGGCGGCGGCCACCGCGAACGCGATCGGGGTGACCGTCCCGTCGGTGACCGGGGGCCTGGTCCTCGATGTCGTCTACGGCCAGAACAGCACGACCGCCTACACCGCCGGGGCGGGCCAGACTGAACGCTGGGACACGAACACGACCACCGGCCTGGGCAACCTGCGCGGGGCCGGCTCAACGGAGAGCGGGGCGGACGCGGTCAGCATGACCTGGACCTCGGGGGCGGCCACGCGCATCGCGCTGCTCGGGGTCAGCTTCAACCCCTTCTAGAGATCGTCCGAAGTCCCAAACACGACCTCACCGCCGACCAGGGTGAGGCGGACACGGGCCTGCGAGAGACGCGCATCAGGAATGCCCCGCAGATCGCGGTCCAGGACGACCAGATCGGCCTGCTTGCCCACCTCCAGGGTCCCGGTTTCGGTCTCCAGCCTGTTCACCCAGGCCGAACCCAAGGTGAAGGCGGCCAGCATCGTGTCCAGGTCCAGGCGCTGCTCTGGGAGCCACGGGGGGTCGCCAGGACTGGTCGGGAACACCCGTCGAATGCCGACCTCCATTTCCTCCAGTGGGTTGGCCGTGGTCACCGTCCAGTCACTGCCGCCGGCCAGCCGGGCGCCAGACCGATGGAGGTCCCCGAACGGATAGCGATCGTGGTAGCGGGCGAGGCCGATGAGCGGCTCCTGGGTGGCCCGCGTGCTCTCGTCGTCGTGGGCCCACAGAGGCTGCAGATTGGCGGCCACGCCCAGGGCGGCGAATCGAGCGATGTCGTCGTGGTGGATCCGCTCCAGGTGGGCCGCGGAATGGTGGCGACCGGTGTCGCGGTTGACCCGGCGCGCGGCCTCCACGGCATCGAGCGCCTGGCGGACGGCGCCTTCGCCTATGGCGTGGAAGTGGCAGTCGAAGCCACGCTGCTCAAGGGCGATGACCGCCGCCTGGAGCTCATCGGTCTGGTAGGCCGGGGTGCCGGGGTCGGAGCCCGGCCGCCCATCGGGCCCCACGTATGGCTCGAGCAGGACGGCGGTGCGGTTCTCGATGACGCCATCGAGCCAGAACTTGACCACGTCGGCCCGCAGCCGCTCCCCGGTGATGGCGGCGCGCGCCGCCTCAAGCCGTGGGAGGGGGTCTGCCTCGCGCTCGCGGCCCCATGGCTGCCACTGCTGGGCCACCGTGACGCGCGCGGTGAGTGTCCCCGCCGCGGATGCGGTCCGGTACGCGGGCAGCCATTCAGGATTGGCGCCTGCGTCGTGCCACGCAGTGACGCCCAGGCCGTGGAGATGGCGCTGAGCGGCGAGCAGCGCCGCCCCGAGCTGCTCATCGGTTGGCTGGGGCAGGATCCCGTCCAGCAGGGCCGCGGCGTCCTCGACCAGGACGCCGGTTGCGACACCGGCCGCATCCCGCTCGATGCGTCCGTTGAGCGGGTCCGGGGTGGTGGCGGTGATGTCCGCCAGCTCCATGGCTCGGCTGTTGACCCAGGCCGAATGCCCGTCATAGGCGGTGATGAACACCGGCCGATCGGCCACCACCGCATCGAGGATCTCGCGGGTGGGCCGTCCTCCGGGAAACACGGGGTAGTCCCAGCCGCCTCCCTCGATCCAGGCGGCCTCGGGATGCGCCGCCGCGAACGCGCGAATCGCCTCCAGGTACGCGGTCAGGTCCGGCAGACCGTGGAGGTCGCACTGGAACTCGAGCAGCCCGCCGTAGATAGGGTGAATGTGGGCGTCCTGGAACCCGGGCAGGACGGTCTCCCCGTGAAGCGTGACGACCGCCGTGGATGGACCGATGACCGCATCCACCTCGTCGTCGGAGCCCAGCGCCGTGATCCGTCCGCCGGACACGGCCAGGGCCGATGCCGGCGGGCTGCCGGGCATGATTCGCTCCAGCCGTCCGCCCAGGAACGCCAGGTCCGCGAAGCGGCTCAGCTCACTCCTCGCCGATGGTCGCCATCCGGCGACGGGTCGACACCTCGACCTGCGTCTCGCGGCCTTCGTGGGCCGGGAACTCGACCAGCGCAATGAGCCGGCTGGACATGAACCGCCCGGTCCGGACCGGCGTGCCGGAGCGCGTCACCTCGCTCACCTCAACCACGCCGCGGGTGGTGGTGACTTCCAGCCGGCGCCCGGCCCGGGTGGCCTCGATTACGAAGGTTTGCGTCCCCTGGCCGGTGTCGACCACGGCTTCGACCCGATCGCCCTTCATGACGGCCAGAGTAGCAGCCGATGGCCCGCCTCACGGCGTGGTATGAAGCCATCCAT
Source organism: uncultured Chloroflexia bacterium (assembly GCA_963816215.1). Lineage (GTDB taxonomy): Bacteria > Chloroflexota > Limnocylindria > QHBO01 > QHBO01 > DASTEQ01. The sequence continues at coordinate 94,233 of CAWFKB010000016.1, read as the reverse complement.
GGCCCTTCCTCCCGAGTCCCACCGCCTCCGTCCGGACCACCTGCCCACTCCGTTCAGCGCGGACCAGATCCGCGATGGCTTTTCGGTGGGCCGGCTGATCTCGGTGCGCGAAGAGGAGCCTGACGCCGCGCCAACGTATCGGCAGATTCGGTTCATCCAGGCCGATGCCGACGGAGCCACCCACGCGTTCACGCCCACCGACGCCGATGGCCTGCCCATCGGTCCCACCGTCGAACGGCGATCGACCTGGCTCGAGTTGCAGGGACACGCATCGCAACCGGCTGATCGGACCACCTGCGAGGAGACCACCATCGACCTGGCGTGGGGTCCCGAGCCGTGCTGGAGGTATGTCGTGACCGAGCCCGATGGGGAAACCCGCTTCTGGTTCGCCCAGCGCCTGCCTGGGATGCCGGTCGTGGTCGAGTCCTGGCAGCACGGTCGCCTGACGGGGCGAAGCGAGGTGGTGGCCTCGTCGACGCCCGGATCGGACAAGGATCGCCCGACGCACGGCTGACGCTCCATACTCTAGGTCGTTCCGAAATCCCGCAGCGGCAGGAGGGTGGCATGTCCCGAGACGACGAGCGCCTTGCGCGGTCGCAGCAGGAACCCATTGTGGGCAGCCTGCCCGAGGTTCCGGGCATCGGTGTCGCCATGCGGCTGACCCCCGGCCTCGGTGTCCACCTCCGGGCCCTCGCCGATGAGCTCCTGGTGAATGACTATCCCGGCGCCACGGTGACCCGTGCCGAGCGCGAGATGATGGCCACCGCCGTGTCGGCGGCGAATGACTGCTTCTTCTGCATGGACTCGCACAGCGCCCATGCGACCGCGGTCCTCGAGGCCAGCGGCCAGACTGAGCTCATCCCGCTGATGGAGGTCATCACCGTCGGGTCCGACGACGGGCTGAGCGAAAAGATGCAGGCGCTGGTGGCGATCGCCCGTACCGTGGGCCGCAACGCGCTCGACCTGACGGCCGACGACGTGGATGCCGCGCTGGCGGCGGGCGCCACCGATGGCGACGTTCAGCTGGCCGTGCTCATCGCATCGGGGTTCTCGATGTACAACCGCCTGGTGGACGGCTTCCGCGCCCGAACCGCACCCACGCCCGAGGTCTACCGGGAGCGGGCCGGGGAGATCGCGGCCAACGGATACAGCGCGCCGTCGGCGATCCCCGCCCGGCGCTGATCCCGGACCCTCGGGGCGATCGGCTGGCTACAACCCCGGGACCACCGTGAAGCTGCCATCCCAGGCGGGGTAGGACTCGGTCAGGATCCCGTTTCGTTCCGATCCGTCGTACGAGAGCTGACCTGGCGCGATCCTGATCCAGGCCAATCCGCCGGCCTCGAGGGTGATCTCCCCCGCATGGACGGCCGCGGTGCAGACCGAGGAATCGTCGGTGTAGATGTCCACCCCCCAGACCGGCTGAGGGAAGCCGCCTGGGGCGCACTCGAAGTCGACCAGCACGCCGATCCGGCCACGGTAGTCGAGCGCATTGGCTTCCCAGCTTGCCCGCACGCTGACCGGCTGTCCGGGCCCGACTCGTCGACGTTCCCGGCGCCGCGGCCACCTGCGAGGTGACCGGGGTCGCTCGCGGTTCCTCGGACGCCGAGGGGACGGCCAGCCCCACGGATCCCGCGGCGAAGTTCAGGACGGCGCCGACCAGGACGAGCACGATCGCGATCGCGAAGATGGCCAGGAGGGCCCGATCGGCGACCGAGCTGGTCGAACGCCGACCCGGCGCGGTCTCGACCGATGGCTTCGGCTGCTCGCGCATGGGGCGACTCTACCGATGGCAGCAAGGGCCGCGCGGGTCCTCCTCCCGGATCGTGTGATAAGGTGGGGACTCCCCCGGGTTTCCACGGACGCCTCGGTCTGCGTCCCGGCCCCTTGCCGCTGATCCCCGATTCACCCATGCCCTGACCGGGCCCCGCTTCGCGCGGGAGGGCCTCGTCAGGAGAATTTCCGAACCATGTCCTTTGCTCAACTCGGGCTGTCGCCCGACCTGCTCCGCGCTGTCGCGGACTCCGGCTACACCGAGCCGACCCCCGTCCAGCGCGAGGCCATCCCGCATGTCCTCGCCGGGCGTGACCTGCTGGCCGGCGCCCAGACGGGCACCGGCAAGACGGCCGCCTTCGTGCTGCCCATCCTCCAGCGCCTCAACGCCTCACCGCGCCCCGACGGTCGTCGGCGGGTCCGTGTCCTGGTCCTGGTTCCCACCCGGGAGCTCGCGATGCAGGTCGAGGAAAGCGTCCGCACCTACGGCCGCCATCGGCCCATCCGGTCCACGACCGTCTTTGGCGGCGTCGGCTTCAATCCCCAGGTCCGCGCCCTGAGGGCCGGCGCCGAGATCGTGGTCGCCACCCCCGGTCGACTGCTCGACCACCTGGGCCAGCGAACCGTGGACCTGGCCGGGGTCGAGGTGCTCGTCCTGGATGAAGCGGACCGCATGCTCGACATGGGATTCATCCGCGACATCCGCCGCATCCTGGCCACGCTGCCCGCCGACCGGCAGAACCTGCTGTTCTCGGCCACCTTCTCGAACGACATCCGGCGCCTGGCCGATGGGATCCTCGACCGTCCCGCGCAGGTCCAGATCGCGGCGCGGAACACGCCCCCCGAGCTCGTCGAGCAGGTCATTCATCCGGTCGACCGCGAGCGCAAGCGAGAGCTCCTGAGCCAGCTCGTCCGTTCGCGGAAGATCGACCAGGCGCTCGTCTTCACGCGCACCAAGCACGGCGCCAACCGGCTGGCGGAGCAGCTCGAGAAGGACGGCATCGCGGTCGCCACCATCCACGGCAACAAGAGCCAGCCCCAACGGGTCCGGGCCCTGGCCGACTTCAAGGCCGGGCGCGTGACGCTCCTCGTGGCGACCGAGGTCGCCGCCCGTGGCCTGGACATCGACGCGTTGCCCCACGTCGTCAACTACGAGCTGCCGATGGTCGCCTCGGACTACGTGCACCGCATCGGTCGCACTGGTCGGGCGGGCGTCGATGGCATCGCCGTCTCACTCGTGTGCGTCGACGAGGGTCAGCTCCTGCGCGACATCGAACGACTCCTGGGCCACGCCATTCCGGTCGAAGTCATCCCGGGCTTCGAGCCCGATCGCTCGATCCGTCCCCAGTCGATTCGCATGCGCAGCGGCCAGGGCAACGGACGGCCGCAGGGACGGCCCCACGGCCGCCCTCAGTCCGGACGTGCATATCCCCCTTCACCGAGTCACGCCTCGGGCCGCCGCCATACCGGTGGAGGCAACTGGGCCGTGGCCGCGGGCGGCTCGTCTCGGAGAGGCCGCCGGACGTACGGCGGCGCCCGCTGACGACCCCGTAGAACGGGAATCGCCGCGGGCGCCATCGCCGCCGAGGGTCAGCTCAGAATGCTTTCGGTATCGACCCCAGGCACGGCCGCAATGACCATGCGGAACCGCCGGGTCTCGGACACGATGTCCTCGGCCGTCATGCCCGCCTCGATGTCGAGGTCATGGTCGAGCCAGAGGGCCACCGACGGGAAGGCCGCCGGGTAGCACGCCCGGAGCATCACCAGGCCGTCGTTGATCCGATTGCAGAGCTCGAGGACCTGCTGGCGCGTTGTGCCCGGCTTGGTGCCGAACAGCGCGTATAGCCGCATGATCTTCTTCTCGGCTTCGATCTTGACGAAGACCTTGATGCTCTCGAGCTCGAGCTTGATGTCCCCGTCTGCACCGATCTCGGGGCTCATGAAGGCCGCCTTGTAGACCTCTTGCAGCTTGGGGATGGTGAGCTCCTCGCGCGTGAAGACCTCAAGAGTGGTAGTCATTTCGATCACCTTTCCGATGACCGTCCCGGTGGGCGCGAACAGCCCGCGGCATCGCGGGCGACGGCCATCACACAGCTACGTGGAAACTTCGCGTGTCGCGTCCAGGCGACGGTCGCTCTTCGCGGACGGCTCGGCAAGTGCCAGAGGTCACCAAGTGACCACGCGTCCTAGACCTGCTCCAGCTGCTCGACAGCCTCACCGGGGAGCAATACGCCGGTCGAATGGACCGGACAGTAGCCGTTGGGATTCTTGGCCAGGTACTGCTGGTGGTAAGCCTCGGCGAAGTAGAACGGTCCGGCCTCGTGGATCTCGGTCGTGATCGGTCCGTAGCCGGCCTTGCGGAGCTCGGCGCCATACATCTCGCGCGACGCCTCGGCCGCGGCCTGCTGTGCCGCTGAGTGGGTGTAAATGGCCGACCGATACGAGGTGCCCTGGTCGTTGCCCTGGCGCATGCCCTGTGTCGGATCGTGCTCCTCCCAGAACACCTTCAGCAGCTGCTCGTAGGGGACCCGCGTCGGGTCGAACACGACCCGCACCGCCTCGGCATGGCCGGTCTCGCCGGAGCAGACCTCCCCGTAGGTGGGATTCGGCGTGTAGCCGCCCTGGTAGCCCACCGCGGTCACGATCACCCCCGGCACCTGCCAGAACGTCTTCTCGACGCCCCAGAAGCAGCCGGCCGCGAAGTCGGCGACCTCGGCGCTGTCTGGATAGGGACCCTTCAGCGGCTGTCCGCTGAGGAGGTGCGTCTCAGCAGTGGGGATCGCCCCCGCGCGACCGGGGAGAGCCTTGGCTGGATCGGGCATGGTCGACTTGCGACCACTCAGGAACGAGAACATGGCCCCAGTCTACTCAGCGCCGAAACCGATGCAGACAGACCGATGGCGCCCGTCTCCGGGCGCCATCTCCCCCGTGGAACTGTCAGGGCGTCACGCCTGCATGGCAGGTGTGGCTGGAGCCTGTTCGTAGACCGGGTACGGGTTGCCCGACATGAAGTACCGCCGGAACCATCCAGGGCCGACGCGCTCGGCGAGCATGCCGTCGAGCCCGAAGAAGTTGCCCGTGCCCAGGTAGCCGAGGATGAAGGTGACCAGCGCGTAGGTCAGGTGCTGGTTCACGATGCCGAACTCGAAGTCCCAGGCCGCGAAGAAGAACAGCACCATCATCAGCGTGCCCATGGCCGCCGAGAACCGGGTCAGCAGGCCCAGGATCAGGCCGATGCCGATGCCGATCTGCCCGTACGGGACGAGGATGTTGATGAGGCTCATGGCGAGGTCGTTGGTCGAAACCGTGACCCACAGGTCGTGGGTTGGGTTGTAGACCACGCCCTCCGCAACCTCTACCACGAACGGCCAACCCAGGGTCCCGCCGGTCCCGAAGCCGAGGAACCCTTCGGCGGTCCATGCGCCCGCGCCTCCAATCACTTTCTCGAGGCCGGCCCAGAGGAAGATGATCCCCACGCCGACTCGGAGAGCAGCGACTGCAAGCTGGTGCCTGCGATCGACGACTTGCATTGCTGAAATGCCTCCTTCCCGGTCGGCTCCTCCGAGCCGCTCCGATTTGCGCCGTAGCCTACGCCAGCGTCGCAACTCCCCGCCGAGCCGAATGTCATGAATTCGCAGGCCCCCAGGCACCAGGTCGGGCCTACGGCTCGTTGACCGGGATCGGCCCTCCGTCGATGACCGGCGCCTCGAGCTCGGCCGTGTCCATCCGGCGCATGTTCCGAATGCTCGGCACCGCCAGGGCGGCCAGGTTGGCCACCAGGCCGATGCTCGCGGCGAGGAGGAGGGTCGAGTCCTCACCAATGGCATCCGCCAGGGGACCGACGACCACGAAGGCCACCGGTTGAAACGCGAGCGAGACCATCCAGTCGTATGACGACACCCGCGACAGCGAGGCCTGGGGGATCCGCTGCTGGAGCACCGTCTCCCACAACGTGTTCGAGATCGTGATCGCGACCAGGGTGACCATCGCCGACAACGCGATGACGACCACGGGGAAAGGCGGAATGAGCGACAGCGTGCGGGTGGCGGCCACGAGCATCACCGCGAAGCCCACCGCCAGGGGCCGAGCCGGCTTCCAGCGGAGGGCGACGGCGCCACCCACCAGGGCGCCCAACGCCCCGATGGTCATGATGATCCCCCAGTCCGCGGCGCCACCCAGCTCGCGGACCACGATGACCGGGCCCAGCACGATGAACGAGCCCATGGCGATGTTCGAGACCCCGAACGCGACCAGTGAACCGATGAGCCAGTCGCGAGACCGCACCTCGTTCCACCCGTGCGCCAGCTCGGAGAGGAAGGACGCGCGCACGATGTCGCTCGCCACGCGCTCGATGCGGAGCAGGGCCAGGGTCACCATCGATCCCAGGTAGGTCAGGGCGTCAATCGCGAATACGAGGCCCGGGCCCCCAACGGCGATGAGCAGGCCCGACAGCGCCGGCCCGATCACGAATGCCGCGCTCCGCGAGATGGCCATCAGCGCATTCGCCTGTTGGAGCCGCCCCGCGCTGACCACCTGGGGCATGAGGCCGGTGGAGGCCGGGACGAAGAAGGCCGACGCGGAGCCGAGCAGGGCGGCGGCAACGATGATGTGCCACTGCTCGGCCGAGCCCGTGAACAGGAGGATCGCCAGCCCCGCCTGGACCACTGCCCGCACCGCGTCGCTGGTGAGCATGACCAGGTTGCGCGGCAGCCGGTCAGCCCATACCCCGCCGGCCAGCAGGAACACGACGTGGGGCAGGGAGTAGGCCGCGAAGACGATCCCGATCTCGGTCGCCTCACCGCCGATCTGGAGAACGGCAAACGCGATGGCAAAGAACGAAAGGCTGTCGCCAATGGTCGAGCCGCTCTGGCCCAGCCACAGGAGCCGGAAGTTCCGTTCCTCGAGTGCTGCGAAGTTGGCCCGGAGACCGCGGAGGGGGCCGCTCATGGCCCCCGGATTCTAGAGTGCGGGTACGCGATTGCCGCCGGCGTCGGAGCGGAATCCCGATCCGCCCGCCGCCAACGGCTCCGTCACGTGAGTTCTAGGGCGCGAGGGCGGCCCACTCGGCCGCAGCCGCGTCGCTGTACTCCTGGGTGTAGCCGCAGGCCCACGCGTAGATGTCGTCACCCGAGACGAGGTAGCGACTGCCCACCTGGAGCTGGGGCCCGCCATCGAGGCCGACCTGGATGCTCTCCGGTCATCTGGTCCGCGGTGACGGTGACGGACGAGTCCGTGATCCCCCAGAACGCGGTGTTCACCGTGAACGTGGCCTGGTTGCCGTTGATTGCGGTGACCGTGCCGTCGAACGCCCACTGACGCTCGAGCAGGATGTCGGTGGTGTACTGGATGCACATCCCCGCCGCCCCGCCGCCTCCGCCTCCCACGGGCTCGCTGGCCGGCGGGTTGGCGAGCTGGATTGCGCCCAGGGCCAGCGCCCCGGCGGCGGCGAACCCGGTGATCGTGATCAGGATCTTCGGCAGCCGCGGCTGGGTTGCCTGGTCGTTCATTCGAGCCTCCTCGACCCGGGCCCAGAGGCGGTCCCGGCTACTGGCGGGCAGGTCATCGGTCCGAACCGGATTGGCCCGGCGAAGCTCGTCGATCGGATCGCGTGGTGGTGTTGGGTTCATGGTTCCTCCCGCGAGGGTCGACGAGCCAGACTGCCCTTCACCGAGGTCCATGTCCGCCAGCGGCCTGATCCTTTCACCAGGGACTGCTCGAATCGCTGGCGAGCCCGATGGAGACGGATCGTCACCGCATTGACCGATATGTCCAGCACCTGGGCGATCTCGGCATGAGTCAGCTCTTCCCAGGCCACCAGGCGCAGGAGCTCCTGGTCCGACGACGACAGGCGCGCCAGGGCCGCGAGGGCCGCCCCGCCATCGTCTGGTCGGTCCGTGACCGGTGGACGGGGCGTCGTCGCCTGGATGCGGCCCTCCAATCGAGCCTGACGGGCACCACCGCGTCGATGGTTGGCGACGACCCTGCGCGCGACGCCGTACAGCCACAGGACGGCCGCGGCGCCCTCGGGGACGGTCTCGAGCCGCCGCCACGCGACCACGAAGACCTCGGCCACGACGTCCTCCGCGTCGTCGAGGGTGGCGCAGCGGCGTGCGGCGTAGGCGAGCAGCGCCCGGTGATGAGCCTCGAACAGGGCCTCGAGGCGTTCGTGGGACATGGCTGATCGGTTGCCCGCGGGGCCTGGCATACGCCGATCAGACGCCGGTCGCTCCTCCGGAGTTCCGCGACGGCCCGCGACCGGATCGGTCCATCACCTCGACCAGGCGGTCATGGGGCAGGGCGGGGGCGGTGATCCCGTCCCGCCCGACCATCGTCTCGGCGGCGACGAGGCAGTTGACGATCGCCTCCTCGACGGCCTCCACCGCAGCCAGGAGCAGCGGGTTGATCGCGGCATCCACGACGAACGCGGCCTGGCCCACCCGACGCGGGTCCCCTGACTCGCCCGAAGCACGCGAGAGGTCGCGGTTGCCGGTCGAGAAGGCCAGGAAGATGTCCCCCGATCCGTGGCTTCCGTACCCGCCCACTCGCGCCAGTCCAATCGCCGCGCGTCGGGCCAACCGGGCGCACTGGTGGGGGAGGAGTGGTGCATCGGTTGCCAGGACCACGATGATCGAGCCGCCCTCGGCCCCGGCTCGCGAAGATCCCGCGCCCAGCGGGCTGCGCACCGCATCCCACGGACTCGGCACCTCGGTGGTCGGGATCGCCTCCCCGACCGGCACGCCGTCGATCCGCAGCTGGTCACGGTCCCCGTAGTTGGCCTGGACCAGGGCGCCCACCGTCCAGCCACCAGCCTCCCCGGACACGACACGCGATGCCGTGCCGATGCCGCCCTTGAACTCGTGGCAGATCATCCCGGTGCCCCCGCCCACGTTGCCCTCGACCACCGGTCCGTCGGTGGCAGCCGCCAACGCGGCCGCCACGTGCTCGGGGCGGACGTGGAACCCGTTGATGTCGTTCAGTCGCCCGTCCCACGTCTCGCCCACCACGGGCAGTGCCCAGAACTCCGATCCGGGATCCGAATCGGCCAGCGCGGCCGCGATCAGGGCGTCGTGGACGACGCCCACGCTGTGGGTGTTGGTCAGCCCGATGGCGCCGCCCAGGAAGCCCGACTCGCGCATCCATTCCAGTCCGGTCAGCTCGCCGTTGCCGTTGAGGGTGGCGGTGCCCGCGAACAGCGGTTCCAACCAGACGTCCCCGTCGTGCGGAACGACGACCGTCACCCCGGTGCGGACCGGCCCCTGGCCGACGACCAGTGGCCCGTCCCCGTCGATCAGGGTCGTGTGGCCCACCCGGACGCCGGCCACGTCGGTGATGGCGTTGTGTGGTCCGGGCTGTCCGTGGCCGATCCGGATGCCCAGGTCTCGGGCCCGGGGTTCAGCCATCCGCGCCGACCTCCAGGTCGCGCGCATAGCCCTTGACCAGTTCGGCCGGGATGCGGGTCGGTCGCTGGTCCGAAGCCCGAATGCAGACCCATTGGGTCGTGACTTCGGCCAGCAGCTCCCCGTCGGATTCGCGCCGGATCGTGGTGTAGCGGGTGGCCCGCACGCCGCTCATCGACTGCACATGGGTTGTCAGGCGCAGGAGCTCGCGATACCCCGCGGGCCGGTGGTAGACGATCTGGTGCTCCCGGACTGCCCACGCGATGCCCTTGGACTCCGACCATTCACGTCCGTAGCCCAGCGCCTCGGCATGCTCGGTGGCCACGTGCTCGGCGTAGTTCAGGTAGACGGCATTGTTCACGTGTCCGTTCGAGTCGAGCTCGAACGTGCGCACCCGCCACAGCTCGGAGTGCTCGAGCCGCGCCATGCTCATCGGTCTAGCGCCCGGTGCGGAACGGCCCGCCGTGGCCGGGCACCACGACGTCGGCCTCGCCCAGGACGCGGGCGCGACTGGCCTCCAGGGCGGCCTGGTCGTCGGCCAGCGGATCCACTTCCGGCGTGCGGTCGGTGCGCCACCACAGGTGGGTGCAGGCAACCACTCCGTCATCGGTCTGGGCCAGGAGGGTCGCATCCTCCCTCGTGTGACCCGGGGTCAGGATCATGGTCACGTTGGGGGAGAAGCGATGGCCGTCCCCCCGGTGATCGGTCCACTCCGTTCCGCGATAGGCGGCCCAGAAATCCACGACCGTCGCGTTTGGGAAGAGGGCGGTGTTGACCGTGTGATCGGGGTGATGGTGAGTCAGGAAGACGTGGGTCACGTCGTCGGGGCCGAGGCCGCGGGAGCGCAGCGGCCCCAGGATCTCGTCGCGGTTGGCGACCATTCCGGGGTCGACCACGATCCGCACGTCGCCATCCTCGACCAGGCTGACCGTGCCGGACACGCCTCGATCGTCGACGTACCCCTCGTGCAGGACGGTGAAGGCGGCGACCATGTGGCAAGCCTACCCGACCAATCGGTCAGGCCGGCTCTTCGGTGGGCTCCTTCATGTAGTACTCGGTGAAGTCCGAGCACAGGCCGTCGTCGGTGAGCTCCACCAGCCAGATGTTGTAGTAGACCCGCTCCGGGCCGCGGGCGGTCGCACGGTAGCTGACCAGACAGCGGGCCACGCCCAGCTCCCCGTTGACGGCGAGGGGCTCGCATTCGAGCGTCCAGTCGTCCGGATCGTCGGGCTGATCGAGCCATGCGGCCACGATGTCCTCGACTCCATCCGCTCCGTCTGCCGGCTCTTCCCACGGATGCCAGCGATACACCGCGTCGGGCGTGAACAGGTCCGCGATCTGCTCGGCGTTGTTGTTGCGCCAGGCCTGCTCGTACCGGTCCAGCCAGTCGGCGAGGGCGGCCAGGGTCGTCATGCGGCCTAGTATGAACCCGTGTCTTGCGCACGACCAGACCGATGACGACCCAGGAACTGGCGGCCTACCTCGCGTCTCGGACCGCCGCGGTGGAGGACCATCCTTGGGGTTCGACGCCGGCCGTGTTCAAGGTGGGCGGCCTCGACGGACCGATGTTCGCGATCCTGTCCCTGGACACCGATCCGCCCCAGGTGAGCCTCAAGTGCGACCCGGACCTGGCCGAGGCGCTGCGGCGCACGCACCCCTCGGTGGCGCCCGGCTACCACCTCAACAAGCGGCACTGGAACACGGTCACGGTTGACGGCTCGATGACCGATGACGAGGTGCGGGCCATGATCGACCACTCGTGGGACCAGGTCGTCGCGGGCATGCCGCGGGCGAAGCGACCCGCCTGATCAGCGCTTCGCGGCCTTGGGGGGCATGGCCAGGACGTGTGCCAACGCGCGGTCCAGCCACGGGCGCAGTGCGGCCGGGTCCGCAACCATGTCGGGCGGGAAGGTCAGGTAGCCGCGCATCGGTCTGCCGGACATCGGCTCGAAGGCCGCACCGCCTGCAGCCGTCAGCTCGGCCAGCGCGTCGTCAGGCAGGCGGACCATCCAGCGATCCTGGAAGAGCCCGGTCACCAGGTGGCCATTCGCGAACGCGGCGGGATACCCGAACATCGGTCGCCGCTCGATTCCCGGGATCTGGGTCATGGCGGTGTCGAAGGCGGCGACCAGGTCCGGCGGTGCCTTGGCCCAGGTGGGGCGGTCCGATGGGCGAGCCATGGGTCCCAGTATCTCCCCTGGGCTGTGATCGCGCCTTGTCATGAACCGATCAGGGCCCACCCGTCCAGATGTGGAGATCGTGTGGATTAGTGCGTATTGAGGGCTGAAAGTGGTGGATAACCCCTATTGTGGGGATGTTAGGGGGGGCCTATGATTCCTCTCGTCCCGAAGGGGCAGCACGATCCGGGTCTGAGATTGCATCAAGGACGCGGTGACGGCTCCGGAGATTGCATCAAAGGGTCGGGTGCCGTTCCTTCGGGACATAACTATGCCCCGCGACATGCCCGGACTCAGGTCCGGGCTTTTTCGTGCCCGCCGTCCCGGTGCACTGCGAGCTCGTTGACACCATCTGGTTCTTCCAGCACGACCAGCGCGTCGAACCCTTCGTCCTGAAGAGACGGAAGCGATCGTCGGAGGTCGGCATCGTGGCGGCGCACGACCCTGGCCGGGACGCGGCCGTCGGCGCGCTGCGCGTTGCGCTCGAGGCTGACCTCGAGCGGCAGGGCCAGCACGATCCCCACCGCTGGCCGACCATGGCGGACGGCGGCCGACAGCAGGCGACGGCGAGCCCAGCCCTGGACGCTGGTCGCGTCCACGACCGTCAGCTGGCCGCTCGCCAGGCGGCGGTCCAGCACCGCGTCCAGGCGGCGAAAGGCCTCGGGCGTGGCCGACTGGTCCGAGGCGTTGCCGGACACCGCCGCCCGGAACGCATCGGAGCTGAGGATCTCGTCGGGATCGAAGAAGCGGGCGGCGAGGGTCGACTTGCCGCTCCCGGCGGCACCGATGAGCAGGACAAGCGCATCGGCCGGGAGGGAGAGGACCGTCACCCGGCTCGGGCCAGCAGCGATTCCCCGTTGTTCCGGACGTTGTTGACCGCGCTCGACACGGGGTACGCATCCAGCGCGGCGGCGGGGAAGGGGAACAGCAGCGGGCGCAGGTCCGCCGCTTTGGTGTCCTCGGCCAGCCATATGTCCCAGTCGATCGGATCGAGGATGACCGGCATCCGGTTGTGGATGGGCGACAGCAGGTCGTTGGGGACGGTCGTGAGGATGGAGCAGGTGTAGACCCGCTCCCCGGTGTCGGGGTTGCGCCACACGGCCCACACGCCGGCCAGGGCCATGGGTTCGTCGTCGCGGCGGCGGATGGCAAACGGCTGTCGTTCCCCGCCGGAACGGCGCCACTCGTAGAAGGCAGCGGCGGGAATGATCAGACGGCGCTTGGCGAACGAAGTCCGGAACGCGGGCGTGGTCTCCACCGTTTCGGCCCGGGCGTTGATGAGCCGGGCCGCGCCCTTCCGATCCTCCGCGTACCACGGGACGAGGCCCCAGCGGAACGGCTCGATCACCCGCTCGCCGTGATGCTCCAGCACCCCGGCCACCTCGTCGGTGGGGGCGACGTTGAATCGGTCAGACGGCAGGTCGACCACCGGGCGGGCGCGGAAGATCCGGGCCAGGTCCTCGGTGGAGTGGGGCTGGGCGAATCGGCCGCACATGGTGGCTCCATTTTCGCGCAGCGCGGTCGAGTTCGGGACGGACGGCCCGGGCCATGACGGGCCGTCTGGCCGTATCGCAGGGCACCCGCTCATCGGTACAACCTCCCCCATGAGTCGACCGATCGCGTATTTCATGGTCTTCACCGGCATGGGCAGCCTGTTCATGGCGATGTTCCTGGTGGCCGCCGTGGTCCTCGGCGGTGTGGGTGGGAGCCCCACCGCATCGCCGACGGCGCAGCCGAGTGCCCCGTCCTCGCCCAGCGGGCCGCTCGGGACGATCGACATCATGGCCATGAACATCGCGTTCGAGCCGACCGCGGTCGCGGTGGACGCCCCGGGCCAATACGAGGTCGTCCTGACCAATCACGACGGCCTGGAGCACAACGTCACCTTCGCCGACGGGACGGTCATCACGGCCGCGGCCAACGAGACCGGGCGGGGGACGGTGACGATCCCGGCCGCGGGCATGACCTTCATCTGCTCGATCCCCGGCCACAAGGAGGCCGGGATGGAAGGCGCGGTCACGGTCGGCGCGGCCGCGTCTCCCGGCGCCTCGTCGGAGGCCATGACCGCGGAGCAGATGCGCGACGTGGACGCCGCGGTCACCGCCCGCTTCCCCGAGGAGACTTCGGCGGTGGGCGGTCAGCTCCTCGAGCCCACGATCCTGCCGGACGGCACCAAGGAGTTCGACCTGACCGCATCGGTCATCCAGTGGGAGGTCGAGAAGGGTCACTTCGTCGAGGCGTGGGCCTACAACGGGATGGTGCCCGGTCCGGAGATTCGGGTGAACCTGGGCGACACCGTGCGGGTCGTCCTCCACAACGAGCTGCCGGTGCCGACCACCATCCACTTCCACGGCATGACGGTCCCCAACGCGATGGATGGGGTGCCGGCCATCACCCAGGACGCGGTCCTGCCCGGCGAGTCGTTCACCTACGAGTTCACGGTTCGCAACACCGGCTCGAACATGTACCACAGCCACTTCATGGCCCAGCGCCAGGTGCCATTGGGCCTGCTGGGCGCGTTCGTGGTGGCCGATCCGGCCGACCCCGCGGTGACCGTGGACCAGGTGATGATCCTCAACGACGGGCCCCTGGGATTCACGATCAACGGGAAGGGCTTCCCGGCCACGGCCCCGATCGTGGCCAACCTGGGCCAGGTGGTCCGGGTTCGGTACATGAACGAGGGCCTGCAGATTCATCCCATGCACCTGCATGGCCTGGCCCAGCAGGTCATCGCTCTGGACGGGTACCGCCTCGCGCAACCGTATTACGAAGACACGGTCATGGTCGCGCCCGGCCAGCGGGTGGACGTCCTGATCCGGGCCAGCGAGCTGGGCGTATGGGCCTTCCACTGCCACATCCTCAGCCATGCCGAGCGCGACGACAGCATGTTCGGGATGGTGACCGCCTTGATCGTCAACCCATAGTCCGCGCGGGACCATGACCGGCTCGGACGCAACGACCGGCCTAACCCACCTCCGTGCGGCAGCCCGGGTCGCCGGTTCGCGGGCGACCGCGCAGGCCGTTCTGGGCGTGGACCGGGTTGCCTGGCTGGGCACGGCGGTCGGGTCATCGCCTGAAGACAACTCGCTCAGCCGATACGAGCTCGACCTCGAGATGCCGTTCCTGGAGGGGCGCAGTGCGTCGCTCCACAAGGCGGCCCTGGTGGACCTCGGGCCGCTCCACGAGGAGGTGCTGGGTGGACCGATATGCCTGCGGATCAGCTGGCAGGCGGCCTCGATGGCGCCCCTCTTCCCGGTCTTCTCCGGCACGTTGTGCTGGTCGCCGGGGGAGCTCCGCCTGAACGGGTTCTACGCCCCGCCGGGCGGGGTGGCCGGAGCGCTCGCCGACCGGCTGCTCATGCGGCTGGCGGCTGAACGGACGGCGCGCTGGGTCTTGGATCGGATCGTAGTGGCCATGCCGTCGGCCGCCCCGTCGTGAGGCATCCAGGGCCTGTGCTAGACGACGTTCAGCTCGCGGAGCGGCTGGGCCAGGGCGATCCGCTCGTAGCCCAGGGGGGTCAGGTCAATCGTCTTGTAGCCCCCGTGGATGATTAGCTCAGCCAGCCCGCGGCCGACCGCCGGGGCCTGTTGGAGGCCGTGGCCCGAGAACCCGTTCGCGAACAGGAGGTTCGTCACGTCCGGGTGGGGACCGATGATCGCGTTGTGGTCGACCGTGTTGACCTCGTAGTGCCCGGCCCACGCGCGCCGCATCTTCACGGCTTCGAAGTCGGGCACCCGGTGGGCGATGGCGGGCCACACCTTGTCCTCCCACATCGACAGGTCAACGGTGAGGTCGAAGGTGTCGGGGTCCGGCTCACCTTCCTTCGGGGAGTAGCCGCTGATGTAGTTCGGGGCGTCGGGCCGGAAGTAGACCCCGCTCGGGTCGATGACCAGCGGGGAGTCGATCTCCGCCTTGGCCGAGAACGAGAAGACCATCCGCTTGCGAGGCACGACCGGCAGGTCCACCCCGGCGAACCGCGCGAGGGCGCCGGCCCAGGCGCCGGCGGCGTTGACCAGCGTCCCGCATTCGAGCAGTCGCCCGTCGGCCAGCATCACGGCGTCCACCCGTCCGCCGAAGGACAGGATGCCGGTCACCTCCCCGGTGACATAGGTCACGCCCGAGGCCTTGGCTGACTGCTGGAAGGCGACCATCAGGGCCGACGCGTCGAACCAGCCCTCCCCCGAGGTGCCGAGGGAGCCGCCCGCGATGTCGGAGGTGTTCAGCCACGGGAACCGATAAGCCAGGTCGTCGGGCGACAGGATGGTGACCGGCACGTTGAGGCTGCGCTGGATGGTGTGGTTGGCCCACAGCGTGGGCCCGCCGGCGGGCGATGCGAGGAAGAGGTAGCCGCCCTCCACGAAGTCGAACTCGGGGACCGGGTCCAGGAGCGGGAACCACTGCTCCGGGTGCTTGAGGATCTGGAGCGCGAACTGGCTCATCTGGATGTTGACCGGGGTCGAGAACTGCTGGCGGACCGATGCTGCCGACAGGGTGGTGGAGGCGGTGGCGTAGGTCGGGTCGCGCTCCACGACGATGACACTCCCCCAGAAGTCGGGGTCGCGGGCAAGGAAGAAGGCAACCGCAGAACCCACGACGCCACCGCCAACGATGACGACGTCGGCCCGCTGTGATGAGGCACGCATCGGTCGCATCCTAGCCTGCCGCTACAAGTGGCCCGTGACGGCTAGACTCCGGCCGTGGCCACACGACCCACCATCGTCAGTGTCGACGACGACGTCCCGGTCCTCCGCGCCATCGAGCGGGACCTGCGGACCCGTTACGCCAAGGACTACCGAATCGTCGCCGCCGGGAGCGGTGCCGAAGCCCTGGATGCCGTTCGCGAGCTGACCGTCCGGGGCGACCCGGTGGCCGTGTTCGTGGTGGACCAGCGCATGCCGGTCATGACCGGGATCGAGTTCCTGACCCAGGCCATCGACCTCCAGCCCGACGCCCGCCGCGTCCTGCTGACCGCGTACGCCGACACCGATGTCGCCATCCAGGCCATCAACGACATCCGGCTGGACCAGTACCTGCTCAAGCCGTGGGATCCGCCCGAGGAGAAGCTCTATCCGGTCCTGGACGACCTCCTGGCCGACTGGTCGTCGGGCTACCGCCCACCGTTCAGCGGCCTCCACCTGCTGGCCGGCCGCTGGGCGGCCAAGGGCCACGACATCCGCGACTACCTGACTCGCAACCAGGTCCCGTACCAGTGGCTTGATCCCACGACCGATGCCGAAGGCCGTCGGCTGGCGCTGGGCGCGGGCGTGGCGGAGGCCGAGCTCGACCCCACCGTCCCACTGGTCATCCTCGAGGACGGGACCTTGCTCCGGGACCCGAGCACCCGCGAAATCGCGGACAAGGTGGGGATCCAGACCGAGGCCGCGCTGCCCTTCTACGACGTGGTCATCATCGGCGGCGGGCCATCGGGCCTCGCCGCCGCGGTGTACGGCGCATCGGAGGGACTCAAGACGGTTCTCGTGGAGCGCGAGGCGCCGGGCGGGCAGGCCGGGACGACGAGCCGGATCGAGAACTACCTGGGCTTCCCGGCCGGGCTGTCGGGCGGGGACCTGGCCCGCCGGGCGCTGGCCCAGGCCCGTCGACTCGGCGCCGAGATCCTGTCCCCCCGCGAAGTCACCGGGATTCGGCGGGCTGACCCGTATCGGTACGTCACCCTCGACGACGGATCGGAGATCAGCTGCCACGCGGTGATCGTGGCCACGGGGGTGAGCTATCGCGAGCTGACCATTCCCGGCGCCGCGGAGCTGGCGGGTGCGGGCGTGTACTACGGGGCAGCGGTCACCGAGGCGGTCCTGTACCGGGACCTCGAAGTCGGGGTGGTGGGCGGCGGCAACTCCGCCGGCCAGGCGGCGGTGTACCTGTCGCGCTTCGCGAAGCGGGTCGTGATCATGGTCCGGACCACGGAGCTGTCGGCCATGAGCCAGTACCTGATCGACCAGATCGGCGAGGTCCCGAATATCGAGGTCCGCTTCCAGACCCAGGTCACCGCGCTGACCGGGGACGACCACCTGGCGGCCTGCACACTGACCTGCGACACCGGAGCGGGTGAGCCGACCAGCGAGACGCTTCCGCTTTCCGCCCTCTTCGTGTTCATCGGTCAGCAGCCCCGCACGGAATGGCTCTCCGGCGAGGTGGGGCGGGACGAGGGTGGCTTCATTCCCACCGGCCCGGCGGTAATGGTGGAAGGTCGACGGCCGGAGGGCTGGGCGGCGGACCGCGACCCGTTCCTGCTCGAGTCGAGCATGCCCGGGGTCTTCGCCGCCGGCGACGTCCGGGGCCGGTCGGTGAAGCGCATCGCCAGCGCCGTGGGCGAAGGCTCCATGGCCATCCAGTTCGTCCACCAGTACCTGGCCACCCTGTGAGCCGCGCGTGAGCACCGCCGCCGACCTGGCGACGCGGGTCGCTGAGCTGCGCTCGACACCGCTCTTCGCGGACGTCCCCGAGCAGCCACTTTCCAAGCTGGCCGCCGTGGCAACGCCGCTCCACCTCAAGCCTGGCGAGGTGCTCCTCCGGGAGGGCGACGCGGCCGAGGAGATGTTCGTCGTCGTCAGCGGGGAGCTTGAGATCACCAAGCATTCGGGGAATGCGGAGATACCGCTCACCCGAGTGGGGCCGGGCTCCATCCAGGGGGAGATGGCCGCCTTCGAACGCGGGCAGCGGAAGGCATCGGTCCATGCGGTGACCGAGGCGGATGTGCTGCGCCTGCCCATCGATGCCGTCCGGGAGCTGCTGTCCGCTGGGCCGGAGTTCATCACCGGCCTCATGCGGACGGTAACCAGCCGGCTCCAGGGGATGGAAGAGGCGCTCCGCCAGCGGGACAAGCTGGCAAGCCTGGGCACGCTGGCCGCAGGCCTCGCCCATGAGCTCAACAACCCGGCGGCGGCCATTCGCCGCTCGGCGGAGAGCCTGGCCGAGGCGAACGCCGCCCGGAAGCAGGCCGCGGCGGGGATCGCGACCGTCGCCCCGGAGCTGGCGGCGCTGGTCAGTGCCCAGCCGTCCGATGCGGGCAAATCGATCGACGCCCTGGATCGGTCCGACCGAACCGATGCCATCGCTGCCTTCCTGCGCGAATCCGGCCTGCCGGAGGCTGCCGGCCCCGACGAAGCGGCCGGGATGCTGACCGCGGCCGGGTGGACCCCTGACGACGTCCGCTCCGCCTTGGCCACCACCGACCCGGGTCAAGTCGAAGGCGCGGTCCGATGGATGGCGAGCGTGGCGACCGCCGACGAGCTGGTGGCCGAGATCCAGATGGCCGCCGAGCGGATCAGCGCCATCGTGGGCGCGGTCAAGGGCTACGCGTACCTGGACCAGGCCCCCGTCCAGCGCTTTGCGGTGACCAAGGGCCTGGACGACACGCTCCTGATCCTGGCCCACAAGCTGGAAGGCATCCGCGTCACGCGCGACTACGCCCCGGACCTGCCCGAGATCGAGGGCTGGGGGAGCGAGCTGAACCAGGTGTGGACCAACCTGCTCGACAACGCTGCCGACGCGATGGGCGGGTCGGGCGAGATCTCCATTCGAGCCACCCGGACCGATGCCGGCGGGGTGGCGGTCACGATCTGCGACACCGGCCCGGGCATCCCGCCGGAGACGGTGCCCAAGCTGTTCGAGCCGTTCTTCACGACCAAGCCGCTGGGCATGGGTACCGGCCTGGGCCTGCACCTGAGCCACAACATCGTCGTGCGCCACGGCGGGGCGATCGAGGTGGAGTCGGAGCCGGGGAAGACCTGCTTCGAGGTCACCCTTCCGGCGACGATCCCGCCGGCCTCGCTGACCTCCGACCCGTCTTGACACTGGTGACCGCCGGCGGGTAGCGTGCCGCGCACAGTTGCATACGGCGACGATCGGGACGAGTACCCGGTCAGGCGAGCCTCCAGGGAGCCGGGAGCAGTGAGACCCCGGCGGTGGCGCGACCAGGGAATGGACCCGGGAGCTCCGGCAGCCAAACCGCACCGACATCGGTCGAGGCGGAAGTAGCCACCGGCGGAGAGGCACCGATATCAAGGCCGAGGCCATCGCGCGGGCAACCGATGCCGTGGTCGAATGAGCCCGGGTGAGAACACCGGGGAACAAAGGTGGCACCACGAGAGACCCCCTCGTCCTTTGGGACGGAGGGGTCGTTCTGTTCTCTGGAGGTCACCGTCATGTCCACCGTCACCGCCCCGGGAAGCCAGCGCCGGTTCGTGCTCCGCGACAGCGAGCTGCCGACGCACTTCTACAACATCGCGGCCGACTTACCCGTGCCGCTCCCCCCGCCGCTCCATCCGGGCACGAAGGAGCCCATCGGTCCGGAGGCGCTCGCCCCGCTCTTCCCCATGGAGCTGATCAGCAGGAGGTCAGCACCGAGCGGTTCATCGAGATCCCCGACCCCGTCCGCGAGGTGTACCGGATCTACCGGCCCTCCCCGCTCGTCCGGGCCCTGGGCCTGGAGCGGGCGCTCGATACCCCCGCCCGCATCTATTACAAGTACGAGGGGGGCTCGCCGGCGGGCTCCCACAAGCCCAACACCGCGGTGGCCCAGGCCTTCTACAACCAGGCCGAGGGCGTCCGTCGCGTGGTGACCGAGACGGGGGCCGGCCAGTGGGGGAGCGCGCTGGCCTTCGCGGGCTCGCTGTTCGGGCTGGAGACCAAGGTCTTCATGGTGAAGATCAGCTACCAGCAGAAGCCGTACCGGCGCTCGTTCATCGAGACGTTCGGGGCCACCGTGGTCCCCTCCCCGTCGACCGAGACGAACGCCGGTCGCCAGGTCCTCGCCGCCGACCCGGACAGCACCGGCAGCCTGGGTATCGCCATCAGCGAGGCCATCGAGGAAGCGGCGACCCGGGAGGACACGAAGTACTCCATCGGGAGTGCGTTGAACCACGTCCTCCTGCACCAGACCGTCATCGGTCAGGAAGCCATCAAGCAGATGGAGATGGCCGGAGACGCTCCGGACGTCGTCATCGGCTGCGCGGGCGGCGGCTCGAACTTCTCGGGCATCGCCTTCCCGTTCCTCCGCGACCGGCTGGCCGGGAAGACCTCGACCCGCTTCCTCGCCGTGGAGCCGGCCTCCTGCCCGAGCCTGACCCGCGGGGAGTATCGGTATGACTTCGGGGACGGGGTGGGCCTCACCCCGTTGCTGAAGATGCACACCCTGGGCCACGAGTTCCGGCCGGCGCCGATTCACGCCGGCGGGCTGCGCTACCACGGCATGGCGCCGCTGGTCTCGCACCTGTACGAGCTGGGCTTCATCGAGGCCCGGGCGTACGCACCAGAACACGTGCTTCGCCGCGGCCGTGCAGTTCGCACGGACCGAGGGGCTCATCCCCGCGCCCGAGTCGAGCCACGCCATCCGGGCGGCGATCGACGAGGCGCTCGAGGCCCGCGAAGCCGGCGAGCCGCGCGTGATCCTGTTCAACCTGTCGGGCCACGGCTACTTCGACATGGCCGCCTACGACCAGTACCTGGCCGGCGAGCTGACCGATGTCGAGTACGAGCCGATGAGCGCGGCGGAAGAGCGGATCGCCGGCTGACCGACCGATGGGGCCGGGCATGCGCCCGGCCCCTACCAGTCCCACTGAGGCGGCTAGGACCTTCGTCCAGGTCGTTCGCGACGGGCTGCTGCGCCGACTTGGTGCGCCCGAGCACCACTTTAGGACCCAGCCACCGCTCCGAACCCCACCAATCCGACCCCAGGGCCGTGTCAAAGGCCTACTCATCGGTGGTACCGCAGGCCTATAGTGCGGATGCGCCCGGCGGGTGCCCTACTCCCGCCCCGGCGTGACAGCTTGTCAGTGCCCATACCGAGCTGGAGGCGCCTATCGTGCGACGACTCACCCTCGCCCTCTCCTCATCCCTCATCCTGGTCGTGGCCTTGCCGGCACGGCGCTCGGCTGGCATGGGACCCTCCAATCGGAATGTGCCCCCAACGCGAATGCGTACGCGTGGTGCATCATCCTTCCCGATGAGAGTTGGGATGACTTCACGATCGACTGGTCCTGGACGGACTTCAGCGACTTCGAAACTCTGGTATTCGGTGGACCTGGGTGGCAGTCGTTCACGACTCCGCGAGGTGGAAGCCCGCTGTGGTTCCGCTTCACAACTGACCCGGACATCGCGATCCCGACAAGACCGAATTCGGCCATGCGACGGCGAACGGTGAGCTCTGCGAGCCGGAGGGTGAGCCGAGCGTCGACCTGGACAAGTTCGTCTGGGACGAGAGCGGGTTGGTCACTGAGGTAGTGGCTGGTGACCCGGTCACGTACACCTATGAGGTGACCAACGACGGCGAGACCAACCTCGACATCGCCCTCCTCGAAGATCTCATCGTCTCGAGCCCCGGAGCGGATCCAGGCGACGTGGCATGCGATAACTTCGAGCAGCAAGATGACGATCCGGGGAACGACGACGCGACATTCGAGCCTGGCGAGACTTGGGTGTTCACGTGCACCCTGGAGGATGGCCTCCCGATCGGGGAAACTTCCAACCAAGCGTGCGTGTACGCGAACGTTGCCGCAGAGGTGGACCTCCAGATGCAGGTGGACCCGCGGGATTCCGACGTGTTCTCCTGCGCGGAGTACACCATCACGTCCCACGAGGGCGAGACCGGTGGTGGCACTGGGACCCCGGCGGCTTCGCTCCCGAACAGCGCCGTGACGTCGCCCGCAGGGGCACCGATTGCCACCCTGGCATTCGGCCTGCTCCTGATGAGCTCGCTCGGCGCGTTGGCCTTCGTGAACGTGAGGTCCTCGGCTCGAAGGCGCTAGTAGCCCGGGCCTGACAAGCCGGAAGCGGCGCGACGAAGAGTCGCGCCGCTTCTTCATTCTCGGCAGTGAATTTGGGGTCTGGTCGCCATCGGTACTGGGCGGGATAGCCCCTGCTGGTGCGTGGGCGCACCACATCCTGAAAGCCGGGACCGCACCAGACCATTCCGGTCCTCTCAGAACAGGTCTCAGGAATTCCCGCCGGAGGTACTAGGCACCGCTAGTACTGGGTGCTACGCTCCGCCATCCACGAGGCCCCAAATGGGGTCTCAGTCATCATCGCCGCCATCGTCCGGGCGGCTGTTTTCAACCCAGGAGGGGTATATCGCGTGACCAGTTCGGCAACCGCCCAGGCCGAGCGGAGGAGCATTCCGTTTCTCGCGCTCGTATCGATTGGAATCCTCCTCGCATCGTTAATGCTGGGCCTTCGCCCGCAGAGCGTTCAGGCCGGAGCGCCGCAGGCGCCGCGTCTGTCTGAACCCCCTCGACGTCGTCTTCATCCTCGACAAGTCGGGGAGCATGGACACGCCCGCCGGTGACAGCACCCGCCTCGGCTGAGTCCCGCGACGCCATCATCGCCTTCGTCGCAGGCGTTGGGGCGACAACGGGGGCGTCGGCGTCGGCTTCCTGCACCAGGTCGGTCTGACCACCTACGCAGGACTCGTCCGCGACCACGCCGCTTGCGCTCGGCAACACGAGCGAGGCTGGTGTCATCGACATCGTCGACAACATCGGCAACCTCGACGGCGAACGGCAACACGCCGCTCGGAGCTGGCATGACCGCGGGCATGACGAGCATGTCCGGCGGCGACCGCGACTTCGTCGACGGCGTCCCCGTCACGCAGGCCTTCGTGCTGCTGTCGGACGGCCGACCGTGGCCGGATCCGGGCACCACCGACGTGCAGCGCCCGAGCTCGAACGCTCATCGGCAACTACCACGTGGACCGCGGACCAGTCGTTCTCGATCCTGATCGGCGTGACCCGCAGAATCCGCCGAACGGTGCGTACATCCTCGATCCTGTCCTCATGGACAAGCTCGACAACCCGAACGCAGCTGAGTTCGACGGACTCGCGAGCGACAACTTCTTCCGCGTCCTGGATGCCGGCGACCTCGGAAACATCTTCGCAGGAGATCATCAACGAGCCTGCTGTGTGGTGACATCCAGGTCGACAAGACCGCCGACCCGACCGAACTCCAGGCCGACGGCGGAAACGTGACCTACACCTACCGCGTGTCACGTACAATGGTGACCAGGGCAGCGCCCCGTTCACCTTCGACTCGGCCGAGGACACCCTGGGTCCGAGTCTGGTGGCGACCCGGGTTGCTCACCGCTGGTGCGTCCCGCGTCAGATGACCCCGGAGACGACGGACGCCTTCCTCGAGGCTGGCGAGACCTGGGTGTACACCTGCACCACAGTCGTGCCGGTGAAGACCGCAGAACTGGGGTTGCTTCACGTTCGAGTACGCTGTACTCGGGCGGCGCGAAGCGACCGAGGACTGCGACGACGCGATGGTGGTCGTCGAGGCGATCCTCCGCCTCCGCCGGACGAGCCTGTCGATCGACATCGAGAAGTCGAACGATGCCGGTGATGACCCGGTGGCTCCCGGCACCGAGGTTGACGTACACGTACGTCGTGACGAACACCGGAAACACGGGCCTCGACATCACGAGTCTCACCGCGGATCTGATCGGTGGGACACCGATGGCAAGGTCGCCTGCGACCTGACCGCTGATCGGCCCGGATGCGGACCGAACAACGACGGGGTCCTGAGCCCCGACGAGACGTGGACCTTCCACTGCTCGACGAAGCTCCGAGATGACCACCAGAACGAGGCCTGCGTTGAGGCTGAGGTCGTCGTGTCGGCGGCCGACCGCTCTGCGCACCTGGTTGCCCCGCAGACGGTGCGCGCCGACTGCGACGAGAACACCGTTGAAGTCGGCGAGCCCGAGGGCAGTGTCGGCGGAGGGACCGGAACACCGGCCCCATCCATCCCGAACACGGCCACGAGCCCGATTGGCTTCAGTGGACCTCTGGCAACCCTCCTCTTCGGCGCGATCCTCCTGGCATCGCTTGGCACGCTGGCCTACGCCAACGTCCGATCGACGCGGGAGCGCCGCTAGCCCAGACCGATCAGGCCCCCGGGCAACCGGGGGCCTGATCATCGGTTCCGCGCGGAAGCCCTCCGTGGGCTGCCGCGCCCAATTCGCCAGCCCCCCTGGCAGGGACGGGGTACGGGTACGACCCGTACCCCGTTCTCTGTTGTCCCCCGAATCCGTACCGCGTAGGCTTCCGGCATGGCACGCGCAACCTGGCATGGTGAGGTGATCGCCGAGAGCGACCGATTCGAGGTCGTCGAGGGCAACATCTACTTCCCGCCCGAGACGGTGAAGACCGAGTTCCTGCGTCCCAGCGACACCCACACGGTGTGCTGGTGGAAGGGAACCGCCAGCTACTACAGCGTGGTGGTGGACGGCGACGAGAATGCCGATGCGGCCTGGTACTACCCCGTCACCAAGGACGCCGCGAAGAACGTCGAGGGCTACGTGGCGTTCTGGCGCGGAGTCGCGGTCGAGTCATGACCAGGCGACCTACGGCGCTCCTTGCCCTCGCCCTGGTGCTGGCCGCCTGCCAGCCGTCGGCGTCAACATCGTCCTCGGGGGAGCCTGGGGCGAGCGGTTCAGCGGGTGCCTTCTCAAGCAGCGGAGTCGGCAGCCCGGGAGCCGTAGCATCCGGATCGCCGGGCCCGGCGCCATCGGAAGGCGCGGGGGCCACGTTTGCTCCGCCTCCCCCCGCTCCGGAGGTCAACTGTGGCAGCGGATCGTTGGCCCCCAACCAGTTCGCCACCCTGAAGAAGTCCGTGCCGAGTGCCCAGTCTGGGACCGGCATGTGCATCATCGACTTCGTCCTGTTCTTCGCGGGTGAGGGCGACGGCCATGCCACGGTCACCGCCGGCGGCAGCACGATCCTGACCGTAGACATGCTCTACTACGACACCAACGGCGTTCCAGGGGCGGGGTCGGGAGAACGGGTGGTGGTGCCGGCATCGCCGATCGCCATCGCTGGAGGAACGGTCCTCAGTCTGAGTCTCAGTGGATGCACCGGGTGCGACACCCTCACCGTGACGGTGGAGGCGGCGTCCCGCTAGTTCGTCCCCGCCAGCTGGAGGCCGCGGTCGCCGATGCTCAGCGTGAGCTGGCTGGCGTCGATCTCGTACCGGACCACGTCCGCGCTGAGCACCTCGAGCATCGCCTGCTCCACGTCGTTCGCCGGCGCCTCGCAGGCCACCCGGGTCAGCGCGATGTCTCCCGGTCGCAGCGTCGTGTCCAGGATCTCGACCGCACCGCTCCCCGTGTTGCAGCCGGTGTTCACGAACAGCTCGCCCGCCTCCGAGAAGGCCAGAGTCGCGACAACGCCTTCGGGCACGCTGGCCGCGGCGTCGCCGGTCATCATCATGGTGACTGTCCAGGTGGGACCGATGAGCGGCAGATCCGGCTCGGCGACCGTGCGATCGAGGAAGGCGACCGTGGTAGTGCCTTCCGACAGTACCAGCTCATCGCCGTCGACCGAGATCCCCGGTTGGTCTCCGAGGAGCGCGAACAGCCAGTCGTCCTGGGCCTGGTGATCGGGGTCGCAGCCCATCTCGGTCGTGGACGCATCGGTCACGGCCAGGACGTCGCCCTCGACCCGATACGTGGCGCCGTACGTGTTGCAGCCTGCGTTGGCGGACAGGTGGCCATCGGCAAAGCCGAGGCGGATGATGGTTCCGGCCAGCAGGTCGCGGTTCATGCCGTCCACCGCGATCGACGTGGAGAGGAACGCGCGGCCGTCCAGGGCGGGCGTTCCACCTCCGGGTACCAGGCTGCAGCCAACGACCAGCAGGGACAGCAGCAGCGCGACGGGACCATTACGTGAGATGGTCATCCGTGCCAGTGACACCCTCCTCCCCTCTCCATCGGCAATCTTGCGCCCTGAATTTCCCCGTGTGAAGGTGTCGACTCGATGAAATTCGGCCTCCAGATCAGCTCGTTCACGTGGCCCGGCGGCGCTGCCGCCATCGGTCCCACCCTGGCCCGCGTGGTCCAGACGGCCGACGAGGTCGGATTCGACTCGATCTGGGTCATGGACCATTTCTTCCAGATCCGCGGCGTCGGCCCGCCCGAGGCCCCGATGCTCGAAGGTCAAACCGCGCTGGGCTTCATGGCGGCGCATTCGCAACGGGCACGGCTGGGGCTCATGGTCGGTGGCATCCACTACCGCCAGCCGGCGGCCTGGATCAAGGCCGCGACCACCCTGGACGTCCTGTCCGGTGGCCGGGCGTGGTTCGGGATCGGGGCGGCCTGGAACGAGGAGGAGTCGCGCGGGCTGGGCTTTCCGTTTCCGCCACTGCGGGAGCGATTCGAGGTGCTCGAGGAGACCCTGCAGATGGCGCACGCGATGTGGAGCGGCGGGAGCGGGACCGGGGAGCGGCACGAGGGGAAGCACGTCACCGCCACGCGCCTGCTGAACTCGCCCCAGTCCATCAGCCGCCCGCGCGTCCCGATCATGATCGGGGGCGGCGGGGAGAAGAAGACGCTGCGCCTGGTGGCCCAGTACGCCGACGCGACCAACGTCTTTGGCGACCCGGACACCCTGCGCCACAAGTACGCCGTGCTGCGTGCACATTGCGAGCGCCTGGGGCGTCCGTACGAGGAGATCGAGCGCAGCGTCCTCAAGTCCGTGGACCTGGATCGCGATCCGCCGACCGCGATCGTGGACCGATGGGGCGCCCTGGCCGAGGCAGGCGCCCAGCACGTGATCTTCAGCGTGCGCGGAGTGAACGACACCACGCAACTGGAGCGGCTGGGCGCGGAGGTCTTCCCGCAGCTGCGCGACGTGTAGTGACGCCGCTGCAGCCCTGCCGGACCTCGCCCGCATGACGTTCGACCCCGCCGAGCACCCGCATCGACGCTACAACCCGCTGCGCGACGAATGGCTTCTCGTCTCCCCGCACCGGACGGCGCGGCCCTGGCAGGGCCAGCAGGACGAGCCGGATCGGTCCGAGCGCCCGTCCTACGACCCTGACTGCCACCTGTGCCCCGGGAATGCTCGGCTCAGCGGTGAGCGCAACCCGGCCTACGCCGGCACCTACGTCTTCGCCAACGACTTTGCCGCGCTGACCACCGATGCGCCGGCTCCCGAAGGCGGCGACCCGCTGTTCCGGGCCGAGGGCGCGCGCGGCGAGGCACGGGTGATCTGCTTCTCGCCCGACCATGCCCGGACGCTGCCCGAACTGGACCCTGCCGCTCTCGAGAGCGTCGTCGCCTGCTGGTGCGACCAGGCGGCGGACCTCGGTCGGCGGTATGCCAATGTCCAGCTCTTCGAGAACAAGGGCGCGATGATGGGCTGGTCGAGCCCCCATCCGCATGGCCAGGTGTGGGCCACCGACTACCTGCCCCAGGAGGTCGCGATCGAGGATCGGACCCAGCGCGCCTGGCTGGCCGAACACGACAGGCCCCTGCTGCTGGAGCTTGTGGAACGCGAGCGCGGCGGGGCGCGCGTGGTCGTGGAGACCGACCACTGGCTCGCGATCGTCCCGTTCTGGGCAGCGTGGCCCTTCGAGACCCTGGTGCTCCCCAAATCGGCCGTCCAGCGCCTGCCCGATCTCACGCCGGATCAGCGCGCGGACCTGGCCCACGCCTTGCGCGCGCTGACGATTCGGTATGACAACCTCTTTGCCACGTCCTTCCCGTACTCCATGGGCTGGCATGGCGCACCCTTCGGGCAAGCGGATGCCGGGCACTGGCAGCTCCACGCCCACTTCTACCCACCGCTCCTGCGCTCCGCCTCCGTGCGCAAATTCATGGTCGGCTACGAGATGCTGGCCGAAGCGCAGCGCGACATGACGCCCGAGCAGGCCGCGGAGCAGCTGCGGGCGGTGAGCGAGATCCACTTCCGCGCGGCGCGATGAGCGCCTTGCGTTCCCGCGTTGAGGCGGTGTTCGGCGAGGCGTTCGGCGGCGCACCCGACCTGGTCGCCCGCGCGCCAGGCCGGGTCAACCTGATGGGCGATCACACCGACTACAACGACGGGTTCGTGCTGCCCGCGGCCATCGGTGTGGAGACCATGGTCGCCGCCCGGAAACGCGAGGACCGGCAGGTCACGGTCGTGGCCGCCGATGTCGGGAACGCGCGCAGCACCTTCTCGCTCGACGCACCCATCGCGCATGCCCCCGACCAGCCCTGGTCGAACTACGTGCGCGGCGTGCTGGTCACGATGCAGGCCGACGGGTTGGAGTTGACCGGAGCCGACCTGGTCGTGGCCGGGACCATTCCGCAGGGCTCGGGCCTGTCGTCCTCGGCGTCCGTGGAGGTGGCAGTGGCGACCGCGTTCGCAGCGTTGGCCGGGCTGAGCGTCGATCCCACCCGCCTGGCCCTCCTGGCCCAGGCCGCCGAGAATGACTTCGTCGGCACGCGCTGCGGGGTCATGGACCAGCTCGCCTCGGCGCTGGGCGAACGCGACCACGCCCTGCTCATCGACTGCCGCTCGCTCGACTGCCGCCCGATCAGCATGCCCGCCGACATCGCGATCCTGATCGTGCACTCTGGGATCAGCCGCGACCTGGGCGAGGGCGCCTACAACGAGCGCCGCGCCCGGTGCGAGGCGGTAGCCGCCCACCTGGGCGTCAAGGCCCTGCGCGACGCGACGGTGGACACCCTCGACGTGGCGCGCGGGCGGCCTCACGCCTGCCGAATATGCCGCAGCCCGCCACGTGATCACCGAGAACGAGCGGACGCTTGCCGCGGCGGCGGCCCTCGAGCGCGGCGACCTCCCGGCGCTGGGCATCCTCATGCGGCAATCGCACGCGTCCATGCGCGACGACCTCGCGATCAGCGTGCCCGCCATCGACCAGCTGGTCGCGCTGCTCCAGGAGGCCATCGGCGACGCGGGTGGCGCCCGGATGACGGGGGGTGGCTTCGGCGGTGCGGTAGTCGCCTTGCTGGCGCGACACGAGGCTGAACGCGTCACCGAGGCGGTGGCCCGGGGATACCGCACACCGGCAGGCGCAGCGCCGATGATCCTGCTCGAGACCGCATCGCAGGGTGCGGGGCTGGTCAATTGATCGGGTAGGCTGGCGGAGGAGGTGGCAGCGATGGACGACGAGCGTGAACCGATTCCCGGCGCCGAGAAGGGGTGGGGTGTGGTCATGGCCATCCTCGGCTTCCCCGTCGGGCTGCTGGCCCTCCTTGGGCTGCTCCTGAATGCGGAGTGGGGTCGCTGGCTGGGCCTCCTGGTCGCGGTCGTGGTCACCGGCGCGGGCATCTTCGCGAGCCTGTGGCTGGTCTTCGTGTTCCTGACCACCCCGACCTGGAACTACCCGTTCGGACCGTGGTTCGTCGTGTTCACGGCCATCTATGCGCTGATCGGCTGGCTGGCTGCCAAGGCCTTCCTGACGGGTCTGCGCGCGACCTAGGTGTCGGCGACGATGGCCCGGGCGGTGCGCTCGGCCAGGGCCATGATCGTGAGCATGGGGTTCACCCCGGCGGCCGAGGGGAAGAGCGACGCATCGGCCACGTACAGGCCGCCGATGGGGGCCCAGGTCTGATCTGACCGGACCCGACCGTCCGGATCGCAGACCGATGCGCGCGGGTTGCCACCCGCGCGTGCGGTGCCCATCTGGTGCGCGGAGAAGGCGAACACCCGGTTCGGCCCGTAGTTCGCGGTCGCCCGACGGCGCAGGAACGCATCCCACTCGGCATCAGAGGTCCGTTCCAGGTCGATCCGATCCGATGGCGTCCCGGCAGTGATGAGCTCCAGCGCGCCCGCCGCCCGGCCGAGGCGGCTGAGCTCGATCTTGGCCCGCGCCACCGTTCGACGGTCCGCGTCCGCCAGCTGATAGTCGATCCGCGGGCGGCGGGCCCGGCTCCAGCGAACGCGACCGGCGGACGTGTCTCGCAGGGCGGCGCCCAGGGGAACGATGAAGGGGAAGGCGCGCATGAGGTTCCGCCCGGCCTGCCCGCCGTCCCATGGCAGGGCGCTGGAAGCGAGCCCCGGATGGGCAGGCCCGGTCTCGATGAAGAAGCCGCCGTGGGCGGGACCGATGCCGTCCGCGCTCGCCGGCCCGGGGCGCGCGAACTCCAGGGAACGGGCGGCCTGCAGCGGACCGATCCAGGTCTCGACCCGCTGCGGCATGCGGGCCGCGACCACGACCGCCGGGTGGAGATGGAGGTTCGCGCCCAGCTCCGGATGGGTGACCCCGCTGGCGATCAGCACGAGCGGCGTGCGCAGGGCGCCGGCCGC
The DNA here is from genome assembly GCA_963816215.1 of uncultured Chloroflexia bacterium. Taxonomy (GTDB): domain Bacteria; phylum Chloroflexota; class Limnocylindria; order QHBO01; family QHBO01; genus DASTEQ01. The sequence continues at coordinate 63,849 of CAWFKB010000016.1, read as the reverse complement.
CAGGACCACGGTCCGGGCGCGCACCCGGAACGGGCGTCCCGGGACGCCGTCCGCGTCGCGCAGCGTGCCGCGCACGCCGGTCGCCCAGCCCGGCTGGCCCTGGCGCTCGACCCGTTCGACCAGCGCCCCGTCCAGGATCCGCGCTCCCGCCGCGTGCGCCCGGGCCAGGTGGACGCGCAGTCCCGACCGCTTGGCGCCGGCGCGGCAGCCAAACCCGCAGCCGCCACACGCGGTGCACGGCCCGGCGTTCCGCTCGGTGGGAGCGCTCTCCCAGCCCAGGGCCGCCGCCCCATCGAGAATCACCTGGTCCTTGGGCGGAATGGCGGACGGCGGCTGGACACCCAGCTCCTCGCGGAGGCGCGCCAGGTCGGCATCGGTCTGTGCCCCGTCGATGCCCTCCATCCCGAACGCGGCCCACTCGGCGCGCAGCCACGGCGGCGGGTCGATGCAGGTCGTCCAGTTGACCGCCGTCCCACCCCCGACGGCGCTGCCGGCCACGATCGTGATCCCCAGGTCCGCGGTGGAGGCCGTTCCCCGGTCGAGGTACAGCTGGCGGAAGCCCTCGCCCTCCAGGACCGGCATGTCGGGCTCCGGGACATATGGTGCCGCCTCCAGGACCAGCACGTCCCGGCCGGCCTCCGCCAGACGGGCGGCGACCAGTCCGCCACCCGCCCCCGAGCCCACGATCACCACCTCGGCCTCGAGCTCCAGCTCATCGGTGTCGGATCGGTCCACGGTCAGCGGGGTGATCAGGGGAGCGGCGGCGGCCTCGGCGGCCGGCGGCGCGTAGCCGATCTCGGCCCAGGCCGCGTTGGGCTGGCCGCCGGTGATCGGATCGGTCCAGGTCAGGAACAGGAGGAGGCGCTTGAAGGCCTGGAACGCCGTGCGCCGCTGCGGGAGGCGGCTGTTCGCCCAGTTGAGCAGCAGCTGATCAGCGCCGGAACCCGTGGTGGCACCGATCCGGTTCCAGCCGCTCCCGGTGGCCAGGTTTCCGAGGCGCGAGTCGAGCACGCTCACGACCACGCGCAGCTGGCGCAGGTCGGCCGGATCGGCCACCGCGTTCAGGGTCTCGGCGGCAGCGCGACCCCAGCGCACGTAGTCATCGGGGGAGAAGCCGGGGGCGAACGCCTCGGACAGCGCCGCCAGGGTCCGCAGCTGGCCATCGGACCAGCCCGTGGCGCGCGGCGTGGCCTCCGCCTTGGCGCTCATCAAGAGGCCGGAGATCGGCCTCCACCGCCTCGAACGACTGGATCCCGCGCTCACCGCTGGCCCGATCGGTGACCTCCACCCCGCCTGCTGCCAGCGATCGGGTGGAGACGGTCAGGATGGTGGGCATGCCCATCAGCTCGGCATCGGTCAGCTTCACGCCCGGTGACTCGTCGCGGTCGTCGTACAGGACGTCCACCCCGGCATCGGCCAGGCGCTGGTAGAGCCCTTCGGCTGCTTCGGCCACGGCCGGGTCCTTGAGCGCGCCCAGGGCGACCAGGTGGGCGGGGTAGGGCGCGACCTCGCGAGGCCAGATGATGCCCTTGTCGTCGTGGTGCTCCTCCACGATGCAGGCCACGTTGCGTCCCAGGCCGATCCCGTACGAGCCCATGATCACCAGCTGACGGGAGCCGTCCTCGGCCAGGTACGTCCCGCCCAGGGCCTTCGTGAAGTCGGTGCCCAGCTTGAAGATGTTGCCCACCTCGATCCCGTGGCTGAGGTGGAGCCGCTCCCCGCACTGCGGGCACGGATCGCCTTCGCGGGCGTTCGCGATGTCCACCACCAGGTCCGCGTTGAAGTCGCGGCCGTGGTTGACGTTGAGCAGGTGGTAGCCGTGGTGATTGCCCCCGGCCACCAGGTTGGGCGAGCGGGCCGCCAGGGCGTCGATCACGACCACCGTGTCGTGCGCCCCGATGGGCGAGGCGTATCCCGGCTCCATGCCCGCGGCCTGGATCTCCTCGGTGTGCGCGGGTCGCAGCCCGCCGATGGCCTTCACCGCGTTGGACAGCTTCGTCTCGTTGACCTCGAAGTCGCCCCGCACGATGGCGGTGATCAGCCGCCCGTCGCCGGTCACGAAGAAGGTGGCCTTGGCGGTCTTGTCCGTGCCCACCCCCAGCTGCTCGGCCAGAGCCGCAATGGTGTCCGCCTCCGGGGTGGCGACCTCTTGGGTGGGGAGCAGCTCCTCGGGGGCCGGGTCGGGCCAGGTGATGGTCGCGATCTGCTGGTTGGCGGCGTACCCGCACGCGTCGCAGATGACCAGCGTGTCCTCGCCATGCTCGTTGAGGACCATGAACTCGTGGGCCAGGCTGCCGCCCATGATCCCGACGTCCGCCCCGACCACGACGGTGTGCAGCCCCAGGCGGGCAAAGATCTTCTCGTACGCCTCGTAGTGCAGCTGGTAACCGTGATCCAGGCCCGCTTCGTCGGCGTCCAGGGTGTAGCTGTCCTTCATGACGAACTCGCGGACCCGGATCAGCCCGCCGCGGGACCGTGGCTCGTCCCGGAACTTGGTCTGGAAGTGGTACACGATGGTCGGCAGCTGGCGGTACGACTTCACGAAGTCGCGGACGAGATCGGCCACGACCTCCTCGTGGGTCATGGCCAGGACCATGTCCCGACCGCCGCGGTCCTTGAAGCGGACCATCTCGGGGCCGATCTTCTGGTAGCGCCCCGTCTCCCGCCACAGATCCGCGGGATGGACGACGGGCATCTCCATCTCCTGCCCGCCGATGGCGTTCATCTCCTCGCGGATGACCTGCTCGACCCGCTTGCTCACCGCAAAGCCCAGGGGCAGCAGGGTGTAGATCCCCGATCCCAGCTGGCGCACGTAGCCGGCCCGCACCAGCAGCTTGTGGGAGACCATCTCGGCATCGGCCGGGTCGTCGCGCAGGGTGGTGAAGAACAGGCGGGAGAGGCGCATTGGCCGCCTAGGATACCGATTCGCCCGGCGCGGCCTGCTCGGCGGGCAGCCCGGGCTGGATGACAACCTCGTGTTCGACGGCGCGCAGCTGGCGGAGCGGGATGACGGCGACCACCAGCAGCCCGACACTGGCGATGAGCAGGCCGTCGATGCCCCGCCATTGCGCGGCCACCCCGGCCACCACGGCACCGATGATCTGGCCCAGGGCCAGGAAGACCGAGTACAGGCCCATGATCACGCCGCGCCGGCCGGGGTAGTGCTCGCTGACGTCGGAGAGGAATCCCACCGCAGCCGGGGTGGCACCGGCCAGGACGAACAGGCCCGCGGCGGCAACCGCCAGCGCCACACCGATGATCCAGATCGCCATCCCGGCCGAGTGGTTCAGGAGCAGGAGCGCGGCCACGAAGGCGCCGCCGCCGGCCAGCCCGAACCCGATGATCGTGGTCCGCCCCAGCCGGACGAAGCGGTTGCCCCAGTACAGCAGGCCCGAGAACAGGATCACGAGGCCGGCGCCGAATGCGACGCTGGCCTGCCATGGCTCGAGTCCCTGCATCAGGACCTGGTTGGAGAACTGCTCGGACGGCTCCTGGACCAGCTGGAACACGGCCTGCGTCCCCCACGAGCCCAGCAGGGCGTTGAGAGCAATCCAGGTGGGGGCCAGGAACCAGACCGGGCGGCTGCGGAGCACTTCGCGATACCGGCCCAGGTGGAACAGGGAGGCGGGGACCGACTCCTCGCCGGGGTAGGTGGGGGCGTGCTCGTGAAGCCCCTCCACCCCGTAGCGCAGGACCACGAACGTGACCGCGTACACGACGGCATTTACGAAGAACGCGGTCGGTCCCAGGGCGGAGTACAGAAAGCCGGCGACGACCGAGCCAACGCCCACCCCGCCCAGGGTGGCGACCTCGAAGCGGGCCACGATCCGGCCCCGCAGGGCCTGGTCGCGCGAGGTGGCGATGGCGATGTAGCCCAGGGCCGCGGGCACGCTCGCGGCCGCGGCCGCGCCTTCGAGGAACCGGGTCCCCGCCAGCAGCGGGATGCTCGTGGTCAGTGCCGTGCCGATCACCGCCACGCCACCCAGGATCGGTCCCGGCTGCATCATGCGGTGCGTCCCGAACCGATCGGCCATGGCCCCGAACAGGGGCGACAGGATCAGCTCCGCGGCGAAGTACAGGGCGGCCAGGATCCCGGCCGTCACCGCCGACACGGCCACCCCGCCGTACTGGGGCAGATCGGCCAGGTAGTACAGGAGCAGCGTGCCGGTCAGCCCCGTCGAGAAACGGAGCGTGAAATTGCCCAGCAGGACGGCGCGCAGCGAGCGGGTCACCAGTGAACGAGTCTACGGGAGGTGGGTGTAGGAGAATTGCCGACCCTACCCGAAGACTGGAGGTTGCCCATGTCCTCGCGCGTCATCCATTTCGAGCTCCCGGCCGACGATCCGGACCGATGCGCCCAGTTCTACTCCGATGCCTTTGGCTGGAAGATCACCAAGTGGGGCGGCCCCACCGACTACTGGCTGGTTGAGACGGGCGAGGAGGGGGAAACCGGCATCGACGGCGGAATCGGGCGGCGCCAGGGCGACGACGACCAGACCACGAACACGATCGAGGTGACCGATCTCGACGCGGCGGTCGCGGCAGTCGAGGCCCACGGCGGCACGATCACCCGCGCCAAGGGGCCGGTCATGGGCGTCGGCTGGCTGGCCTACGCGACCGATACCGAGGGAAACCCGTTCGGGATGATGCAGCGGGACGAATCCGCCGCCGACTGAGCCGGGTCAGGCCTCGCTGACGTCGCTCGGCGGGGGATCCGCCGGCGTGTCGCCGTCGGGCTCCGCCGCGCCGTTCGCCCCCTCGTCCCCGACATCCTCGGTTGCGCGCCGTCGACGGGTCGCGATCACGGCACCACCGCCGACGAACACGATCACCACGCCTCCACCCAGCAGCAGGCGCTGCCGGCCCTGGTCCTCGGCCGTTTCAAGGGTCGTCACCGCGGTCGACGCGGCACCGCTGGCCGCAACACTATCCCCGTCTTCCCACGCCGCCCGCGCTGCGGCGACGTCGGCTGCCGGATCGGTGAACAGGAGGCCCACCCAGCCGATGAACCCCGGTTCCTCGCCCAGCTCCCGCGTGGCGGTGGCGATGACCTCGGCCGCCCCCCGCTCTTTGCGCGCCTCGTCCAGCGCGGCTCCCAGCCCATTCGTGCCTTCGAAGGCGTACTCGAGGGTCCGCGGCGGAGTCAGGTCCAGCTCGACCGCGAGGGCGGCAACCTCGTCCGCGACGCCCAGCACGTCCTCGGCGACCGCGAGCTCGCCCAGGGCATCGTCGAACTGCCAGCTCGCCATCTCGTAGCGGATCGACTCGGGGAGCTCCCACGGACCCGCGTCGGTCGCGAGCTGGTGGTAGCGCTCGCGGGCGATGGACCGTTCGGTCAGCTCAGCGCGCTGGCCGCCGTTCACGACCCAGTCCGCCCAGAGGTCGTCGTAGGTGGCACCGGTCCGTTCCTCGAGGAGGTCCAGCAGTCGCTGCCAGTCCTCCTCGGAAATGGCCACGCCCGTCCGTGGGTTGGTGGTGTCGTGCAGCGGCTGATAGGCCATCTCGCCCGCATCGGCGGCCTGCCACACGGCGCGGAGCTCGGCCAGATCGGTGCGGGCGAAGATCAGGTTGGCCAGGTGTGAGCTGGCCGCGTATGCGTAGGCTTCGACGTCCTGGGTCTCGGCCCCGATGATCCCCCAGTCGTTGAGCGGGATCTTGAACGCCAGTAGGCTGTCATCGAGGGAGAAGGTCTGGCTGGGCACGCCGATCGCCTCCGCCGACTGAACGGCGTAGAACTCGGCCCACGCCTCACCGATCCATCGGTCACGGAAGAGGTGGTCGTTGAACCACACATGCGCCGCCTCGTGCAGCGCTACCGTTGCGTCCGCGTCGTAGCGGACATTGATCTTCTCGGTCAGCGGGTTGTAGATCCCCGCGTAGTCCCCCAGGCGGTTGGCCGACTCTTCGACCTTCAGGTCCCCGAACACGGGCCACGCCAGCCCGATCAGCTGCTGAAGGGCGGGGAGCCCATCGGTCAGGAGGGCCATCGTGCGCGCCGACCACTGCGGGTCGTCGTCCCAGGCTCGGATGATCACGCTCGCGTTGGCATCGCCCACGTTCAGGCTGAACGGGGTGACGGTGAAGATGCCCGGCCGCTCGGCGGTGATGTAGGCGACCCAGCTGGTCGCATCGGTGTTGTCCGCCGTCAGGTGAACGGTGCCGTCGGCAAGGATCGCCTGCTCCAGGGGTCCGCCATACACGCTGGCGGTGAAGGTCGGGGGCAGGTCGACCGCGACCGAGTTCCCGTCCACCCCGGCCGACCCGAAGGCCCACACCGGGAAGGCGACCACGCTATGGCCGATCCGGAAGTCGCGGTTCGCCGCGCCACCCTGGTCGACCAGGTCGAAGGTGAGCTGGTACGACAAGCTTTCGTTGAAGAAGATCTGCTCCGAGAAACCGATGTCGACCCGCACCGCGTCGGGGCCTTCCGAGACGGTGACCGACTGGGGGGTCCCGTTCGAGGTCGCCGCGACGTTCGTCGCGCCGGGGGGAATGGTCATCGAGATGCCCGCGTAGTAGACCCGGCCCTCGGGGGTGTCGGCCTCGTGGGAGGTCGAGACCGCGTCCACCATGACGTGGACGCGCTGCTCCCCGGGCAGCACCTGATAGGTCGCGTCCATGACGCTGACCAGGCCGTCCCCCGCGCGAGCGGGGACAACGCCCATCGGCGCAACGAGGAGAACCCCCAGGGCGAGGGCCAGCACCGCGACGCGTGGTGTCGGCCGGGTCAAGGCCCGCATGTGGGCAGCATACAAATGCGCCCGGGCAGACGCCCGGGCGCGATCGGTCTGAGGGTGGTGGCTATGCCGAAGCCGCGAGGCTGTCGAGGCCGAACGCCGTCTCCAAGGCGGCCATGGGGCGGAAGCCCACGGCGGCCCGTGGCGGCTGGCCCTTCTGGAACATGGCCACGGTCGGGATGCTCATGATCCCGTAGTGGGCCGCGGTGTGCGGGTTGGCGTCTACGTCGAGCTTGTAGACGTTGACCTGGCCCGAGTACTTCTCGGCGATCTTGTCGATCTCCGGCGCGACCAGGCGACACGGGCCGCACCAGGCAGCCCAGAAGTCGACGATGACCGGCTTTTCGGCCTGCAGCACCAGCTGCTCGAAGGTCGCGTCCGTGACCTCGGGGACGTTGGATGACATGGGGACGTTGGTTCCTTTCGTGGACTGGCGGCGGGTGCTAGCGGGCGACCCGTTGCAGGGCGCCGACCAGGTCCATGACGCTGGGATCGGCGATCCGATAGAGGACCGTGCTGCCCTCGCGGCGGCTGGCGACGATGCCGGCCGAGCGGAGGACGGACAGGTGTTGGCTCATGTTCGGGACCTGGCACCCGACGTTGCGGGACAGGTCACCGACCGATCGTTCCCCGCCATCGGCGAGGAACTCGAGGACGCACAGCCGCTTGGGGTCCGACAGGGCGCGGGCCACGGCCGCGGAACGGTCGCGTCGCGTCTCGACGGGAATGGCGGCTGCGGTGGTCATCGAATCAGATCGTATCAGTACTTGCGCAATCGCGCAAGTAGCGGTCCAATTCCGATGGTCTGGAGGGGCTTGCGGATCACGACGCGCTAGGTGTCACAAGCCACGCTCATGGTTCGGGCATGACCGTTCATCTGCTCTGCCCCTGGTGCGACGACGAGGTCGCGTTCGAGGTCGATCGAGAAGCCGACGAGCTGCAGTGCAGCGCGTGCGGAACGAGCTTTGACTTCGCCCCCGATCCGGCCGTGACGTTCGCGCTGCTGTACGACGCCGCCTGAGGGCGGCTAACCCGCCGGGCTCTCGGTGATCTCGATTCGCTCGATCCGATCACCGGGGGCCGGGTCGCGGCCCGGATCCCGTTCGCGGAGGCTCCCCAGCACGTCCAGGCCGTCCGTGACGCGGCCGAAGACCGAGTGCTTTCCGTCGAGGTGGGGCGTGGGTCCGAAGGTGATGAAGAACTGGCTGCCGTTCGTGTTGGCGCCCGCGTTGGCCATCGACAGCACACCCGGGCCGTCGTGGCGCCGTGCGCTGCTGAACTCGTCGCCGAACTGGTAGCCCGGGCCACCGCGCCCAGTGCCGGTGGGGTCGCCACCCTGGGCCATGAAGCCTGGGATCACGCGGTGGAACGTCGTGCCGTCGTAGAAGCCGGCCCGAGACAGGTTCACGAAGTTCTCCACGGTCAGCGGGGCCTCGCGGGCGAACAGCTCACAAACGATGTCGCCTCTCTCGGTGACGATGCGCGCGACGTAGGAATGGGAAAGGTCGAGATCGCCGGTGGGCGGCGTGGGTTGGGCCATGAGGCACCCTGGTGCGAGTTGGGGAGCCCGATGCTACCCGACCGGGAGGTTCAGGACCGATTCAGTGCTGGACGTCGATGACGATGCGGCTCGGGTCGGCCAGCGTCGCGGCGCGGAGGCAGTCTCCGCCGTCCAGCCCCATGTACCAGGTGTTGACCGCCTCGAAATCACCGCGTTCCACCAGCTGCACCAATTGGGCATATCCGGGCTGGAAGTCCGTGGAGCCGGTGTAGGTCAGGCTTCCGTCATCGGCCACCTTGGTGGCACCGTTCAGCGCCAGCTCGAGCACGTTCGACCCGTTCACCGTCATCGGGAGTCCGCTCGGGTCCTTGACGAACGGCGGCGTCGCGTGCTGGGTCATGAACGCGGGAGTCCCCGCCTCGGCAAATTCGAAGACGATCCGGTCGTAATCGATGTGGGTTCCCACCCGCACGTCGGCGATATGGACGACCGACGCGCCGGTCGCCGCCAGGGTCACGCGCAGCCCACAGATCCATCCCGCATCGGTGGGTGTAGGCGTGGCCGCCGGCGACGCGGATCCGGAAGCCTCGACGCTTGCGGAAGGCGCGACGGACTCCGCCGAGGCGCCCGGGACGCCCGAGGGGCTTGCAACCGCGGACGGGCTCGCGGCCTGCGACGCGAAGGGGCCGATGCCGGTGTTCACCCCGAGCAACGGCAGCAGCATGAACACCACGAGCGCGATGGCAACGCCGCCCAGGCCGGCGAGGATCAGACGGACCCAACTCATCGCGCCGGATGGTACAGCCGATTCACGGCAGAATGCGCCGATGACCTCGGCCACCGCGCGTCCCGCGCCGAGCCCATGGGCCGTGGCCACGGCCCTGGGAGTCGTCTATGTCGTGTGGGGCTCGACCTACCTGGGCATCGCGGTCATGGTCCGCACGCTCCCGCCGCTGGTGGCTGCCGGCTTCCGGTACGCCCTGTCGGGGGCCATTCTCCTGGTCGCGATCGCCGTCTGGCGACGCGTGCGAGGTGAGCCCGGGCTGCGGTTGACGCGACCCCAATTCCGGTCCGTGGTCATCATCGGAACGTTGCTCCTGCTCGGCGGGAATGGCGGTGTCGTCCTGGGGGAGCAATTCATCGCGTCCGGCATCGCGGCCCTGATCATCGCCACCACCCCCATCTGGCTGGCGCTGTTCGAGGCCCTGTCGGTGGGCCAACGCCCAAGCGGGCTGGCCATCGCCGGCCTGATCGCGGGCACCGTGGGCGTGGCCATCCTGGTCGTCCCGCTCGAGGGATCGCCGCCGATCAACGTGATCGGCATCGCCCTGGTCGGAATGGCCGCCATCACCTGGTCGGTAGGCTCCATCTACTCCCGGCGCGCCCCGCTCCCGCATTCCTCTTTCGAGGGCGCGGGCTTCCAGATGCTGGTCGGCGGCTCGGTGATGTTCGTCGTGGGCATCCTGACCGGGGAGCTGTCGGCGATCGACACCTCCACGTTCTCGACCGAGTCGGTGATCGCGCTTGGCTACCTCATCCTGTTCGGCTCCATCCTCACCTTCCCTACCTACATTTGGCTGGTCAACCACACGCCGGTCAGTGTCTTCTCGACCACGGCCTACGTGAACCCCATCGTGGCCGTGACCCTGGGCGTGCTCATCCTCAACGAGCCCATGACCCCGCGCATGTGGCTCGCGGCCGCGATCATTCTCGGCGCGGTGGTGGCCATGGTCAGTGGTCGGCCGCGCGCCGTGAGCGAGGCTGAGCCCGTGGTCGAGCCGGAATCAGCGACGTAGGACGCGCCCGCGGCTATCATCGGCCCCCCATGACCAACGACCGGGTCGGCACGGCTCTCGACTTCGGTACCGGCACGTCCACCGGCCACCAGGACGGCGTGCGCTGGATCGACTACGCCAACATCAGCTGGAACCCGGTCTTCTGCAAACGCTGCGACATCTGCGTCGACATCTGCCCCAAGGGCACGCTCGTCCTCCGCGACGACGCCATCCTCGAGGAGGAGAACTGCATCCTGTGTGGCCTGTGTGAGCGCTACTGCCCCGATCTGGCGATCGAGATGATCCCGTCGGCGGTGGCCGCGCATGCCGCCCGCGGCGGCGAGGCGGAGAGCGCGGAGGCGGGGGACTAGACCGATGCGCCGCCTGGTCCAGGGAAACGAGGCGGTGTTCCGCGGAGCGATTGCCGCCGGGGCCTCGTTCTACGCGGGCTACCCGATCAGCCCCTCGACCGAGATCCTGAACACCGCTTCGGGCTGGGCGGCCGAGCATCCCGAATTCGGGTTCATGCAGGCCGAGGACGAGATCGCGAGCGCCAACGCGGTCATCGGGGCCTCGCTGGCGGGCGCGAAAGCCTTCACCGCCACCAGCGGCCCGGGCTTCAGCCTCATGCAGGAGGCGATCGGGTACGCCCAGAAGGTGGGCGTACCGAGCGTCTTCGTCGACGTCCAGCGGGTGGGTCCCGCCACCGGGATGCCCACCATGCCCGGCCAGGGCGACATCGCGCAGGTCCGCTACGGGAGCAGCGGCGACTACACGCCCATCGCCTTCTATCCGAACTCGGTGGCCGAGGCCTTCCAGATGGCGGTCAACGCCTTCAACGCGGCCGAGGAGTCGCGCTCGCCCGTTGTCCTGCTATCGGATACGTTCGTCGCCCACTTGAACGAGGTGGTGGACCTCGACGAGCTGGGGGCCGACGTGACGGTCGCGCCCCGCGCCCTCACCCCGCTGGCCCGCCACGGGGACGCGGAGCCGCGCTTCTTCGCCGGTGTGCTCATGTACGAGCACGGGCCCAACGCGGGTGAGCCGGCCACCGCCGACGCCGACGAGTACCTGCGCCAGTTCTACGCGGCCAAGCACCGCCATCTCGAGGTCGCGAACCGATACGCCCTGTACCAGCACGGCTGGAACACCGAAGCCAGCACCCTGGTCGTGTGCTACGGCATCGTGTCCCGAGTGGCCGCTCCGCTGGCCCCCGACTACGCGCTGTTCCGCCCCATCCGGATCCACCCCATGCTGACCGATGAAATCCGCTCCGTGGCCGAGCGCTACGAGCAGATCGTGGTGATCGAGGCCAACGACGGCCAGTACGCCGACATGGTCGAGCTGGCCCTCCGACGGGACGTCAAGCGCATCCCGCTCCTCGGCGGGCGGATCAGCCTCGAAGCGGTGAACGCGGGCCTGGATCGGGTCCTGGGCGGCGGACCATCCGAGCCCCCGGTGCCGGAGCCGCCGGCCGAACCCGTGCCCCGCGCCCCGTTGGGGATCGGCTGATGCCCGAGACCGCCTTCGCCGAGCTCGGCTTCAAGTCGAAGCTGAAGATGGACCTGTTCCCGACCATCTGGTGCCCCGGCTGCGGGATTGGCACGATCATGATCGAGCTGGCCATGGTCCTCGACGAGCTGGGCTTTGACCAGTCGAACACGGTCATCGTGACTGGCATCGGCTGCACCGGGCGGATGGGCAGCTACATGAAGTACGAGGCGGTCTACACCCTGCACGGGCGCACGCTGCCGGTGGCCGAGGCGATCAAGACCGTTCGGCCGGAGCTGCACGTGATCGTCGTGGCGGGCGACGGGGACACGGCCAGCATCGGCGGCAACCACCTGATCCACGCCATCCGGCGCAACGCGCCCATCACGGTCCTGTGCAACAACAACGAGATTTACGGGCTGACCGGCGGCCAGACCGGCCCCACCACGCCCACCGGGACGAAGACGCTGTCCTCGCCCGGCGGCAACCCGAACACGCCCATCAACCTGCAGGGCATCGTGCGCAGCTCCCCGCACGCGCTGTACGCGCGAACGACCGTCTATCACCAGCCCCAGATGCGGACCGCGATTCGCGAGGCGATCGAGCACCCGGGCTTTTCGTTCGTGGACATCACCTCGCAGTGCATCGAGAACAACGGGCGGCGGATCGGCTTCGCGAACGCGAACGAGATGCTCACCTTCTACCGAAAGACCTACAAGCGGGCGCCCAAGGGCGCCGAGCGGCTGGGCCCGAACGAGCTCGGGATCCTCTATCCCGAGGGGCACGCCAACCTGACCGAAGGGAACGGGACGCATGGCAATGGGACCGATGCGACGGCGGGCGCCGAAACGGAGACGCCCACGGCACCGGCAGCCGCTCCGCGCGCAGAGCGCGAATCGGTATCCGACGACGAGAAGGCGCGCAAGCGCGCCGAGTCGCAGAAGCGCCTCGCGCTCATGCAACGCCTCGAGCCCGCGGTGAAGCTCCAGGTCGCGAAGGGCGAGCTCTCGCTGGCCGACGCGTTGCGCGCAGCCGGGATCGATCCCGAGGAATTGGGATAGGCGACCAGGTGGCGCTGGACCAGGGCCTCGCCGAGCGACCCTTCTGCTATCTCGAGACCATCGGGCGCGTGAGCGGGGAGCCGCGGGTGGTCGAGATGTGGTTCGCGGCCGATGACCGCGGGGAGCGGATCTTCATGCTGTCAGGCGGTGGTGACCAGTCGCACTGGGTCCGCAACCTCCGGCGCAAGCCCGCCGTGCGCGTGCGGATCGGGGAAACGTGGTTCCCCGGCGACGCCCGCGAGGTTCCACCCGGACCCGATGACGTGCTCGCGCGCGCGCTGCTCGCCGGCAAGTACCAGGGCTGGCAACCCGGCGCCACCATGAGCGGCTGGGCGCGAACCGCGCTGCCGGTCGAGATTCGCCTGGTGACCGGGTAGGCTTGGACCGATGACGACGACGCGGATCGCGCTCGACGGGGTGGGCGGCCAGGGAGTCCGGGTCATCGCCGGTGTCCTCGGCAGCCTCCTGGCCCGGATGGGCAAGCACGTGACCGTGCTCCTCGACTACGACTCGTCGGTCCGCGGCTCCATGTCGGACGCGTTCGTGACCTTTGGCGACGATCCCATCGACAACCCGGTGGTCGAGGAGGCCGACATCCTGCTTCGCCTGGCGGACAAGGGTCACCTCCACATCAGCGGGCGCAAGGTGGTGACCGACCTGGGCCTGGGACTCCCCGGCGACGAGCAGATCCCGTTTGCCTCGCTCGGCTCGGCACGGTTCGGCAAGGAGCTGTTCGGCAACATGATCGCGCTGGGCCGGTTGCTTCGCCTGGCCGAGATCGAGTTCGACGAGGCATCCATCCGGGCTTCGCTCCCGCGCCGCTACCAGGATGAGAACGTGGCCGCCATCCAATTCGGCTACGACCTGACGCCCGAGCAGATCGCGGAGCTGGCCGCGGCCGCGCCGCCCTCGCGGTTCGAGATGAACGACGCTGCCACGGCGCCATTCCACAAGCGGACCGGGATTCACTCTGGGGCGCCGATCACCGATTCCACGGTCGCCGAGTCCGGCTGACGTGGACCGCAAGCCCTCCTGGTGCGCCGCACGGGACGCGGCCCGCGCATGAGCCTGGACGTCGCGACGATTCGCGCCGCGCCCAAGGTCCTGCTCCACGACCACCTGGACGGCGGCCTGCGGCCTCGGACGGTGATCGAGCTGGCCTCGGACGCCGGATACCGCGACCTGCCGACCACCGACCCGGACGAGCTGGCGGCGTGGTTCTTCCAGGGCAAGCCGGACTCGAGCCTCGAGCAGTACCTCGAGGCGTTCACCCACACCGTGGCCGTCATGCAGACCCCCGAGGCGCTCGAGCGGGTGGCGGCCGAGTGCGTCGAGGATCTCGCCGCCGATGGCGTCGTGTACGCCGAGGTCCGGTTCGCACCCGAGCTGCACCTCCAGTCGGGCATGACCCTGGACGAGGTGGTGGAGGCCACCCTGGCCGGGCTCCGTCGTGGCGCGCAGGGCCGCGACATCACGATGGGCCTCCTGCTCAGCGCCATCCGCCAGGCCGCCGCGCGCTCGGTGGAGATCGCCGAGCTCGCCATCCGCCACCGCGACGAGGGCGTCCTGGGGTTCGACATGGCCGGTCCCGAGGCCGGCTATCCGCCGACGCGGTACCTCGATGCCTTCCACCTCATCGCCCACGAGAACTTCCACTTCACCCTCCACGCCGGCGAGGCGTTCGGGCTGCCGTCCATCTGGGAGGCCCTCCAGTGGTGCGGCGCCGAGCGCCTGGGGCACGGGGTCCGGATCGTGGACGACATCACGGTCCAGCCCGATGGTCACGTCAAGCTGGGACGCCTCTCGGCCTACGTTCGCGACCGCCGCGTCCCGCTCGAGATGTGCCCCACCTCGAACGTGCACATCGGTGCGGTGCGCTCCATCGCCGACCACCCCATCGACCTCCTGCGCCGGCTCCGCTTCCGGGTGACGGTCAACACCGACAACCGGCTCATGAGCGGGATCAGCCTGACCGATGAGTTCGCGGCCCTGGCCCGCACCTTCGAGATCGGCCTGGAGGACATGGAGTGGCTGACCCTGAACGGGATCAAGAGCGCGTTCCTGCCGTTCGACGGGCGGCTGCGGATCATCAACGAGCAGGTCAAGCCCGGCTTTGCGCGACTCCGGGCCGCCGCGTCCGCCGCGGAGCTGGCGACCGGCTGAAGGGCTAGAGCCCCAGGTTGTCGAGGGCGGCGTCGAGGCGCGAGGCCTGCTCGGCGGTCAGGGTCTGGAGCGGTGCCCGAACGTCGGGTCCAACCGGCACCCCGCGACGGCCCAGGACGTGCTTGACCGATGGCACGAAGGGCGCGCCTTCCATGACCCCGCGCAGCGTCTCGAGGCGCGCTTCGCCGAGGGCATCGGGAGCGTCGAGGACGGCCCGGACGACGTCGGGGAAGGCCGCGGCCAGCCCGCTGACGGTTCCCACCGCCCCCGCGGCCAGCGCCGGAACGATGAGCGGCTCCGACCCCACCAGGACCGGCAGCCCCAGCCCCAGGTAGGGCAGCACGTCGGCCAGGGGCGACTCGGACACCTTGAGCCCGGCCAGGTTCGGCGCCCGGTCGGCCACGGCCCCGATGACCTCGGTCGGCAGCGGGTACCCGCTGCGCCGGGTGAAGACGTAGATGAAGAAGGAGAGCGGCGCGCAGGCCGCGGCGGCCGCCACCAGGTGATCGGCCAGGGCGGCCGCGTCGAGCGGGAAGTAGGGCGGGGGAATGACGGCCACGCCGTCCGCCCCCAGCTCGGCGGCATCGGCCGCCAGGGTCACCGTGTCGGCGGTCGTCTGGGCCCCGGCATGGACCAGGAGCCGGCCACCGACCGCCGCCCGGAACGCCCGACCGGCGCGCTTCCGCTCGCCCAGCCCCAGCAGGATGCCCTCGCCGGTCGTTCCGCAGCAGAACACGCCATCGGCTCCGTGGCCTTCCAGGAAGGCCACCATCGGTCCAATGGCCGCCTCGTCGAGCACGTTCCCGCGCTCGCGCAGCGGTGTGGCCGCGGCCACGATCAGCGGCGGGTGACCGAACGACCAGGGCAGCGACATGTGGGCGACTGTACCCGACATCGCCGACCTGCCAGCCCACTCACCCGGCGCCTGCAGGACTCCGGCATCGGTGTACCATCCGGCCGAGATGACCTACGTGATCGTGGAGCCCTGCATCGGCGTCAAGGACGCGTCGTGCGTCGATGTGTGCCCGGTGGACTGCATCCATGCCACCGAGGACGACACGATGTACTACATCGATCCGGATGAGTGCATCGACTGCGGAGCGTGCGAGCCCGAGTGCCCGGTGACTGCCATCTTCGCGGAGGACGCGGTCCCCGAGCAGTGGACCAGTTTCATCCAGATCAACGCCGACTACTTCGCCAACAAGTAGCCCGACGCGCGTGGCCGTCCGCCTGATCGCCCTGTACGCGCAGCCCGAGGACCCGGCCGCCTTCGACCTCCACTACCTCAGCGTCCACACCCCCATCGTCAGCCGCTACCCCAGGCTGCGCGGCGTGCACGCCATTCGCGCGGATGGAGTGGCCGGACGAGCGCCTGGCTTCTACATGGTCAGCGAGATGGTCTTCGACTCGCGTGCCGACCTCGACGCTGCCCTGGCCTCGGAGGCCGGGGTCGAGAGCGGGCGTGATCTCCGCAACTTCGCCGGAGCCGGGGTGACGCTGCTCGTCGTGGACGACGGCGCCGCGCTCATGCCGTGGCTGCGCAAGGCCCGATGAGGGTGCGCCCGTGACCGAGCCGGAGGCACCGATGGCGGCCGACCCGGCCACCCTGGGCTTCGAGCGGATCCGATACGTCCGCAATACGGCGACCGGCGTGGCGACGGTCACCATCGACCGACCCGCAGTCATGAATGCGTTCGATTTCCGCACGTTGCGCGAGCTGGGCGCCGCCTTCGAGCAGGCCGCCTGGGACGACAGCGTCTCGTGCGTGGTCGTGACCGGTGCGGGGGAGCGGGCGTTCTGCACCGGTGCCGACCTGGACGAACAGGCGGCCATGGGCTCGACCAGCGGCCAGTACTGGCGCTGGATGGGGGCGTTCATCGAAATGCACGACCGGCTGCGGACGATTGGCAAGCCGACCATCGCGCGGATCAACGGGGCGTGCGTGGGGGGCGGCAACGAGCTCCAGATGGCGTGCGACCTGTCGGTGATGGCCGACGACACGTACATCCGACACGTGGGTCCCGAGCATGGGTCGGTGCCCGCCGGGGGCGCCACCCAGTGGCTGCCGCTGCTGGTCGGTGACCGGCGGGCGCGCGAGATCCTGCTCCTGTGCGAGCCCGTCCCGGCCGCGACGGCCCTCGATTGGGGGCTCGTCACCCGGGTCGTGCCCCGCGCCGAGCTGGACGCCACGGTCGCCGAATTGGCCGCCAACCTGCGCCGCAAGCTGCCCGAGGCGCTGCGCTACACGAAGACCCAGCTCAACTGGTGGCGGGACCTGGTCTGGGCCCAGACCGTGACCCACGCCCGGGACTGGCTGGCGGTCCACTCCACCGCCGACGAGACCCGCGAGGCGGTGGCCGCCTTCCACGCCAAGCGACCGCCGGACTTCGAGGCGCTGCGGGCCCTCGCCGCCGGGGAGGGACGCCAGTGCGCGTCCTGCGGGGCCACCGGGCTGCCAGCCCATCACGCGTTCTGCGGCGCCTGCGGCGCCGCGTTGGAGCCCGTGTTTGAATCGGTCCCGTAAGGTGCACGCATGAGCGACGAACCCCAGGCCGAGCCCCTCGTCCTGGTCGAGCGCGACGAGGCCCGCCGGGTGGCCCTGGTCCGCCTGAACCGGCCCAAGCACCTGAACGCGCTGAACGGCCCGTTCATGGATGCCCTGTGCGACGCGCTGGAGGCGCTCGACCGGGACGACGCCATCCGGGTCCTGGTCGTGACCGGTACCGAGCGCGCGTTCGCGGCCGGCGCGGACATCGCCGAGATGGCCGATGCGTCGCCCATCGACATGCTGAAGACCAACCGGATTGCCCAGTGGGACCGGGTGCGGCGCATCGGCAAGCCGGTCATCGCCGCGGTCGCGGGCTGGTGCCTGGGCGGTGGCTGCGAGCTGGCTATGACGCTCGACTTGATCATCGCCGGCGAGGGCGCGAAGTTCGGCCAGCCCGAGATCAAGATCGGGATCATGCCCGGCGCGGGCGGGACGCAGCGCCTGCCGCGGGCGGTGGGCAAGAGCAAGGCGATGGAGATGATCCTGACCGGCGAGCCGATCACCGCCGCCGAGGCGGAGCGGATCGGCCTGGTGGCGCGGGTCGTGCCCGACGAGCTGGTGGTGGGAGATGCCCTGGACCTGGCCGCCGAGATCGCCAAACGCGCGCCATTGGCCCTGCGCCTGGCCAAGGAATCGGTGAATAACGCGTACGAGATGAGCCTGACGGACGGCCTGGCCCACGAGCGGCGTCTCTTCTACCTGCTGTTCTCCTCGGCCGATCAGAAGGAGGGGATGGCCGCCTTCCTCGAGAAGCGCGAGCCCGACTTCACCGGTCTCTAGTCGGTGGGGCGTTGGACCCACCACTCCGCGAAGGACCGGGCGCGGTTATCCGGCCCGAAGCGGACGACCCAGATGTTCGCGAACTGCTCGGCCCAGGGTTCTCCCTCGCCCCGGTCGTAGTCCGTCCAGCCCTCGATGACCGCGGTGTCGCCCTCGACCGCCAGGATCTCGTGCTCGAAGCGCCAGTTGATCTTGGAGTCGGCATGGCTGATCCATTTGGCGACGATCTCATCCCGACCGGTCCACGGGCGCCGGTCGCGTGGCCACGGATAGGGGGAGTAGGTCGCGTCCTCGGTGAACAATGCGGCGATCGCATCGGGGTCGTCGGTCGACCACGCCTGGCGATAGGCGGCAATCCACTGCTCGACGTCGGATCGGTTCATGGGGCATGCCCTCCGGGAAGTGGAGGACCTTCCGGCCTAGCGGCCGGAATCGGTCTGTGCCTGGAGCTGGTCGCGCATCAGGGTTTGGAGCTCCTCCTCCGTCGTCCCGCTGAACGGTGGGGTCGAGCCGCGGAGAGCGCGCACGAGCTGGTTGCGCTTCTCGATCCGGGTACGCTCGTCGTTGACCCGGTTCAGGTAGTCGGTTGGGTGCTCGATCTGGAACATGTCGGACCTTCCATTGACGCGTGTGCTAACCTGCGTATACTGTATGACAGTTAGTACTAACCTGTCAACCCGAATTGATGGTGATTTGGGGACAGCTGGAGAGGAATCTTGGCGACACTGATGACCGTCCCCGTGGCCGACGACGCCGCGCGGAGGGATCCCGCGCCGGGCAGCCTGGAGCTCATTCGACAGTTCGTGAACACGCGGAACGTGGAGTCGGGCTGGGAGGGCCTCACCAACCCGGCCGATGCGGCTGCGTGGTTCGCCGATCGTGGGCTCCTGCCCGCCCGCCGGCGCCTGACCGATGCCGACCTGGCCGCGGCCGTGGCCCTCCGGGAGGCGCTTCGTGAGGCGCTGGCCGCCAACGGTGGCCACGCCGACCAGGCCGCGGCGCACGAGGCGCTGGACCACCTGGCGGCCCACTACCCGCTCCATGTGCGGGTGAACGGCCGCGCGCACCTCGAGGCCCGGGGGAGTGGGATCGCCCCGGCCATGGGCACGCTGCTGGCCGTCGTGTACGACGCCATGACCGTGGGCACGTGGGATCGGCTCAAGATCTGCCGCAACGACGAGTGCCAGTGGGCGTACTACGACCACTCCCGCAACCACTCGGGGGCGTGGTGCACGATGGCGGTCTGCGGCAACCGAATGAAGGGTCGATCCTTCCGGGAGCGCCGCGCCGCCACCACGGCTGGCTAGAATCGGGGCGTGGCTGAGCCCGCATACCAAACCATCCGCTGGACCGTCGTCGACGGCGTCGGCACCATCACCCTCAATCGTCCCGATTCGCTCAACGCCCTGAACGCGACCATGCGCCGCGAGCTGGCGGCCGCGGTCAAGGCTGCCGGCCGCGATGACGCGGTGCGCTGCGTCGTCCTGACCGGCGAGGGCCGCGGGTTCTGCTCCGGGGCGGACCTGCGCGGCGGAGACGGGGAGCGGGACTTCCGCCAGGTGCTGACCACCGAGTACAACCCGCTGATGACCGCCATCCGCGGATTGCCCAAGCCGGTCATCGCCGCGGTGAACGGCGTGGCGGCGGGTGCCGGGGCCAGCCTGGCCCTGGCCTGCGACCTGGTGTACGCCAGCGAGGAGGCGCGCTTCATCCAGGCCTTCATCCGGATCGGTCTCGTCCCTGACTCGGGCTCGACCCGCACCCTGGTCCGCACGCTCGGCCGCCATCGGGCGGCCGAGCTGATGTTCACCGGCGAACCGATGTCCGCGGCCGAGGCGGCCGCGGCGGGACTCATCAACCGGGTGTTCCCGCCGACCGAGTTCGCCGATGGAGTTCGCGAGGCGGCCCGGCGGCTGGCCGCGGCGCCGACCGCCGCCATCGGTCTGGCCAAGCGATCCATCAACCAGGCCGAGCAGGCTGACCTGGCCGCGAGCATGGCCTTCGAGGCCGCCCTCCAGGACGTGGCCGGCCGAACCGATGACCACGCCGAGGGGTTGGCCGCCTTCGCGGAGAAGCGCGACCCTCGCTTCACCGGCCACTGAGGCCCCGGTCCTGAGCTCCGACCCTCGCACCATCCGCCGCATTGGCGTCCTGGGCGCCGGGACGATGGGGGCGGGGATCGCCCAGGTCGCGGCCGAAGCCGGACTGGAGGTGCGCGTGCTGGACCCGGTAAGCGGGGCGTATGAGCGAGCGATGGACCGGATCGGCGGGTTTCTCGAGCGGAAGGTGGCCAAGGGGCAGCTGGCGGCGGGGGACGCGGACGCCGCGCTGCGACGCATCACCGAAGCCGGCTCGGTGGCCGACCTGGCTGCCTCGGACCTGGTGGTGGAGGCGATTCCCGAGGACCTGGACCTCAAGCGGGACGCGTTCCGCCGGCTCGATGCCGCGGCCGGGCCGGAGACGATCCTGGCCACCAACACCTCGTCCCTGTCGGTGCGCGAGATCGCGGTGGCGGCGGGCCACCCCGAGCGGGTGGTGGGGATGCACTTCTTCAACCCGGTCCCGCTCATGGCCCTGGTGGAGGTGATCGGGGCGCCCGGGACCGCTCCGTCGGTCGTGGACGCAACCGTGTCCCTGGCCCGCCGGCTGGGGAAGACGCCGGTGGAGGCCGCCGACACGCCTGGATTCATCGTGAACCGCGTGGCGCGGCCGTACTACCTCGAGGCGCTGCGCATCCTGGGCGAGGGGGTCGCCGGGGTGGAGGCCATTGACGAGGCCATGCGCGGGGCGGGCTTCCGGATGGGGCCGTTCGAGCTCATCGATGCCATTGGGACGGACGTGAACCTCGCCGTCAGCCAGAGCGTGTGGGAGGGGTTCGGCCGCGCGCCGCGGTACCTGCCCCATCCGCTGCAGGCGGTGCTGGTCGGTGCGGGCCGGCTGGGTCGCAAGACGGGAGCCGGGTTCTACGCCTATGGAACCGATGGCGCGCGCGGTGAACCGTGGACCGGCGTCGAGTCGGCACTGGAGGGAGGTGCCGCGGCCTCACCGTCGCCGCTGGGCGCCGACGCGATCCGCGACCGGATCCTGGCCACGATCGTCAACGAGGCTGCGTCCGCGGTGGAGGATCGGACCGCCAGCCCCGAGGCCGTCGACACGGCCATGCAGCTCGGAACCAACTGGCCCAACGGCCCGCTCGCGTGGGGCGAGGCGCGAGGTCTCGCGAACGCGGTGGCGACCCTGGACGCCCTCGCGGGCCGCGCATCCGACGATCGGTACGCGGTGGTGCCGCTCCTCCGCTCCCTGGCGGGGAGCAGCGGATCCTTCTTGACCGCGGCGGGATGAACGCCCAGCCTCCCCATCGGTATGCGGCGGTCATCTTCGACATGGACGGCCTGCTGCTGGACACCGAGATCGTGTGGCAGGGCGCCGAGGAGCAGCTGTTCGCCGCCCATGGCGCCGTGTTCACCCGCGAGGACAAGCTGGCCGTGATCGGGACCTCGTTCGACTGGACGGCGCGCTACTTCGCCCAGCGCCTGGGCCGGCCGGAGGAGGAGGGGCCGGCACTGGTCGAGGAGATGGTCCTGTCCATGTACGACCTGCTCCGGCAGGAGGTTGCCGGGCGGCCCGGGGCCCTGGAGCTCGTCGCCCGGTTGCGCGGCCGCCTGCCGCTGGCCCTCGCCTCCAACTCGCCTCGGCGCCTGGTGGACGCCGCCCTCACCACCGCCCGCCTGACCGGGGTGTTCGACGTGATCGTGACCTCGGACGACGTGCTCCACTCCAAACCGGCGCCGGACATCTACCTCCTGGCCTGCGAGCGGCTGGGCGTGGCCCCCGAGCACGTCCTCGCCCTGGAGGACTCGGCGGCTGGAGTGGCGTCGGCCAAGGCCGCGGGCCTGGCCTGCATCGCGGTTCCCCAGTTCGCGGAGACCGATGTCGCCGCCGCGGACCGGGTCATCGACTCGCTCGAGGACCTCATCCCCGAGTTCTGACCTCGCCAACGGCTCGCTGATGAAGCTTCTTGAACGCCAAGCGTACATATGGGCCAAGGAGCACATCGTGCAGGCCCCCTTTTCGGGCTCTGCGAGCCCTGCGATGCTGTTCGATGGCTGATTCGCACGCCCCGCGTTCAACCCGCCAGGCTGGGAACACCCCGGATCCCATGCGCCGGCGAGGTTGGCCGATATGAACGGCCAGCGTACAGACTTGGACGACGTTGCCGCGGTAGGCTTGGGGCATGTGCCGATCCATCCATGTCCTGCGCACCGGGGCCGACGTGGCGCCCGATGACGACATCAGCGCCGCCGCCCTCCAGTACGTCCGCAAGGTGAGTGGCTACCGCAAGCCCTCGGCCGCGAATGAGGCCGCGTTCAACGAGGCCGTGGCCGACGTGGCGTTCGCGTCACGCCGGCTGCTCGACGCGGTCGCCGCGACCCACCCCGCCGCGCACCGCCACTAGCCGCGGCGCCGGCCCACGCGGAAGGCGATCAGGGTCAGGGTGACTGTCACGAGCATCAGCATCACGGCCATCGCGATCAACACGGGGAGCCGCTGAGCGAAGCGCAGCTGCCCGTACAGGAAGATCGGGAAGGTGGGGTCGCCGCCGGCGAGGAACAGGGCAATGGCCACCTCGTCGAACGAGACGATGAAGCACGTCAGCCACGCGGAGAGGAGTGAGGCGCCCATGAGCGGGACGACCACCCGCCGCAACGTGGTGGCGTAGGTCGCCCCCAGGTCCATGGCTGCGTCCTCCAGGTTGGGATCGAGCCCCAGCATCCGGGCCAACAGGATGAGCGTGGCGAACGGGGTGGCCACGACCGTGTGCCCGATCGCGATCGTCAATAGCGACCGCGGGATGTCCAGGAAGATGTAGAGCAGGAACAGCGAAACGCCCAGGACCACGAACGGCACGAGCAGCGGCAGCCCGGCCAGGGCGATCAGGCCCGTCCGGCCCCGGAAGCGGAACCGCACGACGACCACGCTCACCGCGAACCCGATCAGCGTCGCGAAGGTTGCCGCCACGACCCCCACCACCACCGAGTTGCCGGCGGCCCCCAGGAGCGATGCGTCCGAAAGCGCCTCGGCGTACCAGTGCAGGGTGAATCCCTGCATCGGGAAGACCAGGAACGTGTTCGAGTTGAACGAGAAGAGGAACAACAGACCGATGGGCAGGTACAGGAGGAACAGGAGCGCGACGTAGTACGCGCGGAGGGGCACGCGGGTGCGGCCGACCCCGGTCCCATGGGACCGCGTGGAGGCCGTCACGTCGCCACGCGGCGCAGGTCAACCACGCGCAGGGCGAGGAGCACCAGACCCAGGGTCACGACCAGCATGAGGACCGCAAGCGCAGATCCCTGCGCCCAGTTCGCCGCCGACGAGAAGAAGTCCTCGATGAGGTTGCCGTACATGAAGCCCTCGGTCCCGCCAACGAGGGACGGGGTCACGTACTCGCCCACGGTCGGGATGAAGACCATGAAGAACGCTGCCGTCATGCCCGGTAGCCCAAGGGGGATGGTGATCCGCCGGAACCGTGTCCACGGTCCGGCGCCCAGGTCCGCGGCCGCTTCGAGATGGCCTCGGTCGATGCGCTGGAGCGAGGCATAGATGGGCAAGGCCGCAAACGGGATCCACACATAGATGAGGGTGATGACCACCGCCGCCCGGGAGTACAGCAGGAGGTCCAGCGGCTGGTCGATCAGGCCCGTGAATTCGAGGAACGAATTGATGGCCCCCGATTGGCCGAGCATCAGCCGCCACGCCATGACCCGCAACAGGTAGCTGGTCGCGAACGGGATCAAGAGGAGGATGAGGTACAGGGTGGCCCGCTCGCGCGCGCGGAAGGTCAGGAAATAGGCAATGGGGTAAGCCAGGACCGTGGCCACCGCGGCGACGGTGAGGGCCATGAGCACCGATATGCCCAGGAGCCGCAGATACGACGGGGTTTCCCAGATGTTCTGGTACTGGGTCAGGCTCAGCTGCCAGGGGTCGCTGAAGTTGATCGGTCCGCTCTCGGGCCGAAACGAGATGACCACGATGAGCACCAGGGGGGCAATGAAGAACAACCCCAGCCACACGTATGGGGGGACGGCGAGGACGCGAAGCATCCCTCGCCGCCCCTGCATCGCTATCGGTTCCGTGACCGCCTAGGTTGGTGGCAGACCCGTCAGCCTATTGGGCCTTGACCCGCTCCCACATGGCGGTCCATGCGTCGCGCTGTTCCTGCGTGACGAGCGGCGTGAAGTTGGTGGTTTCCAGGATGCTGGGGTCATTGAGGCTGAAGGCCTGGATCAGGACCGGATCGGTGACCCCGTCCATGACCTCCTGGTTGGCACAGCCGTAGTAGAACAGGGTGACCGCGTTGCCACAGGTGAGGGTCGCCAGCTTGTCGTCGATGAACTTCAGGGCGAGCTCGGGGCTGTCGGAGTCCGCGCTGATGCCGTACAGGCCCACCCACGAGTTGCGGCCCTCGACCGGGTTGGCGTATGCGACGGGCGGCGCCTGGTCGGGCTGCGGGTTTCCGTCCGCGTCCAGCGGTCCGTACAACGCAGACGCGTAGCAGCCCTGCCACGCATAGGCCACCCAGATGTCCTGGCTCATGACCTCGGGGCACAGGTTCTCGTACTCCGAGTCCCAGTAGTGGATGTTGAGCGGGAACTGGTCGAACCATTCCTGCTCGATCTGGGTCAGCTGATCATCGGTGATCTGGGTTTCGTCCCAGCCGTGGATGTAGCTCGACACGGTGACGGCGGCAGGCCCGTCGTCCCACATCGCGATGTGGTCGTCGTAGGCGGCGTTGAAGAGGACGTCCCAGCTCGTGACCTCGTCCACGTGCGCCGTGTTGTACAGGATGGAGGTGAAGCCCCAGTCCCACGGGATGTAGTACTGCTTCCCGTCGATCTGCCCAAGCTCCTGCATGGCCTCGGGCACCTTGTCCCAGTTGGTCAGCTTGGAGGTATCGATCTCCTGGACCAGGCCATCGTCCACGTAGAACTGCTGCCAGCCGGTATAGAAGTGGAAGACGTCGGCCGTGCTACCGCCCTCCATCTTGCTGAGGATGTCCGCATCGGTGGTGCCGAACTCGAAGCCCACCTCGGTGTCGGGGTTGGCGGTCTGGAAATCGGTCCAGAAGTCCGGAGCCTCGTAGCCGGCCCACTCCAGGACGGTCAGCTCGTTCGGCTCATTCCCCCCGCTGCCCGAGCAGGCGGCGACGATCATGGTCGCCAGGACGGCAAGGATCGCGGCGGGGCGCAGGTGGTGACGGGCGAGCACGGGCCAAACCTCCTCCGGGACCGATGAGAGGGCTCTCAGAACGGTCGTGGGGTGATGCTACGACGCGCCTCTCCGCCGGGTCAACGAATTGAACGGAGGGCCGTTACCAACTCGGCCCGGGCTTCCGGGCAGGCTTTGGCCGGTCGGTTCGACGAGCGGCGGTCGTGTTCTCGGAGGGCTCCGCCGGACCAGCCAGGATCGCCGCTTCGATCGCGTCCGCGAGGTTGCCCTCCGACTGCGCCCACGGGACCGGCGTCACGCCGTGGCTCCCCTCGGTTTCGGCCCAGTTGAGCATCATCCCCGGTGACGTCAGGACGACAGGCTTGTCCGGATGCAGGTCGCGGAGATCATCGATCAGGTCCTCCCCGCCGTCGCCGGTTGCCCACACGTCGTAGACGAGCACGTCGGCCTTCTCCACCTGCCAGCACCGCTCCCCGTGCAGGACGGGGCACGGCGATCCCCCGATCGGCCCGGCGCATTGGTCGACCTCATAGCCCATCCGTCGCAGGCCGTCGACTTGGATATCGGCCATTTCCAGGTCGTGGTGGACCACCAGTACTCGGGTCATGGCGAGGCCTCCTCACCGCCCGCCGGCTCGGCCCGGGGTGCCGTCGCCTCGGCACCGGGCTGCGCGACATCGTCACGTTCCGTGCTTGGCCGCGGCGGGGCAAGGGTCGAACGGCCCCTTTTTGCCCCTAGTGCTCGAACCGATAGCCCATCCAGCCCGGCACGCGGGCGATCATGCGGACCGGGAAACTGGGGGTAAGGCCGGTGTCGAGGGCGTCATCCCGCCGGATCAGCGCCTCGCGGATGACCCGCGCCCCGATGAAGCGGAATGGCTCGGGCGGCAGGATCCGCTGCCGCCGTCCCACGAAGGCAAGGCGTGCCAGCGGGTCGTAGGGGTCGTCCACCAGGGCGGCCAGGATCCTGCCGGCCAGGCGCGACGGCCCCGCCCCGTTGCCCGCGAACCCGTACGCGTAGTGGACGCGGCCGCCGTCCCGTGACCCGATTTCCGGGAAACGGTGGCCGGTGATGTCGATCGGCCCGCCCCAGGCGTCCTCGAAACGGACGTCGCCAAGCATGGGGAACAGGTGGTCGAAGTTGGACACCACGCGCGCAACGGCATGTCTGTCGGCGGTGTAGGTGCCGTCGATCCGCCCGCCCATTCCCGCGGCGCCCACTCCCGCCCCGAACGCGATCCGCCCGTCGCGTGTCGTTCGGAAGTAGCTGATCGTGAACCGGGTGTCGCTCAGGAGCTCCCCGCCCGTCCAGCCCAGGGCCGCCAGGCGGTCGGGGATGGGCTCGGTCACGACCATGTAGCTGCCCCACGCCAGGAGCCGCATGCGGTGCCCCGGCCACCCCGCCGCCCAGGCGTTGACGGCCAGGACCGCCTGGTGGGCACGGACCGATCCGCCATCGGTCCAGACCCGGACCGATGGCTGTCCCGGGGTGGCGGCCACGCCGGTGGCCGTCTCCATCCGCCGGACCCGGGTGTTCTCGTAGATCACGACCCCTCGTTCGATGAGGACGCGGCGCAGGCCGCGCGCCAGACGGGCCGGCTGGATGGACGCGGCGCTGGGCATGAACAGCCCGTCGCGGAACGCTGGGGAGGCGCACACCCGTTGGACCGCGTCGTGGTCCCACGCGACCAGCTGGCCGGGAGCACCCAGCCGGGTCGTCGTTTCGGCGGTCCGCTCGAAGCCGCTCGCCTGCACCGGAAAGGCGTGAGCCTCGAGATAGCCCGCCTTGCGGAACCACGCGTCCACCCCGTGCTGCGCGCACCAGTCGCCGATCCCGTCCACCACCTCGTCCGCGGCCTGCGCGGCCTCGAGCCCGCGCTCAGGTCCGTAGCGCTTCACGAGGTAGGGCAGGACCTCCCACCAGCCATGCACGAAGCCCCCGTTCCGACCGGACGGCCCACCGCCGCAGATGTCCTGCTCCAGCAGCACGATCCGGGTGCCCGGTGCCCGCTCGCTCAGGAAGAAGGCGGTCCACATCCCCGTGTACCCGCCCCCGATGATCACCACGTCGGCCGTCGTCTCGCTCGTCAGCGGAGGAGCGGGCTCGACCCCTCCGGCATGCGACTCTGCCATCAGGGCCTCGCGCAGCCACCACGCCCGGCGCACCCCGGGGATGGGCAGGGATCGCGTCCGATCGGCCACGGACCGATGCTAGCCGCTGCCAGCCATCCGACGGCCGTTCGGCTGCAGGCATACTGTCGCCCCATGAGGCGCGTTCGTGACTGATCCAGCCCGCACCGCGGTGGTCGTGGACGGCCTGCGCACACCGTTCGGGCGATACGGCGGGGCGTTGGCGGGAGCACGTCCTGACGACCTGGCCGCGCACGTCATCCGCGCGGTGGTCGAGCGGACGGGCATTGACCCCGCCTCGATTGACGACGTGATCGTGGGAGCGGCCAACCAGGCCGGGGAGGACAACCGCAACGTCGGTCGCATGGCCGTCCTGCTGGCCGGGCTGCCGGTGTCGGTCCCGGGGCAGACCATCAACCGCCTGTGCGGGAGCGGGATGTCCGCGATCGTCGCCGCGGCCCACGCCATTGCGGCCGGGGATGGGGCGGTGTTCGTGGCAGGCGGCACCGAGTCCATGACCCGCGCCCCGTTCGTGATGGCCAAGCCGTCGGCGGCCTTTCCCCGCGGGGAGCAGACGATGTACGACACGACCCTGGGCTGGCGGTTCACGAACCCGCGCCTGGCCGAGGTCCACTATCCCTACTCCATGGGCGAAACGGCCGAGAACGTGGTCGAGAAGGTGGGCGTCTCGCGCGAGGACCAGGACCGATTCGCCCTCCAGTCCCACCAGCGGTGGGCGGCCGCGTACGAGGCGGGCCGATTTGCGGACGAGGTGATACCGATCTCGGTGCCCGGGCCCGAAGAAGGGCGAGACGGTGATGGTCGACCGCGACGAGCACCCACGGCCCGATACGACCCTTGAGCAGCTGGCCGGCCTGAAGCCCGCGTTCAAGAAGGACGAGTCGGGGTCGGTGACCGCAGGGAACAGCAGCGGGATCAACGACGGGGCTGCCGCCCTGGTCGTCATGTCGGAGGCCCGCGCCCGCGAGGCCGGCCTGCGACCGATCATCAGGTTCCGCGCCTCCGCCGTGGCGGGCGTGGACCCCGCGACCATGGGCCTGGGCCCCATCCCGGCATCGCGCCTGGCGCTCGAGCGGGCGGGCCTATCGGTCAGTGACCTGGATCTCGTGGAGCTGAACGAGGCCTTCGCCGCGCAGGCGCTCCCCGTGATGCGGGAGCTGGGCCTGGACCCGGAGAAGGTCAACGTGAACGGGGGTGCCATCGCCATCGGTCATCCATTGGGCGCTTCCGGCGCCCGCCTGGTGGCGACGCTGGCGCACGAGATGCGGCGCCGGGGCGCGCGGCACGGGCTCGCGACCATGTGCATCGGTGTGGGCCAGGGGATCGCAACCGTCTGGGAGTCGGTGGAATGAGCGAGGCTGGACCGCTCCGGCCCTCTGATCTCGTGCCCGGACCGGCCACGGCGGGCATGACGCGTCTCGCGGCGTACGCCGGGGACGACCGGTGGATCGGCCACGTCACCACTGAGCCCGGGATGTTCAGCAGCTGGCATCACCACGGCGAGCACGACACGTACTTCTACGTCCTATCCGGGGCGGCGCGGATCGAGCTGCCCGGGGGTCGAACCTTCGAGGTCAGTGCGGGCGACTTCGCCCACATCCCGGCTGGCACCGTTCACCGGGAGGGCACCCTTGGCGACGCGCCCATGGAGGCGGTCGTCATCCGGTTCGGAACCGGACCGCAGGTGTTCGACGTCCCCGACCCCGACTGAGGGCAGGACCGGCAAAGCTCAGTTCCTAAAGGACCTCAGTCGGCGAAGAGCTCGTCGAAGATGAGGGGGACGGCGTCCACGGCCAGGGTCAGGTGGCCGTGCTCGGGGAGCAGGTGGGGGCAGGCCGATGGGATGTGGGCCGCCAGCCACTCCCCGTGGCCGAAGGGCACCATCTTGTCGTGGCCGCCCTGCCAGATGTGAACCGGCGCGTTGATGGCGCCCAGGTCGAAGCCCCACGAACCGGTGAAGGCCCAGTCGTCGTCCACCCAGCCCCAGTAGGTCTCGCGCAGTCCCTCGCGGGTCGACGCGGCGACGTATTCGGCGAAGTCGCCGGTCAGCGAGCCGCGGTCCACGTCGTCGATCAGCCCACCGAACTGGTCGGCGATCTCCGGCCCGGTCACCGCCCGCCACGCCGGCCAGTCCCGCTCCGCCGAGCGAACACTGTTCTCCGGGTCCGCCATGGTGGCCTGGAACTCCTCGACGTTCTCGGGCCCCATGTCGGCGAACCAGTCGAGCCCCTCGGCCGGATAGGGCGCCACCCCGCCGATAGTTGCTGCCGCCGGGAACCGGTCCGGGGCCACGGCTACGCAGGCGATGGCGTGCGGCCCGCCGCCTGACCATCCCAGGACCCGGGCCTGCCCGATGCCCAGGGCGTCCAGGAGGGACACGGCGTCGGTCACGTTGTCGGCCACCGACCGACCCGGCCGGCGGCTGCTGCTCCCGTAGCCGGACCGGCTGAAGCCCACCAACCTGAGCCCCAGCCCCGCCGCAGCGTCCTCCATGCCGGCCGACAGGATTCCGGACGCGGGGGATCCGTGGTGGTAGAGGACGGTCCCTGCCGGCCCGTCCTCGGCCCCGCCCAGGTACACGTCCAGGCGCCGCCCGTCGGGGAGGGTGATGGGGACCACGTCGATACCGCTCATCTCGCGCTCCGGATGAGCCGCAGGTAGCCACCGAACAGCGCCCAGGCCGCCAGCACAGCGACCGCCCCGAACCCGGCGAACACCAGCAGGATGGCGACCGCGGCTCGCAGATCGGGCGCGGGGCCCTCGACGATGAGGTGCCAGGCGCTGTACGACAGCCCGAAACCGACGGCCACGAGAAGTGCGAAGCCCCACCGATGCCGGCGCGGACTGAGCGGTCCGTCGAGCAGCCCCCGTATCGGGGGAGCGAGGCCTCGCAGCGCACGAACACGCGTCGTCCACGCAACGATGTCGTCGAAGGCGTCGCGGGCCTCGGCTGCGCCGGTCCGCCGCCAGGCGACGGTGGTCCGGGCCGCGTACACGACGACGATGGCCGCAACGGCGACCGTCGCCGCGGAGATTCCCAACAGCGCAGCGAAGAGGGCAGGCGTAGATGCCGGACCCGAGCGCTCCCAGGCGGCAACCATGGTGGCGTCGGCAATGGCCACGACTCCCACCGCCACGAACAGGCCGCGCATCACGTCGTCCGCGGTGCGGGCTCGCATGACGGCCGCGCCGGCGTCCTGCTGGACGCGGATGAAGGTCACCGGTCCCACCACGCACAGCAACAGGAAGGTCAGGGACACGACCAGATCTGCCGGATCCTCGGACCATGGGCTCACCACCCGGAACGCAGGGATCTCCGAGCTCACGAAGAACAGGACCAACCACGCGACGACCGCCACGCCCACAAGATTCGCCGCGCGGCGGACGAGGCGGGTGAAATCGGTCATCGGTCGGTCCGGATCGGTCAGCCCAGCTTCAGCTGGGGGAGGACCCGCTCGCCGTAGGCGGCGATGAACTCGGCCTGGTTGCGACCCACGTTGTGGACGTGGACCTCCCAGAAGCCCATGTCCACGAACTTCTGGATGTGGGCGGCGTGCTCGTCGAGGTCGGCGGAGATGAGCATCCGGTTCGCGAAGTTCTCCAGGCGGACGAGCTTGGCCATGTTCGCGAAGTCCTCCGGGTTGCGGATGTCCTGCTTGGGGAAGGGCATCCCGCCGTTGGGCCATTCGCTGACCGCCTGGGCCTCCGCCGCCTCCTGGGTTGTCGGCCCACGAGACGTGGACCTGGAGCAGCTTGGGCATGGTCTCGGGGTCCTTGCCCGCTTCCTTCGCCCCGTCGGCGAACTTCCCCCACAGGGCCTCCAGCTTCTCGTCTGCGGCGCCGACCGTGATCATCCCGTCTGCCCATTTGCCGGTCCGCTTGGCGTTGTACGGGCCGGCGGTCGCGACGTAGATGGGGACCGGCTTCTCGGGGCGGGTGTAGAGCTTGGCCGACTCGAGGGTGAAGTACTCCCCGTCGTGCTTGACCACCTCCCCGGAGAACAGCTTCGAGATGACCTCGATGGCCTCGAACAGCATGCTGCTCCGAACGCCGATCTCCGGCCACTCCCCGCCGATCACGTGCTCGTTCAGCGCCTCCCCGGCACCCAGCCCCAGCCAGAAGCGGCCGGGGTACATGGCCCCCAGGGTGGCGGCGGCATGGGCGATGACCGCGGGGTGGTACCGGAAGCCAGGGGTCGTGACCGCGGTCCCGAAGGGAAGCGTGGTGCGTTGTCCCAGCGCCCCCATGAACGCCCACGCGAAGGCCGCGTTGCCCTGCGAGGGGACCCATGGGTGGAAGTGCTCGCTGACCATGAAGCCGGCCTCGAACCCGGTCGCCTCCGCCTGGCGGCACCACTCCAGCAGGTCAGTGGGGTGGAACTGCTCGAGCATGGCCGCGTAGCCGATCTTCGTCACGGCCCTAGCGTACCCGTACGATGCGGGCGTGGCGCGCACGATCACCCGACATGCCGGCGTGGACGCCTTCCTGGCCGATGCCGGCGCGTGGCTCGAGGCCAGGGAAGCGGAGCACAACCTGATCCTGGGCATCTGCTCCACCATCCGCGAGGACCCCGCCGTGTACCCGCGCCCCGCGTATCTCGCGACCGTTGCGAGCGACGGCCGGATCGTGGCCGCTGCCGTCCGCACGCCGCCCTGGCCATTGATCCTGTCCGAGGTGGACGATCCGGCCGCCCTTGAGCTGATCGCCACCGACGTGGCCGATGTGCTGGCGGGGGAGCGGCTGATCGGGGTCGTGGGACCGCCGGCCATGTCCCGCGCCTTCGCCGAGGGGTGGGTGGCCGCGCACGGCGGGACGTGGGAGATCGGCCTCGACGAGCGCATCTTCCAGCTCGAGCAGGTCATCCCACCGCGGCCCACCGATGGCGCCATGCGCCGGGCCCTCCCCACGGACCGTGAGCTCGTGAGCCAATGGGTCATCGCATTCGCCCGCGAGGCGTTGCCGGTCAACGACCAGGAACGGCTTGGCGAGTCGGTGGATGCCTGGACCGAGATGACGGGGCGGACCATCTACCTCTGGGAGGCGCACGACGAGCAGGGGCAGTCCCGCCCCGTCTCGCTGACAGGGGTCAGCGGCGCGACCCCGCACGGCATCCGGATCGGCCCGGTCTACACGCCCTCCGCGTTCCGTGGTCGCGGCTACGCGAGCGCCCTCGTCGCGCAGGTCAGCCAGGCCCAGCTGGACGCCGGAAGGCGGTTCTGCTTCCTGTACACCGACCTGGCCAATCCGACCTCGAACAAGATCTACCAGGACATCGGTTACCGCCCGGTTACCGACGCGTTGCGAATCGACTTCCGCCCTGCGGCCGAATGGGTAGAGTGAAACCCTAATCACCCCGGCTGTGGAGTTCGCCCGTGTCCACCGACTCTGATCAGCCTGAACCGCCGAGCGATCCTCCGGAGGAGCCGCCCAAGCCCTCCGAGCCCGAGATCGCCTCCCCGTGGCTTTCAGCCCAGGAGGGGCTCGTTGTCCCCGGAGCGACCGGCCCGTCGCCGGGCACAGCTCCCGCGTCACCCGCCTCCGGCGGATCGGCCCCGCCTTCGCCGGGCGCGCCCGCACCGGCCGCCGGCGGACCGGCAACCCCCGACCTGCCGGCCCCCAACCCGTCCAGCGTGCGAAAGGTGATCTCCGGCGCCCCGGCCTGGATGCAGGGCCTGGCCGCCATCGGCACATTGGCCATAAGCCTGCTGGTGGCCCTCCGCTTGATCCCGGATACCCCACTCAACCCGGGGCCCAACCCGTCTGGATCGGCGAACCCGGTCGTGAACGAAGAGACCATGGCCCGCTCCGTGGTCCAGATCCAGATCATGGCCAATGGCGAGCTCCAGGGCTGGGGCTCGGGCACGGTGATCAGCGACGACGGACTGATCCTGACCAACGCCCACGTGGCGACGCCCAGCGACATGACCGCAGACGAGCTGATCATCGCGGTCACCCAGCAGGCGGACCAGGCGCCGGTCGAGTCGTACAAGGCGGAGGTCGTGGCCTCCGACTCGGTCCTCGACCTGGCGATCATCAAGATCAGCGAGAACATGGGCGGCGGCCCGTACGACGGGGCGCTGGAGCCCATCCCGATCGGCGACTCGGATGCGGTCGGCATCGGGGACGAGATCATCATCATGGGCTACCCCAGCGTCGGCGGTGACACGATCACCCTGACGGACGGCCACGTGTCCGGCTTCACGGCCAACCCCACCCTGGGCAGCCATGCCTGGATCAAGACCGATGCGACGATCCTGGGCGGCAACAGCGGCGGCCTGGCGGCGAACCTCGCCGGTGAGCTGATCGGGGTGCCCACCCAGATGGGGGCGGGTGACACCGACGAGATCGTCGACTGCCGGGTCGTCTCCGATACGAACCGGGATGGGGTCATCAACAACGACGACGAATGCGTCCCGCTGGGCGGGTTCCTGAACAGCCTGCGCCCGGTGAACCTCCTCCACGACATGCTGGCAGCGGTCCAGAACGAGACGGCATATGAGCCCATCGGTGGCCTGCCCGATGCTGCCGACGACCCGAATCCCGCGCCCTCCGACTTCGACCCGGCCAGCGTGACGTTCGGGAGCCCGATCTTCCTCGACGTGCAGCCACCTGACGAGGCGGACTTCGCCCCCACGGACGACCCGGTGTGGTTCGCCAGCGGGGTGACCCAGCTGTGCGCCTGGTGGGAGTACTCCGGCATGGCCGATGGTGTGTCGTACGACGCCATCTGGTCGCAGGACGGCGAGATCCAGGAGTCGGTCTCGTACCTTGACGAGGTGTGGAGTGGCGGCGAGAGCGGCTCGTGGTGGGTCTGCCTGCTGAAGGAAGACGGGCTGCCCGACGGCATGGTGGACCTCACGCTCAACGTGGAGGGTCAGCTCCAGAGCGGCGGCTTCGTGGGCGTCGGGGACAGCCTCGCGCCGGTGACCCTCACCGTCTCCAACGACGGGCCGGAGACGATCTGCTACCTCCAGATCTCGCCGACGACGTCGACCTTCTGGGGCGCCGACTGGCTCGGCACGGACCAGACCCTTGCGCCCGACGACAGCTTCACCGTGGACCTGCCGCCATACACTTACGACCTGCGCGGCCTTGACTGCGACGTGAACGAGCTGTTCGTGGACCAGCAGGACGTCACTGCGGACATGGAGGTGACGTACTAGGCGCCGGCCCGCGCGTGCAACCGCCGCTGGCCTCTGGCAAGGTACGGCGATGGTCCGGGAGCTGACCCCTCTTACCGAGCTGCCCACCGTTCCGCTGCGGCCCGTGGTGAAGGGCACGACCAACGGCAATGGCGCCGCCCCGGGCCACGCCCACGGGGAGGGGCCCCTGGTCGACGGCTTCGGCCGCACGCTGCGCGCCCTGCGGGTGAGCGTGACCGATGCCTGCCAGTTCCGCTGCCTGTACTGCATGCCGTCCGAGGACATGACGTTCCTCCCCCACGGGGAGCTGCTCACTCCCGACGAGATCGAGCGACTGGTGGGGCTGCTCGTGGGCATGGGCGTGACCAACGTGCGTCTGACCGGTGGTGAGCCGCTCGTCCGCCGCGAGCTGCCAGACATCGTGGCGCGGCTGGCGGCCTGGAGCCGCACGGCCTGGCGGACCTGTCCCTGACGACCAACGGCTTCCTCCTCGAGCGCCACCTTCCCGCCCTGGTCGCCGCGGGTCTCCAGCGCCTGAACGTGAGCGTGGACTCGCTCGTGGCCGAGACGTTCCGCGACATCACCCGTCGCGACGCGCTGGCCCAGGTCCTCGACGGGCTCGAGGCCGCAGAGGCGTACCCCCAGCTCCGCCCGATCAAGGTCAACGCCGTCGCCCTGCGCGACTCCACCGAGCGCGAGGTGCGCGCCTTCGCCGACCTGGCCCGCACGCGCGGCTACGTGATCCGATTCATCGAATTCATGCCCCTCGACGGTGGCGGCCGATGGACCGCGGACACGGTCCTGACCGGCGCCGAGCTCAAGGCGGCCCTGGAGGCATCGGTGCCGTCCGAATGGCTGCCCCTGGAGCCGGTGCCCATGGCCGACCCGGCCCAGACCAGCCGGGTGTATCGGTTCGCGGACGGGATCGGGGAGATCGGCTTCATCAACCCGGTCAGCGAGCCGTTCTGCGACGCGTGCGACCGCCTCCGCCTGACGGCCGAGGGCGAGCTGCGGACGTGCCTGTTCAGCATCGGCGAGACCGATCTCCGTGGACCGATGCGCGCGGGCGCATCCGACCCCGATCTGGTGGAGCTCATCCGCGAGGCGGCGTGGAACAAGGAGCTGAAGCACCACATCGGCGACCCTGGCTTCCGGCCACCCCCGCGCAACATGTCCCAGATCGGCGGCTAGGGGACCCCGATGAGCGATGTCCGAGCGGCGGCACGGAACTGGGGACGCGTGTGGCGCGCGGCATGGGAAGCGCTCGATGTCGAGTCGGTTCTGACGTTGTATGCCCCCGACATCGAATATTGGACGGAGCCGTTTCGCGAGCCGTACCGCGGGCTCGTCGGAGCTCGGGAGTACGTCACCCAGGCGTTCGGCTCCGAGCATTCGGTGACCGCCTGGTTCGGTGAGCCGGTGGTCGACGGCGATCGGGCTGTCGTCCCGTGGTACGCGACCCAGATCGAGAACGATGCCCCCATCACCCTGGCTGGAATGTCGTTCCTGCGGTTCGACGAAAACGGGCTCGTGGTCGAGGAATGGGACACCTGGAACTCGGCCGCAGGCATGCAGCCCCGCCCGCCGACATGGGCCGGCGGCTGACCCAGATGTCCCATCGCCGCGAGGCCATGCCTCGTGGCACCGTGGCTCGGTGACTGACACCCCGGCCCCACCGAAGCCAGGCTGGGTCGAGCGCGGGTTCGACGCTTATCGGCTCAACTCCTCGCGGGTGGCGGTCGCCCTGCTGGTGATCAGCAACCTCATCCCGTTGGCCGGGGTGCTGTGGCTCGACTGGAACCTGATGCTGATCCTGGCCCTGTACTGGGTCGAGAACGGGATCGTGGGCGTCATCAACGTGGTGAAGATCCTCACGGCCCGGGGGACGGCGGAGCCCTCGATGAGGGTCTCGATCAACGGCCGCCCCGCCAGCAGCCTGTCGCGGGCCGGAACCGCGGGATTCTTCTGCGTGCACTACGGCATCTTCTGGGTCGTGCACGGGATCTTCGTGTTCACGTTCATCCCGCTCATGACCGGAGTGGGCGGGGTCACGAGCGGCGACTCGCTGAACCCGTTCGGGGCTGCCCCGGACCTGGGACTGCTGGCCTTCGGCACGCTGGGCCTGGCCGTGAGCCACGCGGTCTCGTTCTGGGAGAACTACATCGGCGGTCGCGAGTACCTGGCCCTCTCCCCGGCGGCGGTGATGATCCAGCCGTACGGGCGGCTGGTCATCCTCCACGTGACGATCATCATCGGCGCCATCGTGAGCATCGCCCTGGGCACCCCGCTGGGATCGCTGCTCGTCCTCGTCGTGCTGAAGACCGGGCTTGATCTTGGCCTCCATCTGCGCCAGCACCGAACCGACCTGTCGCGCATCAACGCGGTGGACGCGACCGCCACGGGGTAATCGAAGGGCCGCCCATGCGCTGGGCGGCCCTTTCGGAGGGAGGAGCGAGAACTCAGGTTGAGGTGGTTGTGCCCTCGGTCGAGCTGTCGCTCGCCGGTGCGTCCGAGGGTGACGGCGCGAACGGTCCGCGGAAGAACGGGTGGCCGCCCCAGTTGCCCAGGTCGCCGTCGTTCAGCCACGTTTCCAGCCGGCCGTAGATCGCATCGGCCTTGTCCTGGGTGATCGTGCCGGCGGTCACGGCCGCGTCCAGATCGGTCTTGGCCGAGGCCAGGGCGGTCGCCACGACGTCGGCGAGATCCACGTTCTGGGCGTCGGCCACTTCCTGGAGGGTGGAGTCCGCCAGCGCCTCACGGAGCTCGGCCGTGGTCATGTTCAGCTCGCCAGCGGCCGCTTCGAACATGCCCTGCAGGAAGTCCACGCGGGCGGCGTGATGCCCAATGTGGCCCAGGCGCCAGCCGATCAGGCCGCACCCGTCACCGTCCCAGGCGTTGATCCGCTCGATGGCGGCATCGGCCTGGTCCTGGGTCAGGTCGCCGGCGTCCACCGCCGCATTGACCGCGGCAATGGCCGCCGCCTTGGCCGCTGGTGCGAGTTCGTCGGCGGACACGCCGAGCTCGGAGGCGAAGGTGTCGAGGAAGGTCTGGCAATACGCCGCGGGGTCGCCGCTGGGATCCGCGGCGAGGACCGGGTCGGAGGTGCCGCTCCCGCCGGGGGCGGCAAGGACGGATCCGATCAGGGTCCCGCCAACGAGCGCGGCGACGATCAGGGCAGTGGCTGCCCCCAGGAGTTTCAGTGGATTCATGGGTCTGTGGCTACCTCGGGTTTGTGGTGCCGCGAGTGTCGACAGGACGGGTGAAGAACGCATCAAGAACGCGATCGCAGCCGGTCTTACGCGAACGATTGAAGAAAAGCCGTGCCCGTCCGGCCCATACCGGATGTAGCGTCGGTCTGAACCGACGTCCCATTGGGAAGGGGCATGGACACCGATCTCGTGGTACGGGCGCAACGCGGAGACCAGGAAGCGTTCTCGGTCCTCGCTGCCACGATCGCGGATCGGTTCCTGGCGGTGTCGCACCGGATCCTGAGCGACATCGACCTTGCCGAAGACGCCACGCAGCAGGCGCTGCTCAGCGTCTGGCAGGACCTCCCCCAGCTTCGCGACCCGTCCCGCTTCGAGGCCTGGTCGTATCGGCTTCTCGTGCGCGCCTGCTACGCCGAGGGCCGCCGTACTCGCCGCTGGGCGCCCAACCTGAGGCTGCTGCCGGTTGACGAACCGATGGCCGCCGATGACATGAGCGCGGTCGTCGATCGCGACCAGCTCGAACGTGCCTTCCGGCGACTCTCCTTGAAACATCGCACCGTGGTGGTCCTGCACCACTACCTGGACCTGCCGCTCGACCAGGTTGCCGAAACGCTCGGCATCCCGGTCGGGACGGTGGCATCGAGATTGCATTACGCGATGCGGGCCATGCGCACGGCGCTCGACGCCGACGCGGGTCCGACGTCCCGGAAGGCCGCCCAATGAGCACCGACCGGAACATCGACCGCATCGTCCGGTCGTGGCTGCGCGAGGACCGGCACGAGGACGCCGACCGCGTCCTGGACACCGTGCTGACCGAGCTCGACGCGACCCCACAGCGCCGGCTCTCATGGGCGGCGCGGAGGTTCCCGATCATGAACAACGCCCTACGCGTCGGCCTCGTCGCCGCCGCGGTGGTGATCATCGCGGTGATCGCCATCAACCTGTTGCCCGGCTCTCCGGCGCCGGGCGGTGAGCCGACGCCCAGCCCATCGGCTGCTGCTTTGGCGACGCCGGAGCCAACGCCGCTTGCGTTCGCGATCGCTATCCCCGAGTTGGCCGGGAGTCAAATCGTCCTGACGCTCCCCTCCGGGTGGGCGCCCGGCACCGGGTGGTACGTCACGGACCGATCCATCTTCCTGGGCGTGTATCCAGTCGAAAGCGTGTACGGCGATCCCTGCCACTGGCAGGGCTCACTGCCGGATCCCCAGGTGGGGCCGACGGTCGATGACTTTGCCACCGCCCTGGCTAACCAGCCGACGCGCGAGGGGATAGTGACCGACGTCACGCTCGACGGCTACAGCGGGAAGAAGGTGACGCTGAGCACGCCCGCCGACATCAACTTCGCCGATTGTGACCTCGGGATGTTCGGCACGTGGACGGAGACTGGGTCTGATGAGCCGTCCCGGTATTCCCAGGGCCCCGGTCAGGTCGAGGACGTCTACATCATCGACGTCGATGGGGTTCGGCTGGTCCTGGACGCCAGCTGGTTCCCGGACCAGGCCACTCCAGATGAGCTCGCCGAACTCGCGACCGTCATCTCGTCGATGGACATCCAGCCGTAGCGGCGGCCCTGGGCTGCCCCACGTTCGGTGCCCGGTGATTCGTCGCCGGGCGCCGACCACCCAACGATACCGGCGGCAAGGAAGATGTTGCGATCTTCAAATTCAAAGGCGCTGATCGCGTTCAGCCTCGTAGTTCTCGCGGCGGCATGCCGGAACGGCGAGGCCGTGAGTCCGAGCCCGAACGCATCGTTCGACATGGTCGGTTCGCCCTCCACGTCGTCATCACAAACCGTGTTCGGTGCCGATCGGCCGGTCACTCTTCACGTGCCGTCGAATTACGTCCCAGGCGTACCCGCCCCGCTCGTGCTCGCGCTGCATGGCTATGGGGCCGACAGCGCGTTCATCGAGTACTACTCGGGGTTCGGTAGTCTGTACGAGACCGAAGGTTTCCTGCTGGCCGCGCCCGAGGGCAGAATGGACCAGGACGGCACCCGCTACTGGAGCGCCCTGGCGGCCGACACAACCGACGAGACCTACCTCATCGGTCTCCTGGACGAAATTGCCGCTGTCTACGACGTCGATCCCGCGCGCACCTATCTGATCGGCCACTCAAATGGCGGGTTCATGGTCTACCGGCTTGCCTGCCATCACGCCGACCGGTTTGCGGCGCTGATCAGCATGGCGGGCGCCACCTTCAACGACGCGGGGGACTGCGCCCCGAGCGAACCGGTCTCGGTGCTGCAACTTCACGGCGACGCGGATTACGCCATCTCGTATTCGGGCGGCTCGCTCGATGTTGACGGCACGCCG
Organism: uncultured Chloroflexia bacterium; assembly: GCA_963816215.1. Classification (GTDB taxonomy): domain Bacteria; phylum Chloroflexota; class Limnocylindria; order QHBO01; family QHBO01; genus DASTEQ01. Next base: position 23,753 of record CAWFKB010000016.1, on the reverse strand, counting down.
GTCGCATACCCATCAGCGCACGGCACATTCGAGCGGTGGACCGCGTCCAACGCGTGCAGCGCGCCTGCCACCGATGGAGCTGCGCGGGACCTGGTGACGGCCCTGGCCGGTGAGGAGACCAGCGTCCTCGAAGGCGGTGGGTGCCCCCCTGACGGACGTGTCGAACTGTGGACCGTGGCGGGCGGCTTGCATGCGCTTTCGCTCAGCGCGGACGCGCAGGCCGAACTTTGGGCTTGGCTCGCCGAGCACCCCGGGGAGTAGGAGGGCCGCCCTCGGGGTCATTCAACAGGCCGGTGGTATCCTTGAGGTCGAATGGGACGCCTGTGCCGATAAGGCCTCCAAACACCCGCCTCGGCCGACGCGAGCCCGACCTCCAGCTCATCCAGGGCACCCCGGCGGCGATTGCCGACCTGATCAAGACGCTGGACCGGCGGCTCGAGGATGAGCAGCGCCCGTCGGAGCGGCTGCGCATGCTGCGCGAGGCCACGAACCAGATCACCCGTACCGCGAACGACGCCATCCAGGCCTATCGCCGTACGCGGGCCGCCGTCACCGCGGAATTGGCCATGCCCACCGGCGATTGGAAGCACGCCAAGCGCATGAGCGCGGAGCTGACCGTCGCCCGGCAGGGCGTTCTCACGGCGTTGGAAGAAACAAGCCGCCGCTATCCGACGGTGGCCGAGGAGGCGCCCGCTCTCGCGATCGACGCCGCAACACTCGCCGCTGAATCGGTCTCGTCGTAGGCCTATAGCCCCCAACGGGGTCGAGGGAGTACCCTATTGGCGATCCATCGGCACAGCGTCGGTGGTCGCTTGCGTGGTCGTGGTTCTTCTCGAGCCGGCTGTGTGAAGCAAGTTGTTGTTCGAGAAGAACTGAGGTAACCGTGGCAAACGGAACCATTAAGCGGGTGATTTCGGATCGTGGATTCGGATTCATCGGCGGCGAGGACGGGAAGGAATACTTCTTCCATCGCAACGAGCTGGCATCGTCTTTGGACTTTGACCGCCTCGTAGGCGGGGAGAATGTCTCCTTCGATGTCGAGCAGTCACCCAAGGGCGCCCGCGCCGTGAAGGTGCAGGCAGCCGCCTAACCCGCGACCGCGAGTCAAATCGCAAACCTGACGCCCGGTCTTCGGACCGGGCGTTTTGCTTCACCCACCACGCCGCGAGTCCGCGGCCCGGCTAGTTGTTCCGCCCCGCGGACGTATCGGCCAAGAAGGCATGGTCGGATCAGTTAGGAGTCCCAGACAGTGCCCGTTTGTTCCGCCCATCGGTGAAATCGGCGCGGAAAGCCGTTCCGAGGCCGGCATTCGAGGCGCATCCGTCGTCACGTTGGCCGATACATCCACCCCCTGGAACAGACGTCACGTGGGCCGCCCTTCACAACTCCTGAATGGACGGACCGATAGCATCTGGAGGTGACGACGAAGGCGACGGCCCGGGCGCGGATCCTCATCGTGGAGGACGAACCGCAGCTGCGCGCGCTCCTGCGCCTGTACCTGGAGCGCGACGGGTACGCCGTGACCGATGTCGGGGATGGCGCGGCGGCCCTCGACGCGTACGACGCGCAGACCCCGGATCTCGTCATCCTCGACCTGATGCTGCCCCGCATGCAGGGCGAGACCGTGCTCGAGGAGCTGCGGGACCGCGGCTCCGTACCGGTGTTGATCACGAGTGCCAAGCGGAGCGACGCCGACCGGATCGGCGGGCTGCGGGCCGGCGCCGATGACTATCTGGGCAAGCCGTTCAACCCCCACGAGCTGACCGCGCGGGTCGCCGCCATCCTGCGCCGCGCGGCGCCAGCCGGGGGAGGGGTCGGTCCCAACGGGGCAGGGCCCGGTTCGTTGGCCGGCCTGGACGGGAGCGATGAGCCTGTGCTGTCGCTGGCCGATGGCCGACTGACGATCGACATGGTTACGCGGCAGTACACCGTCCGACCGGCCACCACCGATGCTCGCAAGGCCGGTGCCTCGCGAACCGGGCGGCTGACGCCCGGCGAGGCGCATCTCCTGGGTGCCCTCGCGCGCAGGCCGGGGAGTGTCCTGACTCGGGCCCAGCTCCTCGAGTTCGTGGCCCGGCGCCCGGACGACGTCTTCGAGCGGGTCGTGGACGTCCACGTGGCCAATCTCCGTCGCAAGGTCGGGGACGAGGCCGGCGACCCGTGGCTGATCGAGACCATCCCGCAGGTCGGATATCGGTTGGTGCCGAGTCGAGACGACGCATGACGGCTCCCGCCGCACGCACCCCCACGCCGCCCGGAACGCCGACCGTTCCCGTGGCCGCCACCCCCGGGAGCGGCCGAGGCATGCCGCTGGCCCTCCGCCTGGCGCTCATCCTGTCGGGCGTCACGCTGGTCACCCTGCTCGTTGCCGGAGCGGTGGTAAATCGCGTGGTCAGCCGCTCGTTCGAAGACGTGGTGACCGCCCAGCAAACCGAGCAGGTGAACGCGGCCGCCGACACCCTGGGGGAGATCCTTCACCAGGGCGGCAACCTGGGCCAGGCGCGGGCCATGTTGGAGCGCCTGGCCCGCAGCCTTGGCGCGCCGGTCGTCCTGCTGGGCCCGAACGGGAACGAGATCGCGCACTTCGGCCCCCAGCAACCGCCCGTCGACCTTGACGATCCAAGCCAGGGCATCACCGCCCCGGTGTACGTGGACGAGGAGCAAGTGGCCACCATCGTGGCCCAGGTCCCGGTCCAGCCCACCGACCGCCCGTTCCTGCGCCTGTTCAACGGGGTGCTGCTGGTGGGCGGTCTGGCGGCGGTGGCGGTGATCGCCGGGCTGGCGGTCCTCATCGCGCGGCGCCAGACCAGGCCCCTGCATGACGTGGCCCTGGCTGCGGGTCGGCTGGAGGCGGGAGACCTGAGCGCGCGCGCCACCGGCGGCGGGGACCGCGAGAGTCGCGAGCTGGCCGGGGCATTCAACGCCATGGCCTCGCGCGTCGAGCGCTCCGAAATGCTCCGCCGGCGCGCGGCCAGCGACATGGCGCACGACCTGGCGACCCCGGCCACGGTGCTCGAGTCCCAGCTGCAGGCCATGATCGACGGGGTCGTGCCCACCGACCCGGCCAACCTCGAGGCGGCCCGCGCCGCCTCATCGGCCCTGGGCAGCGTGATCGTCCAGATGGGGGAGCTGGCCTCGGCCGAGGCAGCTCCCCTCCAGGCCCGCCCCGAGCGGGTGGAGATGGGCGCGCTGCTGAAGGAGGCCGCCGCCGCGCTCGACGGGCTGTACCGCGAGAAGGGCGTCACCCTCGAGGTGGATCCCGGCGAGCCGGGCCTCGCGGCCTGGGCCGACCTGGCCCACCTGGGCCGTGCCCTACGGAACGTGATGACCAACGCCGCCCAACACACCGCGGCAGGTCAAACCGTTCAGGTCACCGCCGCGCCCGCCGGGGAGCAGGTCCAGATCCGGGTCATCGACCACGGCACGGGTATCCCGGCCGAGGACCTCCCACACATCTTCGAGCGCTTCTACCGATCCGATCCCGCCCGCACCGCAGGCTCCGGCGCGGGCATCGGTCTGACCATTGCCCGTGAGCTGCTCGCGCCCAGCCGCGGCACCATCGCGGTCGAGCACAGCGGTCCAGACGGCACGACCATGTTGCTGGTCCTGCCGCGCGGGACCGAGGAATAGCCTGAGGCGCGGGTCACCCCGCGCCGGAACTAGATCCCGCCGAAGAACTCGTTGATCCGCGCGGTGTCGTCGGAGAACGCCCATCGGGCGGTCACCTTGCCATCGGCCACGTGGTAGATCTCGGCGGTCCGGTAGGTCAGGGACTTGTCGCCCCTCGTGACGGTGGCCTCCACGAGGGACACGACGTGGTCGTCGTCGCCCACCGTGGCGTGCTCCTTCACCGAGTACGTTCCGCCGCCGCTGGCCATGGCCTGCCACCGCTCGGCCAGGGCCGCCTTGCCCCGGATGGGCTCGGGATTGCCGATCTCATGCCACTCGATGTCGTCGGCCAGGCCCTCGCTCATCGCGCTCGTGTCGCCGGCATTGAAGGCGTCGGCCAGTCTGCGGCAGAGCGTGACGTTCGGGTGCTCGGCGGGCTTTTCGTGATGGGACATCGGTCATTCTCCTCAGGCGCCGGGAGGACGGAAGGTCGGAGACAGCTTCGCGGCCGCGTCGATGTCCTCGGCGGTCATGAGCGGGATGGTGCGGGTGTGGGACGATCCCGAGCCGCCGAGGGTCAGGCTCACGGCGGCCGCGGCGGCCGCGCTGGGCAGGTCGGCGATTGCGTAGAAGTCATCCTTGCCAAAGCCCCAGTACAGGGCCTCGAACCTACCTCCCACCGACTCCACGAGCTGGTGGGCGGCGTTGATCCGGCTGCTCCCGCCCTCTCGGAGCAGGCCCTTGGCGCCTTCGGCGGTGTAGCTACCGATTACCAGGTACTTGGCCATGAGAAACACCTCGTACGAGAAGAAGGGGATCGCTACGGTACATCCTGCGAGGCCGATGCTCGCCCCGAAGGTGAGTGGATCGGACGCCGGCCGCTCCCGTCGCGCGAGGAAGACGAACGGCAGGGCCAGGCACTGGATTCCCGCAGCCACCAGGTACGAAGCGGCATACCCGCTGACATCGGCCACGCGGCCCAGGGCGGGCTGCAGGACCACGCCCCCGGCGGACCCCATCAGCGAGTCGAACGAGAGCACGGTGGCCCGCTGCTCGGACGGGATGACGCCGTTCAACAGGGCAGACCGCATCGGTCGGGTGACCGCACCCACGAACGTCGCCGCGGCCAGGAGCACCAGCGCCACCAGGAAGCCCGGGTGGAGGCCGAGCAGCACGAGCAGACCGATCCCGAGCAGCGCCCCGCCGATGATCGCATCGGTCCGACGCCGGAACAGGGGGAGGATGCGCGGCACCATGAGCCCGGCCACGATCTGGGAGCCGGCGAAGATGGCCGCCGCCAGGCCCGCCACGCTGTAGGCGGTGGGGTCGCCGTACAGCTCGAGCAGGTACGGCTGGGCGGCGTAGAAGACGTAGATGCCGGTCCCCGCGGTGAAGGGGATGGCCAGCATCATCCAGCGCACGGGCGGGTTCCGGAAGCCGCCGTCCACCGAGCCACGGATCACGTTGCGGACCGCCTTGCCGGGGCTGATCTCCCGGTCCGGGGTAAACCCAATGTCCTTCATGTAGACCAGGGCCACGATCATGGTCACGCCCAGCAACAACGCCCGGACCAGGTACGGGATGCCCAGGTTCGTGACCTGCGCGATGACCCCACCGGCCACCGATCCCACCAGGGTCGCCGCCCCGCCCACGGTCTGTGCTCGCCCGAACACGTGCTCGAGGTGGCCCTGGAATCCCGTCGCCTTCAGCGCGTCCACCAGCCACGCCTCGGTCGCGCCCGAGAAGAAGGTGAAGCCCAGGCCCAGCCCGATGGAGGCGAAGGCCCAGCCCCAGAACGGAGCGTGGACCTGCCACATGAACAGGTACAGGAGCGTGGCCAGCATCAACGTGACGGTGCCCAGGACGAACGAGAAGCGCCTCCCCCGCGTGTCGGCCACGACCCCGGTGGGGATCTCGAAGATCACCATCCCGGCGGTGAACGCCGCGTTGGCGGCGAACGCCTCCGCGTTGCTGAGCCCCGCGTCGAGCAGGAAGATCGTGTTGATGCCCCAGATGAACGACGCCGCGAGTGTCGTGAGCAGGGTCAGGACGAGGTAGGTCCGCTCCACCGCGGCGGCTGGGTCGTTCCGCTCAACGGGCGCCGTCATGCGGGTGACTCTACCGCGCCGCCCGAAGTTGCTGGCCGCTCTCCAGAGAGCCTGGTTCCGAAGGCAGTGTGCTAGAGTGTGCGCATACCGATACACATTGGAGCGCGCCTGGCATGGCAGGTACCCGCACGACACTGACCCGCACCAACCTGACCCTTCCCGAGGACCTCATGGCCGAAGTCGACCAGCTGGCCGGCCCCCGCGGCCGGAGCCGCTACGTGGCCGAGGCCGTCGCCGCCCGCGTCAAGCGCGACAAGCTGGGCAAGGCCATCCGTGAAACGGCCGGCATCTTCGTGGGAACGCCTTACCAGATGAACCGCGACGAGGTGACGGCCTGGATTGACTTCCTTCGAACCGAGGAGACCGATTAGGTGCGCTACCTGTTGGACTCCACCGTGCTCATCGATCACGCGAACCGCGACGAGCCCGCCGCCGAGCTGCTCGAGCGCCTGTTCTCGGGTCCGAACGAGCTCTACACCTGCGACATCGTGACCTGCGAGACCCTGTCCCAGGGCGACCGCGACCAGCTGCGCCACCTGCGCGTCCTGCTCAATGCGCTCGAGTACGTCGCCACCACGCCCGATGCCGCCCGGTGGGCGGCGAACTCCCGGCACAAGCGCCATGGCGAGGGACGAAAGCTGGGTCTGGGCGACTCACTCATTGCCGGCGTGGCCGCCGAGCTGGGGGCGGTGGTCGTCACGCGCAACCGCCCGGATTTCGAGCGGCAGGGGATCGACGTCCTGAGCTACTGACCGCGGGTCAGGCATCGGTTCGCCATCGGTCAGACCGGACCGATGGGTGGGCCCGAACTCCTATTGCCGCCAGGGACCAGCGGGCCGAGGGTGGGACCTCATCGCGTCCTGCAGGAGTTGGGTCATGAATGCATCTGTCGTCCGTCCGCGCGTGCTGCCCATCCTCGTGGCAGCCGCCTTCCTGGGCACGGCATCGGTCCTCGTCGCGTCCGCCGTCGTGCGGGCCGGCGTCCCGCCGCCCACCTGTTCGATCCTGATCAGCTCGACCTCGTCCCCGGTCCCGGCCGAGACGGCCGTCATCATCGCCGACGAGGCGGTCCAGGTGGACGGCACCGGGTTCACGCCCAATGTCACCCTGGACATCACCGTCGTCCTCGATGGCGTGCCGCAGGCCACCTTCCCCCAGGGCACCGATGGCAGCGGCAACTTCATCCTCACCGGCTCGCTGACCCCGGCCCAGGTGGGGTCGTGGACTCTGACCGCGGCCGATGGGCAGGTCTGCAGCGACGTCGTGTCCTTTACCGTCATCCTGGCCCCGCCGCCCACGCCCGAGGGGCTCCCGGATGCCGCCATGGCGCCCAGCCAGCCGACCTCCGGTGGGACCGGGCTGGCGGTTACCGCCTTCCTCATCGGGCTGGTCGCCCTGGTCGCCGTTGCCGTGCGGAGTCGTCGCCCAGCGTAGGATGGGTCCGTGGCTGACCCCGAGGACGCACCAACGGCGGACGACGCTCCCGAGGAGGACGTTGACCGCGGGCGGCTGCCCTCGTTCGACGACGTGAACCTGTCGGTCGGTCAGTTCATGGCCGGCCTGGAACAGAAGATCCTCCACAACCGGCCCCCGGCCGTGGTGGTCGTCCAGGAAGAGGGCCGCGGGGAGCAGGTGCAGACCAACGGGCTGGTGATCGGCAACCTGCCTGTCGAGCCGCTGGACAGGCCCGAACCGCCCGACGACTCGGGCGTCACGCTCTAGGCGATCAACTCCTGCGCGGCGCCGACGAGGCGCCCGGTGATCAGCTCCCGCCGAAGAAGCGGTTGATCGCCTCGGTGTCGTCCGAGAACGCCCAGCGGGCTGAGATCTTGCCGTCGCGGATGTGATAGACCTCGATGACCTTGTAGGTCAGGCTGCGGTCGCCGTGGGTGGCGGTCGCCGTGACCATGGCGAGGGCGTGGTTTTCGTTGGCGAGCACATCGTGCGTCTCGCCCTTGATCGACCAGGCCGCCGCGTCGGGCGCGCTGAATCGCTCGGCCAGGGCCGCCTTGCCGTGGGTGGCATCCGAGCGGCCGATCTCATGCCACTCGATGTCATCGGTGAGCACGTCTGACGCGGCCTGCATGTCATTGCTGGCCCAGGCATCGAGCGCCTTCTTGACCACGGCAACGTTCGCGTCCGAGGCGCGGTTGGCAGGGCTGCTTTCGTGATGGGACATGAGTGGTCTTCCTTCCGGGGGGAGCGTGGACGCCCATCGTACGCGCCGGGGCGCAGACGGGCACCTAGAGAATGCGGTCGAGGTTCTGCTCGATCTGGTCGGGGGTCAGCGGCCCGAAGTTCCGGACCTGGATCACGCCGTCCGGGGTGAGGAAGTAGTGCGTCGGCTCTCCCCAGATCCCGTACGTGGACCGCCACGACGTGGTCGGGTCAACCGCCACCGGGTATCCGACTGGCCGCCGGGCCAGGTATTCGCTGGCCACCTCGAGCGAGTCCTCGGCATTGATGCCCACGACCGCCAGGCCGTCGCCCTGGTGGGCGGCGTATGCCGCCTCCACGGCCGGGTCCTCCGCCTCGCACGGCTCGCAGTCGGCTCGCCAGAAGATGATCCACAGCGGCTGGCCGTCGTAGTCCGCGAGCGTGACCGGATTGCCGTCCAGGTCGGTCAGCACGAGGGGCGGATCGCCCGGGGCGCCGGCCGTCCCCGGCGCAATCTCGCCGAGCTGGATCCCCGGAGCCGGGCTGCGGACCGCGTAGAACGACGCATCGGGCTGGCCACCGCCCAGCGGACGCGTGGCCAGGACCAGGATGGCGCCCGCCGCGAGCAGCGTCATCGGGATCCAGACGATGCGGGGGATGCGTGGGCTGCGCGCCGGGGTCATGGCGCGGCAGTCTAGCGGTGGGGCTACGCCTCGTCCCGAACGAGGTGGTGCGCGATCGCGTACCGAGTCAGGGCCACGCGCCCGCGCACGCCGGCCTTCGCCCCCAGGTTGGCCACGTGACGTCGAACCGTGTTGGCGCTGATGCCGAGCGCCTCCCCGGTCTCGGCGGCTGTGCGACCGGCGGTGATGTGGCGGAGGACCTCGATCTCGCGCGGGCTGAGCCGATCGTCCTGGCGCAGCCAGCGCAGGGAGTCGACCACGAGGACCGATGCCACCGCAGGGTGGACATAGTTCTGGTTGCGGCCGACGGCCCGGATGGCGGCGAGCAGCTCGGCGCTGGTCGCGCCCTTGACTACGAACCCCGCGGCTCCCGCGAGGAAGGCCTGACGGACGGTCTCGTCGTGCTGGTGCATGGTCACCGCCACGAGCCGGATGTCCGGGTGGGCGGCGTGGAGATCGCGGATGAGGGCAATGCCGTCCTCCTCGCCCAGGCTGATGTCCACGAGCATGACCTGGGGGTGCGTCTCGGCTGCCAGCTGGTGGGCCGCTGCCGCCGTGCTTGCTTCTCCACAGACCTCGAGGTCTCGCTCGCGCTCGATGATCCGGCGCAGGCCCTCCCGGACCAGCCCGTGGTCGTCGACGAGGGCGACCCGGATGGGCGGCATCAGGACACGCCGTCGGTAGGGACAGGCAGGCTCAGGGGCGCGTCAAGCCGGACGACCGTCCCGAGTCCCGGCCCGCTGTCGACGTGGAGATCGGCACCAATGAGCACGGCACGCTCTTCCATTCCCGCGAGCCCGATCCCCGCGTGGGCGGGGTCCAGGGGATCGAAGCCGATTCCGTCGTCGGCAACGGTGATGGTCAGCGTCCGCGCGTCGCGCGAGATCGTGACGCGCGCCTCGGACGCGCCGCTGTGCCGAGCGGCATTGGCCAGTGCCTCCTGCACGATGCGGTAGACCTCGGCCTGCGCGCTCGGGGAGAGGAGATCGCGGTCCGCCGCGTCCGGCGCCGCCTCGATGACCACCGGGAAGCCGGCGCGCTTGGCGAGGTCACGGAGCGCATAGACCAGGCCAATCTCGTCCAGGCGCGCGGGCCGCAGCCGCTCGGCCAGGTCGCGGGTCTCGGCCAGCGCGGTGTCGGCCAGGTGGCGGGCCGCGCGACGGTCGTCATCGGTCGGCTGAGCGGGTTGGGCGTCCAGGGTCAGGGTCAGGGCGGTGAGCACCTGGCCCACCCCGTCATGCAGCTCGCGCGCGATACGCCGCCGCTCGTCCTCCTGGACGGTGAGCAGCCGGTCGGCCGCCCGCCGGTACAACGCCGCGTAGCGGCGGGACGTGGCCTCACGCCGGTCGGCCATCCAGGCCACGGTCGCCGCGATGACGAACATGAGGGGCCATTCGGTGAGCTCCATCTCGGGGAGCGCCAGCCCGAGTCGCGGGGCATTGGCGTACACGACCAGGGGGACGGAGACGATGGCGATGCGCAGCAGCGTGGGTCGCAGGCCGAACAGGAAGGCGTGGAAGGCCAGGACCACGAACACGCCGTGGAACCAGATCTCGGGCGAGAAGAGCGGGCTCACGAACGCCGCCCACACGAGCGCGATGCCGACCACGTCCAGGGCGACCTGGATGAGTCGTGGCGAGGATTGGAGGCGGGCAACCCAAGCGTCCGCGCCGTCGTGCCACGTGGAGGAAATCGGCGCGGTGACGACCGGTGTGGTGGGAACCGGCGCGGTGGCGGGCGGGGCGGGGGACGCGGGCGACGTGTAGGTGGGCGTGGTCATCGTGCCTTCCACGAATGGTCGGTTCCGAGTATAGGAGTTGGCGCAACCGTGCCCCATCCTTCATCCCATCCGAGGTGAGGCTCGACGCCCAGCCGATCGGAGGCGTCCGCCTACGCCTCGGTGTCAGGAACGGAGGGCTTTGGATGTCGCGAATGCGATTCCTGTCTGTACTCGCTGTGGCCAGCCTGGTCGCCGCCTGCTCGTCGTCGTCGCCCGCATCGGGACCGGTGAGCGACGTGAATGCCACGCTCAAGGAATGGGAGTTCAACCTCGACGCCACCACCGGAGCGGAGGGTGATATCACCTTCCACATCCAGAACGACGGCGACAAGACGCACGAGTTCGTGGTCGTCTCGACCGACACGGCGGCTGACAGCCTGCCCGTGGACGACGCCACCGACACGGTGGACGAGACGCAGTTCACGCCGGTGGACGAGGTCGAGGACATCACGTCCGGGTCGAGCGCCGAGCTCACCGTGACCCTGGCACCGGGGCACTACGTGATCCTGTGCAACCTCGAGAGCCACTACGCGGAGGGCATGGCCGCCGACTTCACCGTCGAGTAGTCCAGCCCTGAGCTGAACACCGGCACCGCGACCGCTCCGCTTCGAGCCGCGCTGCATGAACCCACGCCGCCACCTGCTCATCGCCGGGGCGGCGTGGGTGCTTCTGTCGGTTGTTGGCATGGCCCTGCTGGCCGGGGTCCAGATCCTGCCCATCGTCGCCTCGAACGAGGCGGATGTCGAGGATCGGGCATTCGTCCTGCTGACCGTGGTGGCCATGCCGGTCCTCATGCTGGTCGTGGTGGGCCTCGTCTACTCGGCCATCCGCTTTCGAGCCCACGGGGACGATGACGAAGACGGGCCACCCATTCATGGCCACCGGGGCTTCCAGGCCCTGTGGGTGGGCGTCAGTTCGGTGATGGTCGTCGGCCTGTTCGGGTACGGCGCCGCAGGGCTGCTCGAGATCCGTGGCGCCCAGAACGCCGACTACGAGATCAACGTCACCGCCGAGCAGTGGAGGTGGCACTTCGAGTATCCCGGCTACGAGCTCGACCTCAGGGAGCTCCACGTCCCGTTGGGCGAGCGCGTCCGCCTGAACGTAACCTCGCTCGACGCCATCCACTCGTTCTGGGTCCCGGCCTTCGGGGTCAAGCAGGACGCCGTGCCGGGGCGCGTGACGACGATCTACGTGACCGTGACCCAGGCGGGCGACTACGGCGGGATGTGCGCCGAGCTATGCGGCCTGGGTCACACGGGGATGACCTTCCCGGTGGTCGCCCAACCGATGGCTGGCCTGACCGATTGGCTGAACACCCAGCCGCCGCCTGAGCCGCCGCCGAGCGGGGAACCGCCGCCAGGGGAGTCACCCGGGGAGTCACCGCACTGATGCGCAACCGCCTCGTCCGCCCCGGGCTGACCCGCGCCGCGATCGGCGCGCTCCTGGGCATCGCCATCGGTGGCGGCATCCCGTTCGCCCTGGGCTTCGAGGGCGGACACGTCCTGGCCCTGGGCTACCTGTTCGCCCTGGCCGGCTTCCTGCTGGGCATCGGTGCCTTCAGCTTCTGGATCACCTGGATCCGGGGCCGGGAGATCGATCCCGCCACCGAGCACCAGGCGCACGGCACCGCCGGCGACTGGCATCGGTACTTCCACTTCACGACCGATCACAAGGTCATCGGGGTCCAGTACCTGGTCACCGCCTTCAGCCTGTTCCTGGTGGCCGGGCTGGGCGCCATGTACATGCGCTTCGAGCTGGCCCAGCCGGGGATCCAGGTCGACAAGGACCTCTACAACACGATCATGTCCACCCACGGCGCGATGATGATCACCGTTGCGCTGGTGTCGATCATCGGCGGGCTGGGGAACTACCTGGTCCCGATCATGATCGGAGCGCGGGACATGGCCTTCCCCAAGGCCAACGCCCTGTCCTACTGGCTCCTCCCCATGCCCCTCCTGCTGGTCGCCATCAACCCGTTCCTGGGTGGCTTCGACAGCGGCTGGACCGCGTATCCGCCGCTCAGCCAGCAGGCCGAGTTCGGCCAGCAGGCGTACCTGATGGCCTTCGTCACGGTGGGCGTGTCGTCCATCCTGAGCGCGATCAACTTCCTGGTGACCGTGGCCCGGATGCGCGCGCCGGGGATGTCACCCCTGCGCATGCCGATCTTCGTGTGGGCCCTGACCGTGACCGCGGTCCTCGCCCTGATGGCGACCTCGGTCGTGGCCTCCGCGTTCACCATGCTCCTCTTCGACCGGCTGCTGGGGACCGCCTTCTTCCGTCCCAGCCACGGCGGGGACGCGGTCCTGTTCCAGCACCTGTTCTGGTTCTACAGCCACCCCGCGGTCTACATCATGGCCGTGCCCGGGCTGGGGGCCATCCTGGAGATCGTCCCGGTCTTCGCGCGCAAGCCGTTGTTCGCGTACCCCCTCGCGGTGCTGTCGTTCATCGCCATCGGTGTGCTGAGCTTCATGGTCTGGGCCCACCACATGTTCGTGAGCGGGATGGCGGAGTTCTTCCACATCCCGATCATGCTGACCACCGAGATCATCTCGATCCCGACCGGCATCGTCTTCCTCTCCGTGCTGGGCACGATCTGGATGGGCAAGCTCCACTTCAAGGTGCCCATGCTGTGGGTGTTTGGCTTCGTGTGGGCGTTCGTCATCGGCGGCATCACCGGCGTGTACCTGGCCGACGTGCCCACCGACATCGTCCTGAGCGACACGTACTTCGTGGTCGCCCACTTCCATTACACGATCATCGGCTCGACCATCTACGGCCTGTTCGCGGCGACCTACTTCTGGTTCCCCAAGATCACCGGGCGGATGTACAGCGAGCGCCTGGGCAAGCTCCACTTCTGGTGGTTCACCCTGGCCTTCAACCTCACCTTCCTGCCCATGTTCTGGCTGGGGATCGAGGACATGCGGCGCCGGGTGTCGGACTACCCGCCCGAGCTGGGCACGGTGAACCTGTTCGTGAGCATCATGGCCCTGAACATCGCCCTGTCGGTCGCGGTGTTCGTGTTCAACATGGTCCGCTCGTGGGCACGGGGCCCGCGGGCGGAGGCCAACCCGTGGCGCTCGCAGACCCTCGAGTGGAGCGTCTCCTCGCCGCCGCCCATCGAGAACTTCGAGCACATCCCCACCGTCACCGCGCCGCCGTATGAGTACGGCAACGGCAAACCGGTGCCCGGGGGAGCGGCCGCACCCGCACGACCGAGGCCACGACCATGACCGCCGGCGTGGAGACCGGCCACGGCGGGCAGGTGGGCTTTGTGGCCGAGGCCGGCCACGGCACCGACGCGGCGGCGGCCCGGAACCGGGTCCTGCTCGGCGTCAAGCTGGGGATCCTGTCGGAGATCATGCTCTTCGGCGGGCTGTTCGCCGCCTACTTCGTGATCCGCTCCGATACCGGTGGCTGGCCGCCTCCCGGCCAGGAGCGCCCCGAGCTCCTCATCCCCGGGCTGAACACGCTCCTCCTGGTCACCAGCAGCTTCACCCTCCAGTGGGCCGTGCGGGCCATCGGTCGCGGCGACCTGCGCACCATGAAGCGGTTCCTGTGGGTCACCATCCTGCTGGGCGCCGCGTTCCTCAGCATCCAGGCCTACGAGTTCGCGACGAACGGATTTGGCTTGTCCGATGGCGTGTTCGGATCGACCTTCTACACCCTGACCGGCTTCCACGGCGCCCACGTCCTGGCGGGGCTGCTGCTGATGCTCATCGTGGCCAACCGCGCCCGGCGCGGGCTGGTGGCCGGCAACCGCCACACCGAGGTGGAGGCCACCAGCTACTACTGGCACTTCGTGGACGTGGTCTGGCTGTTCCTGTTCTCGACGGTGTACGTGCTCTAGCCGCTCCAGGCGGCCCCTAGGGCAGGAGCGCGTCCAGGGCGGCGGTCAGCTCATCGGGATAGGCCATCCCCTCGAACTTGTTGGCCACCTTCCCGTTGGCATCCACGACCACGACGTAGGGCTCGCTGGGCAGTCCCCATTCGGCCACCGCCTGGATGGTCTGTGGCTGCCCGGTGGCGCTCACCTTGGGCTGGGTGTGCCCGTTCACCAGCTCGAGCAGGTACGGCTCGACGTGGATGAAGTTCACGCGCCCGGTGTAGTCGCCCGAGATGGACCGGACCTGGTCCAGCGCGGGGCCACACACCCCGCTGGTGCAGAAGGCCGGCGTGGCGAACACGATCACGAACGGCTTGCCCGCGGCGATCGCGTCCCGGATGGACAGGGTGTAGAAGGACGGGTCGGGGTCCGGGTCGGTGGTGATGGCCGGCAGGCCCGCGGGGTCCGTGACCGTGACGGTATCCGACGGGACCGCGTCCGCCCCGATGGCCGGGGTGTTGGTCGTCTCGCGCACCGAGAACAGGACGCGCGCCGTCGCGTCCGCTTCCCCGTCCTGGTGGGCGGTCACCTCGACGCCCCAGTCCCCGGCATGGCTGAACGTGGTGTGGGCGGCGAAGATCCCCTTGGCGTCGGGGATGAGCCAGCGGAACGTGCCGGCCTCCTCGTCCACCGGGGTGTCCACGCTGGCGGCCAGGTCATAGAAGGCCATGTCCATGGTCATGTCGGGCGAGGCCAGCGGGGTGCCGGCCTGGTTGGTGGGCAGCACCATGACCCGGTTGTCGCCCACCGCAAGCTCGTTGTTGAAGACCTCCGGGATGAAGTCGGTGTTGGCGATGACCGTGCCACTCCCCGGCCATCCCGGATAGGCGCCGGCCCCCGACGAGGGTGACGGCCCTGAGCTCCCCGTGGAGCTCGAGCACGCCGCCAGCAGGAGGGCGGCCGTCAGGGCGCCAGCCAGACCGATCCGGCGGCGCTGACCGCGCGGTTCAGCGTGTCTGGGCAAGGCGCGCCTCCATGGCTTCCACCCGTCGGCTGTGCCGCTCCGCGGCCTGGAGCCACGCCGCGGCGGCCAGGACCAGGGCAGCGGTGAGAATCAGGTCACCGGCCCCCCACATGATGATGCCCGCCACCTGCTGGTCGACCAGGGGGTCCGGGCCCCCGGTCAGCTGGACGGCGCTGTAGTGGGGGTACAGGACCGCCGGCGCGAAGTAGATGAGCAGACCGATGGCGGCGTGGAGGGGCATCTGGAGGCCCAGGTACGGCATCCGCCATACGGGACGCAGGCGGCCCGGGCTGGGATCGGCGCCCACGACCGGCCACCAGAAGAGCAATCCCGCCCCGAAGTAGAGGAGATGCTCGAAGTCGTGGATGACCGGGTTTTCGAGCGCGGCCTCGAAGATCGGGGAGAAGTGGGTGACCCACATGACGACCGCGAACGCGATCCAGCCCACCGGCGGCCAGGCCAGGGCGCGGACGACGCGCGAATGGAGCACCGGGAGCAGGTAGGCGTGGCGGACGCGCGGGGACGACACCCGCAGGAGCAGCGTGACCGGCGCACCCAGGGCGAGGAGTGGGGGAGCGACCATGGCCAGCAGGATGTGCTGGACCATGTGCACGCTCAGCAGGTCGTCGGCCCACAGGTCGATGGGGGACACGAGCGCCGCCGCCAGGGCGGCCACGCCGGCCAACCAGGCCACCACCCGCCAGGCAGGCACGCGGGTCTGCGGGTGGTCTCGGTTGACCATCCAGACGGCGACCAGGTAGGGGATCGCGGCAAGACCGATCCCAATCCAGGGCAGCACCTCGGTGGACCATCCGAAGATCGACGAGGTGGCGTGGGCCAGCAGCATCGGCCGCATGATACGGGCTGGCCGGCCAATGCCCCCCAGACGGGCCAGGGGCGGATCAGACTCGGCGCCGGCGATGCCCCAGGTGCCAGCCGTCACACCACCGACATCGGTATGGCTTGAGTCCGCTGGCAGCCCACGGCTGCCGGGTCACGCACTTCGCCTCACCACGGCTGATGAACCGCACCTTCGAGGTGCAGCCCCGCTCGCGCGGCGGCAGGTCGCGGTTGATGAACTGGTGGTAGTCGACGCTCATGGGGCCATCGTCGCGACCCCATTGCGACACCTAGCCGGTCGCATTCACAGGCGCGCCGCGCCGAGCCGTTAGGCCACGTCCACCTGATGTGCCCAGGTTGTCGGCGGAGGGATTGGGTCGCCGTCTTCGCGCATGCCTTCGAGGTGAAACTCGATTGCCTCGCGGATCAGCACTTCGACCTCGCGGCGGGTCGATCCCGCCGCGATGCAACCAGGGAGATCGGGCACGTAGGCCGAATAGCCATTGCCCGCCTTCTCAACGACAACCGCGTACTGCATGTTCATCGCTCCGATGGGTCGAGTCCCGCTTGTTTGAGGATACTCCGCCAGATTGGTGGAGCCAGATCCTTACTCGGTCGGCCGGCAATCGTGACGCGGCCCGGACGTGTGGGGTGCCGATACTGCCGATGGCTCCCACGGGTCCGCACCCAGGTCCAGCCTTCGGCCTCGACCAGACGGATGGCGTCGCGGACCTTGGGCACCGCGCCACGATCGAGATGAGCCCTTACGGCAGGCTGACGGCACGATTCAGGGACCGATGGGCGTATCGTCGCGGGGATGACCGACGAGCCCACCCAGGACCGAACGCCGGCGATCGAGCCCCGGCGACGGGGGATCCACCTCCCAACCCCGCTGCCCCGGCGGCGGGTCGTGGACCCCAACATCGGCCCCAACCCCGAAGAGGAGATGGAGCCGGACGACCACCCGGAGGCGGAGCCGGTCGAGCACAGCGTGGTGAGCGCCGCCATCTACAGCCGGGGCGAGCGGGTGGACAGCCCGGACACGGTGAAGGCGACCGCCCATCGGCTCCGCCAGTCGGCGGCCGAGTCGGAGGCGGCCGAAGTGGCGGCCGAGGCCGAGGAGGGCATGGCCGGGCCGCCGACCATGGCCTGGATCGGTCTGTATCGGCCCACCGATGCCCAGATGCTCCAGGTGGCCGAGGAGTTCGGGCTCCACGAGGTGGCGCTCGAGGACGCCATCGTCGCCCACCAGCGGCCCAAGCTGGAGCGCTACGACGAGACGCTGTTCGTGGTCCTCCGCGCCGCCACCTACCTCGACGAGGTGGAGGAGGTGGAGTTCGGCGAGATCCACGTCTTCATGGGCCCCGACTTCGTCATCACCGTCCGCCACAGCGAGACGCCGGACCTGGGCGCGGTCCGCACCCGGATGGAGTCCAACCCCGAGCTGCTGGGGCTGGGCCCCGAGGCGGTCCTGTACGCCATCGTGGACTCGGTGGTGGACGGCTACGCGCCGGTGGTGGCCGGGCTCCAGAAGGACATCGACGAGATCGAGATCCAGGTCTTCCGCGGCGAGCCGGGCGTGTCAGCCGGCGCATCTACGAGCTGAGCCGCGAGGTGATCGAGTTCCAGCGCTCGGTCCATC
Source organism: uncultured Chloroflexia bacterium (assembly GCA_963816215.1). GTDB lineage: Bacteria > Chloroflexota > Limnocylindria > QHBO01 > QHBO01 > DASTEQ01. Next base: position 6,087 of record CAWFKB010000016.1, on the reverse strand, counting down.
CGCTGCTGGGCATGCTCGAGGGCCTCCAGGCCGGGTTCGAGCAGTACGGGACCGATGAGGAGCTGCGCCGCTACCTGCGCGACGTCCACGACCACGCCATCATCGTGGCCGAGCGGGTGGACGGCTTCCGCCAGGACCTGACCGACATCCTGACCGTCAACGCGACCCTCGTGAACCAGGCCCAGAACGAGGAGATCAAGGCCCTCACCGTCTCGACCTACAACCAGAACGAGCAGGTCAAGCGCATCTCCGCCTGGGCCGCCATCCTGTTCGCCCCCACCCTGATCGGGACGATCTACGGCCAGAACTTCGCCAACCTGCCCGGGGCGGGGGAGTCGTGGGGCTTCGCCCTGTCGCTGGTCCTGATGCTGGGCGTCAGCCTGTTGCTGTGGGTGATCTTCAGGCGCCGAGGCTGGCTCTAAGACCAAGCCGATGCCCGAAGGGGCACGAGCGCATGCCGAGCGCCTAGACCGATGCCCTTCGCTTCCGGGTGCCGCTGGCGGAGTAAACGCGAGCAGGCCCGGCCCCCGGCAGGACGAACTTGTCTCGCACCCGCGTGCGGACGAAACGCCCAGCGACCGATTACAGCGGCAACGCCAGCTGGAGTGACGGATCCGGCTTCGGCCGTCCGGCGGCGTCGTCGAGGGCGACCATGAGCTCGGCTGGACTGCGCACTACCGTGGCTCCGCGTTCCGCAAGCGCTCGATTGCCCGCCGGCATGCCCCCCTCGAAATCCAGGACTAGAACGGGGCGCCCCTGACGTAGGCCTTCCTCGCCGGCAGCCCGTGTGCCGCCCTGTTCGCCGGCCTCTATCACGATCAGCGCAACCCCCGAGGCAACAATCACCGCGTTCCGAGCCATAGCGCCCCATACCGTCCACCCTTGGGTGAACGGGAATTGAGAGAGAGCAACGACGCGATCACCCTCCCCGTCCGGTGCGTCTCCCGCCGGCTCCGATAACGCGCGAGCAATGCCCTCGGGGAGCACGGCGACGACTGAACCGCCCGCGTCGAGAGCCGCTCGCTGTGCGGTCGCATCGACCCCAGCCGCATTCCCGGCAATGATCGCGAGGCCCCGAGATGCTGCCAGCTCGCCCACACGACGCGCTGCTGCGATTCCGGCCTCCGATGCGGATCTCGCGCCGCACACGGCAATGCCGGCTTGATCCAGCAACTCGATGTTGCCCCGATACGCCAAGATCGCCGGCGGTGCTGTCAGCTTGGCGAGCACCTCCGGGTAGCCCTCGGATCCCAGAACCAGGACGCCAACCCCAGCCTCGGCCAACTCCTCGGCCATCGTTTCGAGTCGCGCGCGTTCCCCGGCGGGAAGCCCTTCCGTCGCCACTCGCAGGGCGTCGGGACCGCTCTCACGGATCTCGCGGAGCAACTTTGCCGGGGTCGACCACGTGGCCCAGGCGGCCATTGCACCGAGGAGTTCAGCAGCTGCCATGCCTGCCTAGTTTCGCATTGTCCGGACTGCGGCCAGGCCCACCACAGGCCCTGCCCCGGCCGCGGCCACTGCCTGTCCGACCGCCACCAGTGTCCCGCCTGTCCGCACCATGTCGTCCACCACGATCACGCGGAGACCGCGCACCGCCTCCGGTTCGACGGAGAAGTGCTGCGGTGTGCGATGAGCGTCATCGAGCCCCTTCACCGGCCCAGGTTTCGCATCGACCTCACTGGCGACCGTCACCGGCAGAGATGCGAGACGCCCAGTGGCGCGAACCAGGCGTTCGCTAAAGCCGACTTCGGTATGGCTGGGCGCAGCCACGATCGCCTGGGCGGCGGCGTACGCCGGATGTGCCGCGATGAATCGGTGCATCTCGCGAGCGAGGGCCTTGCCGGCTTTGCCATCGCCCCTGTACTTCGCGTCGTGGAACAGTTGTCCGATTGGCGTGTTCTTCCACAGCAAGGAATCCTCGCTCGAGGACGGATCCTTGTACCGATCCAACGCGATGGCCACTTCGAACGGTCCGGCGAGTCGCAGGGTGACGACGGCCTGGAGGAGTCTGAGTAGCTCCTTCTCGTCGTCGCTCAATGGTCGTCGGAGGGGGATCCGATGGGTCCATTCGCCGCGGTCTGGACCCGCCACCCGGACTCGATCCTCCCTGGACAGCCCAAGTGCGCGCTCCACCTGATCTGCGATGTCATTCGAACAGCGCAAGAGGAGAAAGCGCCCGCCGCCGGCTGGCTGGACGGCTTCGGACCAATCGCTCAGCGTGTCGGTTCGGTGCGGCATGACGCGAGGACTCTACGCCCGGCACGCGACACCTAGATCGTCCCGATCTCCTGGCCCCACAGCTCGTGGGTGTCGAGTTCACACCAAGATCGCACCGGCCAGCCGGCGACAGCTACCCTGTCTGGATTGTGTCCGAAGACGACAAGCTTGACCCGAATTGGTTCGACTCGGAGCCCTACGGGGACCAGGTGTGCCAGTGCCCCATCTGTGGGCACCGCGCCGAGCTGATGCCTGAGGAGACCGGCACGCAGGGGGAAGCCGCCTGGTGCACGAAATGCCTCGAGGGCCGACATGAAGTGACCGGCCAGACGACGTGACGCTCCATGCCCGGAACGCTGCCTGACGCTCCGCTGACCGCCGAGCAGCGTCGGATCGTCGAGCGTGGGGACGGGCCGGCGGTGGTCATCGCCGGCGCGGGGACGGGCAAGACGCGCGTCATCGTCGAGCGCGTCAAGTGGCTCCTCGAAAACACCGACGGCCTGCTCCCGGAGCAGATCCTCGTCCTGACCTACAACGTCAAGGCCGCACGCGAGCTCCAGCAACGGATCGAGAAGGCGGTCGGCCCCGCGGTCCGGGCGCGGATGACCGTCAGCAACTTCCACAGCTTCTGTCACCGAATCCTGTCCGAATCGGCCGCGGAAATCGGTCTCCCGCCCCACCCCGACGTGCTGGACGGCGTGGGCCAGCTGCTCCTCCTCCGCGACCTCCGCCCCACCCTGGGACTCGTCTACCACAGCACCGACTGGAACCTGGGCGAGTTCGTGAAGTTCATCAACCGCGCCAAGGACGAGCTGGTGACGCCCGCCGAGTTCGAGGCCTTCGTCGCGAACGAACGACAGGCGTTCGAGGACCGATACGGGAGCTATCCCGAGGCCGCCGCCCGGCTGGCCACCCAGGGCAACTTGAGCGGGCCCCGCGAGGTTCGGAAGGAATACGCCCGCCTTCGAGAGAGCGAGCGCGCCGAAGCCCGCGGTGAAGAGGCCAGCCCGGATGCGACACCGATGGAGAAGACGGCCGACCGCGAGGCGCGCCGTGCCATCGCCGGCACCGGCGGCGCCGTCAGCCGCAGCCAGATCCCCGAGGAGCGCCACCCGGAAATCGACGAACTGGCAGACACCTACGTCCAGGACGGCGCCGCGCTCGAGGTCCTGCGCCTGACCGAGATCGCCACCGTCTACCGCGCCTACCAGGAGGAGCTCGCCCGCCGCGGAGCCCTGGACTTCGGGGAGCAGATCGCCGCGGTCACCCAGCTCTTCAAGGTGCGCCCCAACCTCCTCCGCCGCTGGCAGCGGCAGTTCGCCCACATCCTGGTGGACGAGTTCCAGGACGTGAACATCGCCCAGATCGAGCTGGTCGAGCTGCTGGGCCGCACCCCGGATCGGCCGGACAACGTGATGGTGGTGGGGGACGACGACCAGTCGATCTATCGGTTCCGCGGCGCCAGCTTCGCGGCCTTCAGCGAGTTCGATCGGCGCTTCAGCCGGCCGCCGGCCCACGACCGGGACGGCCCCGCCCCGGGGCCACCGCCGCGCTTCCGGATCGAGGAGAACTTCCGGTCGGTGGAGCACATCCTGACCGCGGCCAATCGGCTCATCGGTCGGAATCGGATGCGCTTCGAGCCCGACAAGCGGCTCCGGACCGAGCGCGGGGCGGGGGAGCCGGTCGACCTCGTCATCTGCGCCGGCCCCGAGGACGAGGCGGTGGTCATCGTGGACGCCATCCGCGATCGGCTCGGCGAGCAGCCGAGGTGGTCGGATGCCGCCGTCCTGTATCGGAAGCACAAGCACCGCGAAGCCATCGTGGCCCGCCTCCGGGAGGAGGACATCCCGTACACCGTGGTCGGCGGCCTCTCGCTGTTCGCGACGCCGGAGATCCGCGACCTGGAGCAGGCGCTGCGGGCCATCGCCGATCCGCACGATGACGTGGCCCTCACCCGGATGATGACCGCCGGCCCGTGGCGGCTGGATGCGCTGGAGATCCTGGACATCACGCGGACGGCCCGATTCGACCGCCGCCACCTGGTTGACGCCATCCACGAGATGGTCGAGCCCACCGATGGCACCGATGGCACCGATGGCACCGATAGCCAACGCGAAGACACCGCGACCACTCCCCCGGCGACCAGGGCGAAGCTCCGGCGCCTGCTGGAGGCCATCGAGGAGCTCGCGCCCCAGACCTGGCGGGAGGGGCCGCTCACCCTGCTCGAGCGGTACCTGGAGATGACCGGGCAGGTCCTCGACCTGGTCGCCGCCAACACGACCGAAGCCCACCGCATGGTCGCGAACATCGCCAGCTTCATGCGCTTCGCCGCGGACTGGCAGGCGGCCCACCCCAAGGGCAGCCTGGGTGACTTCGTGGCCTACCTCGATGCCTACCAGGAGGCCGGCGGCGAGCTGCCGACCAGCGTGGAGCTGACCGAGGACGTGGAGGGCGTGCGGCTCATGACCCTCTACCAGGCCAAGGGCCTGGAGTTCCCGTACGTCTTCGTCCCGGCCCTGCTGGAAGACGAGTGGCCGACCCGGGAAGGCTGGAACGGCTTCTTCCCGCAGGAGCTGCTCCGCGAGCCGATGCCGGGCGAGGACATCCACACCGAGGAGGAGCGTCGCCTCCTGTACGTGGCCATGACCCGCGCCCAGGAGCGGCTCATGCTGACCACCCACGGGGGAGCGGCGGTCGCCAAGGCGGCATCCCTGTTCATCGCCGAGATCCGCGAGGGTGCGTCGGTCGAGCTGCACGTGAGCGACCGGACCGATGCGTCCGCCGATACCGAGGATGCCGGCGCCGAGCCGGTGGCGGAGCCGGTCGCCGATCCGGCGGAGACCCTGCTGCGCCGGGTGATGCCCCTGCCCACCAAGCGCGAGCGCCGCCTGGCGCTGCGCCTGCGAGCGACCGAACTGGTCGGGCTGCTGGAAGGGACCGATGTCGCCGACCCCGAAGCCGGCGAAGCCCGAGCCGCTCTCTCGGACGACCTCGCCGCGGTCGGCCAGGCCGCCGTCATGGACGCCGATGCCGCCCGTGCCGCCGGGCTTGACCCGCTCACCCTGCGCGTGATCGCGCTCGACAGCGGTGCCGGCGCCAACCTGCTGGACGTGGCCGCCCTCCCGGAGAAGTTCAGCTACTCCTCGTATTCGACCTACGAGGAATGCCCGCTCCGCTACGCGTTCACCTACCTGTACCGGATTCCTCCGCCGGACAGGCCGGTCGCCGCCTTCGCCTTCGGCAGCACCGCCCACGAGGCGTTCGAGGCGTTCACCCGGGAGCGCCGCGAACGGGCAGCCCGCGGCGAGGACCCGCCAACCCGCGAGGACCTGGAGCGGTTCTTCCGCGAGCGCTGGCAGCCCACCGCCTTCGGTGACCGCACCACCGAGGAGGCGTACGGACGGCGGGTGAACACCCTGCTCGAGAACTTCTGGAACGGTGAGGTCAGCAGCATTGGCGAGGCCATCGCCGAGGAGCAGACGTTCGACCTGGTCATCGAGGATCCCGACGGTGGTGCGCCGGTGGTCGTGTCCGGGTCCATCGACCGCATTGACCGGTTGCCTTCCGGCCTGGTCGAGGTGATCGACTACAAGACCGGCCGGACGAGCTCCCAGAAGGGCGTGGACGAGAGCCTCCAGCTCTCCATCTATGCGCTCGCCTGCCGCGACGCGCTCGGCCTCGGCACGCCGGAGAAGGTGACGCTCTACTTCACCGAATCCGCCACGCGGATGTCCACGACTCGGACCGATGAACAGCTCGATGCCGTCCGAGCCGACATCCTGGCCCGCACCGCCCGCATCCGCTCCGGCGACTTCGCCGCGACGCCATCACCGGATACCTGTCGCTGGTGCGACTACGCGCGCCTCTGCC
>CAWFKB010000015.1:0-155307 GCA_963816215.1 uncultured Chloroflexia bacterium | reverse complement strand
GCTGCCGCTCTACCCGCTGATCCTGGTTCCGCTGCTTACGGCCATCTTCCTGTTCTGGCGCCGCTCCCGGCTCCACTGGGCGGTGCTCCGGGCCGGGAGGCCGCTGAAGCGCACGGACAACGCCAAGGCCCGCTGGTGGGGCGTGATCCGCTACGTCATCGCCCAGGAACGGCTGCTGCGCGACCCCATCCCCGGGCTCATGCACGCCTTCGTGTTCTGGGGCTTCCTGGTCCTGCTGGTCACCACCGGCAACTACATCACCAACGGCCTGGTCGAGACCATCGTCACGGCCATCCCGCTGGTGGGCGGCCTCCTGTGGGGGCTCGCCATCCTCGGCGCCAACGTGTTCATCCTCCTGGTCCTCGTGGGCATCGGTTACTCGGCTTTCCGAAGGATCGTCATCCGGCCCGCGCGCTTGGCCCTGAGCCGCGACGCGTTCGTGATCCTGGGCCTCATCGGTCTGGTGGTGGTGTCCGAGGCATTCGCCGATGCGTTCGGGTACGTCCTCGAGCCGGACAACCCGACCCGGATCGTGGCCGTCATCGCCGGCCCGCTCAGCCTGATCCTCGAGCTGTTCGGAACCGATGTCGCGGCCTGGGGCTTCGCCATCCTGGCCTGGACCCACGTCCTGGCGGTCCTCGCCTTCCTGACCTACCTGCCCTACAGCAAGCACCTCCACATCTTCACCAGCGAGCCCAACGTCTACTTCCGCAACCTGGAGCCGCGGGGAGCGCTGCGCAAGATGGATCTCGAGGCCGAGCCGCCGCCCAGCGGGGGAGCGACCTTCGGTGCTGCGGCCATCCGAGACCTGACCTGGCGCCACCTCCTCGACCCCCTCGCTTGCACCGAGTGCGGGCGCTGCATGGAGTTCTGCCCCGCCTCGTACAGCGGCAAGACGCTGTCGCCCAAGCACCTCATGGAGGGCCTGCGCGACCAGATCCGATCCGCCGAGACGGCCCTCGTCGCCGCGGCTGGCGCTCAGCGGGCGGCCAAGGGAGCAGCGAACGGCGGCCCCGCCAACGGGGGAGCGGAGGCCTCCGAGGTGGGCCTGTCCATGGCCCGCCAACGCGCGCTCGAGGCGCTCAGCCTGCCCATCGTGGACGCCGCCATCCCCGAGGAGGCGGTGTGGCAATGCACGACCTGCGGCTGGTGCGTGGAGGGCTGTCCGGTGCTCATCGAGCACGTGGACACGATCGTCGAGATTCGCCGCAACCTGGTCCTCGAGGAGAGCCGATTCCCCCGCGAGCTCCAGGGCGCGTTCCGGAACATGGAGACGGCGGGCAACCCCTGGGGTCAGCCCAAGTCAGCCCGCCTCGACTGGGCAAAGGGACTGGACGTCGCCGTGCTTGCCCAGACCGATGCGCCCGCCATCGCGCGCATACCTGACCAGCCCGCCACCGCCGGAAACGGGGACGGCGCGAAGGGCAAGGACGCCCCGCCAGATCCAATTGCCGACGGGGTCCTGTACTGGGTGGGCTGCGCCGGCGCGTTCGACGAGCGCAACCGCAAGGTCGTGCGGGCCATGGCCGCGCTCCTGCGCCAGGCCGAGATCCCGTTCTGGGTGCTGGGCACCGACGAGACGTGCACCGGCGATCCCGGCCCGCCGCGCCGGCAACGAATACCTGTTCCAGATGCTGGCCGAAGAGAACGTGGCCACCCTGACCGCGGCGCACGACGAGCACGGGATCCGGACCATCGTGGCCTCGTGCCCGCACTGCTTCAACACCATCCGCAACGAGTACCCCCAGTTCGGCCTGACCGGGATCGAGGTCATCCACCACACCCAGCTGCTCGACACCCTGGTCAGCCAGGACCGCCTCAAGCCGATGTTCGGCGTGAGCCATCGGGCCATCGCCTACCACGACGCGTGCTACCTGGGCCGCTACAACGACGTGTACGAGCCGGGGCGGCGTGTGATCGAGAACGTGCCGGGCAACGAGGTGGTCGAGATGGACCTCAACCACCGGCGGGGCATGTGCTGCGGGGCTGGCGGGGCGCGGATGTGGATGGAGGAGCATGAGGGGCGGCGCATCAACCACGTCCGGACCGAACAGGCCCTGGAGACCAACGCGCGGGCCATCGCCACCGCCTGCCCGTTCTGCCTGGTCATGCTTCGCGACGGGACGACCGACCTCGGACGCGACGACGTGCCCGTCCGGGACGTGGCCGAGCTCCTGGCCGATGCGACTGGTGTCTGGATCCGCGACGCCAATGGTCCGGCTCGGCTGACCTAGGCGTCAGAGTATCCTCCGCCAGTCCGCAGGAGCACACCACTCGAATGGCGATCACCGCGCAGACCCGGATCAACCGCCAGCGCCTCTCCCAGCTCGCCGCGCGCGAGCAGGCTGGCTACCACGACCGCACGGCGCAGTCCCGGGCCCTGCTGGAACGAGCCAAGCTGTCGATGCCCATGGGCGTGGCCAGCTCCTTCCAGGTGTATGACCCGTATCCCACCTTCATGAAGGAGTCGCGCGGGTCGCGGATCTGGGACGTCGACGGGCAGGAGTACATCGACTTCGACATGGCCTTTGGCGTGCTCGCCGCCGGCCACAGTCATCCAGAGGTGGTGGAGGCCGTTCGCGATCGGGTCGGGCGCGGGACGATGTTCACCTTCCCGTCGGAGGACACCGCACTGGTCGCGGAAGAGATCCGGCGCCGCTTCAACGTGGACATGGTCCGGTTCGGCAACTCCGGGACCGAGGTCACCATGGACGCGCTGCGGATCGCGCGCGGATTCACCGGTCGCGACAAGATCCTGAAGTTCGAGGGCGGCTACCACGGCCACCATGACGACGTCCTGATCAGCATCCTGCCCGCCGCCGAGGACATGGGCCCGCCCGACGCGCCCAACTCGGTGCCGGCGTCCGCCGGCATTCCGCTCTCGCAGCTGACCGATACGGTCGTCGCCCCGTACAACAACGCGAGCGCCCTGGAAGCGGTCCTGAACCGGCATCGGGGGGAGATCGCGGCCATCATCGTGGAGCCCATCCAGTACAACATCGGCGTCGTCCCGCCCCTCCCCGGATTCCTGGAGCGAGTTCGCGACCTGGCCACCGAGCACGGCGCGGTCCTGATCTTCGACGAGGTCAAGACCGGGGTCGTGGTCGCCTACGGCGGCGGGACCGAGCGGTTCGGGGTTCAGCCCGACATGGTGTGCCTGGCCAAGAGCATCGGCGGGGGGCTCCCGGTCGCGGCATTTGGCGGCTCGGCAGCGGTCATGAGCGTCATCGAGGGCGGCGCGCATCCGCACGGCTCGACCTTCGGCAGCTCGGATCGCGTCGCCCACCAGGGAACGTACAACGGCAACCCGGTGTCCATGGCCGCCGCCCTGGCGACCCTGACCCGGGTGCTCACGCCGGATGTGTACCCCGAGCTGGAGCGACTCGGCAATCGGCTGACCGCCGGCTGCCAGGCCATCCTCGACGAGTTCCACCTGCCCGGCTACGCCATCAATATCGGTGCCAAGGGCGCGGTCCTGTTCAGCCCCAAGCGGATCACGAACTACCGCGACTTCATCGGTCTGGACGAGGAGCTGTGGAGCGCCTTCTACTTCTTCCTCGCCAACCGCGGCATCCTCCTCCCGCCGGGCCCCGACGAGCAGTGGACGCTGTCGGTGGCCCACACCGAGGCCGATGTCGACCAGCACATCCAGGTCTTCCGCGACTTCGCGCGCGAGCTCGCCGGATAGGGGACTGACGACGGCCTGACATGCTCGAGCGGCTCGGGGCACCGTTCCGCGGATTCGGGGACTGGCTGGCGCACGTCGTCGACGGGTTCTACCGCGTCCTCGGTCGTCCGGGGAAATGGCTCCAGGATTTCGTCAACGGTTCGTGGCTGGGTCACCCGGTCCACCCCGTCGTCACCGACGTCGTCCTTGGCGGCGCGGCGCTCATCGCGGTCTTCGACCTTGCGACCCTGATCCTCGGTGCGAAGGACCTCGAGACGGCCAGCCTCGTGGGCGTGGGGATCGTGGCCCTGGCGGCCATCGGCGCCTCGACCACCGGCCTGACCGACTTCAAGGACACCCAGACGGGCAACGAGCGCAACGTCGTCGTCCTGCACGGCCTGATCAACATCGTGGCCACCATCGCGTACGTGGTGTCGTTCTTCGCCCGGCTCGGGGGCGCGAACGAGGCGGGGATCGGCTTCTCGCTGGTCGGCGTCCTGATCCTGGTGGTGGGTGGGTTCATCGGTGGTCATGTCGTCTTCAAGTACGGCTACATGGTCAACCGCAATGCCTTCGCGAAGGGCCAGAAGGCGAGGGAGTACACCGCGATCGTCGCGGCCGCCGAGGTGCCCGAGAACGCCCCGACCAAGGTCATGCTCGGCAGCACCGCGCTGGTCGTGGTCCGTCGGGGTGACCTCGCGTATGCCCTGAAGTCAAGCTGCTCGCATGCGGGCGGTCCGCTGGACGGGGGCGAGCTGGTGGGCGACACGATCGTGTGCCCCTTGCATGACTCCGCCTTCCGGCTGACCGATGGCGCCGTCCGGCACGGGCCGGCCGTCGTTCGCCAGGTCGCGTACCGAGCCCGGATCGAGAACGGTCAGATCGAGGTCCAGGGCCCAATCGACTGAGCGCCGAATCTGGACCTCGTCGGGTAGACTCGCGGCGGTTTGGCAGTCACCGAGACCCCCATCGGTTCCACGTATCGGCTCAGTCGCGAGCACGACGAGCTGCGGGCGCTCGTGCGCCAGCTGGCCGACGAACGGATCGCGCCCCGCGCCGCGGAGATCGACGAGAAGTCCGAGTTCCCGTGGGATCTGAAACAGCTGCTCGCCGAGCAGGACCTGCTGGGGACGGGATTCGAGGAGCGATATGGCGGAACGGCGCTCGACGGGATCGGCCAGGCGATCCTTGTGGAAGAGATTGCGCGGGCCGACGCGACGACCAGCCTGATCCCGGTCATCCAGAAGCTCGGCGCGCTCCCGATCATGCTGGCCGGGACCGAGGAGCAGAAGGAGCGCTACTTCCCGCGCCTGGCATCGGGAGAGTGGCTCCCCGCGTTCGCGCTGACGGAGGCCGGGGCGGGCAGCGACGTGGCCAGCATGCGCATGCGCGCGGTCCGGGACGGCGACGACTACCTCCTGACCGGCACCAAACGCTTCATCACCGGCGGCTCGGTGGCCAACGTCCTGACCGTGTTCGCCCTGACCGATCCGGACGCCGGCGGCCGCAAGGGGATGAGCGGGTTCATCGTGGAAACGGACACGCCCGGCTTTTCGGTGGCGCGCCTCGAGCACAAGATGGGCATCCGGGGCTCGCCCACCGCCGAGCTGAACTTCGACGAGGTCCGCGTCCCGGCTGCCAACCGGCTGGGCGAGGAGGGGGAGGGGTTCAAGATCGCCATGGCAACCCTGGACCGATCCCGCCTGGCCATTGCGGCCCAGGCGGTGGGGATCGCCCAGGGCGCCATTGACGCGGCGCTGGCCTACGCGGCCGAACGACGGCAGTTCGGGGACCGGATCATCGACTTCCAGGCCATCCAGTTCATGCTCGCCGACATGGCGGCACAGACCGAGGCCGCCCGCCAGCTGGTCTACGCGGCTTGCACCCGGGTCGATGACGATGATCCGAATCTCGCCTACTGGACGAGCGCCGCGAAGTTGATCGCCGGCGACACCGCGATGAAGGTCACGACCGATGCGGTGCAGGTCTTTGGTGGCTACGGCTACTCCTCGGAGTACCCGGTCGAGCGCATGATGCGCGACGCGAAGATCACCCAGCTGTACGAGGGCACGCAGCAGATCCAACGCCTGGTCATCGCTCGGCGACTGATGGCCCGCGCCGGAATTGGCCGGTGAAGATCGTCGTCTGCGTCAAGCAGGTCCCCGCTGCCACCGCCGAAAAGCAGTACACCCCCGAGTTCCGCCTCGATCGGACCGCGTCCGAGGCGGTCGTCAACCCGCTCGACGAGTACGCCATCGAGCAGGCCCTGCGCCTGAAGGAAGCCGGCGCCGTCGACGAGGTCGTGTACCTGTCCATGGGTCCCGAATCCGCCGCGGAGGCGGTGCGCCGCTCCCTGGCGATGGGTGGTGACGCCGGGGTGCTGGTGACCGATGCCGCCCTGGCCGGCGCCGATGCCTGGGTCACGGCCCGGGTCCTCGCCGCCGCACTGGACAAGCTGGCTCCCGACGTGGCCCTGATGGGCATGTCGTCCGACGATGCCAAGGGATCGCTGATTCCCGGTGCGGTGGCCGCCATCCGGGGCGTGCCGCTCCTCGCGTACGGCGCGGAGCTGACCCTGACCGATGGCGCGGCTCGCATCCGCCGCCTCAACCCGACCGGGTTCGACATCCTCGAGGCGCCGCTCCCCGTCGTGGCCAGCGTCACCGACCAGGTTGGCGAGCCGCGCTACGCGAGCCTGAAGGGGATCATGGCCGCCCGGCGGATGGAGATCACGACCTGGTCCCTTGCCGACCTGGGCCTCGATGCCCAGGCCGCCGTCCCGGTGACGCGGGTTGCGTCCGCCACTCCGCCACCTGCCAAGCCGCCCGCCCAGGTTGTGGCAGGCGTGGGGCCGGACGAGGCCGCGGTCCAGATCGCCGACTGGCTCGCCGCGCGGAAGCTCATCTGATGGCCGACGTCGCGTTCCTGGCCGAATTCGTCGACGGGCGCCCGGCTCGATCCGCCCTCGAGCTCGCAGCCGGAGCCGCGGACCTGGCTGCCCAGGCCGAGGGAGTCGCGGTCGGTTTGGCCTATGGCCCCGGTGCGGCGGACGGGGCCGCGACCCTGGGTTCCGCCGGGGCGGCCCGTGTGGTGGTCCTCGGATCAGAGGCCGCTCCAGCGGTCACCGCGGCCGGCCCACTGGTCGAATCGGTCCGCTCGGGGTCCTTCGCGGCCCTCCTGGCGCCCGCCACGCCCAACGGTCGCGACCTGGCTGCAACGTTGATGGGTGCCCTCGGATTACCGGCCTTCGGGCCCGTTCGGGCAGTACGAATGGAGGGTGGCGAAGTGTGGTGCGAGATGTCCACGCTTCAGGGTGCAATGATCACTGCGTCCGAGCGGGCGCCCGGGGCGCCGGCTCCCTCGGTGGTGCTGGTCGCCGCCGGGACCTATAGCCCGCGTGTGGGTGGGACCGCCACGGCTGCCGTCGGTCAGGCGCCGGCCGCGGCGCAGGCATCGGCGAACGTCCGCATCGTGGACAGCCAGACCGAGTCCGCGGCCATCGCCGCGCTCGAAGAATCCGAGGTCATCGTGGCCGGCGGACGAGGCGTGGGCAGTGCCGCCGGGTTCGATGCACTCAACGATCTCGCGGCCGTACTGGGCGGTGCCGTGGGGGCCAGCCGGGCTGCCGCTGACGCGGGATGGGTGCCCTATCAGCTCCAAATCGGTCAGACTGGGAAGGTCGTGAAACCAGCGCTGTACCTCGCGGTCGGGATCAGCGGCGCCATCCAGCATCGAGTCGGGATGCAGGCGGCCGAGCACGTGGTTGCCATCAACCGCGACCCGGATGCGCCCATCGGAGAGTTCGCCGACCTGTTCGTGGTGGGCGATCTGTTCGAGATCGTCCCGCGGCTGACCGCCGAAATCGGTCGGCGGAAGGGCGGATGAGCGTGACGTTGTTCCGCCGCCGCGCGTCCGACCACGTGGATGGCGGGCAATTGGCGACGTACCGTGGCTTGCTCGGACCGCACCTCGAGCGGATCGAGGTCGTATGCGACACGGTGGGGGACATCGCCGAGGACCTGCGCCGCAAGTCCAAGGATCCGGACGAGGTGGCGGAGGCTCTCATGGCCGCCGAGTCGGAGCTGGACACGATCGCCATGGAGGTCGCCGAACAGGATGCGCCCGAGCCGCTGCGCGCGCTCCACGCCGAGTTCGACGCCAACCTGGAACGCGCGCTGCGCGGCGTGATCACGATCGAGCGCGGTTGTGGCCTCACCCGCCTGCCTCACGCCAGCATCTACGACGACGAGCCGCAGGCCTACTGGAAGCGTGGCCACCTGAACATCGTTCACGCCCAGATGCGGATGCGCGAGATCGCCGAGATCCTGTTCAGCTGGAAGGCCGGCATGCCAACCGAGGCATCGGTCGCGGCGCGCATTCAACAGATGGGAGCCTGACCCGGGTCGAACAACGGCACATGTTGTGGTATCGTCGCCACCGGTACCACCCATGGTGTAGTCCGACCGGAGAGGAGCGGCCCACCGCATGCATTGTCCGAGCTGCCAGGCATCTGGCACCCGGGTCATCGACTCGCGCGACCTCGACAACGGGAGCACCATCCGCCGCCGCCGCGAATGCGAGACGTGCGGCCATCGGTTCACGACCTACGAGCGGCCAGAAGGGGCGCGCCTGCTCGTTATCAAGCGCGACGGCTCCCGCCAGGACTTCGACCGGGGCAAGGTGCTGGCCGGCCTCATGAAGGCCTGCGAGAAGCGGCCGGTGACCCTTGTCCGCCTGGAGCAGGCGGCCGATGACATCGAAGCCGAGCTGCGGGCACGCGGCGACGGGGAGGTGACGTCCAAGGACGTCGGCAAGCTGGCAACCGATGCCCTGCGCGGGATCGACCAGCTGGCCTACATCCGCTTCGCTTCGGTCTATCACAGCTACGAGGACATCTCGACCCTCAAGCGCGAGGTCGATCGCCTCATCAAGCAGCGCAGCCCGGTCGAGTAGCGCCATCCGCCGTGTGCTGGACACGGCACAATCGGGGCGTGACACCCGTGGGCCCGTCGATCGCGTGATCCTGTCCGACCGCGACATCCGCGCCGAGCTGGCCGCGGGGCGCATCGTGATCGACCCGTTCGATCCAGACGCCGTGCAGCCCTCGAGCGTGGACCTGCACCTCGACCACCGCTTTCGCGTGTTCCGCAACAGCCGCTACCCGTTCATCGACGTCCGCGAGGAGCAGCCCGGGCTGACCGAGCTGGTGGAGATCGAGGGCGACGACCCATTCGTCCTGCATCCCGGCGAGTTCGTCCTGGGATCCACCTTCGAGCGGGTGGCCCTGCCCGATGATCTGGTCGCTCGCCTGGAAGGCAAGTCGTCGCTCGGCCGCTTGGGGCTCCTGATCCATTCGACCGCGGGCTACGTCGACCCCGGCTGGGACGGCCATCTCACGCTCGAGCTGTCGAACGTGGCCAACCTGCCCATCTCCCTGTACGACGGAATGAAGATCGGCCAGATCAGCTTCCAGCGGCTCTCGAGCCCGGTCGAACGTGCGTACGGCGACCCCGCGCTCGGCTCGCGCTACCGCGGCCAGACCGATCCCACGGCCAGTCGCTACTTCGCCGATTTCGAGCGGGGACGCGCCCGGCGCAGCCGGTGACGAGGTGACCGAGCCCCTGTACGCGATCACGCCGCCGAGCGAGGCCCGCGTGTTCGCCGGCGGGGTCCGGGTTCGCATCGTGCGGGCGGGGTGGTTCCGGCCGGACGCGGGCGGCTTCTTTGGCGTCGTGCCCCAGGCCCTTTGGACCCGCTTTGCCCAGACCGATGACCGCGGACGGATCCTGTGTCGGCTCAATCTGCTCGTGGTGGAAGCCGGTGGCAAGCGGATCCTGGTCGAGACCGGCACCGGGGTCGGAATGTCGGACAAGAACCGCGACATCAAGGGCGTGGAAGGAGGCGATCCGACCGAGGCCCTGCGTGCGCTGGGTGAAGACCCGGCGGCGGTGGACTTCGTCGTGGTCAGTCACCTGCACTACGACCACGCCGGAGGGATGGTGGACGCCGACGGCCGGCCGGCGTTTCCGAATGCCCGCTACGTCGTCCAACGCGACGAGGCGCAGGCCGCGCACGGCGACGAGCTGCGCCTGGTCGGGCTCATGGAGCGCGAGCAACTCGACGCGATCCAGGCCGCCGGCCAGCTGGCCGAGGTCCACGGCGAGGTGGAGCTGGTCGAGGGCGTGACGGTGACTCGCACCGGTGGCCACACCCGCGGATCGCAGGCCGTGCTATTGGGCGTGGCCGACGCACCCGGGGAGCACGGCGTCTTCTTCGGGGACCTGATTCCCACCCGCTGGCAGCTCCCCGTGCGCTGGACCAGTGCCTTCGACGACTACCCGATCGAGGCGGTCGAGGTCCGCCAGGTCCTCGTGTCGCGCGCTGCGGCGGAGGACTGGTGGTGCTACTTCACCCACGATCCGGGAGAGCTGCCGATCCAGATCGCGGCCACCGAGAAGGGATTCCTCGTCCGCGCCGAGTGATGGGTCGGCTGGTCCTGTCGGGCTGGCCCATGAGTACCCCTCCGCTTCGGGGACAGGGTGTGGCATTCTGGCAACGGGTCAATGTTGCAATCGAACCGTCCTGCTCACCGATTAGCACCGCCTACGCCGCTCCGAGCGGCGGCGATCGTGCTTGCCGTCGTGCTCCTGCTCACGGCGTGCGACGTGCTGGGCAACGTGGGCGCATCACCCACCCCGCAGTTCACCCCGCGGCCGGTGGCAACTCCACGGCCCACCCCGCTGCCCACCCCGCCGCCGGGCGCGGTCATCCTCGACGCGCGGGACCGCCAGTTCAGCACGGCGACGATCAACGGTGTCGCCAACACGCCCACGATCGTGTACTTCACGAACTACGACGAGTTGAATCACGGCCTGGTCATCTACCGCAACGCATCACTCGACCTCGAGCTCTTCCGCGGTGACGTGTTCAGCGGCCCAGGCACGATCGTGTACGAGATCCCGGCCCTGGCCGCCGACGAGTACTACTTCGCCGACGCGGTGTACGCCTCCATGCACGGACAGTTCATCGTTCGCTGACCGCGGCTATCATCCGGACGCCGTGTCCCACGCTCGACTCCTCCTTGCGACTCTGTGCCTCGTGGCCGCTGGCTGCTCCGCCGCCGCGTCCCCGAACCAATCGGTCGAATGCGTTGATCCCTCCGGCGGCGTCCTGACCCTGACCGCCGCCGCGACCGCGTTCGACGCTGGCTGCCTCGCCCTTCCGGCAGGAGAGGCGACAACGATCAGACTGGTGAATGACGACTTTCAGCCCCACGACCTGGCGATCTACACCGATTCGTCGCGCACGACCCAACTGTGGGCCGCCGGCGACATCGCGGACGCCGGGGAGACGTTGGACTACGAGGTCCCCGCCCTCGAGCCGGGCTCGTACTACTTCCTGTGCACCATTCACCCGGGCATGAACGGCAGCGTGGTGGTCGAGTAGCCCAGCTCCTCGAGGAGTTTCACGAGGTCCGGTCCCGAGATGGGCGCTTCGAGCCGATCCCGCCCACCGGCCGCGACCACCGGCACGCGCCACCCGTAACGGGCCACGAGATCCGGATCGGTTTCGATATCGATCGATTCGTATGCCTCGGGACCGACCATCTCGTCGAGGAGGATGGCGGCGTCGGCGCACAGGTGGCAGTTGGCGGTCACGTACAACACCAGGTCCGCAGCCTCGTCGCCCGTCGCCATGCGTGGATCATACGGGTACCCTGTGGCCGGGCCCCCGTAGCTCAGTTGGACAGAGCGGCACCGTCCTAAGGTGCGCGTCGGCGGTTCGAGTCCGTCCGGGGGCGCCATCCCGGCCGTCCGATGTGGTCTAGGCGCGGACGCCGCCGGCCCGTATGATCGGACCGCAATCAGCCCGTATTCGGGCAGGACAACTGGAGGGACCTCGGTGATTGAACGAATTCTGAGCGTGCTGACCGGGGCGCTCGTCACGTTCCTGGCGCTGGTCATCCTCGACCCCACCACGGGTGGGGACCCGAGCGGCGACTACCTCACCGCCGTCGTCATCGGCGCCGCGGCAAGCCTCATCTGGCCCATCATCTGGCTGTTCTGGATGCGACGCCGCCGGCAGAACAAGATGGACGAGCAGGTCGCTGAGGAAGTCGCAAAGCAGACCGGCCAGTCTGGCTAGCCCAGCCGATCAGACGGACTCGGCCTCAGGGGGTACACCGAAAAGGGAGGGTTTCATGCGAGGTTCGGCACCGGCCCTGGTGGCCGAGGCGATCGGTACGTTCCTGTTCTTCTTCATCGCGGCCGGCGCTGCGCTCGCGGTAACCGGGGACCCGGCCGCGGCGCTCGTCGTCGTCGCCCTCGCCCACGGCGTGGTCCTGGCGGTCCTCGTCTCGTCCTTCGGCGCGGTGTCGGGTGGGCACTTCAACCCGGCTGTCACCCTGGGTTTGTGGATCGCCGGGAAGATCGATCTCGTCCGCGGCCTGACCTACATGGTCGCTCAGCTGCTCGGTGCCGCCGCAGCCGGCTTCGGCCTCGCGTACGTCTTCGGTTCGGCGGCCGGTGCTGTTCCCGCCCTCGGGGATGGCGTGGACGCGGTCAAAGGCATCGCGCTCGAGGCGATCATGACCACGGTCCTGCTCTTCGCGGTGTTCGGGACTGCCGTCGACTCACGAGGACCGAAGATCGGCGGCCTGGCCATTGGTCTGGCTGTGGCGGTGGACATCCTGTTCGGCGCGACGCTGACCGGCGCGGCCATGAACCCGGCCCGCTGGTTCGGCCCGGCCATCGCGGCCGGAAACTTCGACAACTGGTACGTGTGGTGGATCGGACCGTTCCTGGGTGCCGCGGTGGCGGCGCTCCTCTATCGGTTCGTGTTCGCCGCTCCCGAGCAGGCCTAGCGCACCGGGGGACCCGTCTCTGGGGGAGCCCGGCGCCTGACCGGGCTCAGAGGAGGAACTGGCCGAACACCCCGGCCATCCGGGTGAAGGCGTCCGTGACGATCAGGATGCCCACGCCCACGACCGCGAGTCCCGAGACCACGCGGATCGGGTGTTCGTGCGCGCGAAGCCAGCGGAGCAGCGGCTGGACGCGCGGCAGAAAGGCAGCCGCCAACAGGAACGGCACCGCGAGCCCCGCCGAGTAGGCCAGGAGCAGGACGGTGGCGGCCGCCACGTCCTGGGTCGAGGCACCCATGGCCAGGATCGCGCCCAGCACCGGACCGATGCACGGCGTCCAGCCTACGGCCACCAGGGCTCCGAGCCCAACGGCTCGGGCGACCCGCCCCGACGGCAGCGAGGTCGCAACAGCGGCCGACGCCGGGTTGGGGATCCGGTCAAGGACCGGGCCAGCGACCCCGGTCATCAGGATGCCCAGGATGATCACCGCCACGCCGACCAGCTGGCGGACAAGCGGGTCGCGGAGGAACGCGGCCCCGATCAGGCCGACCGAGATCCCGAGCGTCACGAAGACGACCGCGAATCCGGTGGAGAACAGCGCCGCCTGGACGAGCACCGCGCGCGTCGCGCGTGACGGCGCGGCGACGGCGACTGATCCGCCGCCCGCGGTCGCCGCCGCCGCGACCGGGAGGCTGACCGCCGCCTCGGCGAGGAAGGCGAGGTACACCGGGACGAGGGCCAGGACGCAGGGCGTCAGGAACGACGCGATGCCCGCCGCGAACGCGAGGGCAAGGCTGATCTCCATGGATCAGGTTGGTTCGA
This sequence comes from uncultured Chloroflexia bacterium, assembly GCA_963816215.1. Lineage (GTDB taxonomy): Bacteria > Chloroflexota > Limnocylindria > QHBO01 > QHBO01 > DASTEQ01. The sequence goes on along the minus strand of CAWFKB010000015.1, from coordinate 141,958 downwards.
TGACGATGGGCTGCGCGATGATCCAGAGCGAGAGCACCGTGTAGCCGATCATCACGATCACGAGCGGCAGGCCGGCCAAGATCGGCCGCCAGGCCTGGTCGCGCAGCGCCAGCCTGTGGGCCAGGACGACCGCGGCGATGTGGCCGCCCACGATCGCGCCCACCGACAAATACCAGATGGCGGCCGTCGGGATGACGTCGAGGGTCGGGGCGATGGCGGTTGGGTCGAGAACGAGCTGCGGCAGCCAGACCACGCCCTGGAGGACCAGGGTCAGGTAGTGGGCCACGAGGTAGCCGGCCGCGATGGGGAGCAGGGTCGGCGCGTACGCACCCGCCACCTGTCCAAGGGGCGCCAGGGGCGTCGGTTCCGCTTCGCCCGCCTTCTCGTCACTACCGTGTTGACCCAGCCGGCGGGTCACATCGGCGGCAGTGGCGAAGACGAGCATGAACACCCCGAACACGCCGGCGAGCATGAGGACCGGGGAGAGATAGCTGGCGGCCAGCGGGCCGAATGAGGCGGAGAGCGGCGTGAAGAGCGCCGACAGGATCGACGTCCCGAGCGAGGTCTCCTGGAGACCATCGAACGTCACGCCGGCCAGGGCCATCAGGATGAATGCGGCGTCGCTCCAGCCCGTGCGCGTCGTCTCGGTCAGGCCCGTGACCCACCACCGCAGCTCCACGCCCTGGTCGTCGCCGTCGCGGGCGGCCACACATTCGGCGCAGTCCACGCAATGTGCCGGGTTGCAGCCATCGGTGCAGTTCGTGCACAGCTCAGACCGTCGGGTGCGCCGGCCCATCGGTCCCACCCGACCGAACCAGCCGTTGAGGATCTCGAACAGCTCGAAGCTGCGGAGCCAGGTGACGCTCCCGAACATGGTCATGCCCAGGAGGGTCACGACCGTATAGCCCGTCAGGAGCACGGCGATCGAGATGGGGTTGAGGCGATCCGGCCAGACGAGCTCCAGGATGAGGAACACGAACAGGGCGACGACCGCCGGCCAGCGACCGATGGGCGGCATGGGAAGCCCCAGGTCCAGGCGCCGACCGCGGAACAGCCACCGGACCAACGCGTCGAGCAGGTCGTGGGTGGTCCGGAAGGGGCTCAGCGCGGGCCATGGATTGCCGAGCAGGGCAGCGGCCATGGGCACCGCCACCCAGATCCCGATCCAGAACAGGACCGCGGGGAGATAGGTGATCCCGCCGATCAGGAAGCCGGTGGCGATGGCCCCGTACCACCAGGCCAGACCGATGACCTTGAGGATGGTGCCGCCCCAGCGCGCCACGGATTCGCGGACGGCGATGGTGGGGTAGCGGGGCGGGTCCGCCGGTGGCTTGACGAAGATGACCGCGACAACGAACGAGGCAGCCACCGCGAAGGCGGCGCCGGCCAGGTACAGCCACAGCGGGACGGGGAGCGGGAACGACGACCCCAGGGCGTGGGCGGCAACGTGGTCCGGGAATGCCTGGACAGATGCGAGGGCCGCTGCGGCGCCAATCAGCGCCGCCCCGGGCGCGCGGAGCCGCCCCGGGCGACTCACGAGCCTAGGGCTCATTGACCGTGAGAACGCCGATCTCGGCCTCGTCGGTCGCCCCGTGGCGCTCGATGATGAACTGGCCGGCGACGTCGGCCGTGAACTCCACCGTCGCTTCCTCGCCGGCCGTGAGCTCCTGCTCCATTTCGTAGCCGTGGAGGTGGAACTCACCATCGGTCTGAGCGTCGATCACGATCGTCACGTCCTGGTCGCGGCATGCCTGGAGGTCGGACGGGTCCATCCCGTCCTCGGTGACCGTTACGTTCAGCGTGACCGTCGTCGGGCCGCAGGGCCCCGAGGAGGTGGAGCAGCCGGCCAGTGCCAACAGCCCCACGGCGAGCAGGCTCATTCCCGTCGCGGTTCGGCGCATGCAGACGTTCTCCTTCTCGCTATTCGGGGGCCCCGGGCCACTGATCGCGCAGGTACGCCACCAGCTCCCAGCGCTCGTTCTCCAACAGGGTAGTGCCGAACGCGGGCATCTGGGTCCCCGCGATGCCCGCCCCCACCGTCCATGCCAGCTCCCCGTCAAGACGATGCGGGACGATGGTGCCCAAGTCGGCCGGCAGCCGAACCAGTGCGCTGGCCATGGGTCCGTCGCCCGCGCCGGTCGATCCGTGGCAGCTCGTGCAGTTGGCGCGGTAGACCTCGGATCCGGCCGCGATGGCGTCCGGATCGCCGGCCAGGGGATTCACGGCCGCTTCCCAAATGGCCGGCGTGCGATTGGCCGCCGCGACCACATCCCGCGCGGTGAGCGAGGCTCCGGTCACGACGGCGGCCAGGACCAGGGCGACACGGAGCCACCGAATCGTCCAGCCAGCGGCGCGGTCTGCGCGCAGACGCCACCGCTCCCAGGCCAGGATGCCAGCCAGGGCTCCCAGGAGACCGATGGGCAGGACCCAGGCCGCGGCCCCGGCCGGAAGTGGCGCGGTCAGGGCGGCCATGGTGGCCAGGATCTGGCCCCCGGTAGTGGGCGGTGGCAGGGTGGTGGAATGCAGGACCCGTCGCACCGGGAGGAAGAGCTGGACCTCGTCCGCATCGAGGCGCCCGCGGCGGATCTCCACGTCCACCGTCCAGTTGCCGACCACCGGCGTGTACGCGCCCTGCGCTTCCCAGATCCACGCCTGCTGCGTTGGCTGGGCAAGGACCACCTCGGTGCCGAGCTCAGACCCGGATGGCGGGACGAACGTGAGCGTGACCTGCGCCACGTCCTCGCGGCCGACGCCGGTGGCGGCATCACTGACCGCGAACGAGTACGACTGCACACCCGGTTCGGGCAGGTCCACGATCCCGTGGACGCGAGACTCGCCGCCTTCGCCGTACAGGTGAGCCACGCCGAGGCGCGGGTCGACCGAGGCCGGCGGTCGGTCGGTGGCCGGTTGGATGCTGACCATGGTGGTGCCCACCGCGATGGCCAGCGCGGCGATCACCACCTCGGCGCTGACGATGGCGAACAGGGGGCGCCGCGGGCGCGCGCGGGCGAGGAAGAAGTTCGCCGAGCCCAGGCCCACCGCGATGGACACCAGGAGCGCCTTGGCAAGGAGCAGGTTCCCGTATCCCGAGGCGACCAGCTCACGGGACTCGTCGACGACCAACGGCGAATTGGCGAGGCCGGTCAGGATCACGATGGGGGCCGCGACCAGAGCCACCGGTCCATGCGCGCGGAACGCGATGTGCGCCGCATCCCGGCTGGGCAGGTTGGGGCCATGGGCCTGCCAGGCAAGGATACCGATGGCGGGCAGGGCGCCGAACCAGGCGGCGATGGCCAGGAGATGGACCGCATCGACCAGTGCCCAGAACGGGCCGCCCAGTGAGGCAGCGTGTCCGGTCCAGCTGAGGGCCAGGATCGCGGTCACGGCGCCGGCGCCACAGGTCAGCAGGGCCATCTGGCCGCCGCCGTGGTGGGCGGGGCCGCGCCGTCGAGATCGCAGTGCGGCCCCGACCGCCACGACCAGCACGACGGCGAGCGCCAGCAGCCCCACCCGCATCGCGATTCCGTAGGAGGTCCATCCAAACGGCGCGACGACGTCGATGCCCACCACCCCGCCGCCCGACCCGGTGAGCTCGTAGGCCGCATTCGCGGCCAGGAGGACGTGGGCGACCAGCGCCGCGAAGCCGGTCCCGGCCACGACCGCCATCCAGGTCCACGGCGGCGGCACGGCGGTGCCCTCTGGCAGGGCGCGGTGGTGAACCTGCCACACGAGGACGGTTCCCACCAGAAGAATCGCGGCGATCACGACCGCCCAGCGGGCCGCGACCGCGCCGGGGTCCACCGGTGTGGTCGGCTCGGTCACCGGCGGGGTGGGGGGCGGTCGGCTGCCGGTGGGATCGACGAGGAACGCGTACAGGCTCGCCGTCGGATGGCCATCCACCGCGGACACCACGGCGAAGTCGACGGTGTAGGTGTCCGGGTCCAGGGTGGGGACCGCGGCGGTCAGGACCTGCCCGGTCGCATCCAGGTGGGCCGGACCAATGGGAATCTCCTGCTGGGACGAGTTGAACAGGCGCAGTCGGACCGACGCGGGGTCCACCGCCTCGCTGAAGAACAGGACCAGCTTCGTGGGAGACGCCGGAACGACGCTGCTGGGCGCCGGGTCGGCGCCGACCAGCTGGGAATGGCCCCGGGCGACTCCGGGCGCGCCGACGACCAGGGCCCCCATCGCCAGGGCCAGGACGACGAGGATCAGCCGCGCCCGGCTAGTCCTCGGCGAAGAACGGATCGTCGCCATAGACGTCCAGCCATGATCGGCGCATCTGGCGCATGGTGGCGGTCAGCACCGCCTCGGGCGTCCCCAGCGGAAGCAGCGACGCCACCGACGCGCGGACCGGCTCACTGCTCTCCACCCCCAGCAGTCCCAGGTAGTCCCCAACCCGCTGCGCGGGCGTCCGCCCCTCCCCGCGGAGGCGGACCAGGACCTCCGCCTCGTGATGCAGGGCGCCCTCGTACTCCGTCTCGGGTCGCTCGATCTCCATCAGGAGGGCGGGGACGGCATCGATCCTGGGATCCGAGTACGCCCACCGAACGAAGGAATCCAGGCTGCCCGCCGCCCGCTCCTCGTGGCCATGGTGGAACCCCTGGAGATACTGCTGCCGTTCGGCATCGGTCCGGGTCAGCGCGATCTGGGCAATCTGCCGCATCTCCGGCGTCCAGCGCCGGAGAGACTCCACGAACTGTCGGAGGGTGAGCGACCCTGCCGGCTGGTGCCGGAACCGGTGATCATGGGTCTGCTGCACGGCCACCTATACTACCGGCCGTGCGCCGCGATCTCGCGAGGCCAGCCTGGCATCGGAGCCGCCCTTGACCCTGGCATGCGCCGCCTGAAGGCGGCGGCCGGGCTGTGCGTCGCGGCCCTCACCCTCGCCGTCCTCGCCTCGGCCGTTCATCCTGCCGCTTCGGCCGGGGAGCGGCCCCTGCAGTACCTGGGCGGCGAGGTCGGGACCCTGGACCCGGCCTACATCTCGGATGCGACCGACGTCCAGCTCCTCCTGCAGCTGTACACGGGGCTGACCCGCATTGCCGAGGATGGCTCGGTCTACGGCTCGCTGGCCGATGACTGGTCGATCAGCGACGACGGCACGACCTACACCTTCACCCTGCGCGACGGGCTTCGCTTCTCCGACGGGTCACCGCTGACCGCGGCCGATGTCAGGCGATCGTGGCTCCGCGTCCTCGACCCGGCCACGGGGTCACTTGCGCCGGACGTCCTGACCATCATCGACGGCGCGGCGGAGTGGTTGTCCGGCCAGGGGAACGAGGACCAGGTCGGGATCGCCGCTCCCGCGGATGACACGCTCGTCGTCCATCTCCGCCACGCGGCGAGCTTCTTCCCGGCCATCGCGGCCACGCCCACCGCGGCGGTGGTCCCGGCCACGGCCGACGCGAGCCCGAACTGGCAGACGGTCGACGAATTCGTGGGCTCCGGGCCGTATCGGGTCGACCACCTTGCCGACACGACCCTCGTCCTGGCGGCCAATCCCAACTACGTCGCCGGGCCTCCTCCGATTGATGAGGTGGACTGGCTCCAGACCATCGACACCAGCGCGCCCGAGGCGTTCGCCAGCGAAGACCTCGACCTCGTGAACGTGGCCTCGGGGGATGCGGCCTGGATCGCGTACGACGACCAGCTGGGGCCGTACCTCCATCAGGCCGCCGCCCTGAGCGTTCAGTACTTCGGCTTCGACACCACCGGGCCACCGTTCGATGACGTGCGGGTCCGCCGCGCGTTCCTGCTCGCATTGGACCGCTCGCGTCTCGTGGAGCTCTCGCGTGGATCCTCCGCCACGGTGGCCACCAGCCTTGTTCCGCCGGCCCTGTGGCCGGAGGGCGCCCCGACCGACGAGGCGGCTGATCCGGACGCGGCCCGCGAGCTCCTGCACGAGGCCGGCTACGACTCTGCCGCTGACCTTGGCCCGATCACGGTCAATTCCAATGGGCTCGACGTGGCCCCGGCGGTGGCGGTATGGCGCGATGAGCTGGACGCCAACATCGCGATCGAGTCCATGGACTGGAGCGACTACCTCCAGATCCTTCCCGAGCGCCCGCCCGCGATCTACACCATCAACTGGATCACGGACTACCCCTCGCCCTACGCGCTGTATGGGCTCCTGCTCCTCCCGGACGCGGCCGCCAATTACGGTCATTGGGACGACCCTGAGTTCGTGACCCTGATGCAGGCCGCGGCTCAGGCGACCGAGCCGAGCGACCAGCGCAACGCGTACCTGGCCGTGGAGGACGAGGTCGATGCGCAGGCGCCCGTCATCCCGTGGTCGTGGGATGTGTCCCACTGGCTGGTGCGCGACGGGCTGCGCGGCGTGGGCAGCCTGACGGTGGGCTTGCTCGACTTCGGGAGGGTCTCGTGGGGCGACTGACGAGGACGTTGGCGTTTGGTGTCGTGGCGCTTGCCGCGCTGCTGGCCGTGGCCGCCCCCGCGCCGACACGGGCCGGTGGAGGATTCGGTGACCTCGCTGCCGACGCCACATTCGGGGTCGACATGACCTTTGGCGCGACGTGGAGCGGTGCGGCGCCGGATCGGTTTGAAATCCTGCTCGGCTTCGGCGGGGAGGATCGGCTCGTGGTGCCGGTCACGGCCTCAGGCAGCGACCTGTCCTACCGGCGCGACCTGGCCGATGAGTACCTCCCGCCCAATACGGTGGTGACCTATCAATGGCGCGCGACCGATGGAGCGGGCGTGACAGTCAGCTCCGAGCGTTCCCTCGTCTACGACGACGATCGGGCACAGCTCGACTGGGACGAGGCGCGGATCGGGTCGGCCACCGTCCACTGGTACGGCGACAACGAGGCCATCGCGCGTCACTTCGGAGATCTGGCCGGTGGCGCCGCTGATGCCGGGGCGGACCTGCTCGGCTCGCCGCTGGCTGACGGGATCGACATCTTCGTGTACGACGCTCGCGAGGACTTCATCGGGGCCGTTGGCCCGAGCGCACGCGAATGGATCGGCGCGGCGACATACCCCAACATCCGGACGGTCTTCATGTGGCTGGGCGCCGGGCCGACCGACTATCTCGAGCAGACCATCGCGCACGAGGTCACCCACGTCGTCTTCTACGACGCCACCCACAACCCGTTCCACGCGCCGCCGACCTGGATGGACGAAGGCACGGCCACGTGGTCGGAGGACGGCAACGTGGACACGGAGCGCGATCTCGTCCGTCTCGAGTCCAGCAGCACGCAGGGCCTGATGGCGTTCGAGGCCCTCACCGACCAGTTCCCGATCGAAGCCCGTGATGCGAACCTCGCCTATGCCGAAGGCACGGTGATGATCGACCAGATCGTCCACGACCACGGCGCCGATGCCATGGCGAACATCGCCGAGGCGTACCGATCCGGCGCGACTGATGACGAGGCGATCCAGGCTGGCACCGGGGAATCCTTCGCCGACCTGCGATCCGAGTTCTTCGACTCGTTCGGCGTCTCGGAGCCCCAGCCGGTCGAGCCGCTGCCGCTGGATGGGTCCGATGTTTCGCTTCCCGGTGGGGGATCGGGCAATGGCTCCGGAGATGGTTCCGGAGACGGCTCGAGCGGAGCTGGATCGTCCAACCTGGCCTGGGTCCTGATCATCGGTCTGGTGGTCGTGGGCGTCGTGTTCGTCGCGGTGGTGGTCGCTCGCTCCCGTCCGCGTCCGGCTCCGCCGGCGCCCCCGGCCGAACCGCCGGCGCCCCCGGCCGAACCGCCGGCGCCACCTGCGCCCCCGACGGACGGTCAGCGTTCGTGACTGCGCCTTCCGCGCGCCCGCGTCCGCGACTCCGCTCGGGGTGGGTGCTGAGCATGGCCGTGGCCCTCGGCGTCCTGGGCTTCGTGATGGCCGCCCAGTGGAACGGTGAGGTGCAACGAACCTCGTACACGACCTCGGCGCAGCAGGCCCTCGCGGAGCAGGCCCTGGCCCTGGAGCAGGAGCAGGACTCGCTCCAGGCGCAGCTCGGGACGGTGGAGCGGGACCTGGCCGACATCCAGGAGCGGAGCCAGGGATCGCAGACCGAGCTCGCGGCGGTGAACGCCGACCTGGCCGAGGCGCGGCTGGCGGCGGGTCTGACCGCGGTCGCCGGGCCGGGAGTGGTGATCGAGATCGCCGACTCGCGACGGATCGTGCCCGCCGGCGAGAACCCGGGCAACTACATCGTCCTGGCCGATGACCTGCGCGACATCGTGGTCGCGCTGTGGGACTCCGGTGCCGACGCCATCGCGATCAACGGGGAGCGGCTGGTGGCCACGACCTCCATCTACGGGGTGGGCGCATCGGTTCTGGTGAACACGGCCTTTCTGTCGCCGCCGTTCCGGATCGAGGCCGTCGGTCCCCCCGACCTGGACGATCGGTTCCGGGCCAACCAGGCCTACCTGGGCCGGGTGGCGCAGCGCATCGAAGCATTCGACCTCGAATTCGCCACGGAGTCACAGACCGATCTGCAGGTGCCCGCCTTCATCGGCTCAACCAACCTGCGCTGGGCGGTCCCGGAGGACCTGCAGTAATGCGCACCGGGGCGGCGCAGCTCAGCCTGGCGCTGATCGCGGCCGTGATCGGCATCGCCCTGGTCGCCCAGTTCCGCTCGCAGACGCGCCCGGCCGAGCTGAGCAGCCTTCCGGTTGCCGAGCTGTCGACCCGAATCCAGACCCTGTCCGACGGCACGCGGCAGCTGCGCGCGGCCCTCGCCGACCAGAGCGACCTGTTGGCCGAGTACCAGGCCGCCGGGGCGCAGGGCACGTCGGCCCTGGAAGTCAGCCAGGAGGAGCTGCGCCGGATCCGCGCGTTCTCCGGCGAGTCCGCCGTGGAGGGTCAGGGGATCGTGGTGAATATCACCGGCTCCCTGGATGCCATCGCGGTGAACGACTTCATCAACGAGCTCCGGAATGCCGGCGCCGAAGCGATCGCGTTGGACGACGTCCGGATCACGGCGAAATCCGTGGTGACCCAGGGCTCGGCCGCGCTGGTGGTGGACCTGACCTCGATTGGGCGTTCGTTCACGCTGCGCGCGATCGGTGATCCGGATGGCCTGGTGGCCGCGCTCCAGCGTCCTGGCGGGATCGTGACCCAGCTCGAGCAGTTCGTCAGCGCCACCATCACCGTCAGTCCTTCGTCGGACCTGCATCTTCCAGCCACGACCCTGACCCTCACGCCGCAGTACGCGGAGCCGGTCCAATGAGGGAGCAGTACCTGGAAGGAGCGTCCGCGTGCGCGAGGTGATCGAGCGCGCCATCGACGCGGCCACGAGCTCGGGGGCCACGTATGCCGATGCGCGCGTTGTCGAGCACCAGGCGGAGTCGCTGTCGGTCAAGAACGGCGTCCTGGCCGCCGCGTCCTCCGATCGGTCAGCGGGGTTCGGCGTCCGTGTCCTGGTCGACGGGGCGTGGGGATTCGCCTCGAGCCAGGACCTGGAGCTGGCAGAGGCTGATCGCGTGGCGCGTCTGGCGGTGACCATCGCGCGCGCGAGCCGCCTCGCGATCGGTGATCCGGTGGTCCTCGACGACACGCCGCCGTCGCGCGGCCAATGGAAGACGCCCTACGTCGAGGACCCGTTTGGGGTCTCGCTGGAGGAGAAGCTGCGGATCCTGTTCGACGCAGACGCGGCCATGGCCCGGGCGAAGGGCGTGACCCTTCGGGAGGGGACGCTGGAGGCGACCCGGGACCGGAAGATGTTCGGGTCGAGCGACGGTTCGCAGACGGAGCAGGAGTTCGTCTCGTGCGGGGCGGGGATCAACGCCACCGCCGTGAGCGAGCACGACAGCCAGGAACGGAGCTTTCCCAAGTCCCTTGGTGGCCAGATCGTGGGCGGCGGCTTCGAAGCCATCCGGGACATGGATCTTGGCGCGCATGGCCAGCAGATCGGCGAGGAGGCGGTGGCCCTGCTCGACGCGCCGCAATGCCCGGCCGGGGAGATGACCGTCATCCTCGAGGCCAGCCAGGTCGCCATCCAGGTCCACGAATCGTGCGGCCATCCGACGGAGCTGGACCGGGTATTGGGCATGGAGGCCTCGTTCGCCGGTACGAGCTTCCTGACCACCGACCGGCTCGACCACTTTCGGTACGGATCGGACGAGGTCAACATCGATGCCGATGCCACCGCTCCCGGTGGGCTGGGCACGTTCGGGTGGGACGACGAGGGCGTGCCCGCCCAGCGCGTGCCGCTCGTGAGTGCCGGCGCATTTGTCGGGTACCTGACCTCGCGCGAAACCGCGCCGATCATCGGTCGTCGCTCGATGGGAAGCAGTCGCGCGGCCAGCTGGCGCAACCTGCCGCTCATCCGGATGACGAACGTCAGCCTCCGGCCGGGGTCCGCCGGCAGCCTGGAGGACCTCATCACCGACACCGATGACGGCATCCTGCTCAGCACCAATCGCTCCTGGTCGATCGACGAGCGGCGCCTGAACTTCCAGTTCGGAACGCAGATCGGCTGGCTGATCAAGAACGGCAAGCGGGCGGGCATGGTCCGCAACCCCACGTACACCGGCATCACGCCGCGCTTCTGGGGCTCGTGCGACGCGATCTGTGGCCCCCAGGAATGGACCCAGTGGGGTGAGCCGTACTGCGGCAAGGGGGAACCGATCCAGACCGCCATGGTCGGCCACGGCGCTGCCGCGGCACGGTTCCGCAACGTCCAGGTGGGCGTGGGCCGATGGTGAACACCGAGGTCGCCGAGGCCGTCCTCGGACGCCTGGAGCCCGGTTCCGAGGGCGAGGCCACGGTCATTCGGCGCCACACCGAGCTGACCCGCTTCGCCACCTCGCATATCCACCAGAACCTGGCCGAGCACGACGCCACGCTGCGGGTCCGCGTTCGGCGCGACGGACGGACCGGCGTCTCTTCGACCAACCGTCTCAGCCCTGCGGGCCTGGACGAGGTCGTGGCCCGCGCCACGGCCATCGCGGCCCATGCCCAGCCCGACCCCGACCCGCCGCCGCTCGCCGAGCCGAGCGAGGGTGCCGTGGATTCGGACCTGGGATGGATTGCCGGGACCGATGTGACCGCGCCCGAGAAGCGCGCGGCCGGCGCACGGGCCGTGATCGATGCCGGCGTGTCTCGTGGGCTGACGGTCAGCGGCGCGTTCTCGACCGGGGCGCAGCGCATCACGGTGGCCAACACGCGCGGACTGATGGCCTCGCACCGCGTGACGCAGTCGAAGCTGTTGACCGTGATGCACGGTCCGGGTGGGGAGACGGGCTACGCGCAGTCGTTCAGCACCGATGTCGACGCCATCGATGCGGATGCCGTTGGACGGGAGGCAGCCGAGCGGGCAGCGCGCTCGGCCAATCCGATCGACATGGCGCCGGGCGAATACCCGGTCGTGCTGGGCGAGTACGCGGTGGCCGAGGTGCTCGAGTACCTCGCCTTCATGGCGTTCTCCGGGCTGGCGATCGAGGAGGGCCGCGCCTGCGTGGAGCTTGGGGAGCGCGCGTTCGGCACCAACGTCACGATCTGGGACGACGGCAACGACCCCACCGGCCTGCCCAATGCCATCGACTACGAGGGCGTGGCCAAGCGGAGGATCGTGCTCATCGAGGACGGGGTGGCTCGGGAGACGGCCCACGACGGCGCGACCGCGCATCGAGCGCATGTGCCCCGAACCGGGCACGGGCTGCCGGCGCCGAACACCTTCGGTCCGCTGTGCTGGAATCTGTTCATGGCCCCCGGCGACACCCCGCGCGACGAGCTCGTGGCCGGGATCGATCGGGGCATCATGGTCACCCGCTTCCACTACACGAACATCGTCCATCCCAAGAAGGGCATCCTGACCGGGATGACCCGCGACGGGACGTTCCTGGTCGAGAACGGCGCGGTGGTCGGACCGATCCGGAACCTGCGTTTCACCCAGTCCATCCCCGATGCGTTCTCGCGGATCTCGGCCATCGCCTCCGAGACGCGCCTGGTCGATGCCGAGTACACCGGCATCGTGGCCCGCGTGCCCGCGGTGCGGGTCGACGGCTGGACCTTCACCGGCGCCACGGCCAACGAGGCCACGGTGTGATGGCCGCCCCGGTGGAGCTGCGGATGGGGGACCGCATCACCCTGCGCAAGCCCCACCCCTGCGGCGGTCACGAGTGGACCGTGGTCCGGCTTGGCGCCGACATCGGTCTCGTGTGTGACCGATGTGGCCATCGGATCCTGCTGGATCGCCTGGACGTGGAGCGGCGCTACACCGGTCACCTCGCCCACGGACCCCAGGACGCGACCGCATGACCCACATCGAGCTCGCGGACGAGGCGACCACGGGGCTGCCCGAGGGAACGGGGAGCGTCTTCCGTCAGCGGAACTTCGTCTTCCTGTGGTCGGCCCAGGTCCTCAGTCAGCTGGCGAGCAACATGGTCCTGGCCGCGCTCATGGCGGTCGTCGTGAACGCGACCGGGTCGAACACCGCCAACGCCCTCCTGATCCTGACCTTTCTGGCCCCGGCCGTGGTCTTCAGCGCCCTGGCCGGTGTGCTGGTGGAGCGCAGCGATGCCCGCCTGATCATGATGGCCGCCAACCTGGGCCGAGCGATCGGGACCGTCGGCTTCATTCTGATTGGGACCAACGTGCTGGCGATCCTGGTCCTGAACTTCGTGATCTCCACCATCAGCGCCTTCTTTGCGCCGGCTGAGCTGATCGCCATCACTCGCCTCCTCGAGAAGCGCCATTTCATGGCCGCCAACTCGATCTTCATCCTCACCGTGAATGCGACGTTTGGCATCGGTTTTGGCGTTCTTGGTCCCCTCCTCCTGACCACCCTGGGCGCGGATGCGGTCTACGTCGTGGTGGGGGTCCTGTTCGCCCTTGCGGCCCTGGCCATCATCCCTCTGCCCAGCGTGAAACCCGCGCAGAAGCCGGCCCCCCTCGAGGCTGGCAAAGCCCTCACCCACGTGGTGGACGAGCTGCGCGAGGGGATCGAATTCGTCCAGCGCACGCCGCAGATCTCGTGGTCCCTGCGCTACCTGGGGATCGGGGCCTCGATCATCGGGGTCCTGGGCGCACTGGGGCCCGGCTTCGCCAAGACGGTCCTGGGTCTGAGCGCGGAGGACATCTTCTTCATCATGGGCCCGGCCGGCCTGGGGGCGGTGATGGGCATCCTCTTCCTGAATTCCTTTGGGCAGTACCTGCCCCGGCGCCTGCTCATCGATGTGGGCCTGGTCCTGGTGGCGGCCATGCTGCTGGCGATAGCCCTCGTCCGCCCCATCGTCGACGTGCTGAGCCCAGCCCTGCAGCCCATCGAGGAGAACCTCCCAAACATCCTGGCATCTGCCCTGTCCATCATCGCGCTGGTCATCGCCATCGCCTTCGGCGCCGGGATCGCCTATGCCCTGATCGCCATCCCGGCCCAGACGGCCCTCCAGGAGGAGCTGCCGGCCAACGTTCGGGGCCGCATCTTCGGCATCCTGAACACGCTGCTGTCGGTGGCCTCGTTCTTCCCGGTCATCGCCGCACCGATCATCGCGGACCTGGTGAACATCGTCTTCCCGGGACTGGGGATTCCCATCGTCCTGCTCGGGTTATCCGGCTTCATGGCCTGGGTGGCGGTCGTTTCCTGGCGCCAGAATGCGGCCCAGGGGTTGCACAAACGCACCACCGGTGAGCCTGCCAGTCCTTGACACCCCGCCTGAGGGCGGGCGTACCATGCGGCCAGGACGAATCGAGCAGGACCATGACTGACCCCCAGGACCCCACACAGCCCATCCCCGTGGACGACGGCGAGTCCACGCCAGTCGGCCCTGGCCATCTCGGCTCCACGTTCGACCCCACCGTGGTCGATTTCGGCCACTACGCGGGCAAGAGCATCGAGGAGCTGTCCGAGACCGATCCGTCCTTCCTGTACTGGCTGGCCCGACACCCGTCGGGCGCTCGCTATCGCGAGGAGATCGCCCGCGTCCTGGGCGCCAAGGCCCAGCCGCAGGAGTACTGAGCCGCCCGCCGGCTGATCGAATCAGCGCCGCGTCACGCGTCGCACGGCCAGGGGTCAGATACCCCGTTGGCGTAGGATGGACGCCCGACTTCGTGACCTCTGGCACTTGGCGGCCCGCCCCTGGGACGACCATGCTGGGGCCGAAGGAGGTGTGCGATGACACTGCAACGGCCACGGCCGTTCTTTGATGCGCCCTCGCTGCGGGAGGCGATGGATCGCCTGTTCGACCGCTCATTCGTTGAGCCGGGCGAGTGGGTCACCCTGGCCCGCTGGGAGCAGCCCCTCGTCGACGTCGTGTCCAAGCCGGACGCGATCGTGGTGAAGGCGGCGCTGCCGGGGGTCAAACTCGAGGACATCGAGACCACCATCACCGGCGAGACGCTCGTCATTCACGGCAAGTACCGCGAAGAGGAGAAGAAGGAAGAGGAGGGATACCTCTTCCGTGAGCTCAACCGCGGAGAGTTCCGCCGCACGATTGGTCTCCCCGTCGGGATCAAGTCCGACGCGGCGAAGGCGACGTTCCACGATGGGATCCTCACGCTGAGGATTCCGAAGGTGGAGCCCGTCAAGCCGCACGAGATCAAGGTCACGCCGACCGTCTGAGTCGCAACTGACCGATCGGAGGGCCGGGCCATGGGCCCGGCCCTCCGGCTGCCCGGCGGCTACGCCACCCAGGTGCGACCCGTTCTCCGCATGACCTCCGCCAGCACGGCTGGCGCCAGCGCGATGAACGCGACCAGCGCCCATTCCATCGCGTTCAGCGGTGACGCCTCGAACGCGTTGGCGACTGCCGGAATGTACGGGATGGTCGCCTGCACCACGACCCAGAGCACCCCCATTACCAGCAGGACGCCATTGGGCTCGAGCCGGAAGATGGAGGTCTGGAGGCTCCGGTTGGCGTTGGCGCGAACCAGCTGCCCCACGACCAACGTCGTGAAGGCCAGCCACGACGCGTGCTCGATCCCCCCCTCGCTGCCAAGGACCAGTGCCAGCGCCGCGATTGCCGTGAAACCACCCGCGCCGGCAATCCCGACCAGGATTCCTCGACCCAACAGCGGTTGGCTGCGAGGCCGTGGCGGTCGGTTCATGGACTCCGGCTCGTGGCCCTCCCGTTCAAACGCCACGGTTGCGGACAGGTCGATGAAGAACTCCATCCACAAGATCTGGATCGGGAGCAGGGGAGTGCCGAATCCGGCGATCGTGGCGACGAGGATGTAGCCCAGCAAGGCCACGTGGGTGGAGAGGAGGAAGACGAGCCCCTTCTGGACGTTGGCGATCATGCGACGCCCCTCGCGGAGGGCATCCATCAGGGTTGCGAAGGAATCGTCTCCCAGGACAAGGTCGGCCGCCTCGCGGGCCACCGCCGTGCCGCTCCCCATCGCCACCGCCACGTCGGCTCGGTTCAGGGCGGGCGCGTCGTTGACACCGTCGCCGGTCACCGCGAGCGTTCGGTCGGTCGCAGCTGCGGCGCCGACGAGGCGCAGCTTGTCGGCAGGTGTGGCGCGGGCCACGATGTTGAGGCTTCGCAGGTGCGCCGCCACCTCGGCGTCGGTCATGCCGGCCAACTCGGCTCCGGTCATCACGACTTCCGCGGGCAGTCCGGCGTCGGCGGCGATGGCGCGCGCGGTGGTGGGATGGTCGCCGGTCACCATCACCACCTGGATGCCCGCCCGGGCGGCCATGGCCAGGGCAGCGGGGATCTCGGGCCTGAGGGGGTCGGCGAACACGACGGCGGCTTCCAGCCGCCACGCTTCCGCGTCCGAGCGCTTGGCCAGCACCAGCAGGCGACCGCCGCGCTCGGCCTCGTCTGCGACGATGCCCTCCCACGCCGACCGAATCGATCGGCGCCGTCGTCGCTCGATCGCCGAACGAGATCGAGGATCGCCTCCGGTGCCCCGATCGCCCGTTCACAGGTCGAACCGCCGTCGAGGCAGCGGGTCCTCGAGTACGGGCGCAGATCGCCGGGCGGTTCTGCCTCGAGAAGCGTCGAGGAGTCCAGGTCGGGGATCGGTCCCAGCGTGGCCAGCTCGTCGCGGATTGCCCTCACGAATGCTCCCGCTCGCCCGGTCGCTTCCTGGTGCCACGCATCGGACTCGGCCCCCAGGGCATCGGTCAGCGCGGCACTCCGTGCGTTCCCGAGGAGCTCGCCGTCGGGCGTGCGCACCCGCACCACCCGGAGATGGTTCGTGGTCAGGGTCCCCGTCTTGTCGGTCAGGATGAGATCGACCGCGCCCAGGGTTTCCTGAGCGTTCAGGCGGCGGACCAGGACGTCTCGGCGAAGGAGCCGGTACGCGCCCAGGCCCAGGATCACGGCCAGGAGCACCGGTGGCTCTTCGGGAATGGCGGCAATGGCGGCCGCGATACCGGCGATCACGTTCTCTCCGGCCGGGTTGCCGCGCAGGAACCCCAGACCCACCGTGATCACGACGAGTCCGATCGCGACCACCAGCATGATCCGGACCAGGCGGGCGAGCTCCCGCTGGAGCGGTGATGACGGCCGCCGATGACCCCCGAGGGTCTCCGCGATGCGCCCAACCTCCGTGTGTGGACCGGTCGCCACGGCGATCCCCTCGCCGCTGCCGCCGACCACGCTGGTGCCCGAGAAGGCCATCGCATGCCGCTCGGCAAGTGGAGCTGATTCGGGGTCGGGCGCGGTGGCGGCCGGCTCGGGCAGCGACTCGCCGGTCAGGACACTACGGTCAAGGAGGAGGGCGTGCGAGGCCAGGATCCGAACGTCAGCTGGAACGATGTCACCCGCCACCAGCAGGACCACGTCGCCGACCGCCACGTCCCGCGCGGGGACCGTCCCCGGCGTCCCATCGCGACGCACGCGGGCACGTGGCGCGTTCGCATTGCGAAGCACTTCCAGCGCGCGCTCCGCACGGTAGGTGGTCGCCACGTTGGCGCCGACGATGGGGACGACCCCAATGAGGATCAGGATCCCGTCTCGGACCTCGCCCAGGATGATGGCCAGCGCCCCAGCCCCGATCAGCATCAGGACGAAGGCCTCGCGGAGCGCCTCCCACAACGCCCGGCGCAGGCTCGGAGGGGGCACCGCCTCGAGCTCGTTGGGGCCCTGCTCGGCCAGGCGCAGGGCCGCTTCGGCCGTGGACAGCCCAATGTCCGGATCGACGCCGAGCTCGGCGGCGATCGCTGACCCGGCGCGGCTGTGCGCCGGGCGCGCCGCCCCTACCGGGGGAGCGTCACCGAGCGGTCCAGCCGCCGTCGACATACACCTCGGATCCGGTCATGTAGGAGGCCGCATCGGAGGCCAGGAACGCAATCACTTCGGCGACCTCCTCAGAGCGGCCCAGGCGGCCCATCGGTGTGTTGGACACGATGAGCTGTTCGACCTCGGTTCCCTTGATCTGCTCGATCATGGGGGTGTCGATGAAACCGGGGTGAATCGAGTTCACCCGGATGCCCTCGGTTGCGTAGCGGATGGCCGCGCTCTTGGTCATCAACCGCACCGCGCCCTTGCTGGCGTGGTACGCGATCGACCCGCCGAAGCCTCCGACCGCTCCGAAGATCGAGCTCACGTTGATGATCGATCCGCTGCCGCCCTGGCGCATCACCGGGATCGCGGCTCGCATGCCGAGCCAGACGCCGGTCTGGTTGATCCCGATGAGCCGATTCCAGCCCTCCAGGGTCTCCGCCTCCACGTCTTCCATCGTGCCGATCCCGGCGTTGTTCACCAGGACGTCCAGCCGACCGAACTCCTTGGCGGTCTCGGCCACGACCGATGCCCAGGCCGTCTCGTCAGCCACGTCGAGATTGTGGTAGACCGCCGTGTGCCCGTCCGCCTGGAGGGCGTCGGCCAGGGCCTGGCCTTCGTCGTCGATGACATCGGTCAGGACCACCGTCGCGCCGGATTCCGCCAGGCGCCGTGCGGACGCTGCCCCGATACCCCGCGCGGCGCCGGTCACCAGCGCCACCTTGCCATTCATCTGCGTGTCCACGGTCTCGCTCCTGCATTTCCGTGTCTGTTGCTCCAGAGGATGGCAGCGCGCCGCGATTCATGATTGGGGCCATTGGGCCCCACGGTGCGGGACCTCCGGCCCGTTCGCGGCCGGCAGCGGCCGGCGCATGGTTGGGTCATGGGAACCCTGATGCCAACCAACAGCAGCCAGGTGGACGTGGTCCAGGCGGCGTGGACCAACGATGCATTCCGCCGCGTCGTCCTGACCGGGGACCACGAGCAGGTCGTGGTCATGACCATCCCGCCCGGTGGCGAGATCGGCGACGAGGTCCATACCGACACGGACCAGGTGCTCGCCTTCGTCGACGGCCATGGCGAGGCGATGCTCGACGGCCGGGCCTCGGAGATCGGTCCCAATGACCTGGTCTTCGTTCGTGCGGGCACCCGTCACAATTTCGTGAACACCGGCTCGTCACCGCTGCGCCTGATCACGATCTATGCGCCTCCGGAGCACGCACCGGGAACCATCCACCAGACCAAGGCCGAGGCTGACGCGGCGGAGCACTGACCATGGACGCTGCCAGCGACCCGCATCGGTTTGCACTCGTCTGGATTGACGCGCATGGGGCGCGGATCTTTCGATGGCGTGACCGTGCCGTCGAGAAGCGGGTCGGCTCGAGTATCCCGGCCCACGAGCGTTCGACCTATCACGTCCGGCATGACCCGCAGGTGCGCTCTGGTGGAGGTGGCCGCGGAGCGGACGACGCGGCACGGCACCGAACCGAGCATATCCGCCAGTTCCTGGCCCGGGTCGAGTCCGCATTGGCGGCGGAGGAAGCGCTCGATGTGCTCGGGACCGGTGAGCTTGGCCAGCGGCTGGCGAGCCAGGTGCGACGGCACGATCGGGCCCATCACCGCGAACGCCCCATCACGGTGAGCCACTCGATGCGACTGACCCGCCCGCAGCTCGTCGCACACCTGAAAGACCGCCTCGGGATGGAGCCCGTGCGTGGTGGGGTCGGGGCGTACCGCTGGACCGGGGATCTGCCTCACACGCGGTCGGGTCACGTCAGCGGGCCCCGCCGGGTCGTCGACAAGCCTCCTCGCCAGCGCAATTGACCGGTTCGCCGAGCGTCGGGCACAATCGCGCTCCCTGTGGGGCGGCTAGCTCAGCTGGTTAGAGCACTTGCTTGACATGCAAGAGGTCACTGGTTCGAGTCCAGTGTCGCCCACCATCGCCGTTCCCCTGATCGGCCGCCGGTCGCCGTCTGTGGTCCGATGGGTTCTCAGCGGCCCGCCCACGCATCACACTGACCCGACATGCCGTGGTTGTTGGCCTCCGTAGCCGCATTGGCGGCCGCGATCGCATTCGCGGCAGGACTGGGCGTCCCGCGCCACCGCCCGACCGGCCTCCGGGGCGTCATCGTGCGGTGGGGGCACTCCGCCGTCTGGGTCCTCCTGGCCGGGACCTTCGCGGCCCTGGCGATAAGCCGCGGTGAGCTGGCCAGCGCCCTCGGCCTCCTTGCGTTGGGTTCCTACGGAGTCTTCCTTGGGACCACGCTCAGTGTCCGACGCGATGCCGGAGACGGGTAGGTCGGCACGTCTCCCGTAACCGAGGCGACCTCGATCCCTGGCTTCACCACAGGTCATCCCTCCTCTTCGCGAGGGCCGCAGCCTTGAATCGTGGCGTCCAAAAGGCCACGTAGAACGCCGTCAGTGCGGCGAGCAGGAACACGAACCGCGGATCACTGTTGCTGGTGACGGCGTCCGTCTCGGTCGCGGTCGTGAGCAGCGACTGAGCGGCCAGTCCGGCGAAGATCCACAGCCCGATGAAGAGGGCACCCCACCCGTTCCATCGATAGAGCGCTGACCGTGCAGACGACCATGGCGGGTGTCACGAGCGGCGAACAGGAAGCCCACCGTCGGGTTGCCGAAGCACAACTCACAGTCGCCGATCGGCGCTGTGAGGAAGAAGAACGCGAAAAACGCGCTGATCAGGACCGCGCCGATCCCCTCCACCAGTACCATGACCCGCGCGATCCGAAAGGAAGTCGGCACCGGCTGATCCTACGCCTGCGCCGGCCGCGAACCCGCGGACCGTCAGCCGCAGCGGGCTTTGAACGCCTCCACGACCTCTTCGACCGAGTCGGACCGTCAGGAGGGACTGCGGTCGGGATCTCGCCGTGCCGAGTTCAGGTGGGACCGGCGGGCTCCCGACGCCCACCCCGCCCTCCCGCGGGTCACGGCCTGGCGACTGGCGCGGCCAAACGCCCGCAATTACGAGACCGCGAGGACCGGGTACGCTTCGGGCGTGCCCCTGACCACCGAGCTCCCGGCCACATCGGTCCGCAGCGACCTGCGCAACCTCGCGATCATCGCCCACGTCGACCACGGCAAGACGACGCTGGCTGACCACCGAGCTCCCGGCCACATCGGTCCGCAGCGACCTGCGCAACCTCGCGATCATTGCCCACGTCGACCACGGCAAGACGACCCTGGTGGACGCCATGCTGCGCCAGACGGGCACGTTCCGGGCCAACCAGGCCCTCGTGGATCGGGTCATGGATTCGATGGATCTCGAGCGTGAGCGCGGGATCACGATCATGGCCAAGCAGACCACGGTCGACTACGCCGGCGTGCGCCTGAACATCGTGGACACGCCGGGCCATGCCGACTTCGGCGGCGAGGTTGAACGATCCCTGCTCATGGTCGACGCGGTGCTCCTGCTGGTTGACGCATCGGAGGGCCCGCTTCCCCAAACCCGATACGTGCTGCGCAAGGCGATGGAACGCCACCTGCCGGTCATCGTGGCCCTGAACAAGATCGACCGAAGCGACGCGCGGCCGGCACAGGTGCTGGACGACGTGTACGAGCTGTTCATCGACCTGGGCGCCGACGAGCACCAGATCGAGTTCCCGGTCATCTACACCAACGCCAAGGCGGGGACCGCCACGCGCGACCTGGCCGTTCCGGGGACCGACCTGCGCCCGCTCCTGGACGTGCTGATCGCGACCACCCCGGCACCGATCTACACCGATGGCCACCCGCTCCAGCTGCTCGTCACCAACCTCTCGGCCAACGACTACGTCGGACGAATGGCGGTGGGCCGCATCCGAAACGGGACGATCCGCACCGGACAGCGGATCACCGTCGTCCGCGAGGAAGCCGCCGACACGGCCGGATCGGTGGAGCCCGGCCGAACGGTCACCCTGAACGGCACGGTGACCGCGCTCCAGACCGCGCACGGGATCGACCGGGTCGACATCTCCGAGGCCGGGCCGGGCGACATCGTGTCCGTGGCCGGCCTGCCGGAAGTCACCATCGGCGACACCCTGACCGATCCGGCCGACCCGCGGCCGCTGCCCCGGCTGGACGTGGATGCCCCGACCCTGCGCATGACGTTCGGTGTCAACACCTCGCCCCTCGCCGGGCGTGACGGGAAGCTGCTGACCACCCGTCAGATCCGGTCGCGGCTCGAGAAGGAGGTGCTGGGCAACGTCTCGATCGAGTTCGCGCCCACGGCCACCGAGGACGTGTTCGAGGTCCGCGGCCGCGGCGAGCTCCAGCTGGCCGTGCTGATCGAGCAGATGCGACGCGAGGGGTACGAGATCACGGTCAGCCGCCCGGAGGTGATCCTGCACACGGTCGACGGCGAGACCGAGGAGCCATACGAGCGGATCACGGTCGACATCCCGCCCGACTACATCGGTGCCGTGCAGACGGCGCTCGCAGCGCGCAAGGCCCGCCTCGAGCAGATGACGACCGATGCCGACGGCCGGGTCCGGCTCGAGTACATCATTCCGACCCGTGGCCTGATCGGCTATCGAGGTCAGTTGCTGACCGAGACGCGGGGGACTGCGCTGCTGCACCAGATCGGAGAGGGCTACGGCCCGTGGGCCGGCGAAGTCACTCATCGGACCAATGGCGTCCTGGTGGCCGATCGGACGGGCAGCACGACCGCATACGCCCTGTTCAACCTCCAGGAGCGCTCAGAGCTGCTCATCGGTTCGGGGGAAGAGGTGTACGAGGGGATGATCGTGGGTGAGAACGCCCGGATTGGCGACATGGACGTCAACCCGACCAAGGAAAAGAAGATGACCAACGTTCGCTCCCACGGGCCGGAGGATTCGCTGCGCCTGATCCCGACACGGCCGATGTCCCTGGAATCGGCCATCGAGTTCATCGCCGCCGATGAGCTGGTCGAGGTCACCCCGAGCGCCATTCGGATGCGCAAGCGGGTCCTCGCCCGCAACGACCGCCCGCGCCCAGCGAGCGACTGAGGTTCGCTCGTGGACGTCGGGATTGTCCTGCCCCAGGGTTGGACCGGCGAGTACGACGGCTGGGAGCCGCGCCGGGCGTGGGAGCGGACGGTCGCCGTCGCCCGCCAGGCCGAGCGACTGGGCTTCGAGTCGATCTGGGTGTTCGACCACTTTACGACTGAGCCGGAACCGACCGATGAGCTGACCTTCGAGTCGTTCAGCACCCTCGCCGCTCTGGCGGCCATCACCGAGCGCGTCCGCATCGGTCAGGTGGTCATCTGCACCGGGTTCCGGAACCCCGCCCTCACGGCCAAGATGATCGGGACCATGGACGTCATCAGCGGCGGCCGGATGGAGCTGGGGATCGGTGCCGGCTGGAAGCAGGACGAATGGCTGGCCTACGGCTACGGCTTCCCGGACACGAAGACTCGGCTCGCCATCCTGGCCGACCATCTCGAGGTCATCACCCGCATGCTGGCCCCCGGCCACGCCACGTATGCGGGGACGTACGCGTCGGTGACCGATGCGATCAACGTCCCGCGCGGGCTCCAGGAGCCGCGGGTACCGATCATGGTCGGAGGCAACGGACCCAATGTGACCTGGCGGCTGGCCGCCCGATACGCGGACGAGCTCAACCTCGACTGGCTGACCCCCGACGAGGTCCGCGAGGCACGGACCACGATCAATGCCCGGTGCGAGGAGATTGGCCGCGACCCCGCCACCCTGCGGATCTCGGTGAATATCGGCCGCCACGACCTGGCCCAGGCGGGGGAGCGACGGACGGAGCTGCTGGCGGCCCATCGTGAGTCCGGCGTGGATCGGGTCATGGGCCTGCTCCAGGCCAGCGCGACCGACGACGAGGTACTGGAACGATTCGCCGACGACGTCCGCGCCGCGGGTTGCAACCTGAGCGTTCCCACCACGTAAGAGCCTCCAACCGGGCCAAACGGCCCGCGGAAGTCGGGACGCCGGCCCCTACGCTCGAGATGGGTGCTCCGGGAAGATGGGTCCATGAGCGCACGCAAGAAGGCGGCTCGGTATGCCGGCATCCCGGCCATCGTCGATGGGTCGGAGGCGATCGCGCACGTTGAGGTCCGCGTGAGCCAGGCCGCGTGCTCGTATCCCATCACGCCGTCGACGACCATGGCCGCCATCTTCCAGGCGGCGGTGGCCGACGGCAGCACGAACCTGTGGGGGACGCCACTCGCGTTCATCGAGCCGGAGTCGGAGCACTCCTCGGCTTCCGCAGCCGAGGGCTTCGCTCTGACCGGGGGCCGGGTGACGAACTTCACGGCCGGCCAGGGCCTCATCCTCATGAAGGAAGTCCTGTACGTGATCGCCGGCAAGCGGCTGCCGGTCGTATTCCACGTTGGCGCACGCGCTCTGACCAGCCAGGGTCTGAACATCCACGCTGGCCACGACGATGTCATGGGCGTCGCCGACACCGGATGGGCCATCCTCTTCGCCCGCAACGCGCAGGAAGCCACGGACCTGGCGGCCATCGCACGGCGGGCCGCGGAAGCTGCCGAAACGCCGTTCATGGTGGTCCAGGACGGGTTCCTCACCACCCACACCCTTGAAAACGTGCGGTTGCCCGAGGACGAGCTGCTGCGCGACTTCGTGGGCGACCCGGCCGATCGGCTGCGCTTGTATTTCGAGCCGGCCGACGCCCTCATGACCGGCGTGGTCCAGAACCAGGATTCCTACATGAAGGGTCGCATCGGTCAACGCGCCTTCTACGACGCCCTCGACGGCGAGCTGCGGAGCGCCATGGCCGAGTGGACGCGCCTCACCGGGCGACCGTATGACCTGATCACGGCTCACCGGACCAGTGACGCGGACCAGGTCCTGGTCGCCATGGGCAGCCTGGCCGACACGGCGGCGGTCGTGGTCGACCACCTTCGGCGCCAGGGACGACGGGTTGGCTGCGTGGCGGTCACCTCGTTCCGCCCCTTCCCGGCGGAGGAGCTGGCCGACGCCATTGGCGGAGCGTCGGCGGTGGCGGTGGTGGAGCGGACCGATGAGCCGGCCGCCCACGACAATCCGCTCACCCGGGAGATCAAGGCCGCGCTCGCCGATCGGGCCGCGGAGGGGCACCCGATTCCGCGCGTCGTCTCGGCGTCAGCCGGCCTGGGTTCTCGGGACGTCGCTGCCGGTGACCTGGTAGCGGTGTTCGACTGGCTCGCCGATCCGGACGAGCTTCGGCGTCGGCCCTATGCGGTGCTCGGCATCCGGCACCCGCTCGCCCTCGAGCGACAGCCGCTCTCGCTGCGCCCGCGGGGCGCCTACAGCCTGCGCGGCCATTCCATCGGCGGGTTCGGCTCGGTCACCACCAACAAGCTCCTGGCGACCCTTCTGGGAGAGGTCTTCGGACTGTACGTCCAGGCCTATCCGAGATACGGCTCGGAGAAGAAGGGCCTGCCCACGACCTACTACCTCACGATTGCCGAGGAGCCGATCCGGCAGCACGCGGAGCTCGACGAAGTCGAGTTCGTGCCGCTCTACGACATCGCGGCGTTCGCGCACGCCAACCCCCTGCGGGGCCTGACCGATGGCGGAACGCTCTTCATCCAGACCCCGATGACCGATCCCGCCGCCATCTGGGGCGCGCTGCCGACCGCGGCGCGCGCCGACATCCTGGCCCGGGGGATCTCGGTCTGGGCCCTCGACACCGCGGCGCTCGCCCGCCGTCACGCGCCTCGCCCCGAGCTCGAGGTGCGCATGCAGGGCGTGGCCCTGGTCGGGGTTTTCCTGCGCGTTGCGCCCTTCGGCCCGCGCGCCGGGCTCGGGCGCGACGAGCTCATGACGGCGGTCAGCGATCGGCTTGGCCGCTTCTACGGCAAGCGCGGCAAGGCCACGGTCGCGGCCAACCTCGAGGTCATCCGAACCGCATACGACTCGGTCATCAACGTCACCGACACCGTGGTCCCGGCTCAAGTGCCGGCCCCCCTCAACCTCATGGAGGCAGCATCGTGACCAACCGGCAGACCACCCCAGGCACGGTGGGCGACCTGATGACGCCCGACCCGGTGCGGGTCCAGGCTGATGCCTCGCTGGCCGAGGCCGCTCGCCTGCTCGATCATCACCACGTCCACGGCCTCCCGGTCGTCGACGAGTCCGGCGCCCTGGTAGGCGTCGTCAGCCAGACGGACATGCTGCGCGCGCGGACGTCCGAGCACTTGTGGGCGTCCTGGCGCGGGCTCCAGGTCCGCCACCTCATGAGCGCCCCGGCCCTGACCGTCTCGGCCGATGCAAGCCTCACCGAGGCGGCCACCAGGATGGAGGAGAACCAGGTCCATCGGCTGGTGGTCGTCGCCGACGACGGCGTGTCGCCCATCGGCATCGTCTCGACCTCAGACCTGGTCCGGGCCATTGTTGCGGAGACACGGGGATGATCAGGCAGTCCGATACGCCACTCGCCGAGCCCCCGGCACGCCTGCCGCCATCGGCCGCCGGGTCTGCGGCCCGCCGGTCGCCGCTGATCAAGGAACCGTTGGAGGAGCTGGAGCACCTCCAGGCGCGCCTGTCGGCCAGCCTGATCCCGATCTTCGACGTGCATGCCTACGTCGACGACTTCAACTCAGTGGTGGTCGGTGCGTACGCCACCGGGCGGGGCGATGCCGAGCTGCCCGCAGACAGCAGCGTGGCGCGCAGCGTCATTCCGCCCGGCACGGCCGCAACCCGCGACTTCTCCGGTCTCGCACCGCGGATCCCCGAGCTGACGGCCGACGCCTGCGTCGGCTGCATGAGCTGTGTGAATGCCTGCCCCGACACCGCCATCCTGGGGATCGCGCAGCCCGAATCGGTGCTTGGGCCGGCGATCGAGTCCTTCGCGGCGGGGGACGCGGATCCGGCCCGGGCCGCGGAGACGGCACGCAGCCACTTCATGCGGACCACGAAGTATGCCGAGGTTCCCGAGCGGAAGGGGCATGAGCCGGCCCAGTTCGGGATCTTCGTCAACCCGATGCACTGCAAGGGCTGCGGTGAATGCGTCGAGGTGTGCCACGCGCTGGGCTACGACGCCCTGCGCATGGTGGACAAGGTCCCCGCGCCGCCGGGCGAGGAGACCATTGTCGAACGCCTGAACAGGGATTTCCGCTTGTACCGTGCCCTGCCGGTGACGCCGGATGCCTACCGCAACGAGAAGGCGCTGGCCGACCTGATGCTGGGGGAGCACGCGCACGGCTACGTCGGCGGCGCCGGCTCGTGCTCGGGCTGTGGGGAGACGACGGCCATCCGCATGCTCCTGGCGGCCACTCGCCAGGTGTACGGCCCCGAGTCGATGGGCATCGTGGCCGCCACCGGGTGCAACACCGTGTACGGGTCCACCTACCCGTATAACCCATACCTCGTCCCGTGGACCAACTCGCTGTTCGAGAACGCCCCCGCGGTCGCGCTGGGCGTTCGCGCACGATGGGACCAGGCCGGCCATCCCGACCGCAAGCTGTGGGTGCTCGGCGGCGACGGGGCGATGTACGACATCGGCTTCCAGGCGCTCAGCCGGATGGTGGCCGCCGCGGCGGACATCAAGGTCCTCGTCCTCGACACGCAGGTCTATTCGAACACCGGCGGGCAGGCGTCAACCGCGTCCTTCGGCGGCCAGGTGACGAAGCTCAGCGCCTTCGGCAAGGCGCTCCACGGGCGACCGGAGCGCCGCAAGGAGCTGGGACGCATCCTGATGGCCCATGGCGAGGTGTACGTGGCCCAGACGACGCCTGCGCACATCAACCACTTCTACCGGTCGATCCTCGAGGCCAACGAGTATCCAGGCCCCGCGGTGGTCGTGGTCTACACACCCTGCATGCCGGAGCACGGGATTGCCGACGACGCGGCCAACCGGCAGGCGAAGCTGGCGGTCGAGTCGCGGGCTTTCCCCCTCTTCACCTACGACCCCCGCCGCGGCCCGGGCATCGCGGAGCGGCTGAGCCTCCAGGGCAACCCGGCGCCGAAAGAGGACTGGGCACAGCTGCCGGACGGGACGATCCTTGACTTCTGCACCTTCGCCCGAACGGAGGGGCGCTTCGCCCCGCATTTCGGCGCCGATGGCGCGCCCAGCCCGGAGATGCTGGCCACCCAGGCCGATCGCCTTGCGAACTGGCACACCCTCCAGGAGCTGGCCGGAACCTTCAGGCCCCCGGAGCGTCGGGAAGCGGCCGCCTAGACCGGAAGGGGCACGTACTCCGCGTTCCAGGTCGCGCGCTCGACCGCGGGTTCGATCTCGGCGTCGGTGATGTTGCGCCCGAATCCGGCGTCTCGCGCCTCGCGCACCACCGCGCACGCGGTGGCGCGCGCGACGGCCGGCAGTGTGTCGATTGGTGGATAGAGGGCCCCCTCCTCGATGCGGCTGGCCGACACCGACGCGGCGAGCGTGCGAGCGGCGACGACCAACATGCCATCGGTGATCTCGCGAGCCTCCGCCACGACGGCACCCAGGCCCAGGCCGGGAAACACGAAGGCGTTGTTGGCCTGCCCCACTGGGCGCTCGACGCCGTCGACCCGGACCGGGCCGAAGGGGCTCCCGGTGGCGATGACCGCTCGCCCCTCGCTCCAGCGCATCACCTCGTCCGGGGTGGCCTCGCAGGCCGTGGTCGGATTCGACAGGGCCATGACGACCGGACGCGCCGAGACCCGCGCAACGGCGCGGATGGCCGCCTCGTCGAACCGTCCGCCGATGCCCGTCGTGCCGATGAGGACGGTTGGGCGCCAGCTGTCAATGACCTCCGCGAGCGGCACATCCGGGCCGGCATCCACCAGCGCGCGCGGCAGTGTGGCCGGATCGACGGCAAATTCGGCCTTTTCCGAGGACAGTGGGCGTCCGGAGTGCACGATTCCGTCGCGGTCGATCATCGCCATGGGCACGGCCGCGGCGCCGTTCGTGGCATGACGGATGAGACGGGCGATGCCCAGCCCGGCAGCCCCCGCGCCCACCATCAGCAGGCGCTGATCGGCGAGGGTGGTGCCGAGGAGGCGCTCCGCGGCGAGCAGGCCGCCCAGGGCAACCGCGCCGGTGCCCTGGATGTCGTCGTTGAAGCTCGGCAAGCGATGGCGGTAGCGCGCCAGCAGGCGGAGCGCATTCGCCCCCTTGAAATCCTCCCACTGAAGCACCGCACGCGGGAAGACCGTGGCGACCGCATCGACGAACGCCTCCACCAGCTCGTCGTACGCGGCGCCCCGGAGCCGTGGGGCCGGGTGGCCGAGGTACAGGGGATCGGCGACCAGGCCGGGATGGTCGGTGCCGACGTCGAGCGACACGGGGAGGGTGGTCCTGGGGTCCACCCCGGCGGCCGCGGTGTAGATCGCGAGCTTGCCCACGGGGATGGCCATCCCCCCGGCACCCTGGTCTCCCAGGCCGAGGATCCGCTCGTTGTCGGTGACGACCACCAGCCTGACCTCCTCGGTCGGCGCTGCGTCGTGCAGCAGCTCGGCGAATCGAGGCACGTCCGGCGGCGTGAGCCAAACCCCCCGCGGACGACGAAGGATGTGGCTGAACTCCTGGCAGGCCCGTCCAACGGTGGGGGTGTAGACCACCGGCAGAAGCTCTTCGAGATGGTCGCGCAGCAGGCGATAGAAGAGGGTCTCGTTCCGATCCTGAAGCGCCGCCAGGCCGATGTAGCGCTCCAGGTCGTCGGACTTGCGTCGCACGTGCTCCAGCTCGAGGCCCACCTGCTGCTCGAGGCTCAGGACGCGGGATGGGAGCAGGCCGCGGAGGTCGTAGGCGTTTCGCTCGGCGTCGGTGAAGCCGGTGTCCTTGTTCAGGTATCGGTCACCGAGCAGCTGGTGACCACGGGGGATGGCCTGCTCGCGCCGCATGCCAGATTCCTCGGCCGGGCCTGGCTCAGCCATCCACCGTCCGCGCCAGCGTTCGTCCCCACTCCCGCGCGCGGTCGACCTCGCCAGCCTGCAACGGTCCGTACGCCCCGGCCACGATGAAGCGCTCGGCCTTGGCCGCGACGCGGTAGCCCGCCCGCTTGAGTCCGGCTTCGATGGTCCCCGTCGCGCCCCGGGGGCTCCACCAGATCCGGGTCTCGAACGCCGCGCACGCGGCGTTCGCGGGGGGCAGTCCCTCGAGCCAGGTCCGGATCAGCGGATGCGCGACATCCGGCGGCGTGGGCGCTTTCTCGGCGCCGGCCGCGATCTGCGCTCGGGTGCTCTCTCTCGACAGCCCGAACGCGATGACCGGGGCTCCGACGACGAGCAGATCCACGTCCACGAGGGCGAGGCGACTGGCCTCGTCGGTGTTCCACGCTCGGGCGCTCGGACCAATGCCTTGGGCGATGGCGTGCGCCACGGCGGCGGTGTTCCCCCAATGGGATTCGTACACGACGACAGCGTTCATGCTCGAAATGTTCGCGGGAGGAGGCCCTCCCGTCAGGAGCCATCCGGCCCCTCTCCACGGACCGTTCGGTGTGTGGTTCGAGGTACCGATAGAATCCGCCGGTGATCGCCCCCATCGCGCCTGAACCGTCGCGCAGTCCGGACCCGATCGACGAGCCGAAGGCCTACCAGGATCTGCTGGTCGGATTGGTGGGCGACGACGACCCGGCAACGGTCCAGGCCGCCACGCCAGCCCTCATCCGAGAGCTCCTGGCGGATGCTGGCAGCGACCTCCGCACGCGCCCCGAGGCAGGGGAGTGGTCGGTGCTGGAATGCCTCGCTCACATCACCGACGCCGAGCTCGTCGCGAGTGGCCGCTACCGCTGGATCCTGGCCCACGACGAGCCCGACATCGTGGGCTACGACCAGGACCGATGGGTGGACCACCTTCACCAGCCGGTGGAGGATCCCGCCGCTCTCCTCGCCTGGTTCGAGCCGCTGAGACGCGCCAATCTCGAGCTCTGGGCACGGACGCCCGCCGATCAGCGTCCGCGGATCGGACTGCACCGTGAGCGAGGCCCCGAAAGCTACGAGCTCACGTTCGTGCTCATCGCCGGCCACGATCGGTTCCACCTGGCGCAGGCACGTCGGGCACTGGCCCAGGTCCGCGGGCTCGCCGACCCGGTCGCCTGACCGGTGCCGATCCTGCTCCTGGTCCACGTCCTGGCGGCCATCACCGCGGTCGGCGCGAACCTCACCTACGCCATCTGGTTCCGGGCCGCGGGAACGGACCAGGGTCGTATCGTCTTCGTCATCCGGACGGTGCGGATGATCGACGGCCGACTCGCCAACCCGGGGTACATCGTGCTGTTGATCACCGGCGTGGCGATGGTTCTGCTCGGGGCCTTCAGCTTCACGACCGGCTGGATCCTGGCCGCCATCGGTCTGTACGTCGCGACTGCGGTGATCGGGATCGCGGTCTTCGGCCCCGCCATCCGCCGCCAGCTGGCCGAGGCGGAGAAGGACGTCGCTTCGGAGGCCTACCGGGCCGCTGCCAGTCGCACGACGAGCCTTGGCATCCTCACCACCGTGCTGGTGCTGGTGATCGTCGTCCTGATGGTGACCAAGCCGTTCTGAGACCGCTCCCCGGGGACGAGCCGCCGAAGGTCGTCGATGTGGGCGCCCGCATCGGTACCTTCAGCCCATTTCCGCGCCGGGGCCGGGGCGTCAGGCTGCCGACATGCCGTTCCTGCCGGCTGAGCCACTCACCGTCCTCCTGACCCTCACGGGCCTGATCGCGGGCACGTCGGGGTACATCCGGATGCTGCGCCGTCGTCATAGCGACCGCCGCCTGGATCGCGAGGCGGACGCCGAGCAGCTGCGCGGACTGGTCCGGGTCACGCTCATCGGTTCCTAGGGGACCCGCACCGGGGACCTTCCCGCCGCCCCATCCCGGCGCTACCATGCGCTCGTGGACATCGAAGCCGCCCTCGCCGCCACGCCCCTGCTGTCGAGCCTCGACCGCAAGACCATCAAGCGCCTGTCCGAGCAGGGCAAGCACCGCGAATACGCCCCGGGCGAGTCGATCGTCCGCGAAGGCGCCCCCGCATCGGCCCTGTACATCATCCTGTCCGGGAAGGTCCACGTGGAACGCGGCGAAGGCGAGGGCGTGCCGGTGGCCTACCTCGGCCCGGGCGACTTCTTCGGGGAGCTGGCGCTCATCGAGGAGCATCCGCGCAGCGCCACCGTGGTGGCCGACACCCAGACCGATTGCATCCTGTTCGTGGCCTGGGAGTTCACCGCACTCCTCAAGGAATACCCGGAGATGGCGGTCCCGCTCATGAACGCGCTGATCGCCCGCCTCCACCACCGCGAGCACCACACCGCGTAACGCCCGTCAGGGCTGGAGGCGGCGCTGCTCCCACGTCCCGTCGGGCGCGCGACGGAACTCGATCCGATCATGGAGCCGGTCTTCACGGCTCTCCCACAATTCGACGACCTCGGCCACCAGCCGATAGCCGCCCCAGAACGGCGGCAACGGGACGGCTGACTCAGCCGCGAACCGCGCCGTCATGAGGTCCACGTTCGCCTCCAGCGTCCTGCGGTCCTCGACCGGCTGACTCTGGGCCGAGGCCCATGCCGCCAGCTGGTGGCCTCGCGGCCGCGTGTCCCAGTACGCAGCAGTGTCGGCCTCGTCCAGCATCGTTACCACCCCGCTGACCCGGACCTGGCGGTTCGTCTGCTCCCACCAGAACGCGGCCGCGGCGCGCGGGTTGGCGGCCAGGTCGGTGCCCTTGAGGCTGTCGCGGTTGGTGAAGAACTCCAGACCGCCGGCCTTGACGCCGCGCAGGAGCACGAATCGGACGCTCGGCCGTCCGTCGGCGTCCGCGGTGGCCAGCGCGAACGCCTGGGCGAGGTGATGTCCGGCGACCTCGGCCGCGTCCACCCAGGCGGCCAGCTCCGCCAGCGGGTCCGCGTTCAGGGCGTCTGGTTCAAGGGGCATCGGTCAGTGGAGGCCGGTGGCCAGGGCAGCGGCCAGGCGCTCGTACTGGTCCAGGTCGTTGTGGAGCGCGGCGCTGATCCGGATCAGACGACGCCAGGGCCCGCCCTCGGGTCGCTGCGGCCAGGGCGTGACCATGACCTGCATCCCGGCATCCATCAGCGCGTCGTGGACTGGATCGCCGTACAGGTCCACGCCCTGAACCCGCCCGGCTGGGTTCTCCGCCGCGAGCGGGACCGAGGCCATGCATCCGAGCATCGCGTCCGGAGCGGGGGAGGTGATGCCCAGCGCCGCGCACAGCGTGTCGCGGGCGCGAAGGGCGAGGTCGCGGTTGCGGAGGCGAACCGCGGACCAGCCACCGGGCAGCATGCCGCCGACGTGCTCCAGGGCGGTGGGGACCGACAGCCAGGCACTGGGATCGCGGGTGCCCGTCCAGTCGGCCTCCAGCCGGAACCGGGACCGGTCCGTCCGCGTCGAGTTCGCGCCGTGGCTGGTCACGAGGGGATGGGTGGTCGCCTGGAGATCGCGGCGCACGTGCAGGAAGGCCGCTCCCTTGGGGGCGCAGACCCACTTGTGGAGGTTGCCGGTGAAGTACGCCGCGCCCAGGCGGTCGAGGTTGAGGTCGATCATGCCGGGGGCATGCGCGCCGTCGACGAGGGTGTCCACGCCGCGCGCGGCCAGCTCCGCGACGAGCTCCTCGAGCGGGAAGACCAGGGCCGTGGCTGACGTCACGTGGTCCAGCACCGCCAGGCGGGTGCGGGGCGTCACCGCGGCCAGGACGCGCTCCAGGACGTCCTCCGGGCCGGCCGTGGGGAACGGGATGCCCACCGTCACCACCTGCGCCCCCGACTGCACGGCCACGGCGGCCATGGCGTTGCGACAGGCGTTGTACTCGTGATCGGTGGTGAGCAGCTCGTCGCCGGGCTTGAGCGGTAGCCAGCGGAGGACCGCGTTGACCCCGGTCGTGGCGTTGTCGACGAAGGCCAGGTCGTCCGGGTCAGCGCCCACGAACGCGCCGACCGCGCCCCGGGCTTCGTCCAGCAGCCCTTCCAGGTCGCGCGAGAAGAAGGCCACCGGCTCCGATTCCATCCGCTGCCGGATGGCGGTCTGCGCATCCAGAACGGCGATCGGTGTGGCCCCGTACGAGCCGTGATTCAGAAACTCCACGTTCGGGTCGAGTGCCCAGAGGTGGCGGAACTCGGATGGCATGCGGCGGCTATCGTAGACCGATGGGTTTGCCCCGCCCCGCCGCCGTGGTCGTAGACCTGGATGGGACCCTGGTGGACACCGTGGGGACCCGGATCCGGGCCTGGATGGCGGTCTTCGCCGAGTTCGGCCTGCCCGCCGACGAGGCCCACGTCGCCTCGCTGATCGGATCCGATGGACGCTGGCTGGCCGAGCAGGTCGCTTCTCGGGCCGGCCGGGACCTGGTTGCGGCCGACGCCGAGCAGATTGACCGGCGCGCCGGCGAGGTCTACCAGGCCCTGAACACGCACCCGCGTCCGCTGCCCGGGGTCGGTGACTTCCTCGCCGCCCTGGAGACAGCGGGGATTCCGTGGGCCATCGCCACGTCCTCGCGGGCGGCGCAGGTGACGAACTCGATCGCCGCGCTTGGTCTGGACCCCGCACCCCGGGTGGTCGACGGCCAGTCCGTGCAGCGCGCCAAGCCGGCCCCGGATCTGCTCCTGGCGGCCGCCGCACTGCTCGGGGCCGATCCCGCGCGCTGCTGGTGCCTGGGCGACTCCGTCTGGGACGTCCAGGCTGCCGCGGCGGCGGGGATGACCGCGGTGGGGGTGACGACCGGAGCGGCAACCGCGGCCACGCTGACCGATGCCGGCGCCGCTCACGTCGTGCCCACGGTCGATCGCCTCATCGCCCAGCTCCGCCCACCCGCGCCGCGCGCGGCCTAGATCAATGCCCGTCCTCGACGACTATCGGTCCAAGCGCGACTTCGCCCGTACGCCGGAGCCGGCCGGTGGCGTTCCCGCACCCACCAGCGGGCGGTTCGTGGTCCAGCGCCATCGGGCCACCCGCCTGCACTACGACCTGCGCCTCGAGGTGGACGGCGTGCTGGCCAGCTGGGCTGTCCCGCGCGGACCGAGCCTGGATCCGGGGGACCGGCGCCTGGCCATGCGGACGGAGGACCACCCGATCGAGTACCTCGACTTCGAGGCGGTCATCCCGGCCGGCGAGTACGGCGCGGGCGACATGATCGTGTGGGACTGGGGCACGTACGAGCCGGAGGAGACCGATGCGCCGGCGGCCGCCCTGGCCGCCGGCGAGCTGAAGCTGCGCCTCTTCGGCGAGCGGCTGCGAGGGCGGTTCACGCTGGTCAAGACCTCCGCGCGGACCGACGAAGCGGGGAGAACCGAGGGCGGCGACCCGTGGCTCCTCATCCACAAGCGCGACGAGGCGGTGGTCGCCGGGTTCGACGCCGAATCCCAGTCGCGGAGCGTGAAGACGGGGCGCACCAACGACGAGCTGGCGGCGGGCGTGGCTCCGCGATTCGAGGCCGCTCCGCCCGCCCCGGAGCCGGAGCTCGACCTGTCTGCCGCGCGCGAGGCACCCATGCCGGAGTTCACCGCGCCCATGCTGGCCACCGCCGGGGACCACCCGTTCGAGGATCCCAGCTGGCTGCACGAGGTCAAGTGGGACGGCTACCGGGTGCAGGCCGTCGTCCGCGATGGATCCGCACGACTGTGGACCCGCAACCGGGCCGACGGGGCCACCTACTTCCCGGAGCTGGCGGGGAGGGCTCCCTGGATCGATGCCCGCGAAGCCGTCCTTGACGGGGAGGTGGTCGCGCTCGACGCCTCGGGCCGGCCGAGCTTCTCCGCGCTCCAGGAGCGGACCGGGATGGTGGGCCTCGAGGCCCGCACCGGCCGTCGCCGAAAGCGGGAGGCCGCAGCCGAGGCTCCGACCGAGCCGCGCAGCGCGGCACCCATCGCGTACCAGGTCTTCGACCTGCTGTACCTCGACGGCCTTTCCCTGCTCGACGTCCCGCTCGAGTCGCGCAAGCGCCTGCTGCGGCGCGTCATGCGGCCCCACCCGCTCGTCCACGTCGCCCCCCACATCGCCGGGGAGGGGCAGGCGTTCCTCGCTGCCGCCCTGGGGCAGGGCCTCGAGGGCGTGGTCGCCAAGCGCCGGCTGAGCCGCTACCGGCCCGGGGAGCGCACCGGGGACTGGGTCAAGATCAAGGCCTGGGCCCAGCAGGACGTGGCCGTCATCGGCTGGCTGCCACGACAGGGGAGTGCCTCCGACCTCGGGTCGCTCGTCGTCGCGGTGATGGGGCCCGATGGCCTGGTCCACGCCGGCCAGGTGGGGAGTGGCCTCGACGCCAAGACCCGCCGCGAACTGCTGGCGGCCTTCGCCGCCGACGCCCGTACCGATTCGCCCATCCCCGGTGCATCCGCCCCGCCCGAGGTCCATTGGGTCGAGCCACGGATCGTGGCCCGCGTCGAGTTCGCGGAGTGGACGCCGGACGGCCTGCTGCGCCAACCGACGTTCGTGGGCACGGTCGTCGACCGCGGGATCGAAGCCACCGTTCGCGAGGACCCCGTTCGTCGGATTGTTCCGGGAGCCCCCACCGCCGCCACGCCTGCGGCGCCGGCTGCGCCCGGCGCCGCGACATCGGTCACGCCTGACGAGCTGGCTGCGCTGGACGCCATGGAGAAGGAGGGGCTGTGGGAGATCGGGGGCCAGGCGGTCCGGGTCACGAACCTCGACAAGGTCCTCTTCCCGGCTCTCGACGGCGCGGACCGCGAGAACCCGGTCACCAAGCGCGACCTCCTGCGCTACTACGTCACCGTGGCCGGCGTCCTGGTGCCGCATCTCCGGCATCACGGCCTCACGCTCCAGCGCTTCCCCGACGGGGTGGGCCGATCCGGGTTCTGGCAGAAGGACCTCCCCTCGCACACGCCGCCCTGGGTGTCACGCCGCGAGCTGATGGACTCCGAGGGCGTCAAGCAGTACGTGGTCGTCGATCGGGTCGCCACCCTCGCCTGGCTGGCCCAGGAAGCCGCCGTGGAGCTGCACCCCTGGACGGCCACGATCGAGGCGCCCGACCGCCCGCGCTACGCCCTCGATCGACATCGATCCGGGCGAGACGACGACCTGGGACGAGGTCCTCGTCCTGGCCCGCCTGTTCCGGACCGCGCTCGAGCACCTGCGCGTCACCGGCTTTCCCAAGACGACCGGCAAGCGCGGCGTCCAGATCTGGGTCCCCATCGCTGATCGGTACTCGTTCGACCAGACCCGTGGCTGGGTGGAGCAGCTGTCGCGCGCCATCGGTCAGACCGTGCCGGATCTCGTCAGCTGGGCATGGTCCAAGCGTGATCGGCGCGGGAGGGCACGACTCGACTACACCCAGAACGCACCGATTCGCACGCTCGTCGCGCCGTACAGCGTGCGCCCCGCACCCGGCGCTCCGGTGTCGGCGCCCATCACGTGGGACGAGCTCGAGGATCCGGCGCTCACCTCGGACCGCTGGACGGTCCGCAGCCTGCCGCCCCGCCTGGCGGAGCGCGGCGACCTGTTCGCGCCGGCCCTGGCCCTGCACCAGGATCTGCCCGGGATCGAGTAGGGCGGATGCCTGCGGTAACACGAAGGCGCCACGGCCGATGGCCGTGGCGCCTCCCCCCGGATGGTTTCGACCTGGCGCCCGTCACCGGGCAACCGAATGGTCTAACGGGGCCAACCACCCCCGGTTGATGCGGAGCGCATGTGGTCTTCTCCCGTTCGGTACGGCCCACGCACAACGCGTGAGCAGCGCGTGCGCAGACACTCGCGCCGGAAGTCCGCCGCGACAATGACCCGTGCGTACCGTGACTCCCCCGTGCCCGGGGTACCTTTGGCGCGCGGTTGACCGCCGACCGATCGGTCAAATAGGGCTTGCCAGCGCGGTGTAGACTCCGTCCCGATGCCGCGAACCCGGATTCCGGTGGATTCGACGGAGCACGACGCCGCGCTTGAACTGGCGCGGCGTGTTGGTGAGCAGATCAGAATTGCGAGACGGCGGGCCGGCATGACGCAGGCTCAGCTGGCCGGCGATCGGTACACCAAGGCCTACATCAGCGCCCTCGAAACGGGCATCACCCGACCGTCCATGGTCGCCTTGAACTACATCGCGGGACGGCTCGACATGCCGGCCAGCCACTTCCTCGGCGAGCCGCATCCGGTCTGGAGCCGCCTCGAGGTGGACATGCGCCTGGCGGCGGGGGACTGGGCAGGCGCAGCCGGGGGATACCAGGTGCTTCTCGACGGCAGCTCGCTGACCGATCTTGCCCGCGCCGAGGCCCTGCGCGGACTGGCGGAGTCGGAGGCGCGCCAGAATCACGGGCGCGAGGCCATCGTCGCCGCCGGGGAAGCGGTACGGGTGTTTGCGGGTGCGGGTCGCGTGGCGGACGCGGCGCTGGCGCGCTACTGGCTCGCCTACGGCACGTATTTGAGCGACAACGAGGGTGACGCGCGGACCCAGCTCCAGGGTCTGCTAGCGCAGACCCGAGCCGGCCTGCAGGTCGAGCCCGAGTTCGAAATGCGCCTTCTGACCGCCCTGGCCGCCGTCGAGGCCCGCGTCGGAGAACATGCCCGCGCTCTCGCCTACCTCGAGGAGGCGCGGGTCCTCGCCGACGACATGGACGACCGGCGCCGCGCCAGCTTCCTGTTCAACCTCGCCATCAGCTACCGCGAGTCAGGAGACGTGGAGTCGGCCATCCGGGTCGGCCAGCAGGGCCTCGCCCTGTACCGCGCCGCCGGGGCGCCGTTCGAGGCGGCCACCATTGAAAACGACCTGGCCATGGCGTACCTGGCCACCGGCAACCTCGAACGGGCCACCGAGCTCGCGAGCGAGGCCCACACGCAGTTCGAGGAAGCGGGCGATGACCGATTCCTCTCCGCCGTCCTGGATACGGAGGCCCAGATCGCGCTCGCCGGGGGGAAGCACGATCGGGCCTTCGGGTTGGCAGCCCGTGCCAACCAGCTGGCCCGTGACACGGGCAACCGCGCGGTCGAGGAGTCCTCGCTCATCACCGCGGCCCGGATCTCCCGCGCGCGGGGTGACCGCACCGACGCTGAGGAGCGCTATGCGGCCGCCGCCGCCCTGGCGCGCGACGGCTCGGCGCACGGCCGTCTCCGCGATCTGCTGGGGGAGTGGGCCGACCTGCGCGCCGAGTCGGGCGACTACCAGGGAGCCTACGAGCTCACGTCTGAGGCGGTGAAAGTCAATTAGGTGTTGACAAGGCTGGTGCGGAGCCGTTAGGTTTGGTCTGCACGAACCGGTGTGGGCACCCGTCTAGGCGGATCGGTTCGCAATTCGGGGGAACGGGGATCGGGGTATGGGCACAGCTTCCCCGGTCCCCTTCTTCTTGCCCGGAAGGCCGCGGCCCATGCCACCCGCGCACCAGCGGCCTACTCCTGCGGGAGCGATGGCTCCACGATCTCGAACCGCCCCTGGGCGTACACCGGTCCGGCGGGGTCGAGGTAGATCTTCATCGTGAACCGCCCGTAGCCGAACAGCTCGATCATGTCGTTGGTCGTCGTCTTGTAGCCAAAGCTCGCCGGCTCGGGCAGGAGCCGCTGGGCGGTGGGCTCCTGGAGGACGACCTCGGTTCCCGCCCGGAACGTGATGATCGAGACGTAGACCTGCGGGACGCCCGGGTTCACCGGCGGATTGACCGAGTACGCGAACGGATCGCCGACTTCGAAGCTGCTCGTGGGCTGGGTGACGAGGTACGTGTCCTTGTCCAGGTCCAGGCCGAACTCGACGGATAGAGGAGCCGCGGCCGGGGTCGGCTCTGGCTGGTTCGGGAGGCCGGCGACGACCGTCCCCAGGCCGATGAGGATCAGGACGAGCCCGACGCCGATCACGAGCGTGGTCCCGCGGCCCGGACCGCCGCCTGGTTCGCGGGGCGTCATCCGCGGTCGTCGGGGGCGGCTCCCCGCAGCCTCCGCGGGGATCGCCTGCGAGCGCGGTCGCTTGCTCATGGGCCGACACTCTACGCGGACAGGCCGCTAGCATCCCCGGCATGGAGGGTGACCCGGAGCCGCTCGACCCGCCGATTCACGTCGACTGGATCGACCCGGCGGTGCTCGCTGACGGGTTGCCCGGTCGCCTGGGTCTCACGATCCTGCCCGGCAAGCGCGGGAAGTCGATCCGCTACCCGGGGCTGGTCTACCGGCGCGACGCCCGGGCTGACCTGGTGCGTCTGCACGGGATGGGCGTTGGCCTCCTCGCCCTCCTGGTCGAGGATCGCGAGCTCGAGCGCTGGGGAGATCCCGCGCTGGTCGAGCATGCGGCGGCTGCCGGTCTGGTGGTGCGGCGCTTCCCGATCCCTGATGGCCACGCGCCGGAGTCCCTGGACGGTGTTGACGCGCTGCTCCAGGTGATCGCCCGGGTGCGCGCCACCCAGGACGTCGTCGTTGCGTGTATGGGAGGCGTTGGGCGCTCAGGAACGATTGCGGCCTGCGCCCTCGTGGCGGCAGGCGTGGCCCCCGATCGGGCTATTGCCCACCTGCGGGACGTTCGACACCCTACCGCGGTCGAAACGCCAGCCCAGGTCGCCTTCGTTTCGACCTATGCCGCGCACCGGGAGAACCGATGACCGATCGATGGATCTGCGCTCGATGCTTCACGTCGGCTGACGCCTCCGCGACCGCGTGTCCGAAT
This sequence comes from uncultured Chloroflexia bacterium, assembly GCA_963816215.1. Taxonomy (GTDB): domain Bacteria; phylum Chloroflexota; class Limnocylindria; order QHBO01; family QHBO01; genus DASTEQ01. The sequence goes on along the minus strand of CAWFKB010000015.1, from coordinate 102,391 downwards.
TGCGGCCTGGAGCGCGGTGCCGATGCCGAGTCCGCGGCCGGCGAGGTGGACGCGCCACAGGCCCGCCCCGACGACGCTCATGTCGAGGCGCCCGCTGCCATGTCGGCCGAAGTCGCACCGGCCGCTCCGGCGACCATGGCCGCGGCGTCGGTGGCGGACAGCGCCGACCGATGGGTCTGCCGCCAATGTTTCTTCTCGAACGAGGCGACGGCCTCGGCCTGCGCAAATTGCGGACTACCGCGGGGGGCGGAGGGAACGACCGGCGCCGAAGGCTCATGGTCCGCTCCGGTTCAGCCGCCAGCGACACGCGGGCGCGCCATTCCGTGGCGCCTGGTCCTGTACGGGGTCATTGCGCTCGCTGTTGTGGTTGGCGGGACGATATTCGCGGCCCGGCGCGGTGACACGGGTGAGATCACCGGTGCCGGCGACATGAGCGTCTTCGACCTGGCGGTCGGGGACTGCTTCGACGTCCCCGACGTCAATGGCGAGGTCGACACGGTCCGCGGCATTCCGTGCGACGAAGCGCATACCTACGAGGTGTTCTGGACCGGCGACTACCCAGGCGACGTTCAGCCCTCCGAGGATGAGTACACGGGGTGGCTCCAGGAGGGCTGCCTGCCGGCGTTCGAGACGTACGTCGGCCTCGCGTACGCGGACTCGATCTATTACGTGGGTGTCCTCTCACCGACCGAGGACAGCTGGGCCAACGGCGATCGCGCATTCACCTGCTATTTGTCCAATGAGTCGGAGACGACGATCACCGGCTCGGCCGAGGGCACGGCGGAGTAATCCGCGTCCGAGGCCTTCTCCGCGAAGCGGGCGAGGGCATTCGCCAGCCGCATCTGGTCCGGCGTCCGGGCGCGGACCTGCAATAGACGGGGCGAGGCCACCACGACGGCGACGCAGCGGGCACGCGAGGTCGCGACGTTGAGCCGGTGGCCGCTGTACAGGAAGCCCATCCCGCGCGGGGCGTCTTCGGCCGAAGACGAGGCCATGCTGTAGATCGAGATCGGTGCTTCCTGTCCCTGGAACTTGTCGACCGTTCCCACGCGGGCCTCTTCCGGCAATCGCCTCTTGATCTCCGCGACCTGGGCGTTGTAGGCGGCCACGATCACGATCTCGTCCCAGCCGACCGGGCATGTCACGCCGTCCCGATCGACCCAGGTCCCGCCGCTGTCGACCAGGGACGTCGCGAGCGCGACGACCGCCTCCGCCTCCTCGACGGAGTCGTTGTCGTTGCCCGAATGCTCGACGCCGATCAGGCGCAGCCCCGAGCCCCTGGTCGGGATCGGTCCGTTCAGGGCCTGCACCTCGAGATGCGACTCGGGCTCGAGGCGATCCTCGTAGAAGACCTCCGAGGTGTAGGCGCACAGGGTCGGATGGAGCCGCCACGTCGTCTCGAGGAACACCCCCAGGTGTTCGGGCATGGTGGATCCGCCGTCCAGCAGGTGGCCGAGGGCGGATCGATCTGCCCCCGGTGGGTGGGCGCCCTGGGTGGGCTGATCGAGCTGCTGCGGGTCACCCAGGAGCACGAGCGAGGACGCACCCTGTGCCGACGCCAGGACGTTGGCGAGCGACATCTGCCCGGCCTCGTCCACGAACAGGACGTCGACCGACCCGGCCATGTCCTCCCGCGACCAGAGCCACGCGGTCCCGGCGGCCACCTGGACCGTGCCCGACTCGAGGGACGCGCGGACTGCACCGTTGTCCTTGGTGATGGTCACCGCGTCGTCCTTCAACTCATCGCCCGGACGGGTGACCTTCTGGACAATGCGGACAGGCACGCCGCCCTCGTCCGCAGCCTCGATCAGCGCCCGCAGAAAGTTCCCGATGACCTTGTGGCTGTTGGCGGTTACGCCGATCCGCTTTCCCGTGCGCAGCAGGTCCAGGGCCATGCGGGCTCCGCTGAAGGTCTTGCCTGATCCCGGCGGGCCCTGGATGGCGAGGGTGGACCGATCGAGGGCGGCTCCCAGCCGCAGGCAGGCGTTCAGGGCGGCCTCGGGACTGGGGCGCAGGCGCTCGCCAATGACCTGGCCGACACGCGGCGGGCGGCGCAGGAGCAAGTCCAGCGCGGCGCGGTTGGGCAGGTCGTCGTCCATCCCATGGCGCGCAACGGATTCGCCGAGGCGCAGCAGGGCGTCCTCCATCACGCCCGTCCCGTATTCGAAGGTCGGAATGACCGCGGTCGGGTGGGGTCGCCCCGGGTTGGCCCTCAGGTCCACCGTGCACGCCGATATCGTCGATCGCGATCACGTCGCCGGGGCTCTTGCCGGTGGCCGGGTCCTCGACCGCGCGGCCGACCTTGATGTCGTACTCCTGCCGGGGAAATCGATATCGGTACAGCACTTTCTTCTGTCCCTCCCGACCTCGCCCACGAACTCGAGTCCGGCCAGGGGCTCACTCGCTTCGATCCGCTCGGCATCGGTCAGGTCGTTCTTGAGATGGAAGTAGAGCCACCACGCGCTCTTGTTCTCGCGCCGGTGCCACGACAGGAGCTGCGCCAGCAGCCAGCGGCCCTCCTCTTCGGTGCTTCGGTCCGTTTCCGGCACGGCGCCTGTCAGCCGAGCCGCGAGTTTGGCGACCGTCTTCTGGCGCGCGTTGAGGGTGGGGCTGGGCGTGGGGTCCTGGGGAGTCTTGCGCGGAACCTCCTGGCCGGTGAGCTCCGCCAGCTCGTCGCGACGGTCCTCCAGCCAGGCCCGGAGCTCCAGGGTGCTGCGCACGTCGTCGCGGTTGTAGCGCTCGATGCGCTCGAGGTGATTGGCCGCGGGCCGCTCGGTCCCCGGTAGCTGCAGCCATTCCTCGAAGACCGCGATACTCGAGCCGGCATCGCGCAGGTCAACCTCGCGCGTCAGCCCATACAGGGGCTCGAGCTTCTTGATGCTGTAGCTCTCCACCGACGCCCGCAGGCCCTGCTTGACGACGCGGAAGAGGTCGACCATGGAGGCGCCCCGCAGCAGCCGATCGACCTCGTCCTCGCGCGTGGCGTGGCGGCCCATCAGGCGCTTGAGGGCGGTGGGCTCGTACGGGGCGAAGTGGAAGATGTGCGCCTCGGGGTACTGCCACAGGCGAGCCGCGAACAGGTCCATCACCTGCTCGAAGGCGCGCTTCTCACCGGCCGGGCTGAATTCGCCGTTGTCGTCCTTCGACCAGATCGGATGCCAGGTGCCATCGAGGTCCATGACCCCGAACAGGTACTCCATCCCGTCGTCGCCGGTGTACGGGTCGCCCTCGATGTCGAAGAACAGATCGCCCGGCGACGGCGGCGGGAGGGCGGCCAGTCCCAGGTCGGGCGGGATGGATTCGCCCGGGGGTGGCGGGAGACAGCTCGTACAGGGTCTTCTCCGCCCGACGTCCCTCGAGCTGGATGCGCGCCTGGTCCCGCACCCGCTCCAGCGCGGACGCGCTCGTGCGCTCCAGCGCCGGAACGATGGGAAGCGGCAGCTCCCCGAGCGCCTCCAGGGTGACCACCCCGCGTTCGACCAGGGATTCCCGTTGTCGACGGCTGATGCCCGCCACCAGGCTGAGGTGGTCGTCGTCGCGGCGCCGGGCCGCGCAGTCGAGCCGCCAGCGGCAGACGTCGCAATGGTCGACCGGCTCGGGGTACGTTGCCGGCGGGGGATAGGCGGCCTCGGCCGCGTTCGGCCCCACGGCGTCGTCGAATCGGGCCCGCGCCGCCCGGAAGTAGGCCATGAAGTCGTTGACGCGCAGGGTCCGCAGCCCGCCCTGCGACCCGCCCAGGACGACGTGCAGGTGCTCGGGCACGACGCCCTGCTCGGCGCTGAGCAGGTCGATGTACGTGCAGATCTGGAGGACCGCGCCGGCCTTCACGTGGCGCGCCAGCTTGGTGTCCGCCACCTCGTAGTGGTACGGACCCCAGGCGCTCGGCCGCTCGGGATCGTCCACCCGAAGCAGGAAGTCCGCGTGCCCGCGCCAACGGCCATCGAAGAAGGTCGCCTGGTAGATGACGTCCGCACCGGAGGCCATGGCCTGGCGCGTTTCCTCGGCTGCGGCCCGCAGCTGCGCGCCCTGGTCCTGGATCGAGCCATCGCGCGTGATCTCGACGACCGACCGACCCTCCGCCCGCAGCTCGGCCAGGTAGCGCTGCTCGTGCTCCTCGCCCCGCCGCCGCAGGACGTCCAGCTCCGGGTCGTCGATATGTGGTCGCTCCACGAGCCCGGCCAGCGCCGCGCGTTCGAGGGCGGTGAGGTGCTCGCATTCGAGGTATCCGACCAGATCGGTGGCGGAGTAGACCGCCTGCCCGTCAATCAGCTGCACGGGCGCATTGTGGCCCCCGGTTGCGACGGCTAGGGCGTCGCGGCGTATCGGAAACTGGCGAGCCAGGCGGGAATCCCGGCCGGGCCGTGGCGTGTCTCGAATCGGGTGGCGGTGATGCCGATCTCCTCCCAGCCACCGGTGAACGACGCCCGCAGCTCGGCCTGGGTCAGTCGGCGCGGCCCCCAGCCGGGCGGCTCGGCCTCCGAGAAGCACGCGATGTGGAGGCCCGCCCCCGGTTCCGACATCGCCGCCATGCTGGCGGCGTATCGGATTCGGTCCTCGTCGGTCAGGGTGTGGAAGCAGCCGGAGTCGATCAGGGTCTCGAACGTGCGGCCCACCGCCTCTGGCTCCAGGGCATCGCCAGCCAGGAAGACCACCGGCAGGCGTCGGGCATGCGACTTCACCATCGCCCGCTCGATGGCCACGCTGGACAGGTCCACGCCCCACACCTCGTGGCCCCGCTCGGCGAGATACAGCGCGTTCTCGCCGGTCCCGCAACCCACGTCCAGCACGCTGCCCGCGATCTGCCCGGCGGTCTCGAGCTCCATGAACACGCGCTGCGGGTGCCCGATCTCCCACGGCGGCTGGCCCCGATACGCGTCGTCCCAGGTCATGGCCCCAGTCTAGGGCCGCCCGCCGATGGTCTGCGGAGCGCCGGCTGCGACGGCTCGTCGGACATGCCATTCTTATCGGACCCACCCCCTCGAGGAGACGCATCCATGGACCTCATCGAGCGCATCGACGCCCTCATCGCCGACCGCCACCTGCTGAGCCACCCGTTCTACACGCGCTGGCGGGAGGGAACGCTTCCGGTCGAGGCCATCCAGGAGTACACGCGCCAGTACTACGCCTTCGAATCGGCGTTCCCGCGCCTCCTGTCGGCTCTCCACAGCCGGACCGATGACCCCGCCGTGCGCCAGTCCATCCTCGACAACCTGTGGGACGAGGAGCACGGCGAGGTGAACCATGCCGAGATGTGGCTCCGCTTTGCGGAGGGGATGGGCGTCGAGCGTGACGAGGTCCGCGGGGCCGAGCCCAACGAGGGTACGCGCGTCCTGATGGAGACCTACTGGGGCCTCGCCACCGATGGCGTTCCGGCCTCAGGGATCGCGGCGTTCTATGCGTACGAGTCGCAGGTTCCCGCCGTCTCGGTCGAGAAGATCGAGGGGCTGAAGAGCCGCTATGGGATCGACGATCCGCGGACCCTGGCCTTCTTCACGGTCCACTCCACCCTCGACCTGGAGCACTCGGGCGCCGAGCGCGACGCGATTCGCCGCACGACCGCCGATGCCGAGGGCGCCGATGCCGCGGTGGCCGCGACCTCGAAGGCCCTCGACGCGTGGTGGGGCTTCCTCGACGCGGTGAACGTCTGACCGATCCCACCGTGGAGCCCTCGACCGCGGGGCTCCCGCTGGCGGAGTTCGGGTTTCCGCGGACCGATCTCCGACGTCGACTGGTCGACGCCATTCTCCGCGGAGAGAAGACCGCGGGCACCGGTCTCCTCGTCGACTACGAGCGTGAAGGCAACTCGCCGGGACTGCCGGGCGAGCGACAGCTGCTCGTCGACGAGATGACCGCCCAGTCGCCGTCATCGAGACGACCGAGGTCACCGTGCGGCGCATGGCCGACGTGGACCTGGCCTTCGCGAGCGACGAAGGCGAAGGGTTCGAGACGGTCGCGGACTGGCGAGAGGCCCACGAGCGATTCTTCGGTTCCTACGTCGAGGAGATCCGCGTCGGGCTGGGCGATCCCGACTGGTCGCTGACCGACGACACCCTCGTCACCTGCGAGCGGTTCCGCGTCGTCGAGCGACTCTAGCGGAGCTCTCCCAGCCAGGCCGCGATCCGATCCAGCGCATCGACGCGAACCGGGTTCAGGCCGTGACCGATGTTCGGGTAGGTCACCAGCTCCGCGCGCGGAGCAGGTCAACCGCCGTTCGGAGGAGCTCGATCCGCGCGAACGGGTCGCCTTCGCCGCTCAGAAGGAGGACCGGGCAGGTGATGCGCGGCCAGTGCGCCGTGCGCTCGGCCGTGGTCTCCGGGTGGCCCGGCCGATGGAGTGGGTAGCAGAGCAGCACCAGCCCGGCCGGGGCCTCCTCGGCGGCGAGCAGGCTTGCCACCCGGCCCCCGAACGACTGGCCACCGATGACGGTCGCTGGGTCCGGTGGTGCGGCCTCGCGGTAGGCCGGGATCGCCCGCTCGGCCGATCCGCGGGGGAGCTGGACCGGCTCGGCCGCGAACCCGCGTTCGGACAGCCCGTCGGTCCACGGCCGCATCGACGCGGCCGAGCCGGAGGCGCCATGCGCGAGTCGGACGGTCAGCACGCGAGGCATGTCGCCTGACGGTACCCTGTCGCCGTCATGACCGACAGGGTGCTCCCTTCCCGAGGACGAGCCGCCCTGGCCGGCGCCGCCGCCGGAGCGGCGGCCATCGGTGTCAACGAGCTCGTGGCCGGACTGTTCGCTGGCGCGCCGTCGTTCGTGGCCGAGATCGGCGGCCTGGTGATCGACCTCCAACCGCCCGGCGCCAAGCAGTTCGTGGTCGACCTGTTCGGGACGGCCGACAAGGCCGTGTTCAGCCTGCTGATCGTGGTGGTCGCGGTCATCGGTTCGGCCCTGCTGGGGGTCGTGGCCCGCAATCGCTTCGAGCTGGCCACGGTTGGGTTCGTCGTGGCGGGGCTCGCGGCGGCGGCCATCGCCATCCTGCTCGACCCGTTGGTCAACCCCGTCCTGGGCCTGCTCAGCGCGCTTGCCTCGGTGGCGACCGCCATCCTCGTCCTCCGCTGGCTGCTGGGCCTGGCCGCGCCGGCGGGCGATCCCGCGGTGCCCATGGCCGAGATGCCCGACTGGTCGCGCCGTCGATTCCTGGGAACCTCGCTGGGGGTCGTGGCCGGGGCGGCGATGCTCGGGATCGTGGGCCGCTTCATCGGTCAGCCCAGCGCCACGCCCACCGTTGCGATCCCCATCCCGGACCCGCTCAGCTCCGCCCCGCCGCTTCCCCCGGGGAGCGACTTCGGCATATCCGGATTGAGCCCCATCGTCACGCCCAACGGCGACTTCTATCGGATCGACACCTCCCTGCTGACCCCCCAGCTGGACGTTGGCAGCTGGCGGCTCACGGTGGCGGGGATGGTCGATCAGCCCCTGCAATTCACCTACGACCAGCTCCTGGCCATGCCCCTGCACGAGCAGTACGTGACCATCGCGTGCGTCTCGAACGAGGTGGGCGGCGACCTGGTGGGCAACGCGCGCTGGAGCGGGGTTCGGCTCCGCGACGTGCTGAACCAGGCCGGGGTCCAGGCCGGCGCGACCCAGGTCGTGGGTCGTGCCTACGACGGATGGACGTGCGGGTTCCCGACCGACTGGGTGATGACCGATGAGCGCGAGGCGTTGATCGTGGTCGCCATGAACGGGGCGACGCTTCCCGCGGAGCACGGGTTCCCCGCGCGGCTCATCGTGCCCGGCCTGTTTGGCTACGTGAGCGCCACGAAATGGCTGACCCAGATCGAGCTCACCACCTGGGACGCGTTCGACGCCTACTGGGTGCCGCTGGGCTGGGCCAAGGAAGGACCGATCCTGACCCAGTCGCGCATTGACCTGCCCCGGGCCGGTAGCACCGTCCCGGCGGGGGTCACAACCGTCGCGGGTGTGGCGTGGGCTCCCGACCGCGGGATCCGTCAGGTCGAGGTCCAGGTGGACGACGGGGCCTGGCAGGCGGCTGAGCTGTCGACAGAGATCTCCGACGCGACCTGGGTCCAGTGGCGAGTCCAGGCCTCGCTCGCGAACGGCAGCCACCAGGTTCGGGTGCGTGCCACCGATGGGTCCGGCGTGGTTCAGGAGGAGCGCTCCACCCCGCCGCCGCCCGACGGAGCGCGCGGCTACCACACCGTCGCGGTGAGCGCGGCGTAGGTCACAATCGCCCCGTGGCCACACCGGGCGCGCCCGTCCTGATCCTGAACCCCATCTCCGGCGACGGCGCCTCCGGGCGGTCGTTGCCCCAGCTGAAGGAGCTGCTCACCCGGCGCAACGCCGAGCTGCAGGTATCCACCCGCCGCGGCCACATCGAGGAGCTCGCCGCCGAGGCCATCCAGCGCGGCGCGGACCGGGTGGTCGCGGTCGGGGGCGACGGGACGATGCAGGAGACGGTCAACGGCATCATCTCCGCCGGCGGCGGGGAGCTGGGCGTGGTGCCCATCGGTCGCGGCAACGACCTGGCCCGCAGCCTGGGCATCCCGCTCGACCTGGCTGCCGCCCTGGACATCGCCCTCGGGCCTGCCACGACCCCTATCGACGTTGGCCGGGCCGTCCGCGACGCCACGCTGCGCCATTTCGTGGCCGCCGGCGGGGTGGGGTTTGACGCGCAGGTCTCGTGGACGATGTCCAACCCCCGACCGTGGTGGAAGAATGGCCGGGCCGGCTACTTTGCCGGCACGCTGGACGAGCTGCGCCGCTTCCACAACCAGCGGCTCCGGATCACGGTCGAAACCGATGCCGGCCGCGAGGTCGTCGACCACGTCTCGCTCATGGTCGCGTTCGCCAACGGGCCGTACTACGGAGGCGGGATGAAGATCTGCCCCGACGCGAGCATGACCGATGGCCAGCTGGACGTCTGCGTCGTCGGCGACCTCACCCGCGTCCAGGCCCTGCGCGAGCTGCCCGGCATCTACGAGGCGAAGCACGTTCGGAACCCGAAGGTCAAGTTCTACCGATGCCGACGCCTCCTGATCGAGGGTGACGAGCCTACCCGCGTCCACCTCGACGGCGAGCCGTGGGGGACGCTCCCCATCCGGGTCGAGGCATTCCCGGCCGCGATCCAGGTCGCGGTGCCGACGTGACCGAGCAGGCGCCGGTGCGCACGGGGACGCACGTGTCCGATGCGGCCGGCCGACGGATCGGGACGGTGGACGCGGTCTTCGTGGACTACCTGCTGGTCCGGACCACCGGGCGGCTGCCCGTTGACCTCTACGTGCCGGTGACCGAAGTGGGACCGATGGACGAGGGGGACGGCCTGGCCGTGACCGCGGAGGACGCGGCGGCGGCCTACGCTCTGTGGCATCGCCCGCTGAAGCGGGCACCGCACGACTGAATCGAGGCCTGCATGTCGTTCCCACCCGAGATCCTCGATGCCCTGCGCGGGGCTGAGGAGGTCGAGATCGAGACCCAGGCGGCGCCGGAGGCGCCGGTCCATCGGACCATCATCTGGGTCATGGTCGATGACCACGACAGGATCCTGATTCGATCGGTCCGTGGGGTGCGCGGGCGGTGGTATCGGGAGGCGGTCGCCCACCCGGACTGCGCGCTTGTCGGTGGGCGACGTGACCGTCCCGGTCCGCGCCGTACCAGCGGCGGACCACGATCGGGTGGCCGCGGCCAGCGCCCAGCTGGCGGTCAAGTACGCGAGCGACCCGTCACTGGGCTCGATGCTGCGCGCCGACGTGCTGGAGACGACCCTCGAACTGCTCCCGCGCTGAGGGTTGCGGTACCCTAGTCCGGTGACCGACGAGGCGCAGGCGGAGGCCTTCTACGCGCACGTGTCGACCGGCGGCAAGGTCGAGGCGGACGACTGGATGCCCGACGACTATCGCGCTGCCGTACTCAAGTTCGTCGAGATGCACGCCAACAGCGAGCTCATGGGCGTGCTCCCCGAACGCGACTGGATACTTCGCGCGCCGACGCTGCGCCGGAAGCTGGCCCTGACCAGCAAGATCCAGGACGAGGTGGGCCACGCCCAGCTCCTGTACCGGGTCGCCGAAGACCTGGGCAAGCCCCGCGAGCAGATGCTGGCCGACCTGTTGGCCGGCAAGACCAAGTTCCACAACGTCTTCCATTACCCGACCAGGTCCTGGGGTGACGTGGGAATCATCGCGTGGCTGGTGGACGCGGCGGCGATCGTGAGCCAGCAGGCCCTGCGCGACTCCTCGTATGCGCCGTATGCGCGCACGATGAAGAAGATCTGCTGGGAGGAATCGGTCCACATCATGCATGGACGCGACGTCGTCCTGACCCTGATGACCGGGACCGATACCCAACGCGCCATGGTCCAGGAGGCCCTGGACCGATGGTGGGGCCCCCTCATGCAGATGCATGGACCGCCCACTGATCCAGCGAGGGACAAGGACCTGATCTGGCAGATCAAGTCCAAGGGCAACGAGCAGCTGCGCCAGGAGTTTCTCGGGATCTACGTGCCCCGCCTCTGGGAGCTCGGGCTGACCGTGCCCGACCCCGCCCTGGCGTATGACGAGGCCACCGGTCGCTGGCAGTACACCGAGCCCGACTGGGACGAGCTGCGCTCGGTGGTGACCGGCCACGGACCGATGTCCCAGGAGCGGCTGGCCTTCCGTCGCTACCACCGCGACGAGACCCAGTGGGTCCGCGACGCGGTGCTCGGGGTGGCCGCCTGAGAGGCGGACATGCCTGACCGGGTGTGGGAGGTCTTCCGCCAGGAGGCCGAAGGGGATCCCATGGTCCACGGCGGGAGCGTCAACGCGCCCGACGAGGAGCTCGCCCTGCACTATGCGCGCGAGTTCTACGGCCGCCGCCAGGAGAGCGTCCGGCTATGGGTGGTCCCGCGCGAGTCGATCGTGGAGCTCGAGGATCCCGACCTGCTCCAGCCTCCGTTTGACCGTTCGTTCAAGCGTCCCAGCGGGTACCTGATCAAGCACAAGCTGGAGGCCGCCCGCGAGCGAGCCGGCGTGCCGGCAGCAACGGGGTCCGCGACGCCCGCGACCGCCGAGCCGGAGGACGCGGAATGACCGCGCCCAACGACGCCACCCGCGCAGCGGTCGCCGAGCTGCTCCTCACCCTGGCCGACGACGAGTTCATCCTCGGCTTCTGGGACTCGGAATGGACCGGGATTGCACCGATGCTCGAGGAGGACGTCGCCACCTCGTCCATTGCCCAGGACGAGATCGGTCACGCTAAGGCCTGGTACGAGATGCTGGCGGCGCTGACCGGCGACGACCCGGATCGCATCGCGTTCGGGCGAGCACCCGAGGAGTACCGCCACGCGGCGCTCATGAATCACCCGCGCACCGACTGGGCATTCACCGTTGCGCGGCGCTTCCTGTACGAGACCGCGGATGCGGTCCGGCTGGAGTCGCTGTCGCACTCCGCTGACGCTGAGATCGCCGGCCTGGCGGTGAAGATGCGCCGGGAGGAGACCTATCACCTGCTCCACTGGTCGGCCTGGGTGCGGCGCCTGGCCGAAGGGGGAGCGGAGACCCGCGATCGGCTGAGCGCCGTGCTGCTTGAGCGCCTGTGGCCGGAGGCTCAGTCGATCTTCGCCCCGCTCGACGGCGAGGCGCTCCTCGTCGAGGTCGGCGTCCTGCCTGAGCCGCTGTCGGTGCTGCGCGACCGATGGATGGAGCGAGCGGTCGCCGAGCTGGCGGCCCTGGGTCTGCCGGCGCCCGCTGTCTCGGTGCCTGGAACCACCAACCGGCGCGAGCGGACCGATGACTTTCGCTGGCTGTGGGGCGAATTCACGTTGGTGGCTCGCTCGGAGGCGGGAGCGGCATGGTGATGCCGCCGCGGGCATCCGCCACGCTGGACCCCGAAGCCGCCATCTGGGCCGCCCTGGCGGAGGTTCCGGACCCGGAGATCCCCGCCATCAGCGTGGTTGACCTGGGTGTTATCGGGTCGGTCGTGCTCGCCGCCGATCGGTCCACGGTCAGGGTGGGGCTGATGCCGACGTTCATCGGCTGTCCCGCCACCGAGGTCATGCGCCAGGCGATCACCGCCCGCCTCGAGTCCCTCGAGGTCGCCGACCGGGTAGAAGTGGCGCTGACGTATGCCGAACCGTGGACGTCAGACCGAATCTCGCCGGCAGGCCGCGAGCACCTGCGGGCCAGCGGGTTCGCGCCGCCACCTCATCTCCGCCAACTCACCGAACTGGACCAGCTTTCGCCCCCGGCCCAGCTGACCGACCTCCCACTGTCCGTCACCTGTCCGTATTGCGGATCGCGTCAGACGACCCTCGAGAATCCCTTCGGCCCCACCCTGTGCCGCGCCATCTACCACTGCGCGGCCTGCACCCAGCCGTTCGAGGCCTTCAAGCCGATCTAGACAGGCCCAGCCGGCGCGAGGGCTTGCGGTACTCTTTCGAGCAATGGCCATCGACGGAGATGAGGTCCGCTCCGCCGCGTCGGAGCTGCTCGATGCGGGCGCGCACGCGCCGCTGGACGCGATGCGGCATTCGGCCGCGCATGTCATGGCCTCGGCCGTGCTCCGGGTGTTCCCCGACGCGAAGCTCGGCATCGGTCCGGCCATCCGCGATGGCTTCTACTACGACTTCGATCTGCCCCGACCGCTGACTCCGGCTGACCTCGAGACCATCGAGGAGCAGATGCGGGCCCAGGTCGCGGCCGACCACCCCTTCGAGCGCTTCGAGGAAGACCGCGCGACGGCGACCATCCGCCTGGAGGCCGCCGGCCAGCCGTACAAGGTCGAGATCATCCACGACCTGTCCGACGAGGACGGGAAGGTCATCTCGTTCTACCGCCACGGCGTGTTCGAGGACCTGTGCCGCGGCCCGCATGTCGCGTCCACCGCCAAGCTGGGCCCGTTCAAGCTGCTGAGCACGGCGGGTGCCTACTGGCGCGGCGACGAGACCCGACCCATGCTCCAGCGCATCTACGGAACGGTGTGGGAGACCCAGGCCGACCTTGACCAGCACCTGTGGCGGCTGGAGGAGGCCAAGAAGCGGGACCACCGCAAGCTTGGGCGCGACCTCGACCTGTTCAGCTTCCACCCGGAGTCGCCGGCCGCCCCGTTCTGGCACCCCAAGGGCATGGCCCTGTGGCGCGAGCTGGAAAAGTGGTCGTGGCAGGTTCGCCAGGAGGGTGGCTTCGACGAGGTCCGCACGCCGGCCGTCGTCCGCAAGGAGCTGTGGGAGACCTCGGGCCACTGGGCGCTGTACCAGGACAACATGTTCACCCTCGATGACTCGGACCACCTGAGCGGCCTCAAGCCCATGAACTGCCCCGAGTCGATGCTCATCTACAAGACCCAGCTGCGCTCGTACCGCGACCTGCCCATGCGCCTGGCCGACTACTCGTGGCTGTTCCGCAAGGAGCGGACCGGCGCGCTGGCCGGCATGTTCCGCGTCCGCCAGCTCACGCAGGATGACTCCCACGTCCTGTGCCGCGACGATCAGGTGATCGACGAGGTCAACCTGGCCCTGAACCTGGTCCGTCGCCAGTACGAGCCGTTCGGCTTCAAGCCGCGCTTCAAGCTCGCCACCCGTCCGACGAAGAAGCTGGGGACCGATGAGTTCTGGGACATGGCCGAAGGCAAGCTGGCCGAGGCTTTGAAGGCCGCCGACACGCCGTACGAGCTCGATCCCGGTGGCGGCGCGTTCTACGCGCCGAAGATCGACGTCTTCCTGGACGACGCCCTCGGGCGCGAGTGGCAGATGGCCACGGTTCAGGCCGACTACCAGCTCCCGCAGCGCTTCGACCTCGAGTACCGCACCGCAGAAGGTGGCTTCGAGCGACCGGTCGTCATCCATTACGCCATCTACGGCTCGTTCGAGCGCTGGATCGGTGTCATCACCGAGCACTACGCCGGCGCGTTCCCCGCGTGGCTGGCGCCGGTCCAGGCGGTCGTCATACCAATCGCGGACCGGCACATCGAGTACGCCGGCGAGGTGCGAGCGGCGCTGAAGGCGGCCGGAATCCGAGTCGAGGTGGACGACCGCGCAGAACGGATGCAGGCCAAGGTCCGCGACGCCCAGCAGCAGCAGGTCCCCGTCATGCTCGTCGTCGGCGATCGGGACGCCGAAGCCCGCGCTGTCAGCCCGCGACTCCGGACCGGGGAGCAGTCGCAGGGCGTGCCCCTGGACGAGTTCGTCGAGGACCTCGCCGGCCGCGTGGCTCGCCGCGAGCTCTGGCCGCAACCGGCCTGACGACCACGGCGTGACGGCCGTACCGGCCAGTCCCGCGATGGGGGAGCGGGTCACGAGATTCATTCCCGGACTGGCGATGGTCCGCCGGTATCAGCCCGCCTGGCTTCGGTTCGACTTGCAGGCGGGAATCGTCCTGACCGCCCTCCTCGTCCCGCAGGGCCTGGCCTACGGTGCCCTGGCCGGGCTTCCGCCGGTCACCGGCATCTACGCCACGATGATCCCGCTCCTGGCCTACGCCATCTTCGGGCCGTCACGGATCCTCGTGTTCGGCCCGGATTCGGCCATCGCCCCGGTCGTGGCCGCCACCGTCATCCCGCTTGCGGGAAGTGATGATGCGGCGCGGTTGGGCCTTGCCGCCACGCTCGCGGTGATGGTCGGTGTGCTGTGCATGGCCGGGGGCATCGCCCGCCTTGGGTTCGTCACCGACCTCCTGTCCAAGCCGGTCCGGATCGGCTACCTGGCCGGCATCGCGGCGGTGGTCACCGTCGACCAGATCCCGACCCTGCTCGGGATCTCGATCGACCCCCACGGTTTCATCGACGGCGTCGTCCAGTCGGTGCGGCACGTCGGCGACGCGGACCTGGCCACCGCCCTGATCGGGATCGGATCGGTGGCGGGCCTGTTCGTGCTCCGAGCCGTGTGGCCGCGGGCTCCCGGCGCGCTGATCGCTGTGATCGTCGGCATCGGTGTCGTCAACCTGGCTGACCTTGCGGGTCAGATCGCGACCGTGGGGTCCATTCCAAAGGGCCTCCCGGCGTTCTCCATTCCGGACCTTGGGCTCGACACGCTCCAGCAGGCGTTCTTCGCCGCCCTCGCCATCGCGCTGGTCGCGTTCGCGGACACCGGCGTCCTGTCTCGGAGCTACTCCGCAAAGCTCGGCGAACGCGTCGACCAGAACCATGAGCTGTTCGCGCTGGGCATCGTGAACACGGCCACCGGGCTGTTCCAGGGCTTTCCGGTGTCGAGCAGCGCCTCACGCACGCCGGCCGCTGAGATGGCCGGAGCGCGAACCCAGCTGACCGGAGTGGTGGCCGCCATCGCCATCGGTCTCGTGCTCCTGTTCGCCACCGACGTGCTGGTGAACCTGCCGAGCGCCACGCTCTCCGCCATCGTCGTCGTGGCCGTCTTCGGCCTCGTCGACTGGACAGGATTCCGTCGGCTCTTCGACGTCAATCGCCTCGACCTTGGGCTCGCCATGGCGGCCCTGGCCGGAGTCGCGCTGATCGGCGTGATCCAGGGCATCGGGATCGCGGTCGCCCTATCGGCCATGACCCTGCTGTGGCGAGCGTGGCATCCCTACAGCGCGGTGCTCGTCCGCGTTGCCGGGCTCAAGGGATACCACGACCGCGAGCGCCATCCGGAGGGGCAACAGATCCCCGGCCTGGTCATGTTCCGCTTCGACGCCCCGCTGTTCTTCGCGAACGCCGATCGCTTCCGCGAGGGGGTCGTGGACGCCGTCGAGCGGGCGGACGGGCCGGTCCGCCGGGTGATCGTCGCCGCCGAGCCGATCACCGACGTCGACTCCACCGCGGAGGACATGCTCGCCGATCTTCTCGACCATCTCGACGGCCACCAGATCGGTCTGTCAATGGCGGAGCTGAAAGGGCCGGTCAAGGACAAGGCGATTCGATACGGCCTCGAGCCTCGCCTCGCCAGGCCACCCTTCCCGCGAACAATCGGGGAAGCAGTCCACGCGTACCTCGCTGAGTTCAATGTTCCGTGGACCGACTGGGAGGACGAGGAGACCCATCGGTCGGGCGGCCAGGAGCCTCGTTGACCCTGTTTTTGGCCGCGGTGTATAGTCGGCCGGCATTCGCGCAGATGTGGGCCACGCGTCCGGCATCGGACACGTGGCTCATGTGTTGAGGAGAGCAGACCGATAACCAGGGATCTTCGGATCAACGAGATGATTCGCATCAAAGAGGTGCGGGTCATCGATGACGAGAACCAGCAACTCGGCGTCATGCTGACCGCAGACGCGCTCGCGCTGGCCCAGGAGAAGGGCCTCGACCTCGTCGAGGTGGCTCCTACCGCGGTTCCCCCGGTGTGCAAGATCCTCGACTACGGGCAGTACAAGTACGAGATCCAGAAGCGCGATCGCGAAACGAAGAAGAAGCAGAAGTCGCAGACCTTCAAGGAGATTCGGTTCCGGGTCAAGATCGACACGCACGACCTGGCAACGAAGACCCGCCGCGCATCGGAGTTCCTGGACGATGGTGATCGGGTGAAGGTGGCGGTCCAGTTCCGGGGCAGGGAGATCAACCACCCCCAGCTGGGCCGGGCCCTCCTCGACCGCGCTGCCGAGATGATCGGTGAGCACGGAGTCATCGAGCGGGCACCCCTGATGGAGGGACGGAGCCTGTTCATCGTGATGGCTCCACCCACGGCCAAGGTGGCCGGCAAGGAGGGGGAGGGCGAGGGCGAGACCATCGCCGACGTCATGGAGGCCCAGGGCCAGATCCCCGAGATCGCGGCGACAGACGAAACCCCACCGGCACCGCCGGCATAGCGAACCAAGAACGAACAGAGACAAGGACGAGCCCCAGACCGTGCCGAAGATGAAGACCCACAAGGGCACCGCCAAGCGATACCGGAAGTCCGGATCGGGCAAGTGGCTGCGGCCAAAAGCCTGGCGGGGACACCACCTGGAGATCAAGTCCAGCAGCCGCAAGCGCCGCTACGCGGGGATGACGCAGGTCAGCTCGACCCACGTCGCCCAGCTCAAGCGGCTCATGCCGTACGAGTAGGGACCGATGGCACGCGTCAAGCGCGGCGTACCCGCGCATCGTCGACACAAGCGACTCCTCAAGCAGGCCGAGGGCCGGCGCGGCACGCGCTCGACGCTCATCCGTCCCGCCCGCGAGGCGCTCTTCCACGCCCTCCGCTACGCGTACCGCGACCGCCGCGACCGCAAGCGCGACATGCGCCGCCTGTGGATCCAGCGCATCAACGCCGGCTCGCGAGAGCACGGGATGCCGTACGGCCGTTTCGTGGCCGGCCTGAAGGCCGCCGGGATCGAGGTCAACCGCAAGCAGCTGGCCGACATGGCCATTCGCGAGCCCAAGGCCTTTGGTCAGCTGGTCGAGATGGCCCGCTCCTCGTTTACCACCTGACCAGCGCCGCGTGGCGCTGGTCTCCACGGCCCTGCTCCGGATGACGGAGCGGGGTCGTTTGTTTCACTCACAATGACTCGAAGACTCATGAGACGGCGACAGACCGATGAGCGACCAACCTGATTCCCGGGCGGCCCTCCAGGCCGCCATTGATGCCATCCGCACCGATGCCGAGGCCCAGCTGGCCGCCGCGCCCGATGCCGCGGCGGTGGAGAGCCTCCGGCTCGCGGTTCTCGGTCGGTCCGGGTCGCTGACGGCGCTGCTGCGCGGTCTCAGCAGCCTTCCCCCCGAGGAGCGCCCTGCAGCGGGCGCGGCCGCCAACGCGACCCGCGTGGCGCTCGAGTCGGCGATGGCCGAGCGGCTCGGCGGGCTGGGCAGTGCCGAGCTTGACCAACGCCTGGGCGCGGAGCGGGTGGACATGACAGGACCGGGGCGTCCGTGGTCGGTGGGCCATCTGCATCCCTTGATGACCGTCGAACGGGAGCTGCGCGAGATCTTCCATGGTTTCGGCTTCGAGGTGTACGAGGGCCCTGAGATCGAGACCGACCTCATGAACTTCGAGCTGCTCAACATCCCGCCCGACCATCCGTCGCGCGACCTGTGGGACACGCTGTACGTCGCCGAGCCCGGATCGGTCGGGGCCGGGACGCCACGGCCGGCGGAGGACGGGACGATTTTGCGCACACACACCTCGCCCACCCAGATCCGTGCCATGCGCGAGCTGCCTCCGCCCATCCGGGTCCTCACCCCCGGACGCTGTTTCCGCTACGAGGCGGTGGACGCCGCGCACGGCTTCGAGTTCTTCCAGGTCGAGGGCCTGGTGGTTGACCGCGAAACGAGCCTGGCCGACCTGAAGGGGATGCTCGAGGAGTTCGCGCGAGCCATGTTCGGGGACGGGACCAGGACCCGGTTCCGCCCCGGCTACTACCCGTTCACCGAGCCCAGCGCCGCGTTCGACATCGGTTGCCTGGTATGCGGCGGCCCGGGCTGTCCGGCATGCAGCCGGACGGGCTGGATGACGATCCTTGGGGCGGGCATGGTCCACCCGATCGTCCTGCGCAACGGCGGCTTCGATCCCGACGAGTTCCAGGGCTACGCGTTCGGGATGGGATTGGATCGCTTGACCCTGCTCCGCCACGGCATCCCGGACCTTCGCTTGCTGATGAGCGCCGACCTGCGCTTCCTCGAACAGTTCTCGGGAGGGCGCTGACGGTGCGCGTCCCCATGGAGTGGCTGGGCGAGTACGTCGACGTGGCCATGACGCCTGAGGAATTGGCCGTGAGCCTGACCATGCTTGGGTTCGAGGTCAAGAGCATCGAGAGCGGGGGAGCGGCCTGGGACGGCGTGGTCGTGGGGCGCGTCCTGTCCGTGGAGCGCCACCCCAACGCCGAGACCCTGTGGATGACCAGCGTCGATGTGGGCGAGGCGGAGCCGCTGGGCATCGTATGCGGGGCGCAGAACCTCGCCGTGGGGCAGCTCGTGCCCGTCGCTCGGGTGGGGGCCGTGTTGCCCGGGGAGCGGCGGATCGAGAAGGCGAAGATCCGCGGGGTCGTCTCGAACGGGATGCTGTGCAGCCCCACCGAACTGGGCCTCGGCGAGGACGCGGACGGGATTCTGATCCTGGGCACCGGAAACGAGCAGAAGATCGGCTCGCCACTGGCGGGCCAGGTCGGAGACACCGTGCTGGACGTGGACGTGAAGCCCAACCGTGGTGATGCGCTGTCCATGATCGGTCTGGCGCGCGAGATCGCCGCGGCCACAGGGACCGCGGTCCGATGGCCGGACGCCACGGTCGCCGAATCCGGCGCCGCGTCCGCGGATGCGGTCACGGTCGAGATCACCGATCTCGCGCTGTGCCCGCGGTTCACGGCGCGCTACCTCGATGGCATCGGTCAGGCGGAGACGCCGGCCTGGATGGCGAACCGCCTGGTGGCGGCCGGCATGCGGCCCATCTCGCCGGTCGTGGACGTCACGAACTACGTCATGCACGAGCTCGGTCAGCCGATGCACGCGTACGACGCGGATCGCGTCCCCGGTGGGCGGATCGTCGTCCGGCCGGCACGCGACGGAGAAACGCTGGTCACGATCGACCACGTGGAGCGGCGGCTCGACGAGCGGATGCTGGTCATCGCCGATGGCGACCGACCGATTGGCTTCGCCGGGATCATGGGCGGGGCCGACACCGAGGTATCCGCCGCCACGACGCGAGTCATCCTCGAGTCGGCCATCTTCCACGGACCCACCGTGCGCAACACGGCCCGGCGCCTTGGGCTGCGGTCCGAGGCGTCGATGCGCCACGAGAAGGGGATATCGCCCGACCTGCCGCGACTCGCGGCGGATCGAGCCGCAGCGCTCATCGCCGAAATCACCGGTGCCCGGGTGGCGACCGGGATCGTGGACAACGATCCAGGGCCCCATGCGCCCCGGGTGGTGGAGGTGGACGCCGCGCGCACGGCGCGCTTGCTGGGCATCCCGGTCAACCCGTCCGCCATGGAGACCTGGCTCGGGCCCCTCGGCTTCGCGGTGCGCGCCGCCGACGACACGCACGCCGCAGTCACCGTGCCGCTCCACCGGCTCGACGTGGTGAGTGACGCGGACGTCGCGGAGGAGGTCGCGCGCGCCCACGGCTACGACCGGATCGCGGGAACGCTTCCTGCGGCCGCGCTGCCACCCGGTCGTCCCGATCCGGGCGAGCCGCGCCATCGCCTGCGGCGGGTGCTGGCGGGGCTGGGTCTTGACGAGGTCATCACCCACGCCCTGATCGGTCCGGGCGACCTGGCGCGCTCCGGGTTCGACTCCGACGCCAGGCACCTGGTGCGGGTCGCGAACCCGCTGTCCGAGGACCACGCGATCTTGCGCCCGGTCCCGTATCCGTCGGTCCTGGCTGCCCTGGCCGAAAACGTCCGCCAACGGCGGACCGACGTCGCGCTGTTCGAGGTGGGCAAGATCTACCGATACCGCCCCGAGGCCGATACGCCAACCGAGGAGCTGCGGCAGAGCGGGGGCGCCTACACCGAGGCCTGGATGGTCGGGATCGGGCTCCTGGGCTCCGCCACGGCCCGCTATCCGGGCTCCATGGACCGCGCGTGGGACGTGGCCGACCTGCGCGGACTGCTGGAGGCGCTGCACGGCGCACTCGGGTACCCGGCGCCCACCTTCCGGGCCGAGGAACCGAATGAGCGGCACCGGCACCTCCATCCGGGGCGCGCGGCGCGGATCGTGGATGGGGAGGGACATTCGTACGGGTCCCTGGGAGAGGTCCACCCGACCGTGGCCGCGGCCTGGGATCTGCCCGGTCGCCCGCTTGTGGCGGCGCTGCACCTCGAGCCGCACGGCCTGTTCGACCTGCCCAACGAGGTGGTCCGGGCCAGCGTCCCGTCAGCCGCGCAGCCGGTCGACCGTGACCTCGCCGTGGTCGTGGATGAGGCCACGCCCCTGGGGGAAGTGCTCCGGGTGGCGCGACAGAACGCGGGACCCACCCTGGTCGACCTGCGCCCATTCGACGCGTACCGGGGCCCGCAGGTCGGGGAGGGGCGCGTGTCGTATGGCCTCGCGTTTCGGTTCCAGCCGGCCAGCGCGGCGGACGAACAGGGGCTCGATCGGGCCATGGACAAGGTACGCGGCGCGCTCAAGCATCACCTCGGCGCGGAGATCAGATGACCACGCGCGGTCCTGCTGGACAGCGCTGGTACCCTTCGCGGCGTCTATTGGAGGCCTGACCGCGTGCTGGATTTCATCGGGGAGTTCACGATCCTGGACCTGGTGGTCCTGGTGTCGCTGGCCGGCGGCGTGCTGGTCGGCTTCCAGCAGGGCGCGCTCCGCTACATCCTGAACGCGATCGTGGTCCTGGTTGCGTTCATCGTGGCCAGCCAGCTGAAGGGTCCCATCGCGGACTCGGTGAGCGGCATTTGGCACGCGTCGAGCCCCGAGCAGCAGGAGCTGTGGATCTTCATCGTCCTGTTTGCGGCGGGCGTCATCGGCGGCTTCCTCCTGGTGCGCACGTTCTATCGCCAGACGCGCCTGCCCCTGGTCCGCCAGGTGGACGAGATCCTGGGCGCCGTGCTCGGCGTGCTGTGGGTCGCCCTGCTCTACAGCTTCAGCCTGATCGTGCTCGACTCGTTCTTCCAGGCCGCAACCGAGGCCTCCGCGGCCAGCGCCTCCTTCCTCGGCCCGCTGTACGACGCCATGAACCAGTCGGTCATCATCGGCTGGTTCCGGGACTACCTGATCCCGGTCGTCGGGTTCGTCGTGCGCCCGTTCGTGCCCCCCGAGATCGCCCAGTTCCTCGTCTTCTGACGCGACTGACCCGCGGCTGGTTCGACCGGTCGGCGCTCGAGGTGGCTCCCGCTCTGCTCGGCGCGCGCCTCACCCACGACAGCCCTGAGGGCGCGGTGACGATCCGGATCGTGGAGACCGAGGCCTACCTGGGTCCCGAGGACCTGGCTGCGCACTCGGCGCGCGGTCGTACCGCGCGCAATGAACCGATGTGGGGGCCGCCGGGGCATCTGTACGTGTACCGCGTTTATGGCCTGCACGACTGCGTGAACGTGGTGTGCGGCCCGGGTTCCAAGCCCGAGGCCGTGCTCCTCCGTGCCGGCGAGGTGGTGGAGGGTGCCGCGCTCGCCCGGCGACGCCGCGGGGAACGGACGCCGGATCAGCGGCTCGCATCGGGGCCCGGGAACGTCGGCCAGGCGCTGGGCATTGGGCGGGACCTCAGCGGCGCCGACCTCCTGGCGAGCTCCGTTCGGCTGCGACTTGCCGCTCAACCGGCCCGGGTGGCGGCGAAACCCCGGATCGGGGTGGGATACGCGGGAGAATGGGCCGCGCTCCCGTATCGGTTCCTGATTCCGAATGACCCGTTCGTCTCGCGCTCCTGATCCCGACGAGGCCAGCCTCCGCGCCCTCGAGTTCGCCGCCATCACCCAGCGGCTGGCTGCCCATACCGCGTTTGGCCCCTCGCACGAGCTGGCCGAGAAGCTCCTTCCGGTGGGGGACCCGGTCCACGTAAGCCTCCTCCAGGACCAGACCGATGAGGCGGCGCGCCTCCTGGAGCTCCATCCCGAGGCCACCATCGGCGGGGCGCGCGACATCCGATCCGCCCTGTCCCGGGCGCGCCGCGGGGGCCGGCTGAAGCCCGCCGACCTCCTCGACGTCTCGGGAACGCTGTACGCGACCGATCAGTTTCGGCGCCGGCTGGCCCGCTGGCCCGGGCCGCAGCTGGGCGCGGTGCGGGAGGAGCTCGATCCGTCGCCAGCGTTGCGCGAGCGGATCGAGCGCAGCATCGACCCCAGCGGGGAGATCCTCGACGCCGCCTCACCTGCCCTGCGCACCGCGCGCCGCAGGATGCGGGTCTCGCAGGAGCGCCTGCGCGAGCGCCTGAACGCGATGCTCCGCTCCACCGAGCTGGCCGGGGCCATCGGGGACGCAATCGTCACCCAGCGCGCGGGACGCTACGTCATCCCGGTCCGGGCCGAGGCCAAGGGACGGGTGCCCGGGATCGTCCACGACCAGAGCGCGTCGGCCGCCACCTTGTTCATCGAGCCGCTGGCCGTGGTGGAGCTGAACAACGCGTGGACCGAGTCTTCGCTGGCGGCGGCCGAGGAGGAGGAGAAGGTCCTCGAGGCCCTGTCGCGTGACGTGGAGGGGCAGGCGGCGGCCCTGGCCGCGTCGCTGGCCGCAATGGCCCGCGCCGACCTGTGGATGGCCCGGGCCCGACTGGCGGGCGACCTTGGCGCGGTCCGCCCTGCGGTCGCGGACGACGCGGTCGAGCTGCTCTCGGCCCGCCATCCGCTCCTTGGTCCCGACGCGGTGCCCATTGACCTGCGCCTGGGCGAACGGTTCGGCTACCAGGCCCTGGTCATCACCGGACCCAACACCGGCGGCAAGACGGTCGCCCTCAAGACGCTGGGCCTGCTCGCCCTCATGCACCAGGCCGGCCTCCGGGTCCCGGCCGCCGGCGGCGCCCGCATGCCGGTATTCCGGCTGGTGCTGGCCGACATCGGTGACGAGCAGAGCATCGCCCAGTCCCTGTCGACCTTCTCCAGCCACCTCCGCAACGTGGTGCGCTTCCTGGAAGCCGCGGGACCACGCACCCTGGTCCTCCTCGACGAGATCGGCGCCGGGACCGATCCGACCGAGGGATCGGCCCTGGCCATGGCCGTCCTCACCGTCCTGCTCGAGCGCGGCGCCTTCGTCGCTGCCACGACCCATTACGCCGAGCTCAAGGCCTTCGCGGAGACACAGCCAGGGCTGACCAATGCCGCGGTCGAGTTCGACGTGGCCACCCTGCGGCCGACGTATCACCTGTCGATCGGGCTGCCGGGTGCGTCCCAGGCGTTTGCGATTGCCGAGCGGCTGGGCCTGGCTCCCGAGGTGTTGGCCCAGGCCCGCGAGCACGTGTCGGGAACCCATGCGTCGCTGGAGGAGACCTTGGCCGCCATCCGGCGAGCGGAATCGGAACGGGTCGAAGCCCTGGCGGTCGCCAACGAGGAACGCCAGGCGGCGCTCACCGAGCGTGAACGGGCGAAGGCGGGAACCGATCAGGCGCGGCGCGAAGCGGCCCGCATCCTGGCCGATGCTCGCCACGCGGCCGATGCGCTTCTGGCAGAGGCCGAGCGGGAAGTGGCCGAGGTTCGCCGCGAGGTGCAGCACGAGTCCCGTCGCCGGTCCAGCGCGGGGCTGGGCGCCGTGGAGCGTCGCGCCGCCGAACGACGCGCCCGCGTGGCCGCGGTTCCCGCGCCACCCGACATCGCAGACGCTCCCATCGAGCCGGGACGGCAACCACGGGTCGGGCTGTGGGGCCGCAGCCGCACCCTGGGTCGCGCGGGCCGGATCGCGGCCATCAGCGGCCGAACCGGGCGCATCACCCTGGAGTCCGACGGCGCCCGGCTGGTGGTTCCTGGCGACGACGTGGAGATCGTGGACGAGCCCGGATCAGCCCCGCCCCAGCGGGACGAGGCGGCGGATGCGCTGCGCCGGAAAGCCGCCGCGGAGCTCAGCCCGACCCTTGATCTGCGGGGCGAGCGGGTGGAGGCAGCCCTCGAGCAGCTCTCGGATTACTTGGACCAGGCCCTGCTCGCCGGAGCGGACCAGGTCGTGATCATCCATGGCGCGGGAACGGGAGCCCTGCGACGGACGATTCGCGAGTACCTGACCACGCACCCACGGGTCCGAGACCAGCGGCCTGGACGGCGCGAGGAAGGCGGCGACGGGGCGACCGTCGCCCTGCTGTAGCGCCTAGATTGAGGGGCTTGGTTCCGGGGTCGGTGTAGGAGTCTCGACGGGCGTGGGCGTCGCTGCAGGGGTCGGCGTGGGGATGGGTGTCGGAGTGGATGTCGGAACCGCGCCCGGGGTGCAAGTCTCGGTCGGAGCCAGCGGCGAATCGAGCCCGACCAGCGGTGAGCGGGGGATGCCCGTCTCGTGGCCGCGGTTGTGGTCGATCCACGCCTTGTTCGACGCTTCCCAGGCGGGATGCGATGCGTCCCAGAGCAGCAGGTCGAGGAACACACGCAGGCCCGGCACCGACGGAGGCGGTGTGGGCTCGGGCTCGCCGGTGGGGACCGGCGCCACCGATGGTCCCGGCGTTGGCGGCACGAAGTCGCCGCACCCTTCCTGCCAGATCTTGCCGGTCGTGGCCTCGATCGCGAGCTCGCGGTGCGAGTCGTCGGTCGCCAGGCCAGGCCCGCTGGCGGAGAACACCTCGGCCATCGTGGACTTGGTGAACTCGCCCGGCGCCTGCCCGGTCATGGTGTCGATCGTCCGTTCGGTGATGCCGTCGGGTCGCACGAAGTCGCGCACGGGAAGTGCGTTCAGGGCAGTGACCTCCGCCATGTAGTCGTGCCAGATGAAGGTCGGCCCGTCTGCCGCGAAGACCGAGTCGATAGCCGAGAAGTCGCTGTTGCCCACCCAGACGCCGGTGATGATCGCGCCCTGGTCGATCTCCGGATCGACGTCGGCCGCGATGTAGCCAAAGGCCTGGAGGTCCTTGAAGTCGGTCGTGGTCCCCGTCTTGAGCGTGGCCGGTCGACGCCCGGACGGGGTCTGGAGCTGGAATCGGGGACCCCACAGCGGGTTCTGGGCCGGATCGGTGTTGTCGGCCAGGATGTCGGTGACCAGGTACGCCGACTGGGGCGAGATGGCCTGGGCCGGATCGGGCCCATCGACCGCGTGGTCGTACAGGACGTTTCCGTCGCGGTCGAGGATGCGCTCGATCTGGTACGGCTCGTTGTACACGCCGGCGTTGGCCAGCGTCCCGTAGGCCGCCGCGAGGTCGATCATCCGCACCCCGACCGTGCCCAGGGTCAGCGAGGCCACGTTGGGGTCCTGGCTCGGATCCCAGTGCAGGCCTAGCCGCTCGGCTTGGGTGACGACGTTCTCGGTCCCGATCAACTGCTGGGCCTTGGTAACCGGGATGT
The DNA here is from genome assembly GCA_963816215.1 of uncultured Chloroflexia bacterium. Lineage (GTDB taxonomy): Bacteria > Chloroflexota > Limnocylindria > QHBO01 > QHBO01 > DASTEQ01. Next base: position 76,690 of record CAWFKB010000015.1, on the reverse strand, counting down.
TGAGCGAGTACTTGAGGGCGTCGCGCACACGGACCGGGCCACGCTCGCGGTTGTCGGCGTCGTGGACCTGGTAGCCCGAGACGATCTCGGTCGAGACGTCCATGAACATCGTGGCCGGGGTGATCGTCCCCGTCTCGAACCCGGTGGCGTAGGTGATGGGCTTGAACGCCGATCCGGACTGGCGATAGGCCTGGCCCACCACGTCGAACTGCGGCTGGTGAATGGGGGTCGCCTCCCCGAAGTAGTTCGCGCTGCCCACGTAGGCGATGACCGCCCCGGTCCGATAGTTCAGGGTGACGATCGCGTCGTTCCCGATATTGCGGCCCTGGAGCTGGGTGATCCAGCCCAGGGCGGCGCTGCCGTACTTCGCGGCCAGCTCGGCATCGGTCAGGCGGTCGAGGTCGTAGACGACCTGTGCCCACTTCTCGGCCGAGACCTGGTAGCCGTTGTAGTTGAGCGTGGTCTCGATGGTCAGCCCGCCGCGATCGATGATGTCCTCCGAGCCGAGGAGGTCGGCGACCTCGCGGCGGGTGGCGTACACGAAGTGCGGGGCCTTGAACGCGGTGACCTCGGGCACGAGGACGGTCGCGGTGGCATCCAGGATCTCATTGCGATCGGACTCGGACAGGTAGTCGAGCAGGACCATGTCGCTCAGGACGTCGTCGCGCACCTCCACCGGTGCCGCGTCGTTGGGCACCTCCAGCACGCCCGGGATGGGCAGTCCGGCCTCGTCGGTGGCGGGCACGCCCCACTGGGTGGGATCGAGCTCCGATGGCGCGCGCAGGAGCCCGGCCAACATGGCCGCCTCGTCTGGCGTGACTTCGTTCGGGTCGGGCGCGGGCGGCTCACCGGGCGAGGCGCTTGGTCCGGGGGTGGGGGCAGCCGTCGGCGACGCGCTCGCGCCGGGGCTGGAACCAGGCTCGTTCGACCCTTCCTGGTTCGCCGTGAAGTCCTTGCCGTAGTAGCGATCAACGGCCGCCCAGATCCCGTAGCCGTTGTTGCCGTAGTACATCTCGTTGAGGAAGAACTCCATGATCTGCTGCTTGCCTTCGACGCCCGGATACTCGGCGTCGAGCTGAAGGGCGAGCATGGCTTCCTTGATCTTTCGCTCGATCTGGCGGGACGGATCGGCCATGAGGTCCGGCGGCAGGAGGACCGAGCGGACGAGCTGTTGGCAGATGGTCGACGCGCCGGACACGACTTCGCCGGCAGAGAAGTTCTGGAGCATGGCGCGCACGATGGCCCGCGGGTCCACGCACGGGTTCTCCCAGAAGGTGTGGTCCTCGGCGGCAACCGTGGCGTCCACCACGACCTCGGGGATCTGGTCGTACGAGACGACGTGGCGGTTGGTATCCGCGAAGGTCGCCAGCTCCACCCCGTCGGCGGACATGACCACCGACCCCTCGTCCGGCGCGTAGTCCTCCAGGACGGTGACGTCCGGCAGCGAGCTGGCGTACGCGCTGTACAGGAGGGTGGCGCCCAGAACCATGCCGATCCCGAGCACCACGAAGGTGGCGAGGATGACGGCGGGAAGTGGCTGGATGCGCGCCCGTGGCGCGGCGCCGGTCCCGGCAGGCGGCCCGTAGCCCGCCGGCGGCTGAGGTGACGATGTCACGGCCGCGAACTCTACCATCGGCTACCAATCCATGCCCACGCGGCCCCCGGCCTTTCGCGCGGCGGGTACCATCGCGGACGTGACGGTGGACGGGGTTGCGGAGCTTCTCACTCGGCGCGTGGCGCAGGTGGTCGAGCGCAATGCCCTGGAGGCGATGCTGCGTGGGACGCGGCCCCTCCGCGTGAAACTGGGCTTCGATCCCACGACCGCGGACCTGCACATCGGTCACGGCGTCGTCCTCGAGCGGCTGCGGGCCTTCCAGGACCTGGGGCACACCGCGGTGCTGGTGGTGGGGGACACGACGGCCCAGATCGGAGATCCGTCGGAGCGGAACGCGACCCGACCGATGCTCACCGCCGAGCAGGTGAAGGCCAACGCGCAGACCTACCTCACCCAGTTCCACCAGGTCGTGAAGGAAGAGGGGACCGAGGTCCGCTGGCAGTCCGAGTGGTTCGACACCTTCGGCATGCGCGAGTTCTTTGGGCTCCTGAGCAAGTTCACCGTGGCCCGCATGATCGAACGCGACACGTTTGCCAAGCGCCTGGCGGAGGGGGCGCCGATATCCATGCACGAGACGCTGTATCCGTTGCTCCAGGCCTACGACTCGGTCGCGGTCGAGGCAGACGTCGAGCTGGGCGGCACGGACCAGACCTTCAACCTGCTGGCCGGGCGGGACATCCAGCGCGACTTCGGCCAGGCACCCCAGCAGATCATGACCAGCGAACTCCTGGTCGGGACCGATGGCGTCCAGAAGATGAGCAAGTCGCTGGGCAACGCGATCGGATTGACCGATGCGCCCTACGAGCAGTACGCCAGGACGATGAGCATCCCCGACGCGCTGCTCCCCAACTGGGCCAGCCTCGTCACCCGATGGCCCGACGACGAGATCACCGCCTTCGTGACCGATGTCGAGGCGGACCACCTCCATCCGAAGTTCGCCAAGCAACGGCTGGCCCGCGAGATCACGGCGCGCTGGCACTCCGAGGAGGCCGCCGACGCGGCCGAGGAACGCTGGGAGCGCGAGGTTGGGGCCGGGGAGGGGGTCACGGAGGCCGAGGAGCTGAGCTTGTCGGTCCCGCTGGCGGGGATGGGGCTGCTCGACCTGCTGGTGGCGGCGCAAATGGCGCCGTCACGGAGCGCGGCACGACGGCTCGTCACCCAGGGTGGCGTGCGGGTCGATGGGGAGCTGCAGGGCGACGAGGCCCGCCACTTCGCGGCGGGTGAGACGCACGAGGTCCGGGTCGGGAAGCGTCAGGCGGCGGTAATCCGGCTGACCTGAGTCCTAGTGCCGCTCGGTGGCGGCGACCTTGGCCTGGTGCTCGGCGATGACCTTCTCGGCGATGGTGTGCGGTACCTCGGCGTAGTGGTCCAGGCGCTGGGAAAAACGGCCGCGCCCTTGAGTGATGCTCCGCAGCTCGGTCGCGTAGTGGAACATCTCGGCCTGGGGCACCTGCGCGCGGAGGTACTGCGTTCCGTCCTGTGAGTCCATGCCCAGGACGTGACCGCGCTTGGCCGTGATCTGGCCCATCACGTCGCCCATGTATTCGTCGGGGACGGTGACCTCGACCTCCAGGATCGGCTCCAGGAGGGCCGGATCGGCCTCCGTGAACGCCCTTTTGAGGGCCTGCGACGCGGCAATCTTGAACGCCATCTCCGATGAGTCCACGGTGTGGTACGAGCCGTCCACGAGGGTCGCCTTGAGGTCCACCACCGGGTAGCCGGCCAGCACCCCTTCGGCCATCGATTCGCGGAGCCCCTTCTCGACGGCGGGGATGTACTGCTTGGGCACGACCCCGCCCACGATCCGGTCCCCGAACACGAAGCCGTCCCCGTGCTCGCTGGGCTCGAACTCGATGACCACGTGCCCGAACTGGCCGTGGCCGCCGGTCTGGCGCTTGAACCGGTTGTCGATCTTGGCCGGGCGCCGGATCGTCTCGCGGTACGGAACCCGTGGCGTCTCGATCTTCACCGCCGCCCCGAACTTGCGCTTCAGCCGATCCACGATGACGTCCACGTGGGCGTCACCCATGGCGAACAGGATCGTCTGGCCGGTCGCGTCCTCGCGGCTGACCCGCATGCAGGGCTCTTCCTCGAGCATCCGGTTGAGCGCCTGGCCGAGCTTGTCGAGGTCGGCCTTGGACTCCGGCTCGACGGCGACCTGGAGGGTCGGCTGCGGAAAGTTCAGCGGGGTGAGCTGAACGGCAGAGGCGCGGTCTGCCACCAGCGTGTCGCCGGTGTGGGTGGACGCCAGCTTGGCCACCGCCACGATGTCACCCGGGCCGGCCTGCGGCATGTTGACCTGCTCCTTGCCCTGGAGGCCAAGGATGTTGCCGATCCGCTCGTCCTCGCGGCGGTTCGCGTTGTGGAGGTGGCCCTGCGCCTTGAGGGTGCCGGATACGACCCGGAAGTAGGTCAGCCGCCCGACGAACGGGTCGGCGGTGACCTTGAACACCTGGGCCACGAACGGGCCATCGGGATTGGGCTCGATCACCTTGTCATCGGTCGTCTTCCGCGCGCCCACCTCGGCCGGGGAGGGGATGTGCCGGGCGATCATCCGGGTCAACTCCCGCACGCCGATGTTCTTGAGGGCCGAGCCGACGAAGACCGGCACCACCGATCCGTCGCGCGTCCCGGCATGGAGCGCGGTCTCGATCTCCTCGTCGCTGACCTGCTCGCCCTCGAGGTACTTCATCATCAGCTCGTCCGATGCCTCGGCCGCCGCCTCGATCAACGACTGGCGCCGGCCTTCCTCGGCTCCGCGCATGTCGTCTGGAATGGGCACTTCCTTGGGCTGCCCGTTCTCGTACACGGTCGCGTGCTGCTCGACCACGTCGACATAGCCGCGGAACGACTCGGCGCTGCCGATGGGCAGGTAGACCGGGGCGATCTTGGGACCGAACGCTGCCTTCAGTTGGTCGAGCGTGGCGTCGTAGTTGGCGTTCTCGCGGTCCATCTGGTTCACGAACACCATGCGCGGCAGCTTCCGCTCGTCGGCCAGGCGCCATACCGCTTCAGTCCCGACTTCGACGCCGCCGGCCGCATCGACCACCACGATCACGGCATCCACTGCGGCCAGTGCCTGAACGACGTCCGCCTGGAAATCGGCGTATCCGGGGGTGTCGACCAGTGTGATCCGCGTGCCATCCACCTCGACCGTGCCGATGGCCAGGTTGATGGACTGATGTCGTCGCTGCTCGTCCGGCTCCCAGTCGAGGGTGGCGGTGCCTGCCTCCACCGACCCGAGACGCGGGATTCCCCCGGCGTCAAAGAGGATGGCCTCTGCCAGGCTGGTCTTGCCCGCGCCGCCATGTGCGACCAGGGCAACGTTGCGGATCCGATCAGGCGTGGTCGGCTTCATGCGGCTCCTCGGGCGGGGCGGCCATTCGGGGCGGCCATTATAGGTACGGTTTGGCCGGAGTGGCCGGTATGCTGCGGGCTCCATGCACGCTGGCTCGCCCTCCCCCGTGCCGCTCTGGCTTCAACGCCTGGGGGCCTTCAGCTGGCGGATCCTGATCCTGGTGGCACTCGGCGCCGTGCTCACCTGGCTGGCCTTCCTCCTGGGCACGGTAACCGCGTCGGTCGTCGTAGCGCTCATCGTGGCCGCCACGTTCGCACCTCTCGGCCTGAGGCTTCGCGCGCGCGGCTGGTCGTCGACGGCGAGCGCGGCTGCGGTCACCGGCGCCGCCGTTCTGGCAGCGGCTGCGGTCTTGCTCCTCCTGGCGCTCGCCTTCGTTCCCTACATCCCCAGGGTCATCGAGGCGGTCTCCACGGGGATCGGTTCCATGAGGGAGCAGATAGCCGCGTCGGGTTCATCGGAGCTGGCGGCGCAGGCTGCGGCGCTGGCCGCCGGGATCATGGACTGGATTGCCGCCAACCTCGCCACGATGGTTGGTAGCGTGGCCAACGCGGTGACGGTCGGACTGCTCGCCCTGTTCCTCACGTTCTTCCTGCTCCAGGACGGCGAGAAGGGCTGGGGTCGGGCCATCGAGGTCACCGATGGGTGGCGCCGCGATCGAATGAACAACGCGGGACACGAGGCACTGGTGCGCGTCGGTGGCTACCTGCGGGGCACCGCCATCCTCTCGGCGGTCGTCGCGGTCACCGACCTGGTGTACATGACCGTGTTGGGTGTTCCGCTGGCGGCGCCGCTGGCGGTCCTCGTGTTCATGGGTGGCTTCATTCCGTACATCGGCGGCTTGATCGCCACGGCTGCGGTACTGCTGGTGACCTGGGCCGCGGTCGGGCCGGAGGCCGTCGTCGTGCTCTTCCTGCTCATCGCGGTCACGCGGCTGGTCGTGTCCAACGTCCTGCGGCCCATGGTCTACGGGCGCCAGGTCGGCCTGCACCCCGCGGTCATCCTCCTGGTGTTGCCGGCCGGTGCCGCGATCGCGGGAATGGTGGGTGTGTTCGCCGCCGTTCCGGTGACCGTCTTTGTCGCATCGGTCACGACCTCGGTCATCGCGGTTCTCGAACCTCCCACCCGTGCCGAAAGCGGGACCGACGTGCCCCCATGGCTCGACCGCCTCGCGCAGTGGGGCTGGAGGCTCCTGGCCATGATCGGGGTGGGTGTTGCGGCCGTCGCAGTCCTCGGACTGGTGCCGCTGGTGGTGGCACCCATCCTCCTGGCGGCCATTCTCGCCTCGTCGGTCGTCCCTGTGGTCAGGGCTCTGCGGCGCCGCGGATGGGGGACCACCAGGTCGGCTGCGGTCGTGACCGGTGGATCGTTTCTCGCCGTGCTTGCGGTCATGGTCGTGGCGGCGGCGGCGCTCGGCCCCGAACTTGCCTCCGCCGTCAGCGGCGGCCTTTCCGGGGCGGACGAGGCAGGGACCTCGACCGGCGGCGCCTTGGGCTGGCTGGGCTCCGCCTCCGAGGAAGTCAGCGGCCAGATCCTGTCCGCGGCCACCACCGTCCTCGGGGCGATCTCTGCTCTGGGAGTGGTGCTGCTCCTGGGCGGACTCCTGACGTTCTATCTCCTGCGCGATGGGCGGCACGGGTGGGACCAGATCGCCCAGCACGTGGATCCGTGGCGTCGCGGAGAACTCGAAGCGACGGTCGGTGATTCGGTCGAGGTGCTGGGTGGCTACATGGGCGGCACCGCGGTCATCTCGGCGGTCGGGGCGCTGTCGCAGCTCCTGATCATGGTGATCCTGGGGCTGCCGTTCGCCGTTCCGGTCGCGGTGCTGTCGTTCTTCGCCTGTTTCATCCCGTACGTCGGGGGCTTCGTGACCACCGGTCTGGCGTTCCTGATCGCCGTGGCGTTCGGCGAAACGTCAGACATCGTGATCATGGCGATCTACACCGTCGTCTTCAACATCGTGCAGGGCAACATCGTCACCCCCCTCGTGTACCGGCGGGCGGTACATCTCCACCCCGCGGTCATCCTCCTCGCCATACCGGCAGGCGGCGCGGTGGCCGGGATCGCGGGAATGTTCCTCGCGGTGCCGATCCTGGCCCTGGTGGCCACCATCCTGCGACCGGCCATTCGTCTTCTGGGCGAGGCGCCCGCGCCGTTCGCCACCGGCATCGCCGTTGGGGAGGTCAGTCCGGAGGGCGGGTAGAATCGGTCCCGGCCGAGGCCGCGCGAATGCGCCAGACCATGCGGAGGACCGATGTCGGGTCACAGCAAGTGGTCCCAGATCAAGCGGCAGAAGGGTGCCAACGACGCCAAGCGTGGCGCGCTGTTCACCAAGCTGACCCGCGAGATCATCACCGCGGCCCGCCAGGGTGGTCCCGACCCGGACGCGAACTACCGGCTCCGGATGGCGGTGGACAAGGCACGGGCCAGCTCCATGCCCTCGGAGAACGTGAAGCGGGCGATCGAACGCGCGTCCGGGTCCGGCGCAGACGCCGAGCAGTACGAGGAGATCACCTACGAGGGCCTCGGCCCGGCCAACGTGGCGGTCATCGTGGCCACCATGACCGACAACAAGAACCGAACCGCGGCCGAGATCCGGGCCATCTTCACCCGGGCAGGCGGCTCGTTCGCCCCGGTGAGCTGGCAGTTCGAGCACCGCGGCCTGCTGTCCGTCCCACTCAAGGGCAGCGACCCGGACGAGGTCTCGCTGGCCGCCATTGACGCCGGTGCGCTGGATGTGGGGACGCCCGAGGGCGGGGCCATCCTGGTCGTGACCGATCCGGCCGACCTGGAGCGTGTGCGGACCACCCTCACCGGTGCTGGGTTCGCGCCCGAGTCGGCGGAGGTGTCCATGGAGCCCACGACCAGGGTCGAGATTGGCGACGAGCGCGCCGCCCGCCAGGTGCTCGAGTTCGTGGAGCGCCTGGAGGACCTCGAGGACGTCCAGACCGTGTACGCCAACTTCGACATCCCCGACGCCCTCATGGAGCAGCTCGAAGCGTCGGTCGTGGGCGGGTGATTGCGCTCGGCATCGACCCCGGCACGGCGGCCTGCGGGTTCGGGGTCGTGGCCTCGGACGGCGCCACCCTGCGCTTCGTCGATGCGGGCACGGTCCGCACGGATCCGGACCGACCGGATGCCGCGCGGCTCGCGGACCTCGAGGCCGCCCTCGACCAGCTGATGACCGAGCACCGTCCCGATCGGGTGGCCGTCGAGCGTCTCTACTTCCAGCGCAACGTTGCCACCGCCATGGCCGTGGGCCAGGCCCGCGGCGTCGCACTCCTCGTCGCCGCCCGCCACGGGCTGGCGGTGACCGAGCCCACGCCCAACGAGGTGAAGGTCGCGGTATGCGGCAACGGTGCCGCGGACAAGCAGCAGGTCGCAGTCATGGTCGGGCGCCTGCTCGGCGTGGAGCTGAAGGGGGCGCGGGACGACGCCACCGACGCCCTGGCCATCGCGATCGGGGCGTTGTACGGGGGAAACCGCGCATGATCGGTTCTCTCCGCGGCCCGGTGACCCACGCCGGGGTGGATCATGTGATCATCGACATCGGTGGCGTGGGCTACCGCGTCGTCGTCGCCCCTGCGCTGCTCGGCCACCTGCGGGTCGGCTCGGACGCGATGCTGTTCATCCATCACCTGGTGCGCGAGGATCAGCAGGCCCTGTTCGGCTTTGGCAAGCCCGAGGAGCTCGCCTTCTTCGAGCTGCTGATGACGGTCACCGGCGTCGGGCCGCGGCTCGCGCTGGCGATCATCGGCGCCCACCCGGTCACCAGGCTCCAGATGGCGATCGTGACCGACGACCTGGACGTCCTGATCTCCGTGTCCGGCGTGGGGCGCAAGACCGCCCAGCGGATCGTGCTGGAGCTCCAGGAGAAGATCCACGCCGCCGGTATAGCGGTGGGTCCCGGTGGAGCGGCGGACTCGGACGTCGTTGCGGCCCTTGAGTCGCTGGGCTACACGTCGAGCGAGGCACGCCGCGCGGCCGGAAGCGTGGCGGCGGTCGAAGGCGGCCTCGACGAACGGATCCGGGCCGCGCTCCAGGAGCTCGCCCGCTCCCGATGACCCTGAGCGAATCCGAGACCATCGAGCGCGTGCTGCGCGACACGCACACGTGGGCGGTGGTTGGCTGCTCGGCGAATCCCGATCGGCCCAGTCACGGCGTTTCCCGGACGCTTATGCACCACGGCTACCAGATGATCCCGATCAACCCCATGGAGACCGAGATCCATGGCCAGCGCTGTTATCCCGACCTGTACGCGGCGCAGGAGGACGCGGTCGCGGCCGGCAATCCGATCGAGGTGGTCGACATCTTCCGCAACTCCGCCCTGGCCGGGATCCACGTGGACGAGGCCATCGACATCGGGGCGAAGGCGGTCTGGATGCAGCTGAACGTCATTGACGAGGCGGCTGCCGGGCGAGCTCGCCAGGCCGGGCTGTGGGTGGTGATGGACCGATGTCCGGCGATCGAGCTTCCGCGACTGGGGCTCAGCGCCTGAGGCATGTGACGCTTAACCTGGCCCTATTGCGCGCGAGGGACGGTACTGCCGGTCGCGGCATGACGGAGGTATGCAGTGGACCCGGAGATCGTTGATGTCACAGAGCAGAAGCGGCTGAACGACGCCCGCGAGGCCCAGGTCCCTTGGAAGCGATGGGGACCGTACCTGAGCGAGCGGCAATGGGGCACGGTCCGCGAGGACTACAGCGACGACGGCAGCGCATGGGACTACTTCAGCCATGACCAGGCCCGCTCGCGAGCCTACCGATGGGGCGAGGACGGGCTCGGCGGGCTGTGTGACGACCAGCAACGGCTGTGCTTCGCGGTGGCTCTCTGGAACGAGCGCGATCCGTTCCTGAAGGAGCGGATGTTCGGGCTCACGAACGGCCAGGGAAACCACGGCGAAGACGTGAAGGAGTACTACTTCTACCTCGACAGCACCCCGACCCACTCGTACATGAAGTTCCTGTACAAGTATCCGCAGGGCGCGTTTCCGTACCAGGACCTGCTCGACACGAACCGCAGCCGGTCCCGCACGGAGCCGGAGTACGAACTGCTCGACACGGGCGCATTCGACGAGGACCGGTACTTCGACGTGTTCGTGGAATACGCCAAGGAAAGCCCCGAAGACATCCTGGTCCGGATCACGGTCCACAATCGCGGGCCCGAATCGGCTCGCCTGCGCGTCCTGCCGACTCTGTGGTTCCGCAACACCTGGTCCTGGGATGCAGATGAACCGAGGCCCTCGCTCAGCGAGGTGGAGCCCGGCGTCATCCAGGCGAGCCATGACGAACTCGGAGAAATGTGGCTCACGTGCCAGGGATCTCCGGACCTGATCTTCACCGAGAACGAGAACAACGCCGCTCGCCTGTGGGGCCAGGAGAACCGGACCCCGTACGTCAAGGACGCATTCCATGAGTACGTCGTCGGCGGACGGACCGATGCCGTCAATCCCGTGCGGATCGGAACCAAGGCTGCCGCTGACTACGTCGTTGAGGTGCCGGCCGGAGGCCATCAGGTCCTCCGCCTTCGCCTGGCCGCCGCCCCCCCGGTCGACGCCTTCGCCGACTTCGAGGAGACGTTCACTCGACGGATCGCCGACGCTGACGAGTTCTACGACCGGATCGCGCCCAGCTCCCTGAACCTGGACGAGCGGAGGGTCCACCGGCAGGCGCTCGGCGGCATGCTCTGGTCCAAGCAGTACTACCACTTCGACGTGGATCGGTGGCTCCAGGATCACGGGAACCACCCGCTGATGGATTCCAGCGCGCGACCCGGCGCTCGGAATGCGGAGTGGTTTCACATGCTGAACGCCGACATCATCTCGATGCCCGACAAGTGGGAGTACCCGTGGTACGCCGCGTGGGACCTGGCGTTCCACACGCTGTCCCTGGCGCTGGTGGACTTCGATTTCGCCAAGGAACAGCTGCTGCTCATGCTGCGGACGCTGTACGCCCATCCCAACGGACAGATTCCCGCCTACGAATGGAACTTCGGGGATGTGAATCCACCGGTCCATGCCTGGGCCACGGTCGCGCTCTACAAGACCGAGAAGACCCTGGGGCGCGCGGACATCCATTTCCTCGAGCGGGCGTTCCAGGGCCTGATGATGAATTTCAACTGGTGGGTCAACCGCAAGGACCCCGCCGGCCGCAACGTGTTCGCCGGGGGGTTCCTCGGCTTGGACAACATCGGCGTCTTCGACCGGAGCGCGCAGCTCCCCACCGGCGGAACGCTGGAGCAGGCCGACGGGACGGCGTGGATGGCCTTCTACTGCCAGAACATGCTCGAAATCGCGCTCATCCTCGCCGAGCACGACCCGATGTACGAAGAAGTGGCCTATCGGTTCGTCGAGCACTTCATCTGGATCACGTACGCCATGGACCGCCAGGGCGACCATCACGATGAGATGTGGGACGAGGAAGACGGGTTCTTCTACGACCTGCTGCGGCTCCCCGACGGCGATGCGATGCGCCTGAAGGTGCGGTCGATGGTCGGCCTCCTGCCACTGGCCGCCTCGACGGTCTTCGAGGCCGATGCGGTGGACCGCTACCCGAAGCTCATGGAGCTGATCGCGCTCTTCCGCAAGCGCCACCCCAGGCTCGTGAACTACGTCGCGCCCACGAGCGAGGGATTCGTCGGGTACCGGGGACGGCGGCTCCTGTCGATCCTCAACCGGGAGAAGCTTCAGCGCGTGCTCGGCTACATGCTCGACGAAGACGAGTTTCTCGCGCCGTATGGGATCCGCTCGTTGTCCCGATACCATCTCGAGCATCCGTTCGCGTTCGAGGTTGGCGACCAGGAGTACACGGTCCAGTACCTGCCCGGCGAATCGGACAGCGGCATGTTCGGCGGCAACTCGAACTGGCGAGGCCCGGTCTGGATGCCGGTCAACGTGCTCCTGCTCAGGGCGCTGCTGAACCTGTATAGCTTCTACGGCGATGAATTCAGGGTCGAGTGCCCCACCGGCTCGGGACAGCTCATGACGCTCTTCGAGGTGGCCCAGGAGATCAGCCGGCGCCTGGCTCGGATCTTCCTGCGCGAGCCGTCAGCAGACACCGCGGATTCCGGAAGGCGGCCGGTCTACGGTGCGGTCGACCGGTTCCAGGAGGATCCTCACTGGCGCGACCTGATCCTCTTCTACGAGTACTTCGACGGGGACAGCGGCGTCGGGCTGGGCGCCAGCCACCAGACCGGATGGACCGGGCTCATCGCGCGCGTGCTGGACACCTTCGGGCGCATGGACGCGAAGGACATTGAGCTCGCCCTCGGGCAGGTGTCTGCCCGACTCGTGGTCGAGCAGGTCGGCGGAGACTGATGGCGAACGGCCGGCTCGGACTCAGTCCCGGCGCATGACGAGGCCGATCCGGCCGATGGGTGGGCGCGGGTCGGCATAGGTCTTCACGGTCGGGTCGTCCGGGTGGGTGGTGCCCGGGTCCCAGGTCCGGTTCTGCGCGTCGAAGCTCACCTCCGCCAGCTGCGGCCAGCGCTCGAGTACCCGCCCGCCGATCTCGTGCACCAGGTGCTGGATCGACAAGCTCACGAACTCGTGGAACACCGATCCGGCCACGTCGGCCACCTGGTCGCCGGCAACGTATCGGGCGGGATCGGCGCCGAGCGCATCGGCGCCATCGGTGTAGGACCAACCGATGTCCATCCACGTGAACAGGGCGCGGTCCGGCCGTTCGGGGAGGGTCGTGTGCTCGTCACGAGCGAAATCGGCAAAGGATGAGCCAGTGATCTTGATCAGCTGGAGGCCCTCGCGCCCGCAGGCGTGATCGGTCAGGCGGACCGATCCGTCCGCGCCCAGCTCAAGGTCCACGCGCGCGGTGGAGGCGTCGTTGCGATCCCGCGCGAACAGGACGTCGGAGGCCACGAATCCGTCGCCGTCTTCGGCAGGGACCAGCGCGGCGGGGTAGGGGAGCTCGCGCCCGACCATCGTGATCCGCTCCATGTGCGGGTAGTGCTGGAGAAAAGCACGGCCCACGTGGTCGAGCCAGCCCTCGAGCGTCGCCGCCGGGCTGTCCGCGGACGAGGCGTGGATGAAGTTCTTCATCGTGTCCGTGGCCACGACCTGGCGGTTGTCCCCTTCGGTGTAGGACTCGAGGAAGCCCTGGCCCCGGACCTGGATCTCGATCTCCGCCGCCATGAGCGTGTTGTCACGGCCGGTGAACGGCGACTCGGGGATGGCCGTGACCCCGACCAGGGGCGCGCCGTGGGTGCGGTAGACCTTGACCTCGGCCTTGCCATACTGGATGCCGTACTTCACAGGGTCGTCCTCATGCGGAGGCGGCCATGGGGGAGCGGAGCCAGCGCAGGCGGTCGGCGGCAATGGCCATCGTGTCGTCGAGCGCGCGCTGGAGCTCGGCATCCGGGGGCCGGCCGAGCGCGGCCCGGAACCCGGGGAGCAGCTCCGCCCGTTGCCGGCCGTTCACGTACACCAGGTAGCGGAAGCCGAATCGCCGCTCGTAGGTGGCGTTGAGCTTCGCCAGCTCCTTGTCCACCGGGTCGTCCTCGTCGCCCTGCTCCCGCTCCGACGCGGTCGAGAGCCGATCGCGGGTGCCGAGCCGCGGATGCGCGTTCACGAGCTCGATCTGGTCAACGCGGGACATGCTCTTCGCGATCCGCGCCGCGGCGGCCATCAGCTCGTCGTCGCCACGGAACGGGCGGGCGGCGGCGAGCCACCCCGCAAACCGGGGCGCCGGCTCGAACAGAAGCGCCACCGCGGCGCTGAACTCGCCCACGCTGACGTCGTTCAGCTCGCCCGCCGTCGGAAAGAGTCCGTTGTCAGGCGCGGGCAAATCGGTACTCGTCCTCGGCGTCGTGGCCCTGGTCCTCGTTCTCGAAGAACACGGTCAACCGGTCCGGGGCCTCGAGGCGGTAGGTCATCCATCGACGTGTCCCGCGCCGCAGGAACAGGGCCTCGCCTTCGCGCACGGACACCAGGTCCAGCTCGAGTGGTGCGTCCTTCTCCTCCCAGCCGGTCATGTCGCGGTTGAAGTGGCGGAAGCGGCAGACCAGTCCCTCCCCCTCCGCGTCGAAGGTGATGAGCTCGTAGAAGCGGGGATGGCCGTCGGTGGTGGCCCGGAACATGCCCATCATCCCGCCCGCCATCGCCAGGCCCCAGGTCTCCTCGATCGATTCAGCGCCGTGGGTGCCGACCCAGCGCCCCGTGATCCAGGACAGCGCGGCGATGTCGGCCCGGATCGGATTGGTGGGTGGACTGGACGTGCCGGCCTGCATCGGTCGGGTCAGCTGCCGCGGTAGACCGTCGCCCCGTACGGGGAGAGGAGGAGCGGGACGTGATAGCTGCGGCGGGTGTCGGTCACATGCAGGGCCACCGCGATGCCCTGCAGGAAGGCGTCCTCGTCGTCATCGGTGTCGGCCAGGTCGAACAGGAGCTGGTAGTCCCCGGCGAGCAGCTTGCCGCCGACCAGGTCGGCCACGCGGCCGTCGGCATCGGTCTCGGTCTCGCTGACAATCTCGAACTCGTCGTCGTCGCCCCGTCGGAAGAGGACGATGCTCACCCCGGCCGCCGGCTCCCCGGAGGCCAGGTCCAGGACGTGGGTCGAGATCGTGGGGCGCGGTGGGCGTTGAGCGGCCACGAGACCTCCTCATCGGTCAGGCGGGCGGATATCCTGTCAGCCAGATCTCCAATACCGGGAGCATACCGATGACCAGCCCTGACCGATTCACGATCCAGCGAATGGGGGCCGAGGAAGGGCCCTTCACCTTCAACGACCTGCAGGCTCAAGTCCTGGCCAGCTACATCAAGTACGACACCCCGGTACGGCGGGCAGACGTCGAGGGCGCTGCCTGGTTCCGGGCGGCCGAGATTCCGGGCCTGTTCTCGGACAAGGAGTGGCTGGTCGCCCTCCTCCTGTCCGGATTCCTGGGAACCCTGGGCGTCGACCGCTTCTACCTGGGCTACACCGCGCTCGGCGTCCTGAAGCTCATCACCCTGGGCGGCTGCGGGATCTGGTGGGTCATTGACCTGATCCTGATCGCGACCGGCGGCCTGAAGGACTCCAAGGGCCTGCCGCTGCGGCGGACATGACCCCGCGAACGCTCCGATGGCTCGCGGCCGGGGCACTCGTGGCCTCGATCGTGGTCCCGACCAGTCTCGTGCGCGGCGCGCCCCGGATGTGCGCGTTCCATGCGGTGACCGGCCGTCCGTGCCCGTCGTGCGGGATGACCCGCTCGTGGAACGCCATGGGCCGCGGTGACGTGCGGCGTGCGGCCGGCTTCCATCCGCTCGGACCGGCCGCCTTCGTGGCCGCTGCGGCGATCGCGCTGGGTGGTGATGACCGCGCCCAACGGCTGCTGACGCCGGATCCACGCATGCGGCCTGCGCTTGGCGCCCTCGCCGCGGCCTGGGTCACAGCGTGGGTGTGGCGACTGGCGAGCGGCAGGGACTGAACCCGATGAGCGATCTGCGGATCACGGTGGGGGACCTGCTCTTCACGGCCCGATGGGAAGGGGCCGCGCCACGGACTCGCGAGGCCCTCAGGCCGTGGCTGCCCATCCGCTCGCAGCTGATCCACTGCCGGTGGAGCGGTGAAGGGACATGGATCCCGTTCGGGGACCGCCGTCCGGAGGTGGGGTACGAGAACCACACCGCGCACCCCGCCCCGGGCCAAATCCTGATCTATACCGGGGAGCTCTCGGAGTGCGAGATCCTGCTTCCCTACGGGGCATGCGCGTTCTCGAGCAAGCTGGGGCCGCTGGCTGGCAACCACTTCGCCACCATCCTTGAAGGTGCCGACCAGCTGCCTGAACTCGGGCGGCGGGTCCTGTGGGAAGGCGCCCAGGACATCGAGATCACCGAGCAGCCAGGTTCCTAGCCGCCGATGACCGACCTGGTGGTGGCCGGCGGCACGGTGGTCACCGCCGAAGACTCGTTCGACGCTGATGTCGCGGTGACCGATGGACGCATCAGCGCTGTCGGACCTGACCTGCCTCGCGAGCCCGGCGTCGAGGTTGCGGATGCCAGCCGGCCTGTTCGTCCTGCCCGGCTGCGTGGACGTCCACACCCACACCCGCATCCCCACTGACGACGAGCCGGATCGGTTCTTCCAGGACAGCCTGGCCGCCGCGTTCGGTGGCACGACCACGTTCCTCGCCTTCAACAACCCGGGCACCGGCATCTCGGAGGAGGGCTCCGCCTCGCTGCTGGCCGGTCTGCGCGAGTTCCGAGCCCGCACCGAAGGCGAGTCCGCCGTGGACTATGGCCTCAGCGCGGTCATCACCGCCCAACAGTCTGACCCGGTGACGGAGCTGCCCGAGCTCATCGAGGCAGGCGTCCCCACCGCCAAGGCGTTCATGGTGTTCGACTTCCGCCTGACCGATGACCGCCTGTTCGCCGCCCTCCAGGCCATGGGCCGCCTTGGCGGCTTGCTGGAGGTTCACTGCGAGAACGCCACGATCATCGATGCGCTCACCGCCGAGGCACTCTCCCGCGGCAATGTCGCCTGCCGCCACCACGCGCTGACCCGGCCCACGTACGCCGAGGCGGAGGCGACCCATCGAGCGATCGCCCTGGCCCGCGCCGCGGACGCATCGGTCTACATCGTCCATCTCTCGTGCGCCGATGCCCTGGCCGAGGTCGTCACGGCCAAAGCGAGGGGATGGCCGGTGTACGCCGAGACGTGCCCCCACTACCTGACCCTGACCGATGACCGATACGCCCCGCCCGACGAGGGCGAGGTCATCAAGTCGGTCATCTCGCCGCCCCTCCGTTCCGACGCCGACCGCCAGGCCCTGTGGATGGGCCTGGCCCGGGGCGGGCTGGACCTCGTGGCCAGCGACCACGTCCCCGATCGGCTGTCGGTCGAGAAACGCGTCCCGGCGCCGCCCTTCCCGCAGATCAGCAACGGGGCGCCCGGGATCGAGACGCTGCTGTCCGTGGTCTACGCCGACGGCGTGGCCCGGGGCCGGATCACGATCGAACAGCTCGTGGACCGAGTGGCGACCACCCCGGCGAGATTGTTCGGGATGCCGATGAAGGGGGCGATCGAGGTCGGTCGGGATGCGGACCTCGTCCTGTTCGATCCGGCCGCGGACCGCGCGATCCGCCAGGGCGACCTGCACCACACCAGCGATTTCACGCCATACGAGGGGATGGAGGTGCCTGGATCGGTCCGCACGGTGCTCGTCCGGGGAACGGCCGTGATCCGTGATGGGGCGGCGGTGGGGAAGCGCCGGCACGGCCGGTTCGTGGAGCGCAGCCTCCGGCACTAACGAATGGGTCACTTGCCAACAGGACCCGGTCAGGGACTACGCTGGGGTATGCGTCGCGGCATGCCGGACGCCTACGAAGTCCTCCAGGTCCACCCGTCCGCGGCCCCGGAGGTCATCGAGGCGGCCTATCGCGCCCTTGCTCGGCTTCACCATCCGGATCTGACGAAGGATCCGGAGTCGGCGAATGCCATGGTCGAGTTGAACACCGCCTACGAGGCGCTCCGCGATCCGGAGCACCGCGCCGCGTATGACCGATCCCTGGCTCATCCGGTCATGTCGTCCGGGACTTCGTTGTCCGAACGAATGCGCGAGAGCGCGATGTCGGCAGCGAGCACGGGGCCGGAGAACCCCGCTCACACGGTCCTCAACTTCGGGCGCTATGAGGGGATGACCCTGGCCGAGATCTCCCGGGTGGATCCCGAGTACCTGCGCTGGCTCCAGCGTCACTCATCCGGGGTCCGGTACCGCAACCAGATCAACGACATCCTGAGTGTCAGCACGGCCCGCCAGGAGTCCAGCCCCATGGGCTACAGGAGCCGGTAGGCGCCCAGGGTCAGGAACTCGGCGAAATCGTCCGACAGGACCAGGTCGTCGAGGAGCGAAGCGGCATCGGTCCAGCGGAAGTCGGGCATCGCCGAGCGGACACGGGTCACTTCTTCGTCGCGGATCGTGGTGTAGATCTCGGCGGACATCGGTCTGCCGTCGTCCAGCGTGGTGCCCCGAACCCGCCATTGCCACAGCTGTGACCGGCTGATCTCGGCGGTCGCGGCATCCTCCATCAGGTTGTTGATGGCCGCGGCGCCGTTCCCGGCCAGCCACGACGCAAGGTACTGGAGCGCGACGGTCACGTTGGTCCGCACACCGACCTCCGTCACGCGCCCGCCGTCCACCTCCACGTTCAGCAACTCGGCGGCGTTGCGAACGACGTCCGGCAGCCTGTCTTTCTGGTTCGGCCGCTCGCCCAGCACCGCGTCGAACACCTCGCGGGCGACCGGAACGAGGTCCGGGTGGGCGACCCATGTGCCGTCCGACCCGTCGCCCGACTCGCGCCGCTTGTCGATCCGCACCTGCTCGAGGGCATTGGCGGTGACCTTCGGCTCGCGCCGATTGGGGATGAAGGCGCTCATCCCTCCGATGGCGTGCGCCCCGCGCCGGTGGCAGGTCTGGACCAGCAACTGCTGGTAGGCACGCATGAACGGGACGGCCATGGTCACTTGGGCGCGGTCCGGGAGGACCATCTCGGGCCGGGACCGGAGCTTCTTGATGAGGCTGAAGATGTAGTCCCAGCGCCCAGCGTTCAGGCCGGCCGCGTGCTCGCGCAGCTCGTACAGGATCTCCTCCATCTCGAACGCGGCCAGGATCGTTTCGATCAGCACGGTGGCCCGGATGCTGCCGCGCGGGGCGTCGAGCGCGGTCTGGGCCGCCACGAACACGTCGTTCCACAGAGCGGCCTCGAGATGCGACTCCAGCTTGGGCAGGTAGAAGTAGGGGCCTGAACCGCGGGCGAGCAGCTCGCGGGCGTTGTGGAAGAACACGAGACCGAAGTCGAACAGACTGGCCGAGATGGGAGTGCCGTCCACGAGGACATGCCCCTCGTCGAGGTGCCAGCCGCGCGGGCGGATGACGAGCGTGGCGATGGTTTCGTTCAGGGCGTAGGCCTTCTCATCGGTCTGGAAGGTCAGGCGTCGGCGGACGGCCTCGGAAACCGCCCACTGACCGGTCACCACGTTGTCCCAGGTGGGGGACAGGGCATCCTCGAAGTCGGCCATGAAGACCTTCGCGCCGCTGTTGAGGGCGTTGATCATCATCTTGGGCTCCACCGGCCCGGTGATCTCCACCCGGCGGTCGTTCAGGTCAGCGGGAGCCGGCGCGACGTGCCAATCCGGATCGACACGGATGTGGGCGGTATTGGGCAGGAAGTCGGGCAGCTCGCCGGCGTCGAACCGGGCCTGGCGCGCGACTCGATCCGCCAGCAGGCGCCCGCGGCGGGGGTTGAAGGACCGATGGAGCGAAGCGACGAAGGCCAGGGCATCGGGGGTCAGCACCGTCGCGCCATGGTCAGATGGCGCTCCGATGATCTCGACGCCGGCTGGAACGGTCTCGGGCATGGTCATTGGTCTCGCAGCGGCCCAAAGCGGAACGGTTTTACCATCCGTCCGGCGGCCGAGTCCTCGATGAGGCTCGCGAGCCGCCGAGCCTTCGTGCTGTCTCGTACGGCGGACTGGATCCAGAACGCGACCTGTTTCCGGTACCCCGGCGTCTGCCCCTGCCAATACGCCCACGCCGCGGGGTTGGCCGCGATCTGCGCTTCCAGCTCGGCCGGGAGCTGCTGCCGCAGCGGGTGATCTCGCATGTAGGGCAGATCTTTGCGGCGGTCGCGTTCCTCGAATGCGCGGAGCCCGCCGGGCCGCATCCGGCCGGCGCCTTTCAGCTCGGCGATTTTGGCGATGTTGGCCGCGCTCCAGTTGCTGCCTTTCCGGCGCGGGGTCATCCGCGTGGCGTAGACCTCGTGGTCGACCCCGTAGGTGATCCCGTCGATCCACCCAAAGCACAGGGCCTCCTCGACTGCCTCTGGGTACGGCATGGCGACCTTTCCGCTGCCCTTCTTGTAGTAGCCAACCCACACCTCGACCGCTGAATCGTGATTGGACTCGAGCCAGCGCCGAAAATCCGCGGCTGCCGGGAAGACGCGAACGAGGTCCCTGGTGGGCTTAGCCGGCGGCGCCATCTCGCCGTACCATACCCACCCCGCCGCATGGCGGATATCGCCCCCGCCGAGGAGATCAGCTTCCAGCATGCCCCTCTATCTTGACACCCATGATCACGTCCCCGGGCTGACCGGCGAGGCCGTTGCCCAGGCCCATGCCCGGGACCTCGAGGTCCAGGGCAAGTACGGCGTCTCGTACCTGCGCTACTGGTACGACGAGGCCACCGGCAAGGTGTACTGCCTGGTTGACGCGCCGAGCCCCCAAGCGGCCGAAGAGGTCCATCGCGAGGCGCACGGGCTGTTGGCCGACACCATCCAAGAGGTCACCGAAGGGGTCTAGCCGACCGCCTCTTCCTCCGCCGCGCTCGCCAGGAGGACGTCGAGCGGGGCTCTGCGCCCGTCCGCTCGCAGGCCGTCCAGCGCCGGGCCGAGTCGGGTGCTCAGCGCGGCCAGCAGCTGATCGCGCTCGGACGCGTCCGCGGGCGGAAGTGACGAGGCCATGGCGTCCCGCTGGGCGTCGGCATAGCCGATGAGGCGGGCGGCCAGCTCCGGGCGGCCGACCGCCAGCACTCGCGCCAACCGGTCGCACGCGGTCGCCAGCCCGGCCCGATCGCCCAGCTGCCGGCGTTGGTCGATGGCGGCCCGGTACAGCCGCTCGGCCTCGGCCAGGTCTCCTTCCACGGCCACGATGTCGCCGAGGAACATGAGGGTCCGGGCCACGCCTCGGCCGTCTCCGAACTCGCGGTAGATCTCGAGGGCCTCGCCATGGCGGGCCCGCGCGCCGTCGGCATCGGTCTGCTGGAGGCGGAAGGTGGCGTCCCGGCCCAGGGCCAGGGCCAGGCCCATGAGGTCGTGTTCGGCGCGGAAGATGCCCACCGCGTCGTCAAACAAGGCCTGCGCCTCGCTCACGTCGCCCTGGCGGCCGGCCACATCGGCCAGGTTCAGCGTGCCGAATGCGGTCCCACGCTGGTCGCCGATGCCGCGCAGGATGGCAATCGCCTCCTCGTACAGGCCGCGGGCGCGAGTGAAGTCGCCACGCTCGACGGCAATGTTCGCGGAGTTGCTGCACGCGTAGGCAATGCTGGCCGGTCGTCCGAGCTGGCGCTGGATGGTCAGGGCCTCGCTGTAGGCGGAATCGGCAGCACCGAGATCTCCCTGCTGGGCGGCCAGCCCGCCGAGCCCAGTCAGCGCTGTTGCTCGCAGCTCGGAGATCTCCCCGTCCGTGCGGGCCACGGCTCTGGCGAGCCACGAGCGACCTTCGACCAGATGACCTGCCATGTCCCAATATCGGGCCAGACCCGCAGCCAACCGCAGCTCGTCAGGGGCTCCGGCAGGATCGTCATCGGCCCATTGCAGGGCGACCCGGAGGTTCTCGTGGTCAAGGGCCAGGCGTTCCATGGTCGCCGCTGCCTGGGGACCGGCGAAGAGCATGGGCGCCAGCTGCTCGACCAGCATCAGGAAATGGGCCCGATGGCGCCCATGCGCGGCGGTCGCCAGGTCCAGCTCCCCGAGGCGCTCCGCGGCGTACTGATGAATGGTGTCCAGCAGCCGATACCGCGCCTCGGCGCGGGACTCGTCGACGACCACGAGGGAGCGGTCGATGAGGCGGCTCAGGATGTCGAGCGCCTCCACATCCAAGACGTCGTCACCGCTGCATACGAACTCCACCGCCTCCAGATCGAACGTGCCGGCGAACACCGAGAGTCGCAGGAACAGAGTGCGTTCGGCATCGGCGAGGAGGTCGAAGCTCCAGTCGATGGCCGCTTTGAGCGTTCGGTGGCGGGGGAGCGCCATCCGGCTGCCGCCCGTCAGGAGCCGGAAGCGGTCGTCCAGGCGGGCCGCGATCTGCTCCGGGGGGATGGCCTTGACCCGTGCGGCGGCCAGCTCGATCGCGAGCGGGATGCCGTCGAGCCGCTGGCAGATCTGAATGACGGCCGCCCCGTTCCTGTCGTTGAGGAGGAATGCCGGCTGCACGGCGCGTGCGCGCTCGACAAAGAGCCGAACCGCCTCTGACTCCTCTTCCGACCCAGCGGTCCCGCCCGGTCCGGCATCGGGCACGCTCATGGACGGGACGGGATAGAGGCTTTCGCCCGCGATTCCAAGCGGCTCGCGGCTCGTGGCCAGGACCCGCAGGCCCTCGCCTGTGCGCAGCAGCTCGTCGACGAGGTCGGCCACCGGCTCCAGCACGTGCTCGCAGTCGTCGAACATGAGCAGCAGCCGGCGCGACGCGAGATGCTGGGCCAGCGTGACCTGCAGCCGTATCCCGGGCTGCTCCTTGATCCGCAGCACCGAAGCCACGGCCTCTGGAACCAGCGCGCCGTCGCCGATGGCGGCGAGCTCCACGACCCACGCCCCGTCGGGGAACTCGTCCATCGCGCGGGCAGCGGCCTCGAGCGCCAGGCGGGTCTTGCCCACCCCGCCGGGACCGGTCAGGGTGAGGAGCGGGGTGGTGCCGAGACGCGCGGCGACCTCGCTCAGGGCATCCGCCCTCCCGACAAAGCTCGACAGCTGGCGCGGGAGGTTGTTCGGCCAGTTCTCGATCGAACGGAGCGGGGGAAACTCGCCCGGCAGGTCCGGGACCAGGACCTGGAACAGGTGCTCGGGCCGAGGGAGGTCCTTGAGCCGATGCTCGCCCAGGTCCTGCAGGTGGACGTCATCCGGAGCCTCCCCGCCGATCAGGTTGTGGGTCGTGAGCGAGATGAGGACCTGGCCGCCGTGGCCCGCGGAACAGATGCGTGCCGCACGATGGACGTCGAGGCCGACCAGGCTCGCGTCCGCGCTCAGGGGTTCCCCGGTGTGGATGCCCATCCGCACCTCCACGTGCGCGGCCGCGGGCCATTCCCGGTCACGAAACGCCCGTTGGGCGGCGATGGCGGCCGTCAGCGCGCCGCGGGCCGTCGGGAAGGAGTAGAAGAGGCCGTCCCCCGCGGTGTCCATCAACAGCCCCTGCTCGCCCTCGGCGGCCTCGGCCATGAGCGCGCGGTAATTGCGGAGCAGCTCGGCGTACTGGTCGCCAAGCGCGTGGAGGAGCCGGGTCGACCCGGCGATGTCGGCGAAGAGGAGGGTGACAGTCCCGCCGCGCGGAGAACCGGCCACTACCAGCCCCCTTCGTCCCGGATGAGGCGGCGGAGGACCCGCCCGGCCACGAGTCGGCGGTAGTCCGCGGAGGAGCGGACGTCGTCGATGGGCTGAATGTCGGCTTCCAAGGCGGCAACGGCATCGTCGGCGGTGGCCTGGATCGGGTGGCGACCCCCGAGCACGGCTTCCGTTGCCAGCGAGCGAACCGGAGTCGCCGCCACCGATCCGAGGGCGAGCCGTGGGTTGTGCCACGCCCCGTCCTCGCCCGTCACCCATGACAGGGCCATAACGACCTTGCTGATGGCCTGCGCCCGCCGGGTGCCGACCTTCCGGAAGCGCACGTGGCGGCGGGGGAGCAACGGCACCCGGACGCGGAGGACCAGCTCGTTGTCGCGCCGCGCCGTCTGACGGTAGGCGGGGAAGAACTCGTTTGCCGCCACCGTCCGCTCACCGGCGGCACTGCCGAGGACGATCACGGAGTCGGTGGCGAGCCAGATGGGGAGCGTGTCCCCGGCGGGCGAGGCATTGACCAGGTTGCCGCCCACGGTGCCCCGGTTCTGGATCTGCACGGCCCCGATGGTGGCCGCTGCGGCGACCAGGGCCGGCAGCAGCTCGCCCACGAGTGCCGACGCCCGCAGCTCGGTGTACGTGGTCAGCGCACCAATGACCAGCTCGTCCCCGTCGAGCGCGATCCCGCGCAGCTCGTCCAGGCCCCAGATATCCAGGACGCGGTCGGGCGGTGGTCCCAGCTCACCGCTGATCTGGACCAGGAGGTCGGTTCCACCAGCGACCGGTCGCCAGGCTGGGCCACCCTCGGTCAGCAGCCGGTAGGCATCGGTCAGGGCTGCCGGGCTCTCGACGGGCGGCTCGGCCGGCATCGGTCTGTCCTAGGCCCCGGTCGCGCCGGCGGCGGCATCCCGCTCCGCGGCCAGGACGATGGCGTCGATGATCTTGGTGTAGCCCGTGCAGCGGCACAGGTTGCCGGCGATGGCCTCGCGGACGGCCTCCTCGGTGGGGTCGTCGCCCGAGGCCAGGAAGGCCTGGCCGGCCATCAGCATGCCGGGGGTGCAGATCCCGCACTGCGCCCCGCCGGTCTCCAGGAACGCGGCCTGGAGCGTGTTCAAGGCGCCGTTCGCGTCCAGCCCTTCGACCGTCTGGATATCAGCGCCGTTCACCTGGCACAGGGGGACCAGGCACGCGTCGACCACCGCGCCGTCCAGCAGGACCGAGCACGCGCCGCACTCGCCCTCCCCGCAGCCTTCCTTGGTGCCGGTCAGGCCCAGGTCCTCGCGCAGCACGTCGAGCAGGCGCCGCATGCCGGGCGCCTCGACCTCGGTCGGGACGCCGTTCACGGTGAGCCGATAGGTCACGTCCGCGACTCGGTGCTGATCCCCGGCGGCGGGGGAGGTGCCGAATTCGTGAGCGCGGCCAGGATCCGCTCCGAGGTCGCCGGGAGGTCCGTGATCCACGCTCCGGTCGCATCGTGGATGGCGGCCACGATCGCCGGCGCGACCACGTCCATGGGCAGCTCGCCCACGCCCTTCGCCCCGTGCGGAACGCCGCTGTACGGATGCTCGAGCAGGATGGCAGTGATCCGCGGCGCGTCCATGGCGGTCGGAATGAGGTACGTGGCCAGCCGATCGTTCTGGTAGCGGCCGTCGATGAGCTTGAGCTCTTCGATCGTGGCGTAGCCCACGGCCTGCAGCGACCCGCCCTCCACCTGGCCCTCGGCCAGCACCTGGTGGATGACCCGGCCGATCTCATCGGCGCTGACGACATCGGTCACGCTCACCTCGCCTGTGTCGAGGTCTATCGCCACCTCGGCCACGGCGCTCGCCCAGCCGAAGCATGGATACGCGTCGCCCTGGTAGGTCGCGTCGTCGAAGGTGACGCCCGGATACGGGGTGAACTGCTCGTCCACCCGGGTGGCGCCGTGCTCGGCAGCGAAGGACCGATACGTCTCGGCGAAGGAGCCGCCGGTGGCGGTCTCGACCTGGGCCCGAAGACGCTCGGAGGCCTTGATCAGGAGGCCGCCCACCACCATGGCCGTGCGCGAGGCCACGGTGGGGCCGGAGTCGGGGACGACGGAGGTGTCCTGGGGCGCGATGTCGACCAGGTCCGAATCCACCCCCAAGGCCTCGCCCACGAGCTGTGGGAAGATGGTCTTGGTTCCCTGGCCCATCTCGGTCGAGGCGGTCAGGATCCGGATGGCGCCCTCCACGGTGAGCTCGAGCGATGCCACGCTGGCCAGGTGAACCTCGCCCGATCCGGTGAAGCCGGCGCCGTGCCACGCGAGCGCCAGACCGATGCCGCGCGCGGTGCGCGCGTCGTCCTTTCGCGCTTCCCGTGCTTTCCGCGTATGCGCCGCGACCCCCTCGTATTCGCTGGCCTGGGCGGCAGCCTCGAGGACCTCGAGACCGGCCACGCTCTCGCGCAGCACCTGGCCGGTGGGCGTGACCCCGCCCTCCCGATATACCCAGCTCCGCCGCAGGGCGAGGGGCGAAAGGCCCAGCCGCTCGGCAATGCGGTTGACCTGGGTCTCGGCCGCGAACTCGGTCTGTGGTGCCCCGAAGCCGCGAAACGCGCCGTTCGGCGGGGTGTTGGTGGCCATCGCCCGGCCGCGGATCCGAACATTGGGGCACTCGTACGGGCCGCCGGCATGGATCGTGCCCCGGCTCAGGACGACGGGGGTGAGGGTCACGTACGCCCCGCCGTCCATCACGACCTCGATGTCCTGGGCCACGAGCGCCCCCTCGCGGGTGACGCCGGTACGGTGCCGGACCCAGGCCGGATGGCGCTTGGTGGTGGCGCTGATGTCCTCGTGTCGGTCGTAGATCATGCGAACCGGCTTGCCCACCCGCTGCGCCAGCAGGGCGGCGTGGAGGGCGATGATCGAGGGGTACTCCTCCTTGCCGCCGAACCCACCGCCCGTCTCGGCCTGGATGACCACGGCCTGGACATCGGTCAGGTTCAGGGCCCGCTTCAGGGCGCCATGGATGTAGTACGGGCACTGCATCGAACCGTGGACTTCGACTCCGCCGTCCAGGCGAGGGACCGCGATCATGGCCTGGTTCTCGATGTACAGCTGCTCCTGGTGGCCGACCCGGTACTCGCCCTCGACCACGATGTCCGCTGCGGCCAGCCCCGCCTCCACGTCGCCCTTGGCCAGCTCGAAATGCGCGAACTCGCGGTCCGAGAGGAGCGGATCGAAGATGGCGGGCAGCCGTTCGGTGCGCAGGCTGACGTGATGCCGTGCGGCGCGCAGGATGGCTCGGTCAGGGGCCGCCAGCAGGCATACCGGCTCCGCCTGGTGCTGGATCTCGCCGCCCACCGCCACGAGGACCGGCTGGTCGTCCTGGATGAGGCTCACCACGTTGTCGCCGGGGATGTCCTCGGCGGTGATGACCACGACCTGGCTCCAGTCGTAACTCCGGGTCGAGGTCGATCCCCAGGAGACGGGCGTGGGGCTCGGTCGAGCGGATGGTGGCGCCGTACCACGCTCCGGGGAAGACGAGGTCGTCGGCGTACTTGGCCAGCCCGGTGAGCTTCTCCGGCCCCTCACGGCGGAGGGGGAGTGCGGCCCGCGCGCGACCGGGCGCCAGGACGCCGAGCGGGATCACGAGCGGTGTCTCAGGCGGGGAGGACGACCTCACGGCCTCATGGTAATGAGTCGCGCCCGTGCCGCAGGGCGTGTCCGGGAAGCGCACCGGTCGGCTGTCCGCCATCCACCACCAGCGCCCCGTTAACCGCGACGAACTCGATTCCGTCGGGAAACGCGCGCGGGTCGTCGTACGTGGCGTTGGAGCGGACACGGGCCGGATCGAAGACCACCAGGTCGGCGGCCAGTCCATCACGCAAGAGCCCGCGGTCGCGCAAGCCCAGGCGCGCGGCCGGCGCGGAGGTCATCTTGCGCACCGCTTCCTCGAGCGACAGCCGCTGCTCGTCCCGCACGAACTGGCCCAGGATGCGCGGGTAGGAGCCGTAGGTTCGCGGCGAAGGCTTCAGTCCCATGAACGTGGAATCGCTCCCCACCATGCCCGCGGGATGGGCGACGAAGGCAGGCAGCGTCTCGGACCACGGTCCGGGCGTGACCTGGTTCACGCGCAGGTCCTCGGCCAGCAGCAGGTCGCAGATGGCGTCCACCGCATCCACGCCCCACTGGGTCATCACGTCAGCCACGGTTCGACCCTCGAACGGGGCATAGGTGCGACTCGTCAGTGCCCCGATCCGGATGTCCGCCCATCCGGTGGGCGACCCGTGCTGTGGCCCACGCGCGCCCATGGATTCCCGCAGCCGCGCGCGGGCGCCGCGGTCGGCCAGGCGCTCCTTCAACGGCCCCGGGCCACCGGACTGGATCCAGTGGGGAAGCTGGATCAGCAGGCGGGTCGAGGCCCACTCGTAGGGGTAGGTGTCGAAGGTGACATCGCCGCCCGCCGCCCGCGCATCGTCCACGAGCGCGAGCATCGGTTCGGGACCGCCGGGGTAGGCCTGTCGGTGATAGAAGTGGGTGAGGTGAACCGGTCCGTGGCCCATCTCGCCAATGGCCAGCGCCTCCCGGAACGGGTCGAGGAAGCGGTCGCCGAGCTCGTAGCGGACGTGGGTGTGATAGAACCCTCCCTCGCGTGCCGCCGCGTTGGTCAGGTCGGCCAGCTCTTCGGTGCTCGCGTAGGCACCCGGCGGGTAGTCCAGGCCGCTCGACAGCCCAAAGGCCCCTTCGGCCATGCCCTCGCGGAGCATGGCCCGCATATCGGCCATGGCCATATGGTCGGCCGCCACGTCCTCCCAGCCCAGGGCGCAGACGCGGAGCGCCGAGTTCCCGATCAGCATCGCCACGTTCACCGCCACCCCGCCGTCGAAGCGGCGCAGGTAGCTGGCCACGGTGTCCCAGTCCAGGGCGATGTCGGGCCGCGCGTCCAGGCCCGCGTTCATCTCGACCTGCGCCGCGAGATCTTCGGGCCTGGTAAACGGCGCGTACGACAGCCCATCTACCCCGATGACCTCGGTCGTCACTCCCTGGCGAATCTTCGGCTCGTGGGTGGGCTCGTGGAGCAGCCACAGGCCAGAATGCGAGTGAAGGTCGATGAATCCGGGCGCCACCACCATGCCCGGAACGGAGATGGACCGATGCGCGGCCGGCGGCTCGGCGCCGGCCGCGAGGATCCTCAGGCGGCCGTTCTCCACGGCCACCGACCCGAGTGTGCCCGACGCCCCGCTGCCGTCGACCACCGTGCCGTCGGTGAACAGGAGATCGATCACGCCGTCCCGTCCACGTCGCGCAGCGGGCCACCGGAGCGGCCATAGCGGGTGGCGACCAGCTCGGCCACGATGGCCAGACCGATTTCGGCCGGGTCCCGCCCGCCGAGATCGAGCCCGATGGGTGCGTGGAGGCGGGCCAACTCGGTGTCACCGAGGCCGGCAGCCCGGAGGCGCGCTCGGCGGTCAGCCTGGGCGCGGCGGCTGCCGATTGCTCCCACGTACGCGACGTCGGCGCGGAGCGCGGCCAGGAGCGCGGGCTCGTCGATCTTGGGGTCGTGGGACAGGACGACCACCGAGTCGTCGGCGCGCAGGCCGTGCTCTGCGAAGGCTCGGTCCGGCCAATCGGCGATGACCTCGAACCCTTCCAGTCGCGGTTGCTCGGCGAAGAGCCGGCGCGGGTCGACCAGGAAGGGAGCGAATCCGGCGCGGGCGGCGAACGCCGCGACGTGCTCGGCCACGTGGCCGGCACCGATGACCCACACCCGTGGAGCGGGCCGGACCCGATCGAACACGGTATCCGCGTCGTCGACCGCGTCGACAGCCGCGCTGCCATCAAGGACGCGCGAGGTTCCGAGCGCTTCCCGGCCGACCCCCATCTCTCGAGCCGCCGGTCGCTCGGCCTCGATGAGCGCGGTGAAGAGCTCCAGGAGCGATGCCGTCGTCCCGCGCGCTGGCTCGATGAGGACTTCGATCGTGCCGCCGCACATGAGCCCCACTTCGAGCCCCTGGTCATCGGTGATCCCGTAGCGCCGAAGGGTTGGCTCGCCGCTGCCGCAGGACCGCCAGCGCGTGCTCGACCACGTCGCCTTCGACGCAGCCGCCGCTCACCGACCCGGCCATGGCCCCGCCTGACGAAACGGCCAGCTTGGCGCCGACCGCGCGGGGCGCGGATCCGTCCACCCGGACGAGGGTGGCGAGCGCCGCATCGGTGCCGTCGGCTCGCCAGGCGCGGAGGGCGGCGAGCGCCTCGTCCATCATCGGTCCAGTATGGAACCGATGGGCGACGGGCTGGATGTCAGCGCGGTGGTCCTGGCCGCGGGCCTGGGGACGCGCTTTGGGGAGCCGAAGGTCAACGCCGTGCTGCGTGGCCGCCCGTTCCTCGACCACGTGGTCGAGCGTCTTCGGGAAGCGGGCGTGACATCGATCATTGCCGTCGTCCCGCCGGGGAGCGCGGTGCCGAGCGGTGTACGGGCGGTCGAGAACCCGGAACCTGAGCTGGGGCAGAGCCTTTCCCTGCGCCTGGGCGTGGCGGCCATTCCTGCCGGCCACGCGGCGCTCTTCCTCCTCGTGGATGAGCCCACGATTCCGGTGAAGACCCTGCGGTCCGTGCTGGGCGCGCGCGGAGCCCGGCCCATCGTCGCTGCCGAGGCCGGGGAGCGGTTCGGGCCCCCGGTCCTGGTGGAACCGGGCGCGTTTGCGGTCGTCGCGGCCGCGATCGGCGACATCGGTCTGCGAGCGGTACTCCGTGAACACCCGGACCTGGTGACCGCCGTGACGGTGGCTGGCCACCCCCCGGACGTGGACACGCCGGACGACCTCGCCGCCCTTGGTGGCCGCTAGACTGCGGCCATGACCATCGAACGGGTCGGCAGCGCCGAAGTCCTGCCGGAGGAGGCCGCACTCGAGGCCACCGTCCGCCCGCGCCGCCTCGACGAGTTCGCAGGCCAGGAACGCATCAAGGAGAACCTCGGAATCTTGATCGACGCCGCCCGGCAGCGATCGGAACCGGTTGATCACATCCTCCTGTATGGGCCACCGGGCCTGGGCAAGACCACCCTCGCCACCATTGTCGCGGCCGAGGTCGGGGCGCAGCTGCGGACGACGTCCGGCCCTGCCATCGAGCGAGCCGGCGATTTGGCGGCCATCCTGACCGGCCTCCAGCGCGGCGACGTGCTGTTCATCGACGAGATCCATCGGCTCTCGCACGTGGTCGAGGAAGTGCTCTACCCGGCCATGGAGGACTTCGCGCTCGACATCGTGCTGGGCAAGGGCCCGGGAGCCCGGACCGTGCGTCTCCAGATCGAACCGATCACGGTGATTGGCGCGACCACGCGGGTGGGAAGCATCACCGGGCCGCTCCGCGACCGGTTTGGGGTCACTCACCGTCTCGACTACTACACCGATGCGGACCTGGTGACCATCCTGCACCGGAGCGCGGGGATCCTCGAGATTCCGCTCGCAGACGATGCGGCCGAGCTCATCGCCCGGCGGAGCCGAGGCACCCCGCGCATCGCCAACCGTCTCTTGAAGCGGGTGCGGGACTACGCCCAGGTCCGCGGCAGCGAGGACGGGGAGGCCACCGCCGCGGCCGCAGAGGCGGCACTCGGACTCCTGGACATCGACGAGCGCGGGCTGGATGCCCTGGACCGCCAGCTCCTCATCGCCATTGCGGAGCATCACGGGGGAGGACCGGTGGGCCTCCAGACCATGGCCGCCACCATCAGCGAGCCGGTGGAAACGATCGAGGACGTGGTCGAGCCGTACCTCATCCAGGCCGGGCTCCTGGCCCGCACGTCCCGCGGACGGCAGCTCACACCGGGCGCCTGGGCCCACCTGGGGCTCACCCCGCCCGCGGAAATGGCCTCCGTGGCAGGCGACCAACCGGGTCTTTTCGACTGATTTTCGGCCCCGCTGATCGGGGCTGACACCCGCCCAGACTGGCCAGTGCAGAAATCCGTCTAACGGCGACTTAACGGGCGCTACGATCCGCCTCCGGGTCGCGTCACGTGCCCTGCCCTTGGTGCGGCGTTCGACCCAGGGAGCGAGGAGGGCCCCAGTCAACGTGGAAGCATTAGCTTCGTTCTTCAAGTTCCACGAACGGGGTACATCGGTCGGCACCGAGATCCGGGCCGGCGTCACAACGTTCCTGGTGATGGTCTACATCGTCGCCTTGAACCCGGCGATCATCGCCGGTCCCATGGGTCTGGACCCGGTAGCGGTGGCGGCGGGAACCGCGCTCGTGGCCGGGATCATGACCCTGGCGATGGGACTGCTCACCAACTATCCGTTCGCCCTGGCGGCCGGACTGGGCATCAACGCGGTGGTCGCGTTCGGCCTGGTCCTGGGGCTCGGGATGACGGCAGCCCAGGCGATGGGCGTGATCGTGATCGAGGGAGTGATCATCACCATCCTGGTGCTGGTCGGGTTCCGCGAGGCGATCATGAACGCGGTACCGCTCGGCCTGAAGCGAGCGATCGGCGTCGGCATCGGCCTGTTCATCCTGTTCATCGGCCTGTGGGATGGCGGGCTCATCGTCGGCGTCACACCGGAGTTCGCTCCGCCCCCGCCGCCGCTGGCGTTCCAGTACCCGACCGATATTGCCGATGCGGTGTTCCTGGTCGGCATCTTCCTCACCTTTGCCCTGTGGGCCCTGAAGGTGCGGGGGGCGCTGATCATCAGCATCGCGCTGACCACCGTGCTCGCGATCATCACCGGGGTACAGGTCATCCCGGATACGTTCACGACGACTCCGAGCTTCAGCACCCTGGGTCTCGGCCTCCAGGACCTTCCCGGGATCTTCACGATCCAGGCGGGGGCCCTGGCTGCCGTGCTCGCGATCTTCACCATCATGCTCAGTGACTTCTTCGACACGATGGGCACCGTCACCGGCGTCTCTGCCGAAGCGGGACTCTCGAACGAGGATGGTTCGGTGCCCGGCGTTGGCCGCGTGCTGCTCATCGACAGCCTCGCGGCTGTCGCCGGCGGCGTGGCGGGCGTCAGCTCGAACACGACCTACATCGAGTCGGCGGCGGGCGTCGGCGATGGCGGCCGGACCGGGCTCACCTCGGTCGTCACCGGGCTGCTGTTCCTGCTGGTGATCGTGCTATCGCCGATCGTCCAGATCATTCCCGTCCAGGCCACGGCTCCGGCCCTGGTGCTGGTCGGCTACCTGATGTTCACCCAGATCGGCGAGATCGACGTTCGGGACATTTACACCGGACTGCCGGCCCTGCTGACCATCATTCTCATGCCGCTGACGTTCACGATCTACATCGGAATCGGCGCCGGCATCGTGACGTGGGTGTTCCTCCAGATCGTGGCCAGGAAGTTCAGCGAGGTCCACTGGCTGATGTGGATCGTGTTCCTCGCGTACCTGATCTTCTTCGCCCAGGCGTTCATCCAGCAGTACATCTGACGCCTGTCCACACCGATGACGCCCGGCCGGGCCCCCCGGCCGGGCGTCGTGCTACCCGCTAGCCTTTCCCCGTGACCGATGCGGGAGCCGCCCGGCTGCGGGTTGACGACTTCGACTACGACCTGCCGCCCGAGGCCGTCGCCCAGACCCCGGCCGAGCCGCGCGACGCCAGCCGCCTCCTCATCTTCGACCGGGCTGCCTCGACGGCAGCGGTGCCGACCCTCGAGCACGGGCAGTTCTCGGATCTCCTCCGATGGCTCGACCCGGGGGACCTGCTGGTCGTGAATGACAGCCGCGTCCTGCGCGCCCGGCTCCGCGGGCAGCGCTCCGGTGGGGGAGCGGCGGAGATCCTCCTCCTCCGCCCGCTGGACGATGGACGGTGGGAGGCGCTGGTTCGTCCGTCCCGGCGCCTGGCACCCGGTTCCAGCGTGACCCTGGCCGACGGCCAGGGGGTGATCGTCGAGGAGCGGGTAGGGGAGGGGACCCGCGCCGTCCGGCTCCCGAGCGACCCCGTCAGGCTCATGGAGAGCGCCGGCGAGATGCCGCTCCCGCCGTACATCACCGCCCGCGGGGCGCCGGACGAGCGCTATCAGACCGTGTATGCCGAGCCGCCCGGGTCAGCCGCCGCCCCCACGGCCGGGCTTCACTTCACGCCTCGTCTCCTCGACGAGCTCGACGCGGCCAGCATTGAGCGTGCGACCGTTACCCTCCACGTGGGGCTCGACACATTCCAGCCGCTCGAGGGCGAGTTCATCGACGAGCACCACATCCACCGCGAGTGGTACGTCGTTCCGGCCGCGACCCGGACGGCCATCGCGCTGGCGAAGGGACGCGGCAACCGGATCGTGGCCGTGGGCACGACGACCACGCGCGTCCTGGAGACCATGGCCCGTGCCGGCGACACGGAGGGGTGGACCGACCTGTACATCACGCCCCCGCATCGGTATCGGTCAGTTGATGCGTTGATCACGAACTTCCACCTGCCCCGCAGCTCGCTCCTGCTCCTGGTGACCGCCTTCGTCCAGGCCGGCATGCCGGACGCGAGCCCACTCGAGGCCCGGGACACCCTGCTGGCGACCTATCGCGCCGCGCTCGAGGCGGGATATCGGTTCTACTCGTACGGGGACGCGATGCTCATCCGGTAGGCCCCAGCCGCGGCCGGTATCCTCGCCCGGTGCCGTCGCCCATCACGTTTTCCGCCGCTCCGACCGGCATCGGTCGCGCACGATTGGGGCGGCTGGAGACCCCGCACGGCCCGGTCGACACGCCGCAGTTCATGCCGGTCGGTACGCAGGCCACGGTCAAGGCCTTGGACCCGACCGACTTGCGCACCGCGGGCACCCAGATGCTCCTGGCCAACACCTACCACCTCACCTTGCGCCCTGGCGAGGAGCGGATCGCGCGCCTGGGCGGCCTGCACGCCTTCATGGCCTGGGATGGACCCATCCTCACCGATTCGGGCGGCTTCCAGGTCTTCAGCCTGGGCCGGCTGCGCACGGTGGACGACGACGGGGTCACCTTCGCCTCGCACCTGGACGGGACACCGATGCGCCTCACCCCCGAGCGGGCGATCGCCATCCAGGAGGCGCTGGGCAGCGACGTGGCCATGGTCCTGGACCACCTCGTCGGAGCCGATGCGACGCCGCAGGCGGTGGACGAGGCCATGGCCCGGACCCATCGCTGGGCCGAGCGGTCGCTCGCGGCCCGGTCCCGGGCCGACCAGGCGGTATTCGGGATCATCCAGGGCGGCACGGATCTCGCGTTGCGCACGGCTTCGACCCGCGCCACGGCGAGCCTCGCGTTCGACGGAATCGCGGTGGGCGGCCTGTCGGTGGGGGAGTCGAAGGCCGACATGGCCCTCGCGCTGGCGGCGGTGGCCGAGGCGCTGGGGGAGGACGCGCGACCGCGGTATCTCATGGGCGTGGGCGCGCCGGATGACTTTTTCGTGGCCATCGAGCACGGCATCGACCTGTTCGACTGCGTCCTGCCCACCCGCCTGGCGCGCCACGGCCAGTTGTGGACCTCCGAAGGGCGGCTGCGCCTCGGTCACGCGGCGCTCCTCGACGACCCCCGGCCGGTGGACGCGGCGTGCGGCTGCGCCACCTGCACCACGTACTCGCGCGCCTACCTCGCGCACCTCTTCCGGGCCGACGAGCTGCTCGCTCATCGGCTCTCTTCGGTCCACAACCTCACCTATACTTTCGACCTGATGCGGGCCATCCGCGAGGGGCTCCGCGACGGTGGGTACGAGGCGCTCCGCGACCGCGTTTCGAGCCAGTTCGCGGCCCCGGACGACGACCCGCAATCAGCTGGTAATGAGCCGATACAGGCCTCTGCCGACACTGCGCCTGCCTCGGGCGCCCGTTTGGACGAGTGAGATACCGATGGGAAACCGGGACCGCCCCAAGAAACAGCCCAAGCGCAAGGCCAAGGAAAAGACCCACAAGGCCCTGCCGCCGTCGCCCATGGTCTACGAGCCAACGACGGTGGAGGTCATCAAGCCCAAGCGCAAGCCACGCGACGAGCCCGACGCCGGGTGAGCAGCCGCGCGACCACCCCACCCAGCACGAAGGAGCACCGACCCCGCATGGATGCCACCGCGGCCGCCCCCAAGACCAAGACCAACGGCGAGAAGTCCCCGGCCAATGGGGAGCGCGCCCGCGCCGTGGACGCCGCCATTCTCCAGATCGAGAAGCAGTTCGGGCAGGGCTCGATCATGCGACTCGGCGACACCGCAGCGCTGCCGGTGGACGTCGTGCCCACTGGTTCCATCGCGCTTGACCTGGCGCTCGGCGTGGGCGGGGTGCCCCGTGGTCGGATCACGGAGATCTTCGGTCCCGAGTCCAGCGGCAAGACGACCCTGTGCTACCACGTCGCCGCCAACGCGCAGAAGGCGGGCGGAATCGTCGCCTTCATTGACGCGGAGCACGCGCTGGACCCCGGCTACGCCCGCAACCTGGGCGTCAACGTGGACGAGCTGCTCGTCTCGCAGCCGGACACCGGGGAGCAGGCGCTGGAGATCGCCGAGACCCTGATCCGCTCCGCCGGGGTGGACGTGGTCATCGTCGACTCGGTCGCGGCGCTCGTGCCGCGGGCCGAGATCGAGGGCGAGATGGGGGACTCGTTCGTGGGCCTCCAGGCCCGGCTCATGAGCCAGGCCCTGCGCAAGCTGACCGGCGCCGTGAACCGCTCGAACACCGCCCTCGTGTTCACCAACCAGC
This sequence comes from uncultured Chloroflexia bacterium, assembly GCA_963816215.1. Taxonomy (GTDB): domain Bacteria; phylum Chloroflexota; class Limnocylindria; order QHBO01; family QHBO01; genus DASTEQ01. The sequence continues at coordinate 41,086 of CAWFKB010000015.1, read as the reverse complement.
TGCGCGAGAAGATCGGCGTCATGTTCGGCAACCCGGAGACCACGCCCGGTGGCCGCGCCCTGAAGTTCTACGCCTCGATCCGGATGGACATCCGCCGGATCGAGACTCTGAAGAACGGGACCGATGCGTATGGCAGCCGGACGCGGGTCAAGGTCGTGAAGAACAAGGTCGCCTCGCCGTTCCGGATCGCCGAGTTCGACATCCTCTACAACGAGGGCATCAGCCGCGAAGGTGGCCTGCTCGACGTGGGCATCGCCTCGGGTGTCCTGTCCAAGACGGGGGCCTGGTTCAACTACGGCGACACCCGGCTGGGCAACGGGCGCGAAGCGGCACGCGAGTTCCTCAAGGCCAACCCCACCATGGCTGATGCCATCGAAGAGGACATCCGCGGGCGCCTGGCGGCCATCACCATCGGCGACGTCACCGCCCCGGCGGAGACCGCATCAGCCTGATCGCGGTGCCCCGCACCCGCGAGCCACGCCCCGCACCCGACGCCGAGCAGGCGTTCGAGCTCGCGGGCCATTTCCTCGGGACCCGGCCGCGCTCGCGCTGGGAGGTGGAGGAACGACTGCGGCGAGCCGGAGCCAGTGAGCTGGTCATCACGGCAACGCTGGCTCGCCTGGTGCGAGTCGGGTTCGTGGACGACATGGCCTTCGCCCGATGGTGGATCGAGCAACGGGACACGCACGCCCCGCGCGGGCGGATGGCACTCGAGACGGAGCTGCGCGCCAAGCGCGTGCCACCGGCGGTGATCGAGGCCATGCGGGTCGAGCACAGCGAGGATGGTGGCATGAGCGAAGGCGAGCGGGCCGAGGCCGCCCTCGATCGGCACCTGCGTGGCCGGCCGCTTCCGGACGACCCCAAGGCGCTGCAACGGATGGGCATGTACCTCGTTCGTCGCGGGTTCGACCCGGCCACCGCCCGGGCCGTGCTCCGTCGCCGGGGCGCGGGCGCCTAGCCGATGGCATCCATGCGATTCGCGCTCATGACCGAGCCCCAGCAGGGGCTCAGCTACGCCGACATCCTGGCCGCCGCCCGCGCCGCCGAAGCCGCCGGGCTCGAAGGGTTCTTCCGTGCCGATCACTACGGCAGCTTCCCCGGGCCGCCGGACCAGCCCACCACCGACGCGCTGGCCACCCTGGCCGGCCTGGCCCGTGAGACGACGACCATCCACCTCGGAACGCTCGTCTCGCCGGTCAGCTATCGACACCCCGGCAACTTCGCGAAGGTCGTCGGCCACGATCGACGAGATGAGCGACGGCCGTCTCGAGGTGGGGATGGGAGCCGGGTGGCACGAGGGGGAGCACGCGGCCCACGGATTCGCCTTCGCCACCCTGCCCGAGCGATATGACTGGCTCGAGGAAGCGCTGGCCGTCGTCCATGGCCTGTGGACCGAGCCTGACGGCTGGTCCTTCGACGGCCAACATTGGCAGATCCGCGACGCGCGGTTCCATCCCAAGCCAACCGCTTCGGGCCGGCGCCACCCGCATCTGATCCTGGGCGGGGACGGGCTGCCGCGTCAGGCCGCGCTGGTCGCCCGCTGGGCCGACGAGTTCAACCGCAGCTCGGCAACCCCCGAGCGGCTCCTCCGCAGCTACGGACGGGTCCGCGACGCATGCGCCGCCATCGGTCGCGATCCCGACGAGGTCGTCCTGTCGGCTATGGTCGGCACCCTCGTGGCCGAGACCGAAGCCGAGCTCGACGAGCGGGTCCATGCGCAGCTGGCCATGCTCGGCTCAGACGCCCCGGCGGACGCGTGGCTGGCCGAGCGACGGACGCGATGGATCATCGGCACCCCCGACCAGGCACGGACCCAGATCGAGGCGCTCGGGGTGGCCGGTGCGCAACGGCTCATGCTCCAGGACTTCCTGCCCCGCGACCTGGACATGATCGCGCTCATGGGGCGCATCGCCGCCGGCTGAGAACCCTGGCTGCGCCGGCGACCCTGGCCGCCTGTTGGGGTACAGTACCGTCACCACCCGGCAGAGCCCATCCGTCGAGCGGCATGAAGGAATCGTTAACCGTGGGCCCGACTGTGGGCCTGCCGCTTGCCCCGGAGCTCCTGAGAGGGAGGAGCCGATGCCTGACACCATGGCCGTGCTCGCCTTGCTGGCGATTGCCGGCCTCGTGGGCGCGATCCTCGGGTACCTGGCCCGTCGCGTCCTGACCGCGACCAAGATCCGCACCGCCGAGTCGTACGCCGAACGGCTGGTGGCCGATGCGCGCGCCCAGCAGAAAGAGATCATCCTCGAGGGCAAGGACGAGGTCCTCCAGGCGCAGCGCGCCGCGGAGGATGAAGCCCGCGAGCGACGAGCCGATTTCCAGCGCCAGGAACGTCTCCTGCTGGACCGATCAGAGAGCCTGGACCGCAAGTCGGAGACCCTCGAGCGACGAGAGGCGCAGGCCGAGGAGCGAATCACCGAGCTCGAGACCGAGAAGGCCCAGGTGGCCGTCCTGCGGGCGCAGCAGCTGACGTCGCTCGAGCACATCGGTGGCCTGTCAGCTGGCGAGGCCCGCCAGACGCTCATCCGCGAGATCGAGGAAGAGGCGCAGGCCGAGGCATCGCAGCGTGTGCGCGACATCGAGCGCCGGGCCAGCGAAGACGGGGAGGAGCGGTCGAGACGGATCCTGACCACCGTCATGCAGCGCATGGCCGCCGACCACACGCAGGAGGCCACGGTCACCGTCGTCCACCTCCCGAACGACGACATGAAGGGCCGGATCATCGGCCGCGAGGGCCGCAACATCCGGGCCCTGGAGCAGGCCACCGGAGTCGACCTCATCATCGACGACACGCCCGAGGCGGTCGTCCTCTCCGGCTTCGACCCGGTGCGGCGCGAAGTGGCGCGCATGGCGCTCACCAAGCTCATCGCCGACGGGCGGATTCATCCCGGGCGGATCGAGGAAACGGTGGCCAAGTGCCGCCTGGAGATCGAGGTCGTCATGCGCCAGGCGGGGGAGCAGGCCGCGTATGACGCGGGCGTGCCCGGACTCCATGCGGAGCTCATCCGGCTCCTGGGTCGGCTCAAGTTCCGGACCAGCTACGGACAGAACGTGCTGAACCACTGCGTCGAGACCGCGCGCCTGGGCGGGATGCTGGCGGCGGAGCTGGGGGCCAACGTGGCTGATGCCAAGAAGGGCGGCCTGTTGCACGACATCGGCAAGGCGGTCGACCACGAGGTCGAGGGACCCCATGCCACGATCGGGGCGGAGATCGCGGGTCGGTTCGGGGTGTCGCCGCTGGTATGCAACGCCATCGGTGCCCACCACCAGGAGGTCGAGCAGGAATCGATCGAGGCCACCGTGGTCCAGATCGCGGACGCGATCAGCGCCTCGCGGCCCGGCGCCCGCGGGGAGGCCTTGGACAGCTACATCAAGCGCCTTGACGACCTCCAGCAGATCGCCTTGAGCTTCCCCGGTGTCGAGCGCTGCTACGCCATCCAGGCCGGACGCGAGGTCCGGATCCTCGTCTCGCCCACCGAGATCGACGACGGCGCCTCATCGCGCCTTGCTCGTGATGTCGTGCGCAAGATCGAGGAGCAGCTCCAGTACCCGGGCCAGATCAAGGTCACCGTCATTCGCGAGACGCGCGCCGTGGACTACGCCCGATGACCGATCGCGCCGCCACCATGCGGTGCCTGGTCATCGGCGACATCATCGGGAAGCCCGGGCGCCTGGCCATCGGTCATGCCCTCCCGGACCTGCGCCGAGAGCTGGACGTGGACATGGTCGTCGCCAACGGCGAGAACGTGGCCGCCGGCGCGGGCCTCACCCCGTCCCTGGCGGAGGAGCTGCTTGGCAGCGGGGTGGACGTCCTGACCAGTGGCAACCACATCTGGGACAAGCGCGAGATCTACGAGTACCTCGACACCGATCGCCCGGTGCTGCGCCCGGCCAACTACCCCGACGACGCGCCCGGCCGCGGCTGGCTGATCCATCGCCTGCCCGATGGCGAGCCGGTGGCCGTCATCAACCTCATGGGCCGCGTGTTCATGAACCAGCTCGACTCGCCGTTCACCTACGCCGATGCCCTCCTCGACGGGGCAGCCGAGCCCTTGCCGGTTCTGCGCTTCGTCGACTTCCACTGCGAGATCACTTCCGAGAAGAACGCGATGGGCTGGCATCTCGATGGTCGGGTCACGGCCGTAACCGGCTCGCACACCCATGTGCCGACCGCGGACGCCCGGCTCCTCCCCGGCGGGACCGCCTACATCAGCGACGTGGGGATGACCGGCCCGCGCGACTCGGTCATCGGCTTCCGGCTCGACACGGTCCTGCCCCGGTTCCTCCGGCATCTGCCCACCCGCTTCGAGGTGGCCGAGGGGCCTGTCAGCTTCAACGGGGCGTTGATCGAGGCCGACCGAGCCACGGGGCGGGCGCTCAGCATCGAGCTGGTGCAGCGCCTGATCGAGGTGTAGGTCGCCATTCCCAGACCGATGGCCCCGCCGTTGGCGGCGCTGGTGGGCCCCACCGCGTCGGGCAAGACCGATCTGTCCCTGGCCCTGGCCGAACGGCTGAACGCCGAGATCCTGGTTGCCGACTCGCGCCAGGTGTTCCGGGGCCTCGATGAAGGCACGGCCAAGGTGGAGGCCGCGGCCCGGGCGCGAATTCCCCACCACCTGCTGGACCTGGTCGAGCCCGATCAACCCTTCACCGTGGCCCAGTGGGCCGAGCAGGCCCGGGCGTTCGTGTCCCAGGTGGCCGCCCGGGGCCGGCTGCCGTTCGTGGTGGGCGGGACTGGCCTGTACGTGAGCGCGCTGGTCGACGGCTACGACTTCGCCGCCCAGCCCTGGAGCCCAGAGGTCCGCGAGCGGCTGGCGGACGAGCTCGAGGTGGAGGGCCTGGCCGTCCTTGCCCAGCGCCTGGCGCGGCTCGATCCCGCGAGTGCGGCCCGGACCGACTTGCGCAACCCGCGTCGTGTGCTGCGCGCCCTGGAGCGGGCCGAGCTGGTGGGGGAGAGTGCCGCGGGCACAGTGGGCGCCGCGCCGTACGCCGGGCGTTTGGCCCTCGTCGGCCTGAGCCGACCCCTGGCCGTGCTCGATCGGCGCATCGACCAGCGGGCCGAGGCCATGTTCGCCGGTGGCCTCCTCGACGAGACCCGTGCGCTCCTGGAGCGCGACCTGGACCCGTCGCTCCCGGCCATGACCGGTCACGGCTACGCCGAGGCCGCTGCCTTCCTGGCGGGGGAGACCACCCTCGAGGCGGCCATTGCCAGCACCGCGCGACGCGTCCGTCGATACGCACGCCGCCAGCTCAGCTGGTTCCGGAGAGACAAGCGCATCGTGTGGATCGACGCCGGGGATCGCCCGGCCGACGACCCCGCCCTCGTCCAGCGGGGGAGCGACATCGTGACCCGACTGGCGCTCGGCTGAGCATGCTGGTCTAGGATGGCCGCCGCATGAGCCGATCCACTACGCGCACGGTTGAAGTCGCTCCGCCCATCGAGCGGGCGTTTCTGGTCGCCCTCGAGTCCCCGGCGGGGGAGTCGTGGTCGGTCGATCGCCGCCTGGCGGAGCTCGGGGCCCTGGCAGCCGCCGCGGGTGCCGAAGTGGTGGGCAGCACCAGCCAGAAGCGGCTCCACGCGGACCCGTCGTGGTACCTGGGTAAGGGTCGCGCCGCCGACCTGGCCGACGAGCGGTCCATGACCAGCTTCAGCCTGCTCGTGGTCGATGACGAGCTGAGTCCCGCCCAGCAGCGCAACCTCGAGAAGCTGCTGGACGGAAAGGTGATCGACCGCAGCGCCCTGATCCTCGACATCTTTGCCCGGCACGCCCGGACCCGCGAGGGACGGCTTCAGGTCGAGCTGGCCCAGCTCGAGTACAGCCTCCCTCGCCTGACCCGGATGTGGACCCACCTGTCGCGCACCGCCGGCGGGATCGGGACTCGCGGACCGGGCGAGAGCCAGCTCGAGACCGACCGGCGGAGGATCCGCGAGAAGATCCACCGACTGCGCGGGGAGATCACCGAGGTCGAGCGTCACCGCGCCACCGCCGGTCGCCGGCGGGATCGGTCAGAAGTGCCGGTCGTGGCCCTGGTGGGGTACACCAACGCCGGGAAGTCCACCCTGCTGAACGCCCTGACCGATGCCGATGCGTTCGTGGCCGACATGCCGTTCGCCACGCTTGACCCCACCTCGCGGCGGATCAGCCTCGAATCGCACCGCCAGGTCGTCCTGACCGATACCGTGGGCTTCATCAACAAGCTTCCGCACGACCTGATCGACGCCTTCCGCGCCACGCTGGAGGAGGTCGTCCGCGCGGATCTGCTGCTCGAGGTGGTCGATGCGTCCGATCCGGACTTCATCGCCCAGCAGGAAACGGTCGCTTCGGTCCTGGAGGAGCTCGGAGCGGGCGACAAACCACGGATCCGGGTCTTCAACAAGCTCGACCGCATGGACGGCGTCCTGCGCGTCGGCCGGACCCCCTCCCGAGGACGACGACGTGGCCTATGTGAGCGCCTTGACGGGTTCTGGCCTCCCTGAGCTCCGGGAGCGCATCGCGACCGCCCTGCGGGGCCGCCTGGTGGCCGTGGACGCCGTCGTGCCGTACCCACGGGCCGAACTGCTGGCCCGTGCCCGCAGCGCCGGTGAGGTCACCGAGCGCTTCACCGATGACGGCGTGCGCATCGTGGGCCGCCTGCCCGAATCATTGGCTGGCGAGGTCCAGGCCGCGGCGGTCGTCTCGGCCCCGACCGCGGTGCGGCGGAGCTCCCGGGCGGGGTAGTCCTAGCCACGACGGTCCAGCCCATAGGTACGGGTGCCCGAACCATGCCCGACGGCGCATGGTTGACGCCAAGAACCAGGGGTCATGGATGTCCAATCAGGTCCTGCGGCGTCGTGCTGCGCTGCTCGTCATCGGAATCGGGCTGGCCGTCGCGCTGCTGCCCACCCAGACGCTGGCCCTTGCGCCGGATGTCCGCGAGCTCAACGGCGCGAACATCGTGGTCGACGGCAACCCGAGTGACTGGGACCTGAGCCTGGACCTGCTGTCCGACCTGTACAAGTTCGGCAACGTCAGCGACGGCTCACGCTCGAAGGCCTATGCCCGCTACGACTGCCTGACCGGGACGATGTACATCCTGGTCCTGAACAGCCCCGGCTGGTTCAACCGGCCGAACGACGACAACAACTACGTGAAGAAGCTGGCCGGCGGGGCCTTCGGGGTTCGCGGGAACTCGGGCAACAACGGGACGCCGCCCGACTTCCAGGCCGTCCCGAGCGCCGATGGGACTGCGCTCGTCGGCTGGGAAGCCTCACTCCAGATGGCGGCGGGGGATTACCCCCAGTTCGTGATCTACAACTACCTGGTCAGCGCCGCCGTGCGGGGGAACGACCCCAGCGACACGTTCTCCGGAAGCAAGACGCACATCGTCATCGACTGCTCGCAGGCCCCGACGCCCACTCCGGTGCCCACCGCGACCCCAGCGTCGCCCACACCGACGCCTACGCCCACACCCACGCCAACGCCGACTCCACACCCAGCCCAACCCCGACGCCAACCCAACCCCGACTCCAACTCCTACCCCCACCCAACGGCCACCCCTTCGCCAACGGCGACGGCCTCACCAACCGCTTCGCCCTCTCCCACGGCGACTCCCGCGCCTCAGGGCGACGAACGGCCCATCGTCGTGGTCAAGGTCAACGACAACGGGACGCCCGAGTTCACCGATGACACGCTCCTGTCCGGCGCGACCTTCGAGCTCCGCCTGGACGATGGGGACGGCATCTACGAGCCTGATACCGATGATGCCCCGGTGATCGACACGGTCGTGTCGGAGTTCGGATTCGCGGTATTCGATCCGCAGCCCGTCTTTGGCAACTACTGGATCACCGAGATCGCCGCACCCGCAGGCTTTGACGTCGCCGCGCCGCTGCTCGTGCCCTACACGGCCGACAACGTCCAGGAGAACTGCGTCATGAGCCAGAACGTCTTCATCTGCATCCCGGACGACGACCTGACCGGTGGCCTGGTCGCGGCCTTCGTCGCCAATTCACCGATCGGCGGCGAGCTGCCCTCCACCAACCTGCCGCTCTCGCCACCGGCCAGCAACCCGCCGTCCTGGCTCGTGCTGGGCAGCCTCGTGGCGGTCTTTGGCGGCGTGTTCGTGGCCATTGCGCGCGCCAGGCGCCCCGTTTCGGTGAATCGGACGGATTAACCAGACCGATAACCGGTATCCCCAGCGCTCGAACCCCTCACACTCCCCGGAATAGCACTTCCGCAAAGAGAGGTTATGTTGCGTTAGCCTCCGGAAGGCACACGCAGGCAGCGGAGCGCAGCGCGGGTGGTCGCTGTCAGGCGGCGGGCACGACGGCGGTGAGCTCGCGGGCGATCGTGCCGGCCCAGACGTCGATGTTGGCCCAGTCGCGGAAGTCACCGGACGGCAGTGATGCCCTGGCCTCTGGCATGAGCTGGAACATTCGCTCACCGAGGCGCTCCATGAGGCCGATCGGCTCCTGGTGGGGGTCGTACGCGCCGTAGAAGACCTGGTGGCCCCGTGGATGGATCGCCTTTCGGAACTCCGCGATCTCGGTTGGCACGGAGGCTTCGCGCAGGTCTCGGCCCTTCTTGTCGACCTCGTCTGGGCCGACAGGCCCGCTGCTGAACAGCCATACCGGCCGACCGGCGAGCAGGTCCCGGTGGTGCCGGACGAAGTCGGTCGCCTCCTTGAGCCAGTGCGAGGCATAGGCGGCACTGCCGATGACATAGGCGTCGAACCCGCTGACGTCTTCCACTTCCTGGGCGCCTTCAATCGTGGCATCCACGCCGGACTCGGTGAGCCTGGCGGCGATTCGTTCGGCGATTCCCCGGGTCGCGCCGTGGCGACTCGCGTAGACAACGAGGACTTTCGCGCGCATGTATGTATCTCCCGTTCCTGTCGACGAGGACAGGTGCAGATCAGGCAGGGCGCATGCTCCGGCAGGCCGGTGGACGGAGGCCAGTGCCGTGCGTCACCAGTCTGCGGGCCGAGCGGCCGGAGAGTTGGAGTGGTCAGTCCCCGTTCGGGATCTGGACACCAAGGGTAAGGGCGGCCGCGACGGCGGCCACGGCGAGGGCAACCGATTCCACGCCCGTGAGGTCGGCGTCGCCGCCGAGGGCCTGGAAGATCGCCCACGGCAAGGCCGCGAAAATCACGGGTGCCACGGTCCAGGCCAGCACGACCACGGTCGGCGCCACTGCTCCTGGAAGGCTCAATGCCCGGGTCGCCACACCCGTCAGGAGGCCCAGGAAGGCCGCCAGGAGCAGGATGAGGATCACTGCCGGCTCCTGGGCCGCCCCGGAGCCCTGGACGAGCTTGACGAGGCCCTGCTGAACGACGGCCACGACCCCGGTCAGGAGCAGGGTCAGCAGGATGGCCCGGGCTCCTCTCACGCTCGCTCCCCCGCCGGGTGAGCGGCCAGCGCATCGGCGATTTCGGCCGCGATCTTGTGGCTGGAGCCGATCCCCAGGGTCACCACGCTGTCCCCGGACCGGACGTGGTTGGCCACGTAGGCGGCTGTCTCGTGGGTATCCCCCGTCGCGATGGCCGGCACGGCCGAGACGCGCTCGATGGCATCGGCCAGCTCCTCGGAGCTCACGATCGTGGTATCGGGATCGCGAGCGGCGAAAATATCGGCTACGACGACTTCATCCGCTTCGCGGAAGGCTTCCGCGTAGTCGTCGAACATCGCGCGGGTCCGGGCAAAGGTGTGGGGCTCGATCACGGCCCACAGGCGTCGGCCTCCCACCCGCTGCCGGGTGCCGGCCAGGGCGGCCCGAACCTCGGTCGGATGGTGCGCGTAATCGTCGAAGACGAGCACGCCGGCAGTATCGGCGATGAGCTCCAGGCGACGAGCGGCCCCGCTGAAGCCCTCCAGACCGTCCTGGAGCGCCTCCAGACCGATTCCCAGCTCCTGACCCAGCGTGAGCGCACCCACGGCATTGAGCACGTTGTGGGCGCCTGCCAGCGGAGATCGGAATCTGCGCCCGAAGAGCGTGAACGTGGTCCCTGCGGGGTCGAACGTGACTTCGGTGGCGTTGACCTCGGTTCCCTGGCCGTACCGGACGATGCGGCCGTCCCACTCGCCCAGGCGGTCGAGCAGGACGCGAGTGCCTCGGTCAGCCTCGTCCGCGACCAGGAGACGGCCCTCCACACGGTCATCGGTGCTCATGCCGTCCAGGAATCGGACGAACATGTCGATCACCGCGTCCTCGTCGGTGAAGACGTCGGGGTGGTCCATCTCGATCGTGGTCAGGAGGACCGCGGCGGGGTGGAGGTGGAGGAAGTTGCCGTCGTACTCGTCGGCCTCCGCGAGGAACTCCGCTCCCCTACCGGCGCGGGCCGAGGCGCCCCAGGCCGGGATCATGGCGCCGACTTCGACCGTTGGATCGTGGCCCGCGGCGATGAGCAGGTGGCCCAACAGCGCGGTGGTGGTCGACTTGCCGTGGGTGCCGGCCACGGCCACCCCGAGGTGACCCCGCTCCCCCATCAACTCGCCCAGCAGCACCTGCCAGGCGACGATCTCGATCCCCCGCTCCCGAGCGGCGACCAGCTCCGGGAGATCAGGCTGAAGCCGCAGCGCGGCGCTGACCGCCACCCGATCCACGTCCGCGAGATGCGCGGGATCATGACCCGCCACCACCGTAACGCCAACGCCGGTTAGTTGCTTGGTGTAGGCAGACGGCCCGGCAGCATCGCAGCCGTCGACCCTGGCCCCTGCCTGGGCCGCGAGAAGGGCTGTCCCCGCGGCGCCCGCCCCCGCGATGCCGATGACGTGGATCCGCTCGCCGGATCGCCCCATCAGCCGGTCCCGGTCTCCCGGCGTGCGAGTTCGATGGCGGCCAGGGCGGCCGCGGCCTTGTTGCCCTCGCGATCGTGGGTGAAGACGTGGCGCTCGACGGTCGCGGGCCGACCGCGACGGCAGGCGGCCACGAAATGGAGGCCCATCGGCTTGGTCGAGCCGTCGGCCTCGGGTCCGGCAATGCCGGTCACCGCAACCGCCAGATCGGTGTCGAACCGCTGCCGGACCCCTTCCACCATCGCGGCGGCCACTTCCGCACTGACCGCGCCGTGCTCGGCGAGCAGATCCTCCCCGACGCCGAGCTCCTTTTCCTTGGCCAGGTTCGAGTAGGCGATCACGCCGCCCACGTAATACCGGGAGGCGCCGGGCACCATGGTGACGACGTGACCGATGAGCCCCGCCGTGGACGATTCCGCGCTGCACAGGGTCCACTCCGCCGCCAGGAGGTCACCACCCAGGCGCGCCGCAGCTCCGGCGAGTTCGCGTTCGGAGGGGGCGGACATGGCAGTGGTCCCTCAGCGGTAGTTGATGAACTGGAGCGCGACCGGGTAGTCCAGGGCGCGCAGGTCGGTGATGACCGCCTGGAGGTTGTCCTTGCTGGAGGCTGAAACGCGGAGCGCGTCGCCCTGGATCGAGACCTTCACCTTGGGGAAGTTCTCGCGGACGTGCTTGGAGAGCTCGCGTCCCTGGTCGGCGTTCAGGCCCTTCCTGAGACCGATGACCTGGCGGACGAGGCCACCGGCCGCGGGCTCGATCTTGCCCCAGTCGAAGATCTTCAGGCTCAGTCCCCGCTTCACGGCCTTGGACTGCAGGAGATCCTTCACCGAGGCGGCCCGGAAGTCGTCATCGGCCACCAGGGTGACCTCGGTCTTGCCCAACTCCAGGGTGCACGTGCTGCCCTTGAAGTCGTACCGAGTCGCGATCTCGCGCCGCACCTGGTCGAGGGCGTTCACCAGCTCCTGGTGGTCGAAGTCGCTCACCACGTCGAATGAGAAGTCGGCCATGCGCTCCTATCTTGCCGTATCGGTCAGGGCGCTACTGGGCCGTGGGGTTGGGGCTGGCTGCACTCGGGCTGCCGGACGGTGCCGGAGTTTCGACCGGCAGGGTCACCGTGATGGTTCGTACCACCGGGTTCGACGTGCGCTCCGTGATGGGGTCGGTCGCGACCACCGTGACCACGTTCGAGCCCGGCACGAGCTCCACCCGGAGGGTGAACTCCCCGGTTGCGGAGGCGGTCGTGCTGGGGTTCTCGCGCAGGCCGTCGACCGTGATCCCCGCGTTGGGGACGGTGGTGCCGCGCAGCAGGTAGGACGTTTCGGCGAAGGCGGGCACGTCGGTGGGTGGATCGGTCAGGGTCAATCCCGGCGTACCGGCGAAGGTCAGGAACTGAAACGCGAGGTACGCGATGAAGGCGACGACCAGGATCACCAATGCTCCCGCAGCCAGGCGACCGCGGGTGATGAGGGCGTCGCGCTTCTCCACGACCATCGGTTTCGGTGGCGCGACCGCGGGACGGGCAGGCACCGCGGGCGTCGCCTCGCGGTGGTACAGCTCCAGGCAGGCCTCGGGGTCGAGGCCCAGGTACGTGGCGTAGTTGCGGACGAAGCCCTGGGCGTAGACCTGGCTCGGCAGGTCGGCGTAGTCGCCCTCTTCGAGGGCGGTCAGGTAACGGGCGCGGATCCGGGTCTCGCGCTCAGCGCGCGCGACGTCCCAGTGCTTCGCTTCGCGGGCCGCCCGGAGCGTCTGCCCCAGCGTGCGGCCGCCATCGGTCATTCGTCATCCTCACCCGGAGCCACCTCTCCGCCCCACCCGTCGGGCGTGATGAGCACCTCGCGGAAGCGGCTTCCGTCGGCCGGACCCACGATCCCACGGTCTTCCATCTGATCCAGGATGCGGGCCGCCCGTGCATACCCCACCCGCAGGCGCCGCTGGAGGAGCGAAGCCGATGCCTTGTCCGAGCGACGCACGAGGTCGATCGCCTGGCGCAGGAGCGGATCGGCGTCGCCGTCCTCGTCCTCGCCGCCGGCACCGCGCGCGTCTCGCCGGGGAGCCGTGACCTCGGTCCGGTAGTGGGGCGAGCCCTGGTTGCGCCAGAACTGGGCCAGCGCCTCGATCTCGGGATCGGTCACCAGCACGCCCTGGAGTCGAGTCGCGCGGGGCGCGTCGATGGGCAGGTACAGCATGTCGCCGCGACCCAGCAGGTCCTCCGCCCCGGTGGCATCAAGGATCGTCCGGCTGTCGATTCCGCTGGTCATGGCGAATGCGATGCGCGAGGGAATGTTGGCCTTGATCAGCCCGGTCACGACCTGGACCGAAGGGCGCTGGGTGGCCACCACGAGGTGAATGCCGGTCGCGCGCGCCAGCTGGGCGATGCGGGTGATGGTGGCCTCGACCTCGTAGGCGCTCATCATCATGAGGTCGGCCAGCTCGTCGATGACGATCACGATGTACGGCATCCGCGGCTGATCGGGCTTGAGGTCGGCGTTGAAGCCCGCGATGTTCCGGACGCCCCGCTGCGCGAACTCGTGGTACCGGCTTTCCATGGCGCCCACCGTCCACTTCAGGGCGTTGACCGCCTTCTCGCTGTCGACGATGACCTCGGTCAGCAGGTGCGGCAGGCCGCGGTACTGGGCCAGCTCCACCCGCTTGGGGTCGATCAGGATCAGCTTCACCTCGTCCGGGCGGTTCTGCATGATCAGCGAGCAGATCAACGCGTTCACGCTCACGCTCTTGCCCGATCCGGTGGCGCCCGCGATGAGCATGTGCGGCATGCGTGACAGGTCCGCGGCCGACGGCTGGCCGGCCACGTCCTGGCCCAATGCGAAGGCGAGCCCGCCAGCGGCGGCCATGGTCGCGAACGTCTTGGAGCCCAGGACCTCCTTGAGCGTGACCAGGTCGAAGGCCGCGTTGGGGATCTCGACCCCCACGTACGGCTCGCCCGGGATGGGGGCCTCGATCCGGATGGATCGGGCGCTGAGGGCCAGGGCCAGGTTGTCGGCCAGCCCCTGGATGCGCGACAGCTTGATCCCCGGCTCCACGTCGAGCGCGTACTGGGTGACGACCGGCCCCTCCTGGATGCGGGCGACCTTCACACCGATGTCGAAGCTGGCCAGGGTGTCGCGAATGAGCTTTCCCTTGGCCGTGAGGTCCAGCTGGGCCGGTCCGTTGCCCGGCGCGTCGGCGAGGAGCGACAGGTTGGGCAGGGTCCAGGTCTGCGCTGACCGCTCGAGCGCGGCATCGGCCCCTTCGTCCTCCGAGCCGACCATGTAGCTCACCGCCTCGTCGCCCTCCGGGGTCTCGGCCGGGGGCGGGCCACCGTTGGTGATCGCGGCCGCGGTCGCAGCTCCGGCGACCACGGCGGCCTGCTCGGGACGCTGGCGTCGGAGAATCACCGGCGGCTCCTCGGGCGCGGGCGGCCGTTGCGGCGCCGCGGCAGCCGCCCGGGCGCTCGCCGCGCCGTTGGCTGCGGCCGTGGCCGCGGGCCCGGGTCCGACCTCCCGGTTGTGCTGCCACGCGGTGAAGACGTCCCCGATGGTCATGTTGAAGAACAGCAGGAAGCCCACGACCAGCAGCAGGATGAGGACCACGGCCGCGCCCAGGGTGCCCAGGAGGTACACGAGCGGCGCGCAGACCACCGTCCCGATCACCCCTCCCCCATCCCCCGGCGGGGCCACGGCCCCCGCGCCACCGATCGCGAGCTGGAAGAGACCGAGCAGGGAGAGGGTCAGGATCACGATGCCCAGCGCGGAGATCAACCGCTCGACCGGGACGTTGCGCATCCACAGCATCAGGGCGAACAGCAGGAGGAGGGCGGGCGCGAAGAACATCCCCCAGCCCAGGAGGGTCTGGAGGAAGTCGTGCCACGCCGTCACGCCCGCCGCGGCGTCGGGGGTGAGCACAGCCAGGAGCGAGATGAAGGCGAGGACCACGAAGACCAGCGCCCCGACCTCACGGATGAGCCGGCCGCTGATCTTGATTCCGTTGTTCGCCGCCCGGCGGGCCCGTTTCTGGCGTCGGGAACGGGTCTTCGCCTTCGCCATAGGGCTCAGACCTCCAGCACGATGGGCAGGATCATCGGTCGCCGATGGGTCTGCTCGTACAGGTATCGGCTCAGCACGTCGTGGATCTTGGCCTTGAGGTAGCCCGGCTCGGCGCCGTGGGCGTCACCGGCCCGCTCGAGCGCGATGATCAGGTGCTCGCGTGCGGCTTCGAGGACGGGGTCATTCGGATCGGGCAGGAAGCCACGACCGATGAGGTCGGGCCCGCTGACCGTGCGCCCGGTCGCGGTGGCCACGGTGAGGGCCACCATGAGCACGCCGTCGTTGGCCAGGGCGCGTCGATCGCGCAGGATCACGCCGTCCACCCCGTCGACCGCGCTGAGGCCGTCGACCAGGACCGCGCCGGCCGGCACGCTCCCGGCCAGGCGCGCCTTCGTGCCGTCGAACTCGACCACGTTGCCATTCTGCAGGACAAAAATCCCGTCCACGGACACCCCGGCCCCCTCGGCCAGGAGTGCGTGTTGGACCAGCATCCGGTACTCGCCGTGGATGGGAATGAAGTTGCGGGGCTTGGCCAGCCCGAGCATGAGCTTGAGCTCCTCGCGCGAACCGTGGCCCGAGACGTGGCAGTGGGTCATGGGCTCGTAGTGGACCATCGCCCCCTCCTTGAAGAGGTTGTCGATGGTGCGCGCCACCGCCTCCTCGTTGCCCGGAATGGGCGAGGCGGACACGATCACCGTGTCGCCCGGCACGATCGAGATGTTCCGATGGTCGCGGTTGCTCATCCGGGTCAGCCCGGACATCGGCTCACCCTGTGATCCGGTCGTGATGATCACCAGGTCGGCCGGCTTGAGGCGCTCGAGCTGCTCCTTGCGGACCACGGTCCCGTCGCGTCCGTCGAGGTAGCCCAGCTCGGTCGCGATGGCCGCGTTCTGCTCCATGCTCCGTCCCATGAGCACGACCTTCCGACCGTGCTCCGCGGCAGCGTCGATGGTCTGCTGCACCCGACCGATGTTCGAGGCGAAGGTGGCCAGGATGACCCGCCCCTCCGCCGCCCCGATCAGGTTGCGGAGCGACTCCCCCACCGTGGCCTCGGACAGGGTGTAGCCCTCGCGCTCGGCGCGGGTGGAATCGGACAGGAGGAAGTCCACGCCCTGCTTGCCCCACTCGGCAATGAGCCCCAGGTCGGCACGAGTCCCGTCCGGCGGGGTGTGGTCGAACTTGAAGTCCCCGGTATGGATGATCGTGCCCCGCGCATGGCGGATGGCAAATCCCATCCCGCCCGGAATCGAGTGGTTTACCCGGAATGGGGTGACCTTGAACGCACCGATGGCGTACTCGGTCCCCGGCTCGATCTCGTGGAGGGTGGTCGCGCCCAGGAGCTTGTGCTCCTTCAGCTTGCCGGTGACCAGACCGATGGTCAGCTTCGAAGCGTAGATCGGAGTGCCCTTGATCCGGGGAAGGACGTAGGGCAGGCCACCGGTGTGGTCCTCGTGACCGTGGGTCAGGAGGATGGCCTTGACCTTGCTGGCGTTCTCGGCGAGGTACGTGGCGTCGGGCACGACCAGGTCGATGCCGAGCATCTCCGGCTCGGGGAACGCAAGGCCGCAGTCGACGACGAGGATCTCGCCGTCAGCCTCGATGGCGGTGATGTTCTTGCCAACCTCACCTACCCCACCGAGCGGAATGATCCGAAGAGTTCCTGGCATTGCGTCCTCTAGAACAGCGTCATCTGTTGATCGTCGTCTTCTACGGTAGGCGTTGGCGACGTGACTGCGCCCGCTGGAGCCGTCGGCCCCTGCTCCTCCCGCTCGGCTGTCAGGGCCTCGCGAGCGGCCAGCAGCGCGGCCGGAAGTCCTCGCATGTCCTCCGCCAGCGTTTCCCGCAGGCCGCTGGACCGCAGCGCGGCAGCGGGATGGTACATCGGGAGCACGAACCGGCCGCCCGAACGACGCAGGCGGCCGTGGGCCTCCGAGATCCGGGCCCCGGGCAGGTAGCGCTGAAGCGAATGCCGCCCCAACGTCACCACCAGGACCGGATCCAGCGCTGACTCCTGGCGATCGAGATACGGCGCACAGGCCGCCATCTCGGTCGGTTCGGGATCGCGGTTGCCCGGCGGCCGGCACTTCACGACGTTCGTGATGAACACGTCGCCGCGCTGCCAGCCAATGGACCGGAGCATCTCGTCGAGGAGCTGCCCGGCCGGTCCCACGAAGGGCCGGCCGGTGGCGTCCTCACGCTGACCGGGCCCCTCCCCCACCAGGAGCACGTCGGTCACCGGGTTTCCCTCGCCGGGGACGGCCACCGTGCGGCCGGCGGCGAGGGGACAGCGGGTGCAGGCCCGCACCTCATCCGCGATCGCGGCGAGATCGGCCTCCCCGCTCATTCGGGGACGTCCGTCCTAGGAATCCTCTGCGTCGGACCCGGCTGTGGCACCCACCGGGGTGTGGGCCATGTGCCGCTCCATCGCCGCGCGGCGGCTCAGGTTGACGCGACCCATGCGGTCGATCTCGGTCACGATGACCATCAGCTCGTCACCGATGGCCACCACGTCCTCGACCCGGGCCACCCGGTAGTCGGCCAGCTGGCTGATGTGGACCAGCCCCTCCTTGCCGGGCAGGATCTCGACGAAGGCCCCGAAGTTCATGATCCGGGTGACCTTGCCCAGGTACTCCTTGCCGACTTCGACGTCGCGGGTCAGGCCCTCGATCCAGCGCACGGCCTTCTCGGCCGCTTCGCCGTCCACCGCGGCAATCTGGATCGTGCCATCGTCCTCGACGTTGATCTGGGTTCCGGTCTCGGCCGTGATCTGGCGGATCACCTTGCCGCCGGCACCGATGACGTCGCGGATCTTGTCGACCGGGATCTTGATGGTCGTGATCCGTGGCGCGTACGGGCTCAGCTCCGAGCGGCTGGCACTGATGACCGAGGTCATCTTGTCCAGGATGAACAGCCGGGCCACCTTGGCCTGGTCCAGGGCATCGCGGAGGATCTCCGGCGTGATGCCGGCCACCTTGATGTCCATCTGGAGGGCGGTCACGCCCTCGGCCGTCCCCGCCACCTTGAAGTCCATGTCGCCGTACGCGTCTTCCTTGCCCGTGATGTCGGTCAGGACCGCGTAGCGGTTGGTGTCCGGATCGGTGATGAGACCCATCGCCGCGCCGGCCACCGGGGCCGAGATCGGCACGCCGGCGTCCATCAGGGCGAGGGTGCTGCCGCAGGTGCTGGCCATGGAGGTCGACCCGTTGGACGAGACGACCTCGCTGACGACGCGGATGACGTACGGGAACTCCTCCACCGACGGGAGGACCGGCATCAGGGCCCGCTCGGCGAGCGCGCCGTGGCCGATCTCGCGTCGGCCGGGGCCGCGCATCGGTCGAGACTCACCCACCGAGTAGGGCGGGAAGTTGTAGTGGTGCATGTAGCGCTTCTCGGTCTCCGGGGAGATCGTGTCCAGCCGCTGGACGTCACTCGACGGTCCCAGCGTCGCGATGGACAGGGCCTGCGTCTGGCCACGGGTGAAGAGGCCGGAGCCGTGGGTCCGGGGCAGGATGCCGACCTCGACCGAGATCGATCGAATGGTGGTCGTATCACGCCCGTCGACCCGGATGTTCTCGGACAGGACGAGCTCGCGGACGGTGGCCTTGGTCAGCACGTCCATGAGGGCGGAGCCGATGCCGTGGCGGCGTCGGACGTCCTCGAGCGCCTGGCCCTGCTCGGCCCGGTTGTAGGCCTCCTTGCCGCGCCGCACTTCGGCGGCGATGTCGGCCCGGACGGCGTCCAGCCGCTCGACGAGGTTGCCGGTCAGGCTGAGGAACAGCTCGCCCGTGGCCTCGGCATCGGGCATGGCCCGGTGGGCAGCCGGGTGGTCCTTGCCGAAGATGAAGCGCATGAGGTCGGCGAGCTTGTAGCCGCCGGCATCGGGGTACAGCTGGTGGGCCAGCTCGAGCGTGTCGTAGACCGCGCTGGGCGCCCACGCCACGTCGTTGGGGAGGTGGCGCAGCACGAACGGCAGGTCGAACCCGACGTTGTGGGCCACGATTCCGGCATCGCCGACCCATGCCACGAATGCGGGCAGCACCTCGGCCGCCGTCGGCGCCTTTGCGACGTCCGCATCGGTCAGTCCATGGATCTGGTGACCGACGATCGAGTTGCCCGGGTTCACGAGCGACTCGAAGCGATCGACCACCTCGCCATCGCGCACCTTCAGGGCGGCGATGTCAACGATGTAGCCGTTCTCCGGCTTCATGGCGGTGGTCTCGACGTCGAGGATCACGAACTCGGCGCCCTTGTGGCTCAGCGCCTTGCCCAGCTTGACGACCGAGTCTGCCTTGGGCCCCAGGAACGGTGTCCGCTTGGGGGTCCCGGAGCTGGTGACCAGCTTCTCCTGGAGCTCGATCGACTTCTGGAGCTCGGCGTGGCCCCAGGTGATCGCGTCGAGCATGACGGCCTCGGGCAGGATCTTGGCCCCGGCCTCGACCATCATGATCGCGTCACGGGTACCGGCCACGACCAGGTCCAGCTCGCTGTTCTCCATCTGGCTGGTGGTCGGGTTGGCGACGAACTGGCCGTCAATGCGACCGACCCGCACCGCGCCGATGGGACCGTTGAATGGAATGCTGCTGACCGAGAGCGCCGCCGACGCGCCGTTCACGGCGAGGATGTCGGGGTCGTTCTCCTGGTCCGCGGAGAGGACGGTCAGGACGACCTGGACGTCGTTCTTGTAGCCCTTCGGGAAGAGGGGGCGAATCGGGCGGTCGGTGAGGCGCATGGCCAGGATGGCCGCCTCCGACGGGCGCGACTCGCGCTTGATGAATCCGCCCGGGATCTTGCCCGCGGCGTACATCCGCTCCTCGTAGTCCACGGTGAGCGGGAAGAAGTCGATGCCCTCGCGGGGCTCCGCCGAGACGGCGGTCGCCAGGAGCACGGTGTCTCCGTAGCGGACCAGGACCGCACCATCGGCCTGTTCGGCGAGCTTGCCGGTCTCGAATGAGAACGTCTGTCCGCCGATTTCTGTTTCAACCTTGATAGCCAACGAAATTTCTCCTAGTTGGGGGTGTGCTCGGCGCGGCCTGACCGATGAGGGTGGCGCGGCGCGAGCACGGGGCGTCGAGTTCGACGCGATACGGTGAGGACCCGATTTGATCGGGTCAGTGGGTGGAAAACGACGCTACCGGCGAAGGCCGAGGCGACCGATGACCGCTCGATAGCGATCCACGTCCGTGCGGACGAGGTACGCGAGCAGGCGCCGGCGCTGGCCCACGAGCTTCAGGAGCCCGCGGCGCGAGGCGTTGTCTTTGGGATAGCTGCGCAAATGGTCCGTCAGCGACTTGATGCGCTCAGTGAGGAGCGCGATCTGCACTTCGGGAGATCCGGTGTCGCCATCGTGCGTCGCAAAGTCTGACGCGACGGCGGACTTTCTGGCCGGGTCTAACGGCACGAATTCCTCCATATCAAATGTTCGTTCGTGGTCATCGTATCAGACGATCCCCTCCAGCGCCCCGCGAGCGTCGGTCTCGTCGGCTCGCATTTGGATCACCAGGGCGTCGGTTGAAGGGAAATTCCGCTCGTCGCGAAGGCGTGAAACGAGTGCGACGGTGATCGTTTCGTCATACAGGTCGCCGCTCCAGTCGAGCAGGTTGGCCTCGACCACGACGTCGCCATTGGTATGAAATACCGGTCGGCGGCCGACGCTGACCAGGGCCCCGGTGCGACCGTCCACCACGCCGGCGTAGATCCCCAACGCGGGCATCGCCGGACGGTAGCCGAACGCCAGGTTGGCCGTGGGGAACCCGAGCTCGCGACCGCGACCGTCGCCGCGGACCACCGTGCCGGTGAGCTGGGCATGTCTACCCAGCAGGTCGGCAGCGAGCGCGACGTCGCCGTCGGCCAGGGCCTGGCGGATCCGGCTGGAGGAGATCACGCCAACGGATGCCTCGGGCTCGATCACCACCACCTCGAAGCCACGCCCCGTGCCGACCTGGGCCAGGTGCTCGGGCGTCCCCTCGCGGCGGCGTCCAAACGCGCTGTCCGGCGTGACCACGACGGCGACCGGCTGGAGGGCCGGTGCCACCCCCATCAGGAAATCTTCCGCGGAGAGATCGCGCACCTGCTCGTCGAAGGTCACCGCGAACGGGTGAACCCCGGCAGCCTCGATGCGGGCGAGGTTCTCGTCCAGCGGCGCCAGCCGGGGCACCACTTCGCCGGGCATGATGACCTCGATGGGCGGCGGATCGAGGACGAGGGCCACCGGCCGGGCGCCTCGTGCGGCGGCCGCCTCGCGAACCGCGGAGAGCAGTACCCGATGACCGCGGTGCACGCCGTCGAACACGCCCACGACCAGCGCCACCGGCCCCATGGCAGGGCCTGCCGCGACCTCGGCCAGCATGCTGGTCACGATCGGTCCAGCACCTTCCGCGGGTGGAGCGTGCCATCGGTGAGCGAGCCCAGGCCCAGGAGCCCGGCCTCGTCCCGGACGAGAACCCGCTCGTCCAGCGGCGCGTCGATGACCGACCAGGCCACCTCTCCCCCATTCGCGAACCGTCGCGCCTGTTCCTCGTCGAGAGCCAGCACGGGCAGGTCGAGCAGCTGCTCGACCGGGATGAGCGCCTCGGCCAGCCGCCCCTCGGCGGCGAGTGCCTCCAAGCTCGGTCGGCGTCCGGGCATCGACAGCCGCCAGCCCCGCCGCCGCGGTCCGTCGCAACGACCGGAGGTAGCCTCCGCACCCGAGCTGCTCCCCGAGGTCGCGAGCGATGGAGCGCACATACGTCCCCGGGCCGGTCTCCATGGCCAGGCTCACGTCCAGCCAGCCGTCGCCAGCGGCCGCATCGGTCAGGTGCAACTCGTGGACCGTCACCGCTCGAGGTTCCAGGGCGACGGGCGCCCCTTTCCGCGCTGCGCGATGCGCGGTCACCCCGCCCTGCTTGCGCGCGGAGTAGGTGGGCGGCATCTGGTCGAACGTGCCAACGAACGCGGTCAACGCATCTCGCACAGCCTCGACCCCAGGCGGCGGCGAGCCCACTTCGATCGGCCCCTGGCTGTCATCGGTCTCCGATCGGTAGCCAAGCCGAACCACGGCCTCGTACCGCTTCCGTCCGCCGGTCAGCTCCTCGCTCAGCCGGGTCGCGCCGCCGACCAGGATGGGCAGGACGCCGGACGCGAGTGGATCCAGGGTTCCGGCGTGCCCGATCCGGCTCATGGCGGTCAGCCGTCGAACGAGGCCGACCATGTCATGCGAGGTGGGGCCGACCGGCTTGTCGAGGTTAATGACGCCGATCATCGGCGTGGGCGAGCTCGCGCTCGCATTCGGCAAGGACGTGTGCGTGCGCATCCGCCAGCGGGCCTGCGACCGTGCAGCCGGCGGCGCGCACATGTCCGCCGCCCCCGAAGGCCGACGTGATGGCCACCGCATCGGCGCGGGCAGAGGTGCGGACGCTGACCCGGATGACGTCCGCGGACTGCTCTTTGAACAGGACGACGACGTCCGCGTCGCGGGACAGGCCCAGCAGGTCGATGAACCCCTCGGATGCCTGGGGCGTGGCGCCCGTCTCGGCCAGCATGGCCAGGGTCATGTCGGCGTGAATGATCCGTCCGCCGGCGGTCTCGGTCACGCCCGCCAGGATCCGTCCCCACACGGCCAGGGTCGGGAACGGCTTCTCGGCGTAGATGGCCCGATGGACCGATGACAACGACGCGCCGGCGGCGACCAGGTCGGCGGACACCCGGAGCGTCCGCGGCGTCACGTTCGGGTGGGCGAAGGTGTGCGTGTCGTTCACGATCCCCGCAAGGAGAACCGTCGCCATGTCGGCGTCGAGCGCGATCTCGAGCTCGGGCAGGAGGAGCGTGACCATCTCGCAGGTCGACGCGGCGGTGGGGTCGACCAGGTTCACCTCACCGAAGCCCGGATTGCTGACGTGGTGGTCGATGTTCACGATCCGCGCCCGCGCCAGCCACTCTGCCGCGTCCGTGGCCAGGCTTCCGATCCGGGCCAGGTCCCCGGAATCCACGATGACCGCGGTGTCCGGCTCCAATTCCGGCGAGCGACGAACGCTGTCGGAGCCCGGCATGAAGGCGAGGTACGGCGGGACGCCGTCGGCCATCACCACCTCGGCGGGGATCCCCAGCCGCTCCCCCACCATCCGGATGGCCAGTGCCGCACCCAGCGTGTCGGCGTCGGGGTTTTCGTGACCGATGACGGTGAGGCGCTGCGCACCGGCGATGGCCGCGGCGACCTCGTTCATCGGTCTGCCTCAGGCTCAGGTTCCAGGTCATGGAGCAGGGTCAGCACCCGGTCGCCCTCGGCAATCGATACGTCGGGGTGGAACTCGAGGCGCGGGATCTGGCGCATGGTCATCCGCTCCCCCAGTCGATGGCGCAGCCAGCCAGCGGCGTTGGTCAGGGCGGTGATGGTCTTCGCCTGGTCGGCGTCCGGTCCATAGACCGAGACCCACACCCGGGCCAGGGACAGGTCGGGCGTGATGCCGACGCGGGTCACGGTCGCGAAGCCAAGCCGGGGATCGGTCATCTCACGCTGCATGAGCTGCATGAGCTCGACCTGGATCTGGCTGTTGAGACGGTCGGTGCGCTGGCTCACCGGGTTCTCACCCCTCTGTTCAGCCGGCCTCCGAAACCATCTGGAAGCATTCGATGACGTCGCCTTCGGCGAACTCCGGCGAGCCGGCCAGGCCGATCCCGCACTCGAATCCGGTCGCGACCTCACGGACGTCGTCCTTGAAGCGACGGAGCGACTCGATCCGCGACTCGACGACCACCTGACCACCGCGCATGAGCCGGGCCTGGGCCCCGCGCACCATCCGCCCATCGAGCACGGACGAGCCCGCGATCGTGCCCGCCTTGCCGGCCTTGATGAGCTGTCGGACTTCGGCGTGACCCTCGATCTGCTCCACCTGCTTGGGCGTGAGCAGCCCCTGGAGGGCCAGCGCGATGTCATCGGTCAGCTTGTAGATGACCTCGTACAGCCGGACGTCCACGCCGGATGCCTCGACCGCGCGCTCCGCGCTGGGATCGAGCTTGGTGTTGAAGCCCACGACCACGGCGCTCGAGGCGGCGGCCAGGAGGACGTCGGACTCGTTGATGTCGCCGGCGCCCTCGCTGAGGATGTTGATTCGAGTCTCGGTCGAGCTCAACCGGTCAAGGGCGTGGCGAATGGCGCCCAGCGAGCCCTGGACGTCGGTCTTCAGGATGACCCGCAGCTCCTTGGTCTCCGAGGCCTGGATCTGGGCGCTGATGTCTTCGAGGCTGGCGGCTCCGCTGCCCGCCGCGTGGCGTTCGACCGCTTCGGCGGCGTCGCGGGCGGCCTTCTCGTCGGGCACGACGCGCAGCAGGTCACCTGCCTCGGGCAGGTCCTGGAGGCCGATGATCTCGACGGCGGTTGCCGGCCCGGCTTCCTTCACGCGGCGGCCGGCCGCGTTCTGGAGCGCCCGCACCCGGCCGAAGGTCTGGCCCACGGTCACGATGTCACCAATCTTGAGCGTGCCCGTCTGGACCAGCACGGTGGCCACGTTGCCGCGGCCCTTTTCGACCTTGGACTCGATGATCGTCCCGTACGCCTCGCGATCGGGGTTGGCCTGGAGGTTCTGGAGGTCGGCCACCAGGCCGATGACGTCCATGAGGTCCTCGAGACCGATGCGCTGCTTGGCAGACACCGAGACGGCCGGGATATCACCGCCGTATTCCTCGATCAGGACCCCGATGTCGGCCAGCTCCTGCTTGACCCGATCCGGGTTGGCATCGGGCTTGTCGATCTTGTTGACAGCGATGATCAGCGGGACGCGTGCGGCCCGGACGTGGTCGATCGCCTCGCGCGTCTGGGGCATGACCCCGTCATCGGCCGCGACCACGATCACCGCGATGTCGGTCACCTGGGCGCCGCGTGCGCGCATTGCGGTGAACGCCTCGTGGCCAGGGGTGTCCAGGAATACGATCCGCCGATCGCCGCGGACTGCCTCCGACGCGCCGATGTGCTGGGTGATCCCCCCCGACTCACCGGAGGCGACGGCTGTATCCCGAATGGCGTCCAGGAGGCTGGTCTTGCCGTGGTCGACGTGGCCCATGATCGTGACGATCGGGGCGCGGGTGACCAGGTTGGCGGGATCGTCCTCGCCCCACGGCGTGATCCGCACGCCATCCTCCGAGGCACCGGGCGCGACCAGCTCGGGGGCCGTCGCATCACGCTCGGCCGCCCCCTTTTCGACGAGCTCGTAGCCCATCTCGGCGGCGACCAGGGAGGCGGTGTCGTAGTCGATCGACTGGTTGATGGTGGCGAAGATCCCATTCCGAATGAGCTCGCTTATGACCGACGCGGTGCTCACCCCGAGCGCGCTGGCGAGGTCCTGGACCACGACCGATGAGGCGACCTCCACCGGCCCACTCGGACGCGGGAGGGTGGCCGTCTCGGCGCTGGCGCTTGCCTCGCGATTGCGGCGTGGCGGGCGTGGCCCGCGACGGTTCTGGGTATACCTACGCGGAGGCATGGGTCACCTCGATGCCCAGCGCGCGAGCAATCGCCTTCTCACGCCCGGGGTTGGCCTGGCAGGTCGGATCGGCGCAGACGTACGTCCCACGTCCGGGCAGCCGCCCGCTCGGATCCATCACCGCAAGACCGTCCGCGCTGCGAACGACGCGCTGCATCTCGCGCTTGGTGTGGACCGTGCGGCAGACCGCACACGTGCGCTGTGGCTGATGGTCAGGCCGTCGCTTCGGCATCGTCCCCGTCCTCCGGGGCCGCGGTGGACACTCGCGCCCCACCCGCTCCCGCTGCGGCGACGCCGGCGTCGGACCGGATGTCGATTCGCCATCCGGTGAGCTTGGCCGCCAACCGGGCGTTCTGACCTTCGCGACCAATGGCCAGCGACAGCTGGCGCTCGGGCACGATCACGTTCGCAATCCGGTGCTCCTCGTCGATCCGGACCTCGATCACCTCGGCCGGTGAGAGGGCCTCGCCCACGAACTGGCTCGCGTCCTCGTTCCAGAGCACGACGTCGACCTTCTCGCCGTTCAATTCGGCGACGATGGCCTGGATCCGCGTCCCACGCTGCCCCACGGCTGCGCCCTTGGCGTCGACGCCGGGCTGACGGCTCTCGACCGCCACCTTGGAGCGACTGCCGGCCTCGCGCGCAATGCCGCGGATGACGACGGAGCCGTTGTAGATCTCGGGGATCTCCATCTCCATCAGGCGTCGGAGGAACCCGCGGTGGGTTCGGCTGACCACGAGTACGGGGCCACGGGTCGTGCGGCGCACCTCGAGCACGAAGACCTTCAGGTGCTGACCGATCCGATAGGTCTCGCCGGGAAGCTGTTCGCTGACCGCCAGCACCGCCTCCACGCCTCGTCCCATGTCGAGCACGACCGCCGAATCGGTGGTGCGGGTGACGACGCCGGTCAGGATTTCGCCCTCACGGCTGACGTACTGGTGGTAGACGACGTCGCGCTCTGCCTCGCGGAGGCGCTGGCGATAGACCTGGCCCGCGGTCTGGGCCGCAATCCGGCCCAGTTGGGCCTGGGTCACGTTCTCCGGAACACGAACCCGACTGCCGACCCCGGCGCCCTCCTCGATCTCGACGGCCTCGGCCACCGTCTTCTGGAGCTCCGGATCGGTCACTTCCTCGTTGCCGGCGACGACCTCGTACTCGCGGTAGACGCTGATCTCGCCGGTCTCCGGGTCGATCTTGACGACCACGTTCTCCGGGGCCTCGGCGTTGCGCCGGTAGGCAGACTCAATCGCCTGCTCGAGCGTCTGGAGCAGGATGTCCTGGGGCACGCCCTTCTCGGCGTTGAGCTGCAGCAGGGCGCCAATGAAGTCGCGGTTCACGCTGGCACCTCCCTGCCGGACAAAAAAGAAAACGTGGGCGCGCAGACCGTCCCACGTCCTTCATCACGTACTTATCGGTTTGGTCCGCACCGGTCGCTAGACCGTTCCGGAGTATATCAGCGGACCTCGAAATCGCCAATCCGGGCGGCGAATCGCGTCACCGAGCGGGCCGCCTGGAGGTCAGCACCCCGGCCAGCGCAATGAGGCCCGCGAACGCCATCAGACCGATGCCGACGCTGAAGTCACCCCCGATGGCCCCGAGCACGGCCATGGCCGCAAACACGCCGGCGCATCCAAAGAAGCATCCAGACCGGCTCTTCTGGGCACCGGCGCGAGGAAGCCCCTTTGTGATCGTGCCACAGCGCCGGCATTCATAGCCGTCCTTGGCTGGGTCCCACCACTGGGCGAAGAGTGGGCTTCCGCACTTCTCGCACGTCGTGGGTGGTCCAGTGACCGCCGCCGGCACGGGCTGGTTGAGTGGGACGTACGGGGGGTGCCAGACGATCTCCGGTTGAACAGGCGCTCGGGCGGGGGGTTCCTCGGCTCTGTCCTCAGCCGCCCCGGGCTCTTCGCCAGTGGCCTTCTCGTCGTCCTCGCCCTCCGGAGCGGGCGTGAAGGCGAACGCTGACGGCGCTGCTTCGCCGCGTGCCAGGCCGCAGTTCGGGCAGGTCGTGACACTATCGTCCGCCGAGGTGTAGCACCGCCTGCAGATCCACCGTTCCGGCACCGAATCAGAGTACCGGTTGCTGATCCGCGATCAGCCTCGAGAGGCGATCTCCCAGATGTGGCCACCAGGATCGCGGAAGCTGGCCGTTCGCGGCCCCCAGGGCCGATCCATCGGTCCGTTGAGGAGCTCAAACCCCGCTCACGGAGGTGCGCCCCTGGCGGCCACGCCGCCACCGGATCGTGAACTGGATCCGCGACCCGGCTGCAGGAGAGGCTACGCGCGGCTCAATGATTCGCGCGCCGCGCCGACCTTGCAGGTCACAGGTGTATCCCCGAACGCGGAAGACGGCTGATTCAGGAGCCGCGAAGAACACCGGCAGTCCGAACCTTCCCGAGAAGAGTATGACGAGCGGGACAAGGCCTGCGAGCAATGTGATGGCATCTCATGAAATCCTCTGGCCACGCAGCGCGGTCCGGCTTCCGTCACGCCAGCTCAGCTGCCGGGGAGGCGGGCGATGTCCTGGATCGAGATCAGGATCACCAGAGCGATGAGGACCACGAATCCGGTGAAGTAGATGAGTGCCTCGCGCTCGGCGGACATGCGTCGGCGCCGCACGGCCTCGATCAGGACGATCAAGACCCGACCGCCATCCAGGGGCGGGAAGGGCAGGATGTTCAGCACGGCCAGGTTGATCGACAGCAGGCCGACGAAGAAGAGCTGCGCGGCGAGGGTCGCGTCGAGCAGGCGGCCCGTCTGCTGCGCAATACCGATCGGCCCAGCGACATCGCCCGTGGACGGCGCGAGGCCGAGGATGCCCGCGATGGCGCGAATCAGGCCGCCGGGAATCTCAGCCGCGACCTTGGCGGCGGTCGCCGTTCCCTGAGCCAGGGCATCGATCGGCCCGTCAGCGACGGGCGGACCCATCACGATCGTCTCTGACTCCCAGCCGAAGCCCACGGCGCCCGTGCCGGCCTGCAGCTCTTCATCGGTCAGGACCCGCGGCGTCACGACGACGTCGATCGGCTCACCGTCACGCTCGATCTGGAGGGTGACCTCTTCGCCGGCCTGGCTGCGGACGTAGGCGGTCAGATCGGTCGACAGCTCGAACGTGCGGCCATCGGCTCCGGTGATGACGTCCCCTTCTTCGAGGGTTCCGTCCGCCGGGCTGCCCGGCTGGATGCTGGTGATGGTCACCGGCCCGTGGTACTCGGGAGTCGGCTGGCTGAGCGCCATGGCGAACAGCAGCGCGCCCAGGATGAAGTTCATGAGGACCCCGGCCAGCAGCACCGCCAGCCGAACGCGGATTCGGCGACGGCTGAGCGCCCCCTCCATGACCTTTTCGATCGCGGCGTCCGAAAGGCCTCGCTCCCGAAGGCGCTGGACCTCGATCTCGCCGTCCTCCCCCAGTAGCTTGACGAACCCACCCAGCGGGATCCAGTTCAGCGAGTAGCGGGTGCCGCGGAAGACGATCGAACCGATGCGCGGGGGGAACCCAACCCCGAATTCCTGGACGGCGACGCCGGCCCACTTGGCCACGGCGAAGTGACCGAGCTCATGGACCAGGACGAGCACGACGATGACCGCCAGGAAGGCGAGGACGGTGGGCAGGAAGTCCATCTAGTGGACCGCCTCCAGGCCCAGCTCGGTGGTCAGGGTGGCGCGGACCTCGGCGTCGAGCTCGATGATCTCGGGGAGGGAGGGCTCTTCGTCGGTCCCCCATCGGTCCACCGCGCGCTCGATGGCCGTCGCGATGGCCGGGAATGGCGTCGCACCCGCCAGGAAGGCGGTAACAGCCACCTCGTCGGCCGCGTTGAGCACCGTTCCGCGGTTGCCACCCGCCTCGGCCGCGGCGCGAACCGCGTCATACGCCGGGAAGCGGCCGGGCTCGAGAGGGGCGAACGAGATGGGCGGCCACGCCTCCGGTGGAGCCGCGTTCGCGGGTCCCGGATGGCGCTCGGGATAGGACAGCGCGTACTGGATGGGCAGGCGCATGTCGGGGAGCCCGAGCTGGGCCTTGAACGAGCCATCGACGAACTCCACCAGGGAGTGGACGATGCTGCCGGGGTGGAGCACGGCGTGAATTCTAGGGTAGGGCAGGTCGTAGAGCCATTTGGCCTCCATCGCCTCGAAGGCCTTGTTGACCAGCGTTGCGGAATCGATCGTGATCTTGGGCCCCATGTGCCAGGTCGGGTGAGCCAGCGCTTCGGCGGGCGTGACAGCCGCCAGGTCGGCGGGGTTCCGGTCCCGGAACGGCCCACCGCTGGCGGTGAGGATGAGACGCGCGACGTCCTCCATTCGTTCCCCGCGCAGGCACTGCCAGATGGCCGAATGCTCGCTGTCGATGGGTCGGAGCCGGTCCAGGCGGGCCTTCGCGTCGCCGTCCAGGGCGTCCCGGATCAGGTGGCCGCCGGTGACGAGGGCTTCCTTGTTGGCGAGGGCGACCCGGCGGCCTGAGCGCAGCGCGGCGAGGACCGCGGGAAGGGCGGTCATCCCGGTGGTGGCCACGACCACCATCTCGACCCCTTCGGCCGTGGCCAGCTCCTCCAGGCCCCCCTCGGCCCATCGATTCGGCGCCAGATCCTGGTCAGGTCCCTGCGGGTTCCAGACGCGCGCGCCCGCGAACTCGCGGATCTGCGCCTCGAAGGTGTCGTCGCGGTGGCCGGACGCCAGGGCACGGACCTCGTAGCGGTCTGGCGCGGCGCGGACGACCTCGACCGTCTGGCGACCGATGGACCCGGTGCTCCCCAGGATGGCGATCCCGGTCATGGTGCGAGATGCATCCCGCCGAGCAGGAGGGCGCCCGCGAGCAGGACCGGAGCCGCGAACAGCAGTGAGTCGATTCGGTCGAGCATCCCGCCGTGGCCCGGGAACAGGTTGCCCGAGTCCTTTCGGTCGGCCACCCGCTTGAGCATTGATTTGGCCAGGTCACCGAATTGGGCAATGGCCGCGGTGACGAGTCCCACCACGCCGCCGATGAGGGGGCTCATGTCGAGCAGCAGCCAGCCGAGCAGCGCCGTGACGAGCCCCGCGGTGACTGCGCCCCCGACGTAGCCCTCGACCGTCTTGCCCGGGCTCACCAGTGGGTGCAGCTTGCGTCGACCAATGGCGCGACCGACGAAGTACGCCCCGCTGTCGCAGCTCCACACGAGACCGAACATGAGCAGCAGCCAGCCCGTCCCGCTGGCCCACCCGAGCTGGCCGAGCGGCGAGTCCGGCGTTCCGCCGTCAGGCGCGAGGTGGCCGACGACCGCGATCAGCGGGACCAGCGTGCCAAGGTAGGCCACGGCGAAGACCGATCCCATCCAGGCCGAGAAACCGATGCGCGGATCCTGGTTGCGCAGCGCGACCATGGCCAGGGCCACGACCGCGAGAGCCGCGGCGGCCAGGGGCAACCCGAATCCACCAAGCTGTTCAGTCGCATCGGCGATCGCGGGGACGACGTCTGCATGGAGCGGCGCCAGGACGGCCAGGGCCAGCACGAGTCCGGCCACGACCGTTGCCACCCGCGGAACGGGCCATCCGGCTGCGGTCAGGAGATCCCCCGCTTCCCACAGCGCGACCGCGGCCACGAGCAGGATGCCGACGGACAGCCACGGCTCGCGGAACCAGGCGACGGCCAGGACGACGGGGCCGAGGATCAGGGCGGTCAGGACCCGGGTGCGCAGCATCGGTCTAGCTTCCGAACCGTCGATGGCGGCCCGCGTACTCCTCGATCGCGGCGTCAAGGTCGGCGGGCTTGAAGTCCGGCCACAGGGTCTCGGACACGACCAGCTCAGCGTAGGCGCCCTGCCACAGCAGGAAGTTGCTGGTCCGGTACTCGCCGCCGGTCCGGATGATGAGATCCGGGTCGGGCTGGCCGGCGGTGTACAGCTGGGCGGACAGGGTGTCCTCGTCGATCTCGGTGGCGGCGACGCCGGCTGCCACGAGGGCGCGCACGGCGTCGATGATCTCGGTGCGGCCCGAGTAGTTGAACGCGATGTTCAGGTGCATCCGCTCCCCGCCCTTGGTCCGCTCCTCGGCATCGCGGATCGAGCGCTGCACATCGGTGGGAGCCTCGTGCAACCGACCGATGACATGGACCGATACGCCTTCGGCGATGAGCTGATCGGTGTGTTGGCGGACCGCGCTGTCCACCAGGGAGAACAGGCCCGACACCTCGGCCTCGGTCCGGCTCCAGTTCTCGCGGCTGAAGACGTACAGGCTCAGGACCTCGATCCCCACGTCTGGTGCGTGGCGGACGACCGGGACGATGGCGTCGACCCCCTGGACATGGCCCGCGATACCAGGCAAGCCCCGGGCGGCAGCCCACCGCCGGTTGCCGTCCATGATGATCGCGACGTGGCGCGGGCCTTCAGATGCGGACAGGTCCGTCAGACCTCCATGATCTCCGCTTCTTTGCGCTCGCCACGCGCTTCGGCCGTTTCGATGAACCGATCGGTCAGCTTCTGCAGGGCTTCCAGCTCGCGATGCTCTTCGTCCGCGCCCAGGGTCCCGTCCTTCAGGGCATGCTTGAGCGCATCGGCGGCATCGCGCCGGAAGTTGCGGATCTCGACCCGCGCCTCCTCCAGCCGACGGCGCACCTGCTTCACGAGCTCCACGCGGCGCTCCTCCGAAAGCTGCGGAACGTGAAGACGAATGACGGTCCCGTCGTTGTTGGGGACGATACCGATGTCGCTCTTGGTCAGCGCCTTCTCGATCGCGCCCAGCGCGTTGCGGTCCCAGGGCTGCACCACGATGAGGTGGGCGTCGGGCGTGCTGATCCCCGCGATCTGGTTGAGCGGGGTCGCCGTGCCGTAGTAGTCGACCAGGATTCGCTCCACCAGGCCGCCCGATGCGCGGCCGGTCCGAATGCCGGCGAAGTCGCGCTCCATGGCCTCCACCGCCCGCTGCATCTTGGGCTCGATGGTCCGCAGCGCCTCGTGGGTCATGCCGGCACCTCGTCGCTGATGAGGGTCCCGATCGTCTCGCCTCGCAGGGCCCTAACGATGTTGCCATCCACCGTCATGTCGAAGACGACGATCGGCATCCGGTTGTCCATGGCCAGGCTGACCGCGGTGGCGTCGAGCGCCTGGAGCCGACTGGACAGGACCTCGGTGTAGCCGATCTGGGTGTACCGCTTTGCACCCGGCTCCTGCTCGGGGTCCGCGTCGTACACGCCGTCCACCCGCGTGGCCTTGAGGATCACCTCGGCACCGATTTCCACGGCACGCAGGGTCGCGGCGGTGTCGGTCGTGAAGTACGGGTTGCCGGTGCCGGCCACCAAGACCACCACCCGCCCCTTCTCCAGGTGGCGCACGGCGCGGCGTTTGATGTATGGCTCGCAGATCTCGTTCATGGCGATGGCGCTCATGACCCGCGTGGGAGCGCCGGCTTGCTCGAGCGCGTCCTGGAGCGCGAGGCCGTTCATCACCGTGGCCAGCATGCCCATGTAGTCGGCGGTGGCCCGGTCCATGCCGCGCGACGCCGCGGCCAGGCCGCGGAAGATGTTGCCGCCCCCGACCACGATCGCGACCTGGATCCCCTCCGCGTGGGCCGTGGCTGCCTCACGGGCGATGCGGCGCGCGATCTCGGGATCGATCCCGTACTTGCGCTCGCCCATGAGCGCCTCCCCGGACAGCTTGAGGAGCGCCCGTCGGGGCCCGCCGCCGGCCGCCGGCTCGACCGTCATGCCTCGGGCTGCGCGTCCTGGTCGGCGTCGCCCCAACTCTCCCCCACCGCCATCCTGGCGAAGCGAGCGACACGGATGTTCTCGCCGAGCACCGCCACCTTGTCGGTGATCAGGTCGCCGATGCGCCGGTCCGTATCGCGGTACGGCAGATCGAGCAGGCACACCGTCTCGAACCACTTGTCCAGCTTGCCCTTCACGATGTCGTCGATCCGATCCGCCGGGCGGCCGCTCTCCGCGGCCTCGGCTGCGAACTGCTCGCGCTGGGATGTCACGACGTCGGCCGGAACGTCGTCGCGGGAGACCCACGTCGGTGACAGGCCGGCGACCTGCATGGCCAGCTCGCGGGCGAGCTGCTGGAAGTCATCGGTCCGCGCCACGAAATCGGTCTCGCAGTTGAGCTCCAGCAACACGCCCAGGCGCGAGCCATGGTGGATGTAGCTGGCGATCACGCCCTCGCGCACCTCGCGGCTGGCCTTGTCGCGGGCCTTGGCCAGGCCCTTCTCGCGCAGGAAGGCCACGGCCGCATCGACGTCGCCACCGGACGCTTCGAGAGCACGCTTGCAGTCCATGACCCCCGCGCCGGTCTGATCGCGCAGGGCTCGGATCTCGGTGGGGCCAATCACCGGTTTGGTTTCCATGGTCATGCTGGCTCCTCGACCGGGGCCTCGACCGCGGGAGCTTCGGCTGGTGCTCCCTCGACTGCTGCGCCGTCGACAACCGAATCGAGCGCCGCTTCGATCGATTCGGCGTCCAGGGTCTCGTCGAGGGATTCGTCGAACTCGAGGCTGGCTGCTCGGCGGGCCCGCGCGCGTCGCTCGGTCTCCTCGTCCTCCTCGGGCTCCGGCTCGAACACGAGCGCCTCACCGGAAGCCAGGGCGGCGCTGTAGTCGGCGTCGGGACCGAGAGCGGCCTCGTCAACCGGCGGCAGGGCCTCGACCGTCTCCATCTCCTCGTCGATCCGCGCCTGGCGCTCGGCCGCGCCCGCGATGCACGCATCGGCGACCAGCGTGCACAGGAGGCGGACTGATCGAATGGCGTCGTCGTTGGCCGGGATCACGTAGTCGATCAGATCCGGGTTGCAGTTCGTGTCGGTGATCGCAATGACCGGGATCTCGAGCCGTCGAGCCTCGCTCACGGCGATCGCCTCGCGATGCGGATCCACGATGAAGACGGCACCGGGCAGCCGGCGCATGCGCCGGATCCCGCCCATGGCCGCGTTCAGCTTGTCGATCTCCTCGGTCAGCTTGCCGGCTTCCTTCTTCGTGAGCCGCTCGAACTCACCGGCCTCGCGCCGGGCCTCGAGGGCCTCCAGGCGCTGGATGCGGCGCTTGATGGTCGTGAAGTTGGTCAGCAGGCCGCCCAGCCAGCGCGTATCGACGTAATGCTGGCCAGAGCGGTTGGCCTCATCGCGGACGGACTCCTGGGCCTGCTTCTTCGTGCCCACGAAGAGGACGGACTCGCTGCGGCGCGTTGTGTCGCGCACGAACTCGAGCGCATCGTCGAGGCGCGCGACGGTCTGGGCCAGGTCGATGATGTGGATCCCGTTGCGCTCGGCGAAGATGTACTCGCGCATCTTGGGATTCCAGCGGCGGGTCTGGTGTCCGAAGTGGACGCCCGCCTCGAGCAGCTGCTGCATGCTCGTGACAGCCATGGATTTCCTCCGGTTCTGAGCCTCGGCCCTCGTCACCTTCGCGGCGGTCGACCCGACGAACGGGCACCGTGACCGGCGAATCGGAAGGCCTGTGAGATGGATCGGCCGGCTCGGTATCCCGGGCCGGACCTCGAATCGAGTATAGCACCGGCCACCCCGACCCCCTGTCAGGCCGTCCTCGGCTCGCGAGCGCGGGCTCCCGCAACGGTACCGAAGTACCCCGCACCGCACCACATCGGCCATTGAATGGGCGCTGGGCGAAACCGAGCATCGGGGCAGTCAATCCCCGGAGGAACCGATGCACCGTTTCGCCCCGATGCAGAAGACCCTGGCCCGCGCGCTGTTGCTGGCGGCGGTCATTCTCACGCTGGTAGCCCAGCCCGTGCTCGGCGGTGACGAGCTGATCGTTCAGCCGGGCGACACGCTGTGGGACATCGCCCAGGCGAACCGGACCACGGTAGCTGCCCTGGCGCAGCTGAATGGCATCCCCAATCCGTCCTTGATCGTGGTCGGCCAGCGCATCGTCCTCCATCCGCCCACGGCGCCGGCATCGCCGCCGCCCGCCCCCGCCGCGGTCAACGGGCCCCGGCGGTCTACGTGGTTCGCAGCGGTGACACGCTGTGGGGCATCTCGGTCCAGTTCGAGACCACGGTGGCCCTCCTCGCCGCGGCAAACCAGATCGCCAATCCGTCGTTCATCCGCCCGGGGCAGGTCCTCGTGATTCCCCCAGGACGCACCTGCCGCAACCCCACCGCCGCCGGCCGCGTCGGCCTCCCCTGCCGCTCCCTCGCCGCCGATCGTGCACGTCGTCCAGGCCGGCGAGACGCTGTGGGTCATCTCCGCTCGCTACGGCGTGGCCATCGACGCGATCGTCAGTGCCAACGGGCTGGCCAGCGCCTCGTTCATCCGCACCGGGCAGCAGCTGGTGATCCCGGGCACGACCACGACACCGGCCGTCGCCGGGGCCGTGACGAACGCGCAGCATGCCGCCCGCCATGGCCGCCAAGGTCACGGAGCGGGCCGCGTCACGCGCGCTCCTCCTGGCGGCCGCCACTGAGTTCGGCATCAGCGGGCCATTCGTCCTCGCCGTCTCGTGGCACGAGTCCGGCTGGCAGACCGGCGCCGTGTCCGGCGCCGGCGCGATCGGTCTGATGCAGCTCATGCCGTCCACCGCGGACTGGGTCGCCGACTCGATGCTCGGTGAGACCGCGGCCATCAATGACCCG
This sequence comes from uncultured Chloroflexia bacterium, assembly GCA_963816215.1. GTDB lineage: Bacteria > Chloroflexota > Limnocylindria > QHBO01 > QHBO01 > DASTEQ01. The sequence continues at coordinate 5,269 of CAWFKB010000015.1, read as the reverse complement.
ACCTGGAATGCGCGCGCCGGCGCCCGGTTGCTCGCCTTCTACCTGGCCCGCTACCAGGGCAACGAGGCGAAGACCCTGGCCGCCTACTTCCAGGGGATGACCTCGGTCGAGACGATCGGGATCCTGGTGTCCACCCAGCCGTACATCGACTCGATCCTGGGCCTGGAGCAGATCTTCAGCCGCTGAGCCCGGAAGGCCGTCGTGCTCACCAGGCGTCGACGGCCGGGATTCTCGTCAGCCGCCAGGTGCTGCGGTTCCTTGCCGGGCTCCACGGTCACCAGGTCGACCCGCAGGCCGGCGTGATCGAGCTGCGTTCCCCGGGCGAAGCCGGCCAGGCTGGCCTCCACCCGTCGCACGTGGCGCTGAGCTGACCGACGCCGCAGCCGCGCCCGTCCGCCCGGAGCGACGAAGGCGCACCTCGACCCCCACCAGCCAGCCATCCGGATCAAGCGCGACGAGGTCGATCTCTCCCTGCGCTGACCGATATCGGCGGGCCAGCACCTGCCAACGATGGGCGCAGAGCCAGTCGGCCACCGCCTGCTCGGCGGCCAGCCCGCTCTCGTGACGCGGATCCGCCATCGGTCTAGTTGGGGGAGACCTCGAATGCGTCCTCGTCCAGCAGCGGGAGATCCTCGAACTCGAGGTTGAGCGGCAGCTGGGTGCCGGCCAGGAGCATCCGGATGGGGGCAAACGAACGGCGGTGCCACTCGCACGGGCCCTCGCGGACGAGCGCCGCGTAATGAGCGCGCGTCCCATAGCCCTTGTGCCGAGCGAAGCCGTATGCCGGGAAGCGGCCATCCATCTCGTCACAGATCCGGTCCCGGGTGACCTTGGCCACGATCGAGGCAGCGGCGATGGACGCGCTGATCGCGTCGCCGTCGATGATCGCGCGCTGCGGATATGCCGCCTCGCGGATGGTCAGGGCGTCAATCAACAGGTGGTCAGGTGGCTCCGGCAGATGGGCGAGGGCCTCGCGCATGGCGACCTTGGTGGCCTGCAGGATGTTGATGCGATCGATGATCTCGACTTCCACGCAGCCCACACCGATGCCGTCCGCGCGCTCGGTGATCTGCTCGTACAGCCGCTCCCGCTGAGCGCGGCTCAAAACCTTGCTGTCGCGCAGGCCCTTGATCCGCGGTCGCGCGGGGAGGACCACCGCGGCGGCAACTACCGGACCGGCAAGGGACCCGCGGCCGACCTCGTCCAGGCCGGCGATGCGCCGAAAGCCAGCACGACGCAGCTCGTATTCATGGGACAGATGGGCGTCGTGGGCTCGGTGAGGCGACCGGCGACGGGCGACGAGGGCCGGGGCCATCGCGCGTCGGTGTCTAACGCGTGGGGCGACGCTCGCGGAGCGTGGCAGCCTTGCCGATGCGGTCGCGGAGGAAGTACAGCTGGGCGCGGCGCGCGACTCCGTGGCGAACCACCTCGATCTTGTCGACGCGAGGGGCATGCACCGGGAAGGTGCGCTCGACGCCCACGCCGCTGCTGATCCGTCGCACGGTGACGGTCTGGTTCAGGCCGCCGCCACGCATGCGCATGACCGTGCCCTCGAAGACCTGGATACGCTCCCGGCTGCCTTCGACGACCTTCACCGAGACGCGCACCGTGTCACCGGGCGCAATCTGCGGGACATCGGTCCGGAGCTGCTCGCGTTCCAGCTCCTGGATGGGATCCATGCTCATGCTCTCCGCTTACCGCCGGCTGACCGATGGATTACCGATGCCGGCTCTGACGCAACGACGCGACCGCCACAGCGGCCGCGAACGAGGGCGAGTATAGCAGCGCTCCGCGGGCACAGGCCAACCGCCCGAGGTCAGGCGTCATCGGTCTCGTCGAGGTGCGCATCGAGGTCCGCGAGCGCCAGCTTGTCCGCATCGCTCAACGGCGCCGTAGCCAGCAGGTCCGGGCGCCGTTCGGACGTTCGTCGGAGCGCTTCTCGTCGGCGCCAGGCCTCCACCTCGCCGTGGTGACCGGACAGGAGCACGGCGGGCACCTCCTGCCCTTCCCAGTCCTCGGGGCGCGTGTACTGGGGATGCTCCAGCAGGCCGGTGGCGAACGAGTCCCCGGCGCTCGACTCGGCGTCGATCACGCCCGGGACGAGGCGGCTGACCGCGTCGATGACCACCATGGCCGGCACCTCGCCCCCGGTCAGGACGTAGTCCCCGATGCTCACTTCGCGATCCACGAGGGTGCGAACCCGCTCGTCCACGCCTTCGTATCGGCCGCAGACCAGGGCCAGGTGGCTGGATCGGGCGAGGTCGCGGGCCAGCGCATCGGTCAGTGGCTCACCGGCCGCGTCGAGGAGGATCACGGTCGCGCCCGCGTCGCGCAGCGGTCGGATGGCCGCCGCGAGGGGCTCCGGCCGCAGGATCATGCCCGCTCCCCCGCCGTACGGTGTGTCATCCACGCTCCGATGGCGACCGAGTCCGTGCTCACGCAGGTCGTGGAGGGAGACGGTCACCACACCGCGCTCCACGGCCCGGCCCAGGACGCCACTGGCCAGGAGCGGACGAAACAGGTCCGGGAAGAGCGTGACGACGTCGATCTGGAGCGCGGGCGGCATCGGTCAGGCCTCCTCGAGCCAGTCGGCCGGGTCGCGAATGGTCATCCGGCCCGCGTCGAGGTCGATCGCGGTGACCACCGAATGGAGTGCGGGCACCAGGAGCTCGCCTTCGTCGCCCACCACCCGGTAGACCTCGTTGGTGCCGACGCGGAAGACCTCATCCAGGCGCCCGAGCGAACGGCCGTTCTCGTCGACGACCTCCAGCCCCTCCAGCTGGTGCCACCAGTACGTGCCGGCTGGGAGTTCTGGCGCGGCTCCGGGGGCCAGCAAGTGACGACCGACCATCGCCGCCGCAGCGTCGCGATCGGTGATGCCTTCCAGGGAGAGGATCACGCCCTGGCGGGACGGGCCGGTGGCGGCAATGCGACGAGGCGTCTCTTCGCCTTCGACAACGACCATCGCGTCCAGCGCGAGGCGCTCGGGCGTATCGGTCAGGGGCATCACTCGGAGCTCGCCCCCCAGGCCGCGGACGCCCATCACCCGGGCGACCGCGAGCAGGTCACTCGTGAGCGACGATGTCGAGCTCGACATGGCGGCCGTCTCGTGCCCCCATGACGCGAAGCAGGCTCCTGATGGCGTTGGCGATGCGGCCGTCTCGACCGATGACGCGACCCATGTCGCTCTCGTCGACGACCAGGGTCAGGGTGACCTCGTCCTCGTCTTCCTCGACCTCGACCTCAACCGCGTCCGGGTTGTCGACCAGCGAGCGGGCTACGTACTCCAGGAACGCCTTCATGCCTCGGTCTCCTTGTCGCTCTCGGCGGCCGCCTCAGACGGGGCCTCTGGCTCGGTTGGAGTCTCGGACTCAGCAGTTGCCTCGGTTTCGGCGACGGGCTCAGCCGCGGCCTCGGGCTCCTCGGCGGCTTCCGCCGGGGCTTCGCCTTCGGTGCTCTCGACTACCGCTTCCACATCGGCTGCGGCTTCGACCTCGGGTGTCTCAACGGGAGCCTCCAGCTCGGCAGCTGCTGGCGCGGCCTCTTCGGCGGCTTCCACCGCTGGCGCCGCTTCGACGACCGGCGCCGGAGCCTTGGGCTCCTTGACCTTCTTCGGCTTGCGCGGGGCGCGCGCCGGCTTGGTGCGGGTTTCCACGGCCGCGGCCGACGGAGAGGAGGCGACCTTCATCAGGCGGGCCACCGCATCGGAGGGCTTGGCGCCGCGTGCCATCCAGTTCGCGATCCGCTCGTCGTCGAGCTTGACCGTGACCGGATCGGTCAGGGGGTCGTAGTAGCCCAGGATCTCCAGCGCGCGCCCATCACGTGAGCGACGGCTGTCGATGGCGATGACGCGGTATGACGGGCGCTTGGTGGCACCCACCCGCGTCAGCCGGATATGAACGGCCACAGGCTGATTCCTTCCATCTGGGAACGTCGAGTTCGGGCGGGCGGCGGGAGGCCATGAGGGGCTGACGAAGAGCCGCGCGCCGCGGAAGGATAGCGTGTCCGGAGCGTGGATGGCGACTACCGGCCCGGAAGGCGGGGCATCCGACCCGCCCCCTGCCCCGCACCGCTGAACTGGCGCATGAGCTTCTGCATCTCCTCGAACTGGCGCAGGAGGCGGTTCACGTCTGCCACCGTGGTGCCGCTGCCGGCCGCAATCCGCCGCCGCCGGCTGCCCTTGATGAGCTGCGGCTCGCGTCGTTCGGCGGGCGTCATGGAGTCGATGATCGCCTCCACCCGACGCATCTCGCCGTCGTCCATGGCGGCCTGGGCCGCCCCCGCCAGATTGCCCGCCCCGGGCACCATCTTCAGGAGCTCGCCGATGGGTCCCATCTTCTTGACCTGCTGCAGCTGGCTCTTGAAGTCCTCCAGCGTGAAGCGCGACTCCATCAGGCGCTGGGCCGCGCGTTCGGCCTCCTCCCGATCGACGTTCTCCTGGGCGCGCTCGACCAGGGTCACGATGTCGCCCATGCCCAGGATCCGCTGCGCGAGGCGGTCGGGGTGGAAGACCTCCAGCGCGTCCACCTTCTCCCCGGTACCGATGTAGTCGATTGGCAGCCCGGTGACCGTCCGGACGCTGAGGGCCGCGCCTCCCCGCGCGTCGCCGTCCATCTTGGTCAGGATCAGGCCAGTCAGGCCCAGGCTGGCGTGGAACGTCTCCGCCGTCTGGACCGCGTCCTGGCCGGTCATGGCGTCGAGGACGAGCAGGGATTCGCGGGGCTGGACTCGCTTCTGGAGGACCTCGAGCTCGGACATCATCCCGGGGTCCACGTGCTGCCGGCCCGCGGTGTCGACCAGGACCACGTCCGCGTCGTGCTCGCGCGCGGCGGCCACTCCCCGCTCGGCGATCTCGACCGGCGGCGTGCCGGAGGGAGCGGTGACGACCTCGACCTTGGCCTGCTCCCCCAGCCGCACCAGCTGCTCCACCGCGGCGGGCCGGTAGACATCCGCGGCGACCAGGATGGGCCGATGCCCATCGCGCCGGAGGCGGACGGCCAGCTTGGCGGCGGTGGTCGACTTGCCCGATCCCTGCAGACCGATGAGCAGGATCACGGCGGGCGACGGTGGGCCGATGTCGAGCGCGTGCCGCTCCCCGCCCAGGATCTCGACCAGCTCGTCGTGGACGAGCTTCACGACCTGGGCGCCGGGATTCACGCCCTCCAGGACCGCCGTCCCAATCGCCCGCTCGCGAACCCGGGCGATGAACAGCTTGACGACCCGGAAGTGGACATCGGCTTCGAGCAGGGCCATCCGAACGTCGCGCAGC
>CAWFKB010000014.1:0-67105 GCA_963816215.1 uncultured Chloroflexia bacterium | reverse complement strand
ACCAGGCTCGGCGCTGTCGTGTGGTTTGAATTCGGTCACGCGACGCCGCGAGCAGGCGCTCGGGGGCGCGGTCGGGCGCCTCGGCGACAAGCCACTCGGCAATCGACCGGTCGAGGTCTGGGCGAGAGCTCATACCGTGGCTCCTCCTGCTGAGACGCTCCGCGCATCCGCCTCCAGGGCGGCCCGCAGCGCCTCGGTCGCGTAATGCAGTCGCGACTTGGCCGTACCGACCGGGATTCCGATGGTCGTGGCGGCCTCATCAACGGTGAGTCCGAGGTAGTAGTGGAGGACGACCACGGTGCGGTGGTCGATCGAGAGCCTGCCGAACACGCGTTCGAGCTCGTCCCGATCACCCAGCGCCCCGACGGCGTCCGCCTGGGCGGGCTCAAGCCGGAGGACGGTCAGGCTCGCCCCGAAGCGACGACGGCGTCGCGCCTCATCCGTGATGGCGTTCAGCAGGATCCGGTTCAGCCAGGCGTCAAATCGGTCCAGGTCACGAAGGCGAGGCAGATCGCGCCAGCACCGGACCAGCGCCTCCTGGACGGCGTCCTCGGCACTGTCGTAGTCCCGCAGGATCAGACGCGCAACCCGATACATGCGATCTACCAGCGCGGTGATGAGGACGTCGTACGCGTCCCGATCCCCATCCCGCGCCTGTCGAACCAGCTCGGAGTTGGCCACCGATCCCTCGCGTCAATGTTGACCGTCCGACCAGGCGGGCGATCGGCCTATTGGCGCGCGCGACGGCCGGATGGTTCAAAGATAGGCCGGCGGCGGAGCCATCAGCTATGGGATCGGGTCGGCCTTTCTTCTCCAATGGGCGACGACCGCGTCGCGGAAAGTCTCCTAGAGCGCGCTGGCGAGGGCCTGTGCGACAGGGATCACCAGGATCTTGGGATCGCCAGCCTTGTTGGTCATGACCGAGATCACGATCCCCTCGCTGGGCAGGACGGTGAGCTCCGTCGAGTAACCGCCATCGTCCCAGCCGGCACCGCCGACCGCCCAGACCTCGAAGCCATCGGCGAGGTGGGTCTGGTCGCGAACACCAAGGCCCCAATTGTCGTCACCGGCGCCAGTCCCGACGTCAGTCATGGCCAGGAGGGACCGCTCCGTCAGGAGCGTCCCGCCAAAGAGCTGATATCCCCATAGGGCGAGGGTCCCCGCGTCGCTGGCCATGCACCCGGACCCATTCCCCGCACTGGCATCCGCCTTGGTGGGCAGATAGCCCCCGCCGATCTCGAGGATGTTGGAACGCACGACCATCGACGCCAAGAAGGGAAGCGCGAGCGGGCCGGCCGGCTTCTCGGCGGGCTGGTAGACCAGCGAGGCGAAGTGCTGGGTCCGCCAGGATGCCGGCGCGCAGCGCTGCGGCGGTGCTCATCCCCGTCGCCTCTTCGATGACGAGGCCCAGCAGCATGAAGTTCGCGTCCTCGTACACAAAGTGATCGCCCGGCTCCTCCCGGCGATCAGGAACGGTGGCCAGGACCTCCCGAGGCGTCCATTCGCGGAGGGGGTCCGCTTCCCAGTCCGGGAGGAACGGATCGGGGATGCCGCTCTCCATGGCGAGCAGGTTCTCAATGGTGGCCCCGTTGGTGTCGAAATCGAAGTCCGAGGGGAGGTGGTCTGAAAGCGGGTCGCTCAGGTTCAGCACACCGGCTTCGGCAAGCCGCATGACCTCGGCCGCGATGACCATCTTGGTAAGGCTGGCGATTGCAAACTGCGAGCCCACCTCGACTGGATGCACCCCATCCGCGGTGCCGGCCGCACCGGACCACACCCCGCCATTGGCGACCAGCACGGTCGCCGTGATTCCAGGTAGCCCTCGCCCTCCCTCGACGGCGGCGTCGAGAACAGCCTGCAGGGCGGTCGCTGTTTCGATGGGTAGGGGCCCGGTCGGGACCTCCGGGAAGTGCCCGAGGCTGTACGCGCCTTCGGCAGGCGACGGGGAGGGCTCAGGAGTCGCGGCCGCAGGACTGGGTCTGAGGGCCGAAAGAGTGGGGCTGGAGCTGGTCTGCATCGGAGAGGCGCATGCACCCGCGAGCAGCCCAATGGCGACCAGCGTCGTTGCGACCTTTCGTCGCTGCGAAGCCAGAAACTCAGATGGTCGTTCGTCAGTCATCGGCAGCCCTCCGGATGGGCCTGTCGGATCGCGTCGCAGCCGCGGGCCCAGACTTGAAGCCGTGGTCGCTTCGGTCTGTTCCGATCACGTGCTCGGGCGCTACGGGTTCGAGGCCAGCTGGATGGAGCTGAGCACCACCTGTTGGGCGGCGAGATCCGCTGCAGAGGTATCGGGGTAGTGGAACGCGTCGATTACGAGCCGCTGGCCGCCCACCTCGACGACGTAGATGTCGAAGAGCTGTCCGGCAGCCCAGCCAAACGCCTGCCCGCCGCCCGTGTCCACCGAGAGGTAGAACGGCGTCGCTTCACTCGTACCGGGCGGGAGGATCACGTGCACGACCTGCCCCGCAAAGCCATCGATCGTGAAGGCGTCGGGACCCGTCGTCGTCCAGTCGGGGTGGTCGACCATCGCAATGGCGAAATCCTCGGAGGACGGTCCAACCTGCGGGTCAAGGACGCCATCGTCAGGTGAGAGCGGGTTCAGGTAGAGATTCGACGCGGTATAGAAGCGGATGGCCATGCCAGCGGGCGCCCCGTTTCCATTCGGGCCGATGACGACCCAGTTGCCGCCCGCGCTCCAGCCTTCCGGAACCTCGACGGTGACGTCCACCGGAAGGTTCGGATCGACCTGATAGCGTCCGGCCGTCAGAGATGCCTGGCCGCTCAACTGCGCCGCCGCAATGACCGTCGGTGTCGGACTGGGCGACGGCGTGGCGGCCGGCGGGGCCCCGACTTTGGGGCCGATGAGATTGATCCCGATGACCGCCAGAATGACCACTGCAGCAGCCGCGAGGCCGATGCGGACGATGCTGTTGTTCATGAAGGAGAACCTCCGCGTCAGCCACGAGGGCCGGCGCTGTGGCGTGGCCGGGAGCTGGTCGAGCACCGAGTCCAGGACGCGGTCCGGGAGCGCGGTGACGCCCTCATCCAGCCACTGGCGGACGATGCGAGTCGCCTCGGGTTCGGATCGGCTCATGAGGAAGCCTCCCGAGACGCCGGGCGGTCGTCGGCGTCGAGCGCCGCGCGAAGCCCGCGCATCGCGTAATGCAATCGTGATCGGGCCGTCCCGGCCGGGATGCCCAGGGCATCCGCGACTTCGGGGAGCGGCATGTCCAGGTAGTGGTGCAGGACCACCACCGCTCGATGGTCGATGGAAAGACGCCGGAAGGCGCGCTCGAGCTGGTCGCGGTCAGCGACCGATGCCGAGGCGTCCGCCATCGGCTCATCGGTGTCGACGAGACGAAGGCCAGGCGTCCAGGAACGAGTTCGACGAGCCTCGGCGTAGCAGGCGCGCACGAGGAGCCGATACGACCAGGCATCAAAGCGCGCCGGGTCGCGCAGCTGCGGCAGGTCCCGCCAGATGGTCAGCAGCGCCTGCTGCGTCGCATCCTCGGCGAGGTCGGTGTCGCGCAGGATCCGGTGCGCCACTGCATGAAGCCGATCCCCGGCGGCCACGGCGAGGCTCGCGAAGGCCTCTTCGTCACCGCCCTGTGCTTGGATCACGAGATCGGTATCCATCCCTCATCCGCATGGTGCGCCGGTTCAGACCGGCGCAGTCAACAGGTATGGGCGGGGTGGGATGCGATCCGACTCAATCCCGGGTCAGTGGTGGTCGCCGCCTCGAAGCTGGTCCACGGCGTGGCGGAGGACGGGAAGGGCGGCATCGAGGGATTCGCTGGCGCCGTGTGGTGAGCCCGGGACATTGACGATGAGCGTTGCGCCGCGGGCTGCCACGACGCCACGGGAGAGGGCCGCGGTGGGGGTGACGATAACGCCGGCGGCCCGCATGAGCTCCGGGATGCCCGGCACGAGCCGATCGGCAATCGCGATGGTCGCCTCCGGGTGTCCGATCCGTGGGCGTCAGCCCGGTGCCGCCGGTGGTGACGATGAGCCGATAGCCATCGTCCGCGAGCGCTGCGAGGAGGCGCGAAAGGTCCGCCTCCCCGTCGGCGATGACGGTGGCCTCCGGTTCTACCGTCCAACCATCCGCCTCGAGGCGGGCGATGAGCTGGGGCCCGACCGTGTCCGGACGCGTTCCGTCCGCGGCGCGGGTGGAGACGGTCACGACGATTGCCTCGGGACGCCCCTCCTCGGTCATGGCTCGGCGTGGAATTCGCCGCTGCGGCCACCCGACTTCTCGAGCAGGCGGACGCGCTCGATCACGATGTTCCGCTGGAGTGCCTTGGCCATGTCGTAGATGGTCAACGCCGCGATCGCGGCCGCCGTGAGCGCCTCCATCTCGACCCCGGTCCGGGCCGTGGCCCGCACCTCGGCCCGCATGGTCAGCGTGCCCGCCTCGCGGTCCGCTGTTGGCTCCACCTCGACCACGTCCAGCGGGCAGGGGATGCGCCAGCGGGATCAGCTCAGCGGTGCGCTTGGCAGCGGCCACGCCGGCCAGCCGCGCCACGACCAGGGCATCGCCCTTGGGGCCGGCCGCATCCAGCAGCGTCGCGAGCACCTCGGGGCGCATGCGGAGCGTGGCCTCGGCCACCGCGCGACGATCGGTGATCGGTTTGGCGCTGACGTCCACCATCCGCGGCGCCCCCTCGTCGTCCACGTGCGTGAGCCGGCTCATCGGTTCTCCGGGGAATCGGCGGGCATGAGCAGGATGGTGTCGTACGCCTGGCCCGCTCGTCCAGCGGGCTCCCCCGCCGGAACGACGAGCAGGCCATTGGCCGCCGACAGGGCGCGGAGCTGCGAGGAGAGCTGACCCCCGGCTGGGCGGGCCGCCCAGCCGGCATCGGTTCGGCGGACGCGTACCCGGAGATACGCCGCGCGTTCCGGATCCTTGCCAGCATCCTCGTCCAGGGTTGCCATCACGTGTTCCCGCCCGTCGCCCGCAAGGCCCAGCGCTGCGCGGATCCATGGCCGGACGAAGAGCTCGGTCACGACCAGGGCGCTGACCGGATTGCCGGGGAGGCCAACCACCGGTGTGCCCTCCACCACGCCCACGGCGAGCGGCTTCCCGGGCTGCACGGCAATCCGCCAGAAATCGAGCCGCCCGAGATCACCGATGGCGTCGCGCACATGGTCGTGCGCCCCGACGCTCACTCCGCCCGAGGTCAGCACCAGGTCCGCGTCGCGGACCGCGGCAGTAAGCGCTGCCCGGACTGCCGCCGGGTCGTCGCCGATGCGGGGAAGGACTCGAGGCTCACCTCCGGCCTCGCGGACCGCGGCGGCCAGGGCCGGCGCGTTGGCGTCGTGGATCTGCCCCCGGTCCAACGGGTCTCCGGGCGCCACCAGTTCCGCCCCGCTCGACAGGATGGCCACCACCGGACGGGCCAGGACGGCAACCTCGGGCATGCCCAACGACGCCAGCACACCGATCCCGGCCGGGGTCAGGGGCGCCGGGAGCGAGACCTCGTCACCCGCGTGGGTGTCGTGCCCGGCCACGCGAACATCGGCCCCAATCGGAACCGACTCCCCCACCTCGACCCGGCCATCGGCCTCGGTCGTCCGCTCCATCGGCACGACGGTGTCGGCCCCCGGGGGAAGTGGCGCCCCGGTGGAGATGCGCACCGCCGTGCCTGGCTCCACGGTCAGCCATTCGCTGGCGCCGGCGGCCACCTCCCCGCGGATCTCAAGCCGCCCGGGAAGATCGGCCGCACGCACGGCGAACCCGTCCATCGCCGAATTGGCGAAGGGAGGCACGTCGGCTGACGCCCGAATCGTCCGCGAGGCCGGCACCCGACCCAGGGCCTCATCCAGAGAAACCGTCTCGGCCCGCGCCTCGGGGACAAGTGCCAGCAGCTGCTCGCGGGCTTCGGCGACGGACTTCACGCTTCCGGCTCGTCGGCCTCGCGGATCCGGCGCCAGCCGGCGTACGACAGGAGCGAGGAGGTCATCAGGATGAGGAGACACGCGATCATGGCCGCCTCGAACCAGAAATCGGGCGGGTACAACTTGATCAGGTTCGAGTCCGCGGGGAACATCCAAGTCCCGGACGGGAACAGGAGCTCGTGGAACAGGGTGAAGGCGCTGTCCCAGGCAACGGCCGCGAAGATCCCGATCGCGAGGATGGCCACCCCCACCCCGCCCGATCCGATGATCAGCATCCGGCCCAGCCGGGCCGGATCGGTCCGCAGGATGCGCCCGCCCCAAGCCGCAAACGCGAGGGCCACCAGCTCGAAGAGGACGACGATCCGGACGAGTCGGCTGACGTCCTGCATGTGCCGCTGCGCGGCCTGGTCGAGCACAGGCCCGCCGATGGCGAAGGTCACGTCAAAGTCGCCCCCCGAGAAGATGTCCCACACGATCTCGCCGTTGATCCTGTTGAGCTCGTCCGACGTCAGCCGCAACTTGTCGCTCACGTCGCGCTGGTCCTGGAGCCAGCCGATGAAGACTGGGTTGATCAGCAGCAGCGGGCCGGTCAGCAGGGTGATGACGCCGACCCAGAAGGCGAACAGGTAGCCGACACCGCGCGGAGTGGGGGTCATCCGTGACGCGCCGCCCGGCTGGTGCGCGAGGCGCTCAGCTGACCCCGGTCCGTGCCAGGACGAAGTTCAGGACCATTCCGACCACGGCGATGATGACCGCTCCCAGGATGGCGTCCAGAGGGGATGAGATCGTGAATGCCGAGAGCACGATCCCCGAAAGCCAGCTCGTCAGCAGGAGCATCAGGGCGTTCAGGACGAACAGGAACAAGCCGAAGGTGATGATCGTGAGGGGAAGGGTCAGGAGCTTGGCGATGGGCTTCACGATCGCGTTCACCACGCCGAAGATCAGGCCCAGGATCAGCCACTGCCACCACTCGCCGCTGAAGTCGAGCCCGTCGAGCAGGTAGACCGCGACCCAGAGGGCGATCGTGTTGACCGCCACGGTGATGAGGAACTGCACGCGCTTATCTCTCCGCTGCCCGCGTCTGTGGATGGTCGGGGCGACTGGATTCGAACCAGCGACCTCCTGAACCCCATTCAGGTGCGCTACCAAGCTGCGCTACGCCCCGTGGTCCTTGCCGCGCATGGTCCCAGATGGAGGCGGTCCCCCGCAAGGCGGCGCCCCGGCCGGGGCGTCGCGACACCCGGCCCCCGTCGCGCAGGCCATGCGGCCCTATTGAGCGGTTCCCGGCTCGGACACCATCGGTCCCTGAAGACAGCAGCCCTGAGGAACCACCCATGCGTGTCCTGATTTCCGCCGCGTCCAAGCATGGATCGACGGCCGAGATCGCTGAGTCCATCGGCCGGGTGCTCCGTTCGGCGGGTCTCGAAACCATCGTCCTGTCGCCCGAAAGGGTGGCCAGTCTGGGTCCGTACGACGCTGTCGTCCTGGGCAGCGCGGTGTACATCGGACGCTGGATGGACACCGCAACCGCGTTCGTGACACGTCACGAGGAGGCGCTGAAGGGCCGCCCGGTGTGGCTCTTCTCGAGCGGCCCCCTGGGCGAACCGCCGCAACCCATCGACACGTTGGCCGGGGTGAACGAGACGAAGACACGCCTGGGAGCGCGCGACCACCGGATCTTCACCGGGCGCCTGGACCGCAGCGCCCTGGGGCTGGTGGAACGAGCGATGACCGCCGCAGTGAAGGCCCCGGCCGGGGACTTCCGCGACTGGGACGACGTCGAGGATTGGGCGGGCGGCATCGCCGCGGCACTCACCATCGACACCGCCCGGTTCCGGCCCGCAGCGGAGTCCGCACCCGTCTGAAACCCGCGTGCCGCGTGCGTGCGAAATCGGGTGACGGACCGACCCGGCGCGGAGCGATGATGCGCCGTCGCGCCGACCGATCGGCGCGGTTCAGAGGTGGCGCCCGTGGACCTCATTGTCCGCAATGCGCGGCTGCACCCGACCGGCGGGACCCATCCCGAGCCGGTGGACGTGGGGGTCTCTGAGGGTCGCGTCTCCGCCGTCCGGCCACCGGGTGAGATCAAGTCCGACGGCGCCACTGAACTGGATGCCGAGGGCCAGCTGCTCTCATCGCCGCTCGTCGATCCCCACGTCCACCTGGACGCGGTGTTGACGGTGGGCGACCCGCGCTACAACGAGTCGGGCACCCTCATCGAGGGGATCCTGACCTGGGCGGAGCGCAAGCCGACCCTCACCCACGAGGACGTGAAGCAACGCGCCCTGGAGGCCATCCGCTGGGAGGTGGCCCAGGGCACCGGGCTGATCCGCTCCCACGTCGACGTGTGCGACCCCAGCCTGGTGGCCCTCCGCGCCCTGCTCGAGCTGCGTGAGGAGGTGCGCGACATCGTGGACCTGCGCCTCATCGCCTTCCCGCAGGACGGGATCCTGTCCTTCCCAAATGGCAAAGAGCTCATGCGCGAAGCCATGCGCCTGGGCTGCGACGTTATCGGTGGCATCCCCCACTACGAATGGACCCGTGACGATGGCGTCGAGGAGGTGCACTTCATCTTCGACCTGGCGCGCGAGACCGGTAAGCCGATCGACCTCCACTGCGACGAGACCGATGACGAGCAGAGCCGATTCCTGGAGGTGGTGGCCGCCCGCGCCATCCGCGACGGGATGGAGGGCCGCGTAGTGGCGGGGCATACGACGGCCATGGCCTCGTACAACGACAACTACGCCTTCAAGCTCGAGCAGATCCTGAAGCGGGCCGGCGTCACGATCATCGCCAACCCGCTCGACAACATCGTCCTCCAGGGGCGATTCGACACGTATCCCAAGCGCCGCGGGATGACGCGGGTCAAGGAGCTGGACCGCGCCGGGATCAACGTCGGCTGTGGCCACGACTCGATCATGGATCCGTGGTACCCGCTCGGACGCGGGTCCATGCTCGACGCGCTCTCGATGCTCGTTCACGTGGGCCAGATGACCGGCCGTGGCGAGCTGTTCCGTGCCTACGAGATGGTCACCACCAACCCGGCCCGCGCGGCCGAAGTCGAATGGGGGGTAAAGGAGGGTCTGCCAGCGAACTTCGTCGTCTTTGACTGCACCGATGAGGCCGAGGCCATCCGGCTGCGCCCCGCCGCGCGCTGGGTGGTCCGCAACGGCCGGGTGGTGGCCGAGACCGAGCCTGCCCGCAGCATGGTCCACCGGACCGATGGCACGAGCACCCCGGTGTCGTTTCTCAGGAACTGAGGAGGAGAGATGACCGCTGAGTCCATGGCCCCCGTGGCCGGTGACATGCCGACCCACGAGGGCGACCTGACGATCGAGGGCCACGGCATCGAGCCGATCCCGGCATCTGCCCGGTATGGCTCGATCAACCGCGTCTTCACCGTCTGGTTTACCCCGAATCTCGTACCCGCCGCGTTCGCGATTGGCCTGCTGGCTGCCGCCGACTTCCTGCAGGTCGGGTTCGTCACCGGCCTGGCCGGGATCATCGTCGGCAACATCGTCGGCGCGGCCCTGGTTGGCCTCCTGGCCACGATGGGACCAAAGACCGGCATGGCCCAGCTGCCGGTCGCGCGCCTGCCATTCGGCAAGACAATCGTCCTGCCCGGGCTCTTGAACTGGATCAGCTGCATCGGCTGGGACGGCGTGAACTCGGTCTTCGGGGCGGCCGCCATCTCGATCCTGACCGGCCTGGACTTCGTGGTCAGCCTGCTGATCATCGTGGCGTTCCAGGGCGCACTGGGAATCATCGGACACGAGGCCATTCACTCGTTCGAGAAGTGGATGGCGATCGTGCTGGGGGTCATGTTCGTGGCCGTGTCGGTCTCGATCTTCGGCCAGGCCTCGAGCGGCGTGGCCCGCACCGATGGCTTCACCGGACTGGACCAGCTGGGAGCCTTCATCCTCTGGACGTCGATCACGGCGAGCTTCGTCCTGGCGTGGGCCCTGTACGCGTCGGACTACACCCGGTATCTGCCGGCCGAATCGTCAGGATCCCGCATCTTCTGGTGGACGGTCCTGGGGCTCGCGCTGTCCGCCGGGTGGATCGAGGCCCTGGGCCTGCTCGTTGCCGACCAGGCATCGCGAGGCGGCGCGGTGGAGACGATCAACGACCTGCTGTCGGGATCGTTCCTGGCCCCATTGGCCATGATCGCCATCGGGATCGGCACGGTGGCGGTCAACGCGATGAACGACTACACCGGGTCACTCTCGCTGCTCGCCGCCGGCGTGCGCGTGCCACGTGTGGCGTCCGCGGCGGTGGTTGCCGTGCTCGCCTTCTTCTTCACCCTGTACCTGAACTCGGGTGACTTCACGACCAAGTTCGAGAGCTACCTGCTCTTCGTCCTGTACTGGGTGGCGGCCTGGGCCGGCGTGGTCGTGGCCGACTGGTGGAAGCGTGGCCGCAACGCGGACGTTTCGGGGCTCGCCAAATTCTCGGGACTGGCCTCGGGCTGGCAGGGCCTCGTGGCGCTGCTGATCGGGTACGTCGCGTCGATCCCGTTCCAGACTTCGGAATACGGGTACGAGCTGGCGAACACGATTCCGATCTTCAACGCCTGGTCCGACGAGCTGCACTACGCCGACATCGCGTTCGTCGTGGGCTTTGCCGTCAGCTTCGTCGTGTACTGGATCATTGGGAGGACGGGTTCGACCGCCACCGAGACCAGCGCGGCGTCCGAGTCGAGCACCTCCGCCGCGGCATGACCGCGGCGCAGAAACCGATGAGCCCCGGCCGCCGGCCGGGGCTCATTTCGTCAGGAGTCGACCTCGGGTGGCCGGTGGACGACTGTGGGGAGATCCAGGCTGGCGGTCCATTCCGCGATTTCCGCGGCGGTCGCGATCCACAGCCCGGCAATCCCCTGGGCATGGCGGATGAGCGTTTCCAGCGCGGCCGCCCGGGACGGGCGGCCGGAGATGAAGGGGTGGCTGGTCAGCATGAACAGGCCACCCTCGGCGACCATGGCGTCGAGCTCCAGGGTCCAACGCGCGATGACCTCGGTGGGGTTCGCGATCACCCCCGAGCCGGTGAGCCCCGGCAGGTAGTTGTACGGCTCCCAGTCGTCGAGGCTCCAGTGCGCCGGCAGCTCGACAAGGCTTGGGGCATCCGGTCCGGGGCCGGCCGCCAGCCGGTACGGGTGGTCCGCGTCCATGAGCCCGCTGTCGTACTGGAAGCCGTGGCGTACGAGCAGGCCCGGTAGCTCGTAGGTGGACTCCCACATCGGTGATCGGTACCCGATCGGTCGGACACCGGCGACCCGGTCGAGCGCGTCCAGGCCGCGGAGGATCGACGTTTCGAGCTGCTCGGGGGTCAGGCTCCGCGCGCCCTCGTGGAGGTAGCCGTGGTGCCCGATCTCGTGGCCCGCATCACGAATGGCGCGCACCGTGTCTGGCCAGCGCTCGGCCGTGTATCCCGGAGTAAAGAAGGTAGCCCGAACTCCCGTCCGCTCGAGGAGGCGCAGGATTCGAGGTCCACCGGCCCGCGGGCCGTAGGCCTGGTGGCTCATGACGTCGAGCCAGCCGGCGGCCTCGGGATGCTCGAACAGGATGACGCTCTCGGCATCGAGGTCGAAGCTGAAGCAGGCAGCCGCCCGCACGCCATCCGGCCAGCGGAAGTCGGGCGGGTTCATCGGCTCCCACCCTGGCTTCGCTGGAGGGCGACGAGTGACACCATCTCATAGGCCAGGTTCGCGGCCAGGGTCGCCGTCTGGCCGGCCGGGTCGAAGGCCGGAATGACCTCAACCACGTCGAATCCGACGAACGTGATCCCGGTCAGGCCGCGGAGGATGGCCAGCAGATCGTGGGCCGATGGCCCGCCGGCCTCCGGCGTGCCGGTCCCCGGCGCGTAGGCCGGGTCCACCACGTCGATGTCGAAGCTGATGAATGCCGGCTGATCCCCCACCCGCGCCCGGATGCGGTCGGCGACCACCTGCGGGCCGAGCGCGAAGACGTCTTCGGTGGTCAGGTAGTCCAGCCCGAGCTCGTCCCGCAGTCCGGTCCAGTCGCTGGCGCCGTAGATCGAGCCGCGCAGGCCGACCTCGATCGAGTGGGCCACGTCCACGAGGCCCTCCTCGATGGCGCGTCGCATCCACGTGCCGTGGTTGTACTTCTCCCCGAAGTAGCTGTCCCACGCATCGGTGTGCGAGTCGAAGTCGATGACCGCCACCGGACCGATGGACTTCGTGGCCCGCAGGTGCGGCAGGGTGCAGGCGTGGTCGCCACCGATGAGCAACGGCACGACGCCGGCCTCGACGATGGGCGCCACGGTCGCCTCGATGGCCGCGTAGCTCCGCTCGATGTAGCCGGGAACGATGGATACGTCCCCGTAGTCCACGCAGGACAGGATCTCGAACGGCGAGACGGCCAGGTTCGTGTTGTGCGGCCGGAGCATGACGCTGGCCGCGCGGACGGCGTTGGGCCCGAAGCGACCGCCGACCCGATACGTCACGCCGGTATCGAATGGGACGCCCACGACCGCCAGATCGACGTCGTCGAGGGTCCGGACCAGTGGCAGCCGGGCGAACGTGGAGGGGCCGGTGAAGCGCGGGCTCTGGAGCGAATCTTCCGGGACGTACCGCGGCATGCGACTCCTCAGGCAGGGAGTTCCATCATAGGGACCTGTTCATCCCGACTCGGTCCCACGGCCGGTCAGCTCGTCCTTCTGGGCGCGAGCCATGAGCGCGCCGAGCGCCTCGAGCGGGGGGCGGCCGTGGTGAATGACCGCATCCACCTGTTCGGCGATCGGCAGCTCGACCCCGTGCTGTACCGCAAGGGCCAGGGCGCCGGTGACGGTCGCTTCGCCCTCGGCAACACCGCCCAACTGGGCCGCGACGTCCGGCCAGGCCATGCCGCCGGCGAGCAGCTCGCCGGCCCGCCGGTTCCGTGACAGGGGGCTCATGCAGGTCGCGATGAGATCGCCCACCCCGGCCAGTCCGGCGAACGTCCGCGGATCGGCGCCGGCGGCCGCACCGAGGCGGGTCATCTCGGCCAGGCCACGCGTCATGATCGCCGCCTTGCCACTGTCACCCAGCCGCAGGCCATCGGCCATGCCCGCGGCCAGGGCCACGACGTTCTTCAGGGCCCCGCCGAGCTCCACGCCAATGACGTCAGGGTTGGTGTAGACCCGGAACCGATCCGAGCCGAACAGGCCCGCCACCTCCGCCGCGAGCGCCGCGTCGGTCGAGGCCGCCACCGATCCCGCCGGGCGACCAGCCGCGACTTCATCAGCCAGGTTCGGACCGGAGAGAACCGCCACGCCGCGTCCGGGCATTTCCTCGGTGATGACCTCGCTCATCCTGGCCTGAGTGCCGGCCTCGATCCCCTTGACCACCGATAGAAATGGGACGTGGAGGGCCAGGTGGCCGCTGAGTCGGTGGAGGGTGGCCCGGACGTGGGCAGACGGGACGGCCAGCACGTACAGGCGATGGGCCACGACCAGCTCGGCTGCGTCGCCGGTGACCACGAGGCCGGGGGGGAACGGACGCTCGGCCAGGTAGTGGCTGTTCTCCCGGTCGCGGCGCATCTCGTCGGCGGCCTCGGGTCGATGGGCCCACAGGGTGACGGGACGCCCCGCAGCAGCCAGCATGCAGGCCAAGGTCGTCCCCCACGCGCCGGCGCCAATGACCGCAATCCGCTCTGTCATGGGCTGTGAGGATACCGCCGGCCTAGCGACTGCCCGCGCGGCTTCTGCGGGGTCCGCGCTTCGCCTCGGACGTTCGAGCCCGGAACCGCAGGCGGATGGGTGTCCCGGCAAAGCCAAACGCATGGCGCAGCCGGTTCTCGAGGTAGCGCCGGTACGAGAAGTGGATCAGCTCCGGGTCGTTGACGAAGACCACGAACGTGGGCGGGGCGACCGTGACCTGGGTGGCATACAGCACCTTCGCGCGCCGCCCTCGTTGTGTGGGCGGCGGGTGGGCCATGACCGCATCGGTGATCTCCCGGTTCACGTCCGCGGTCGGCACCCGCCGGTAGCGCTCCTCCGCGACCCGTCGCGCTTCACGCAGGATCCGCTCCACGCGCTGCCCGGTGAGCGCCGAGGCGAAGACGATGTCCGCCCATTCCAGGTACGGCGCGTCCCGCCGCAGCTTGTGGAGCCATTCATCGGCGGTCTTGTCATCCTTCTCGATGACATCCCACTTGTTGATGACCAGGACCAGCCCCTTGCCGGCCTCCAGGACGTAGCCCACTACGTGGGCGTCCTGGGCGGTGAAGCCCTCCTCGGCATCGGTCAGCACGATCGCCACGTCGGCCCGATCAATGGCCTTGAGGCTGCGCAGCACGCTGTAGCGCTCGGTGCCCTGCTGGATCGAGCCCCGGCGCCGAATGCCCGCGGTGTCCACCAGGATCATGGGCTCGCCGTCGACGGTCACCTCCGCATCGACCGCGTCACGAGTGGTGCCCGGCACGTTGCTGACGATCATCCGGTCGTGGCCCAGGACCTTGTTGACGAGGGTCGACTTACCGGTGTTCGGCCGGCCCACGATCGCGACCCGGGGTGGACCGATCTCGGTTTCGGCCAGCTCGGCCTCCTCGGCATCGGTCGGGAGCTCGTCGTCGACCTCATCGGTCGACCCTTCCGTCTCGCCGGGCGCCACGTCCGGCAGGCGCTCGACGATCAGATCGGCCAGGTCACCCGTGCTGCGCCCGTGCTGGGCGCTGATCGTGATGGCCGGGTCGAAGCCCAGGGCGTAGAACTCGGCGCCCTCCAGCTCGCGGCGCGGGTTGTCGGCCTTGTTGATGACCAGGATGGTGGGGCGCTGGGTGCGGCGCAGACGGTCTGCGACCTCGTGGTCGAGCGGCGCGAGGCCGGCCGCGGCGTCCACCACGAACAGGACGACGTCGGCCTCTTCCATCGCGATCCGGGCCTGGACCTGGACGCTGGCCTCGATGCTCGAGCCGGGCTCCAGCTCCAGACCGCCGGTGTCAACCATGAGGAAGTGGCGGCCGTTCCAGTCCGCCTCGCCGTACACCCGGTCGCGGGTCGTGCCGGCCGTGCCCTCCACGATCGCGGTTCGCTCCCCCACCATCCGGTTGAACAGCGTGGACTTGCCCACGTTCGGGCGGCCGACGATGGCAACGACGGGGAGCGAGGCAGCGGGCGACACGGTCGGGTGAGTGTACGCGCCGCCGTTCGCGAGCCGGTTGTGGGCTAGGATCGGGTCCTGGTGCGGATCGGGATCATCGCGACGCGGCTGGCCGGTGTCGACGGCGTGACCTTCGAGACCGCCAAATGGGAGATGGCCCTCGAGCGCATGGGCCATACGGTCCGCCTGTGCGCGGGCGAGGTGGACGCCCTGCGCTACAACGCCCGACTGATCCCGGCCATGCACTTCCAGTATCCGGCGGCGGTGCGCGTGACCGCGGCCGCGTTCGATCCCGAAAGCGACGCCGATGCGGTCCGGCACGAGATTCACCGCCTCGCCGACCAGCTGCTCCCCGTGCTGGCGGCCTGGGTCGAAACCGAACGAGTCGACCAGCTGATCGTGGAGAACGCGTGGGCCATTCCCATGCAGCTCCCCCTTGGCGTGGCGCTCCACGACCTGGCCGAGCAGACCGGGCTGCCGACCATCGGCCATCACCACGACTTCTGGTGGGAGCGTGACCGGTTCGCGACCTGCGTCGTCCCGGACGTGCTCGAGCGCGCGTTCCCCCCGGCGCTTCCGAACGTGCGCCATGCCAGCATCAACTCCCTGGCCGCGGCCGGTCTCCAGGCGCGCCGGGGCTTGGCGTCCGCGGTGATCCCCAACGTGTTCGACTTCGCGGCGCCGCGACCCAAGCCGCGCGCCGACGTCCGGCGCCAGCTGCGCGCCGAGCTGGGGATGAACGACCGCGGCGCCCTGGTCGTGCAGCCCACGCGGGTCGTGCCACGCAAGGGCATCGAGCTGGCGATCGAGCTCCTCGGCAAGCTGGGCGACCGGGACGCGGTCCTGCTGATCACGAGCCCTGCCGGCGACGAGGGCCTGGACTACCTGGTCGGCCTCGAGCGCCAGGCGGAGCGGGCGCACGTCCAGCTCCGCTATGCCGCCGACCGCTTCGTGCCCGATCTCGAGGGCCGGCCGCTTGGTCCGGCCCATTCCCTCCATGACGCGTACCTCGCCGCCGACCTGATCAGCTACCCCAGCCTGTACGAGGGGTTCGGCAACGCGCTCCTGGAGGCAGTCTTCTACGGCAAGCCGGTCCTCGTGAACCGATATCCGGTCTATGACGCGGACATCCGACCGTTGGGATTCCGCTTCGTGGAGATCGAGGGCGCGGTCACCAGGGATACCGTCCGCGCCGTTCAATCCCTCCTCGCCGATCCGGCCGGGAGAGCGGCCGACGCAAGCCACAACTTCGCGATCGGTCGCCAGCACCTGGGCTACGACCGGCTCGAGCGAGCCCTGGGGGAACTCCTCGCGAGCGGCTAGGCCGAGCCTGCAGACGACGGGTCGACGAAGGCCTCGGCCATCTGGATTTCTCGCGTGGGTCCAAGCCCACGGAAGGTTTCCAGCGCCGCTTTCGCCACGCTGGTGGCATCGTCTTCGCGCCCGGATGACCGGAGGGCCCGTGCCAGGGGCAGCTCGGCCCTCGCCCTGTCCCACGGCGCCTCCAGCCCGGCAAAGGCCGCGCGAGCCCCCTCCAGGAGCCGAATCGCCTCGTCCGTGTCGCCTCCCGCCAACGCCGCCAGGCCCGCCAGGCGATCGGCGACCGAGGGCAGGAACAGGAGCCCCGTTTCGGATGCCCAGGCACGCGCCTCGTCCACGATGGCCTGCGCCTCGTCCCACGTTCCCTGGGCGGCGATGAGATCGGCCCAGGCCTCCAAGTCGAGATCGCGGTTCTGCTGGGCACGAACCGGGTCGCGCTGGGCCAACCGACGGCGAGCGTCGTCGAACGCACCTCGCCGCCCGAGCGTCATCACGATCCACAGCCTCGCACCGGACACCCCGACCTGGCCCGACGCGGTCAACGACTGATCAACGCGTTCGATGAGGCGATCTGCCTCGGCGGGTTCTCCGTACACCTCGCGCAAGTAGGCCGCCATGCCGTACAGCCGGAACGCGTGGTACCGAAGCGGTCGGTCTGGGTCGATGACCGCTTCGCCCGCCGCGAACGTCTCCCAGAAGTCGTCCCACTCTCCCAATCGGAACTGGGCGAGAGCCACGAATGCGGTCGGGGCCGGAATGTTGATGCCGATCCTGGCCGCGAGCTCCGAGGAACGCAGGCCCAGGTCGGCCGCCGTTCGAAAGTGCCCGATGTGCGCATGGCACCAGGCGCCGGTCGAGTAGATGTCCATGATCTCGTGCTGATCTTCGAGCGCGGGGACGAGGAGCTTCCGTTCCCCGTACCCGTCGAGCATGCCGCGGTACCCGCGCATCAACATCCCTGTTGCGCCCAGCGTGTCGAGGGCCGCCGAGAGGAGCTCGACCCGGCCCAGGCGACGCGCCATCTCCACCGCCTCGTCGGCCGCGGCCCGGTCCTCGTGGATCCGCTCCAGGTCCGTTCCCGATTCGCGGAATCCCCAGCTCCACGCGCCCCGGGCAAGCAGCAGCCGCAGACGTTCCTCGCTGTCCCCATCCGGCACGAGCTCGAAGCCGAGATCCAGGTAGCGCGCTGCCTCCTCGCGCGTCGGAAGGTCGCGCATGAGCCCCGGCCAGCGCGTGGGAATGGACAGCAGCGTGCCGATCGTGCGCACCACCGCAAGCCGCCCAGCATCAGTCTGCGGATTGGCTTCCATGCGGAGGTCAACGGCCTCGCAGCCGTAGCGCCACGCGGCGTCCCCGTTGTCGGCCCACAGATCGAGCCCGACCAGGAGTTCCAGGCCTTCGGCGCGCTCCAGGGGACCGCGAGACAGCTCGAGTCCGGCCTCGGCGCGCTCGCGGGCGCGGTCGGGTGCCAGGTGTCGCGCGGCCTCGCGGCCGGCCTCGTACAGGAGCTCGACCGAGCGGGCGCGGATGATCTCCGTCTGCTCGGCATTCAGCTTCGCCCAGCCCACCGCCCGCTGGGCCTCGGTGTAGTGGTGGGCAAGCAGCTCGACCATCTCGACCCGGCGCTCGCCGACCGCCTCCTCGATCCAGTCGGCGACCTGCAGATGGGCCGCCGCGCGTTCCCTGCGCGGGATGCTCTCGTAGGCGACGTCGCGGACGAGCGCGTGCTTGAAGATGTATTCCGATTGGCCGGCCATGGTCGACGACAGCCGGGAGAGGATGAGGTCCCGTCCCTCCAGGCCGCGCAACAGGCCGTCGAGCTTCGTGGCCGATCCGTTCAGGTAGCGCGCCACCGGTGCCGGCCAGAAGATCCGACCCACGACCGCCGCGGCCTGCAGCGTTCGTTTCTCCTCGGCCTGGAGGAGGTCGATTCGTGCCGCCAACACGGCCTGGACCGTGTCGGGGATCTCCACTTCGCCGATGCCCGGGCCAGCCCGCCAGGCGTCCCCATCCCGCACGATCCGCCCCTCGTCGATGAGCTGGCGGAGAATTTCCTCGACGAAGAAGGGGTTCCCCTCGGCCCGGGCCACGATGCGCGAGCGCAGGGCATCCGGAAGATCGGCAACCGTCAGCAGGTGGTCCACCAGCTCGCTGGTGGACGCCTCGGGCAGCGGATCGAGCGCAACGCCAGAGAAGCTTCTTCGACCGCCTCCCCACCCGGCCCTTCGGTCCGTAAGCTCGGGCCGCGAGGGACACAGGAAGAGGACGCTCCCCTGGACCCGGTCGCTGAGCTCCTCGAGGAGGTCGAGCAGCGCATCGTCTGCCCAGTGGATGTCCTCGACGACCACCACGATCGGGCCTCGCGCGGCGAGTCCCGAGAAGAGGGACCTCCAGGCGCCGTGAACCTCGGCGCGGAGTTGATCAGGCTCAAGGCGCCCGAATTCGTAGCCAGGCACCGGAATTCCCACCGTGTAGCCCAGCAGGGCTGTCGTCCGGGCCGGGTCCTCGGCCACCTTGGCGGTGATAACCACGGTCCCGAACTCCAACAACTTGCGCGCGACCTCCGCGGGTGGGTCGCTGTCGAGGTAGCCGGCCTGCGACTTGAGGACCTCGGCCAGTGGCCAGAATGTGACCCCTGACCCGTATGACAGGCATCGTCCACGGACCACCAGGGGTGGCTCGGGCCCGTCGGCCAGTCGGCCGAGGAACTCGACCGTCAGTCGGCTCTTTCCTACCCCCGGATCGCCGTACAGGGTCGCGAGATGTGGTCGCCCTTCGGAAGCGGTCCGCTCGTAAAGCGAGATCAGGAGGTCCATCTCTCGGTCGCGCCCGATGAGGGGCGACCGAAGGCCATGCACTCCGCGCGGGCTCGCGCCAACGCGCTCCTCGATCAGCTCCCGAACCACGACCTGGGTTGACTTCCCACGAACCGGCTGCGCGCCCAAATCGCGGAAGCTGAAAGCCTGGCCCGAGGCGGCGGTCCGCTCTCCGACCAGGATCTGGCCCGGCTCGGCCATCTGCTGAATGCGCGCCGCGACATTGACCGCATCCCCGGTCACCATGCCCTCGCCAGGTCGAGGGTTGCTTGTCGCCACGACCTCGCCCGTGTTCACGCCAATCCGTACCTGGAGCGCCGGAGCCCCGCCGGCACGTGACGCGTTCAGCCCCACGAGGCGGGTTCGGATGGCGAGGGCGGACTGCATGGCGCGCGCCGGGTCGTCCTCGTGGGCGATCGGGACACCGAAGACGGCCATGACCGCGTCCCCAATGAACTTCTCAACCGTCCCGCCGCGGGCCTCGATCTCCTCGCGCGCGATGGCGAAGTACTCGCCCATGAGGTCGCGCACGACCTCCGCGTCCAGCGACTCGGCCAGGCCGGTCGATCCGGTGATGTCGGCGAACAGGAGGGTGACGAGCTTGCGCTCCTCGCCAGCGGGCGCGGCCGCCTCGATCGGGGCGCCGCAATGGGGGCAGAACGCGAATCGGGCCGCGACGTCGCGAGCGCAGGACGGGCAGCTGGCCACGTCCAGAGTCTACGCGGCGGTCAGTGCGTAGATCCGGTCGCGGACTTCCTCCAGGTCACCCTCCGGTGTGGACGTGCCGCCCGTGATCCCGATCCGGGCCTTCCCGGCCAGCCATCCCGCGAAATCGGTCGCCAGCTCATCGGCATCGGCGACGTGAATCGTGTCGGGCAGCACCTGGGCGCACTTCACGGCCAGCTCGCGGGTGTTGCTGCTGTTCTTCCCGCCGACCACGATCATGGCGTCCACCTCGGCCGCCAGCTTCACCGAGTCGTCCTGGCGGGTGAGGGTCACCGGGCACACCGTGTTCACGACTCGCAGATCGTGGCAGCGCCGCAGGCAGAAGGCGGCGAACTCCTCGAGCTTGGACGGCAGGATGGTCGACTGGCTCAGGACCCCGATCTTCTTCGTGCGCGGGACGCGGTCCCAGGTGGATCGGTCCATGTCGTCCACCACGACGTGCTTCTCCCCGGCATACGAGCGCACGCCGCGGACCTCGGGGTGATTCTCGTGACCGATGATGCAGACCGTGTAACCCGCCTCGTCCAGCTCGCGGGCCGCCTTCTGGCTCTGCACCACCCAGGTGCAGGTGGCATCGATGATCTGCAGATCGTCCTTGGACCGAAGCGTTTCCATCTCCTCGCGGGGCACGCCATGGGCGCGCACGACCAGGGTCCCGCCCTCGACCTGGTCGGCCAGCTCCGCGGTCTCGATCCCGCGGGCCTCGAGGTCGGCCTTGATCCCCGGGTTGTGGACCAGCTGACCCAGGGTCGTGACCTCTTCCCCCGCGTCGGATGCCTGCCGGGCCTTGTCGATCGCCAGGCGCACGCCGTAGCAGAAGCCGGCGCGCTCGGCGATGCGGACCTCGGGCCGGGTACGGGCAGGGGTGCTCATCGGACCCATTCTAGGAGCGTCAGCCGTAGACGCCCCGCTGGGCCGGTGGAAGGAGGGCGGCCACCTCCCGCATCATCCGGGTGGAGGCATCGTTCAGTTCGGCGCGATCGATGGGGCCGTCCGGCCGATACGGCAACGAGAACGGCTGACCGATGACCACCGTGGCCCGTGGCCGCGGACCGAAGATCGCGCGCAGGCTGAGCATGCCCTCGGTGCCGGAGATGGCCATGGGCACGACCGGGGCCCCGGTCCGGATGGCGAGGAGCGCCGCCCCGTTGCGGGCCGTGATCAGTCCCCCGGTCATGCTCCGGGTGCCCTCGGGGAAGATCAGGATGCATTCGCCTCGCTCCAGGACGTCGAGGGACGCACGCTGGGCATCGCGATTGACCTCTCCGCGCCGGACGTAGACCACCCCGGCCTGGAGCCCGAGCCAGCCGAGCAGGGGCCAGCCGCGGATCTGTGACTTGGCAACCATGGCCACGAATCGACCGATGCGCCAGGCGCTGGCATACCCCGCCACCAGCGGGTCGGCGAGCGTGTAGTGGTTCGCGATGAGGATGGCCGGACCGCTGCGCGGGAGGTGCTCGAGGTTCACGCTGCGAACGCCACCGAGCAGATTGAGGACAAGGCCCACCACCCAGCCTCCCGGGCGATAGGCCCACCGGCGTCGGCCGCGGTTCATGGCGTCGGCCGCGCGTTCAATGCGCTGAGGATCGCGTCCACGCATCCGTCGACGTCCAGCTCCCCGGTGTCCAGGACGAGGGCGCCGGGCGCCCGACGGAGCGGCGCGACCGGGCGGGTGGAATCGGTGTGGTCGCGAGCCTCGATTTCGCGCCGATAGAGGTCGACTCGATCAGGGCTGCCCATCTGGTCCGCTCGTCGCCGAGCGCGGGTCTCCACCGACGCGGTGAGGAACACCTTGAGGTGCGCATCGGGCAGGACGACGGTGCCGATGTCCCGCCCCACCATGACCGTGTCGCGGCCGCGCGCCGACGCGCGCTGGACCGCGAGCATGGCCCGGCGAACCGCCGGATGGCGGCTCACGGCGGGCACGACCCGCTCGATCCGCGGCGAACGCAGGCGGTCGGTGACATCTCGCCCGTTCAGCCGGACCCGTTCGTCCTCGACCGTGATCGCGGCCTGGCTCGCGACCCGGGCGACGCGGATGGCGTCTTCCGGATCCGTGCCCGATTCAATGGTGGCCAGGGCCACGGTGCGGTACAGGAGCCCGGTGTCCACGAACCGGGCGCCGATCCGATCCGCCAGCGCCCGACCCACGGTGCTCTTGCCCGATCCGGAGGTCCCGTCGATCGCCACCTGGAGCGTGTCTCGGGGGGCCGCTCGGGCACGCGGCGCCGGCTCCGGCGCTCCGCCCAGACCGGAGGCTTCCTCCGCGCTCAGCGGGCGCCAGGCCGATGGCGCGAGGCCGGCGAGCGTCACCGAGCCCATGGCCGTGCGCACGAGCCGCTGGACCCGGAAGCCGGCCGCCATGAAGATGCGCCGGACCTCGTGCTTGCGACCCTCCCCCACCCGAATGTCCAGCCACGGTCCCGGCGGACCATCCCAGGCATCCACCTCCGGTGGTCGGCGCCCGGCGCGCGCGGACAGGAGGCGGGCCGGGCCGTCATCCAGCTCCACCCCGGCCCGGAGGTGGGCCAGGTCGCCGGTAGAGGGCATGCGGTCGAGCTGCACGGCATACGAGCGTGGCACCGCGTAGCGGGGGTGGAGAACGCGCTGGGCCCACGCGCCGTCGTTGGTGAGCAGCATGAGCCCCTCCGACTCGACGTCCAGGCGCCCGGCCGGCCACAGCCGGCCGGGCGGTGGCGGCTGGACGAGGTCAACGATCGCAGCGCGACCGCGCGACGCGTGGGCAGCCGAAAGAATGCCTCGCGGCTTGTGGATGGCGAGGTGGACCGATGTCTCCGCGCCGAGCGCGACCGGGCGCCCGTCCACGGTGACGGCGTCGCGCCCCGGGTCGACTCGGGTCCCGGGCGTGGCCACCATTCCGTTGACCGTCACCCGCCCCTCGGCGATCCATCGATCGGCTGCGCGCCGTGAGGCCAGGCCCGCCCGGGCGAGCACGGTCTGCAGGCGCTCAGCCGTCATGCAGGGCAGGCTCGGTTTCGAGGGCGGCCTCCGTGGTCAGCGGCGGGAGCGCCTGGAGACCGTCCAGGCCAAATCGCTCGAGGAACGTGAACGTGGTCGAGTACAGGATGGGCCGGCCAGGCGTGTCGCGCCGACCAACCTCGGCGATGAGCCGACGATGGAGCAGCGACCGAATGACCGAATCGGAGTCGACGCCGCGCACGCGCTCGACGTCCCCGCGGGTGACCGGCTGCTGGTACGCGACCACGGCCAGGGCCTCCACCGCGGCCGGGCTCAGCCGGCCCTCCGCCCGTTCGGCGTACCGGCGGACGCGATCAGCCACTTCGGGGGCGGTGGTCAGCTGCCAGCTGCCCTCGAGCTGCTGAAGTCGAATCCCACGCCCCTCGAGTGACAGCGCCAGGTCCGCGAGGGCATCCTCCGCGGCCGCCGGGGTGATCTCGGCCAGCTCCGCCAGCTCCCCCGTGGCCAACGGTCGATCGGCCACGAACAGGATCGCCTCCAGGGCGGGGACCAGGCCGTCGGTCGTCATCGGTGCATCATCATCGGTCCGGGCGCGCGGGCGCGGCGCCAACCTCGAGCACGATCGGTCCAAAGAGCGTCTTCTGCTCCGCGCGCAGCTCCCGGCGGCGGACCAGCTCCAGCGCGGCCAACAGGGTCACCACCCGTTCGGTGCGGGAAACGCTGACGGCCAGCACGGACTGGAGGATGACGCGCCCGGTTTCGCCCAGGGCGTCGCGCAGGACGCGGATCTGCTGCCCCACCGTGATCTCGCGGGGGACGATCTCGGGCGGTGGCGCCTCCGGCTCCGCGACCATGGCCAGCCCCGCGAGTGCGGCGGCCAGGAGACCCGGGTCGAGGGCGGCGATTGGTGCCTCGGGCAGGTCGGACAGGCGCGGTTCGCGGTGCCACATGGGTGCGACATCGTCACGCGCGGCGATGTCGCGGGCCGCATCGCGGATGGCGCGGTACACGAGCAGGCGGCGGCGGAGCTCCTCCTCGTCGATGTCCTCGGCGCCAGACGGCAGCTCCGGGCCCGGCTCGGCGGGGAGCAGGCTGCGGGACTTGATCAGGATGAGCTGCGCGGCGATGGCCACGAACTGGGCGAGGTGGGCGCTGTCGACCGGATGCGTGGCCAGGTAGGTCACGTACCCATCGGCGACCGATGCCAGGGGGACGGTGCGGATGTCGAGCTCGGCCGACTCGATCAGGTGCAGGAGCAGCGGCAGGGGCCCTTCGAACACCGGAAGCTCGACCTGGAACTCGGGCGGCGGTCCCACGGCAAGCGCATCGGCCGGGTCGGGCTGGATCGGGACGGCAACGGTGGGCGGCATGCGCGATCAGGATGCCGCGTCGGCGGCCTGCAATGCAGCCGCGAGCTGCGCATCGGTGCCGGCCGGGGCGTTGGTGATGAAGGCCGCCACGCGCGGGTCGCAGCCCGCAGCGAGCGCGGCCTGGGCCGACAGCTCGGCGTGGTGGACCTGGCGGTAGAACGGATAGCGCCACGAGCGCGGATTCGACGAGGCCAGCGCCTCGACCCGGCCGGGCACCGCGAACTCGACCAGGACGACGGCCACGCGGTGCCACAGCCGGAGCCGCGGGCCCTTGCCCGCGTCGTGGAGCAACGCCGCGGCCAGCAGATCCGGGTCGCGCAGCCCCCCGGCCTCCAGGCGCGCGGTCACGTCCAGGGCGTGGCGCTGATCGGCCACCGGCATGGCATCGAACAAGGCCGCGGCGCCGGCGGGCAGGCGGGCGTGGGCGGCATGTCGGTCAGCGTCGCTGACCTGGGCTCGCAGGTAATCGCGGAACTGGCGGATCCGGTATCCGGGGCGCATCGGTCTAGGCGACGCGGTCGCGGGTCAGAGGCCGCACAACAGCGCCGCCCAGGGGTAGGCGAGGTCGAGCAGCAGCCGGACCGGGCTGTTGGGGATGACCAGGAGCACGAGGAGAACCAGCACCCCGTACCCCTGGTAGCGACTGATCGTGTACTCCCAGCGAGGCGGTACCACGGCGCCGAGCACGGCGAACCCATCGAGGGGCGGGATGGGGATGATGTTGAGGATCGCCAGCAGCAGGTTGATCGACACGGCGGAGTACAGGAACTGGAGCGCAGGGGAGGGTGCGCCGCCGCCGCCAAGGATCAGGTCGACGAGGCGGAAGACGGCCGCCAAGGCGAGGGCAACCAGCACATTGGCAACCGGGCCCGCCGCTCCCACCATGGCCATCCCGGTGCGGCCCGATCGCAACGACTCGATCGCCACCGGGACCGGTTTACCCCAGCCGATGCCGACCAGAACCATGAGCGCCGTCCCCAGCGGGTCGAGATGACGGAGCGGGTTGAGCGACACGCGGCCCAACGCCCGCACCCGGTGATCCCCCAGCTGGTCGGCCACGAACGCGTGGCTGAATTCGTGGAACGTGATTCCGACCAGGAGTCCCCCGAGGAGGCCTGCCAGCACCGGCAGGCTCAGGTTGGAGAGGAACAGCACCTAGGCGATCTCCGGTAGCAGCACGCCGAGCAGGCTGGCGAGACGGCCGGCCCCCACCGGTCCCATCTCGAGCACCTCCTCGTGGGTCGCCGCGACCTTTACGTCGGGCGTCGCCTTGTTCGTGATGAGCGAGATGGCGAGGACGCGGACCCCGGCATGGCGGGCCACGAGCACCTCGTACACGGTGGACATCCCCACCGCATCGCCGCCCAGCTGGCGGAGCATGCGCAGCTCGGCCCGCGTCTCGAACGTCGGGCCGGACAGCATCACGTACACGCCTTCGTGCAGGGTGACGCCCGTTTCGCGCGCCGCGGCCCGCGCGCGGTCAGCCAGCTCGGGATCGTAGGCATCGGTCAGGGCCGGGAAGCGCGGGCCGAGCTCGTCCACGTTGGGCCCGAACAGCGGGTTGTCCCCCGACAGGTTGATGTGATCAGTCCATAGCATGAGCTCGCCCGGCTCGAACGCCGGATTCATGCCGCCCGCGGCGTTGCTCAGGATCACCGTGTGGAGGCCCAGCCGAAACGCAGCCCGGATGAGGATGGTCACGTCCCGCTGGCTGAAGCCCTCGTACGGGTGCACCCGCCCGGCAAGCACGAGCACCGGGCGACCCCCAACGAACCCAGCCACCAACTCCCCGGCGTGGCCGACCACGCTCGATGAGGGGACCTCGGGGATGTCGCGGTACGGGATGTGAATCTGGGGATCCGGATCGAGCAGGTCCACCACCGCGCCCAGGCCCGATCCCAGGACGAGTCCCAGCCCGGGCGTTGCGAGGGTTGGCTCGACGCGCAGCCGCTCCCCGATGTACGCGGCAGCGGCGTCAATGCGAGGGCCGATGGGCGGGACGGCCGTGGCGCCGGCCACGCTAGATGCGCCCCAGGAGCTCGCGCTTCTTGGCGTCGTACTCCTCGGGCGTGATCAGCCCGCGGTCGCGGAGCGAGGCCAGTCGTTCGAGGGTGGCCGCGGCATCGTCGGCAGGCGAGCCGGGAGGCGCGCCGTCAGGTGCGGCGGGAGCGGCAGCGGTCGGCGCCTCGGACGCGGCAGGCGACGTAGCGGCGGGCTCATCCACGACCGTGACCTGGTCGCTGCCCGCCCGCGGCGGCATCGGCTCCGCGGGTCGCATGGTTGGCTCCTCCTGGCGCTGGTACGGCGGCGGCGCGAGGTCCGGCCGATCCATGACCTCCTTCTGGTTGAGCATGGCCACCTTGAAGTCGATCGGGTCGGCCAGCATGGGAAAGTCCTCGACCCCGCCCATTTCGTCGGCGGCGGTCATGACGTCCAGGTCCCCATAGCCCAAGATCCGGCCGAGCAGGCCCTGGGTCAGATGGGCGTCGTTGACCTTCTCCAGGTTGGCGTCCATGACCACCTTGTTGAGGATGCCCTCCGCCCGCACCAAGCGGCGGGTGGTGACCAGGAACTCGGTGTTGCGCCAGGCCCAGACCGCGGTCCCCATCTTCACGAACGCGACCACCCACCCGACGAGGGCGAGGATCAGGACGATGTTCCTCGCCAGCGAGTCGTCCCAGGACAGCGCCCACAGAAGGACGGCGAGGCTCAACACGGCGAGCACGATGGCCCACCACACGCGAATGACGACGGCGAACCAGTGCTGGCCACCGTCGTATACGACCTCTTCGCCCCGGGCCAGCTGCTTGCGGGCGTAACTCATCGGATCGGGCTCTCCTCAGGCTCGCGGATGCGCCCGGGTGTAGACCTCGCGCAGGCGCTCGCCGGTCAGGTGGGTGTAGAGCTGGGTGGTGCTGATGCTAGCATGGCCCAAGAGGACCTGGACCACCCGCAGATCGGCCCCGCCCTCCAGCAGGTGGGTCGCAAACGAGTGTCGAAAGGTGTGAGGCGTGACCTCCACACCGAGGCCTGCCGCCTGGCTCCAGCGCCGCACCAGCCGCCACACCGCCTCTCGCCCGAGCCTGGTCCCCCGCTGCGACAGGAACACGGCCGGCACTGGGTGACCAGCGGTCCAGGTCGCGCGTGGACCACCGAGATAGCGATGGACACGGTCCCGTGCCGGCTCACCCATAGGGATGCGCCGCTCCTTGTTCCCCTTCCCGATGACCCGCAGCTCCAGACCGTCGAGGTTGAGACGATCGAGGTCCAGGCCGGTCAGCTCGCTGACCCGGAGGCCGCACGCATACAGGAGCTCCAGGATGGCGCGGTCCCGCACGCCGAGCGGGTCATCACCGGGCGCGGCCAGGATGCGCTCCACCTCGTCGGGGGCCAGGACCTCGGGCAGGGAGCGGCCCGGGCGGGGCGGGTCGATGAGATCGGCCAGGTTGCGCTCGATGATCCCCTCGCGCCGCGCGAAGCCGTAGAAGCTGCGGATGGCCGCCACCTTGCGAGCCTGGGTGGTCGCCCGTCGACCCTGCCGCCGAAGGCGGGTCACGAAGGCGGTCACGGTGGCCGGGTCGTCGCGCCAGGCCGTGCCCGCGCCCTCGCCAAACTGGCGGAGGTCGCGCCGGTACGCCTCGATGGTCAGGGGCGAGAGGCCGCGCTCCACGCGGAGCTCGAGCAGGAAGTCATCGATGGCGGCGGCCAGGGCCGGGTCAATGGCGGCACGGTCGGGCACGCGCTAGTCCGGCAGGAGCGAAGCCTTGGTCCGCAGCAGGTCATAGAACGGCGTGCTCCCCTCGGGCTCCACCAGGCGGAGGGGCAGCTCCAGCGCGCGGACCTCGACCCGCTCGCCCACGACGAAGGGAACGTCACGCTGGCCGTCGAAGGAGACGACCGCGCCGCCAAACGCCTCGCGCAGAGTCAGGCTGATGACCTGGTCCTCTCCCGCCACCACGCTGTGGATGGCCGACAGGTAGGCCGCGATGGGAGTGATCACCAGGTTGCGGAGGCGGGGGTCGACCAGCGCGCCGCCCGCGGAGTACGAGTACGCGGTGGAACCGGTGGGAGTCGCCACCACCACGCCATCGGCCAGATACGTCGCCAAGTGGCTGCCGCCGACCTCGACTTCGACCTGGATGAGCCGGACATGCGCGGCCCGGGCCACCGCCACCTCGTTCAGGCAGGCAGCCTCGACCCGGCTCCCATCGGCGCGCTCGATGGTCGCTCCAAGCCGCATGCGCTCGCTGAGCCCGAAGCGACCCGCCGCAATGCCGTCCAGGGCGCTCTCGAGGTCCGCCGGCTCGACCTTGGCCAGGAAGCCGACCCGTCCCAGGTTGATGCCCAGGGCCGGGACCTTCGAATCACCGATCGCTCGTGCCACGCGCAGGAAGGTGCCGTCTCCACCCAGCACCGCAACGAGGTCGCTTCCCGGAAGCGCCTCGGCCAGCCGGTCATCGTCGTCGGCGATGGCGTCCCAGGCGGTCACCCCATGCGCCGCGCACCAGGCACGACCCCGCTCGAGGACGGCGGTGGCTTCTGGGTTGTATCGGCTGACGGCGAAGCCGATGCGCGTGAGCGGAGCCGCGGTCACGACGCTCGGTCGGCCGCCAGGGTTGCGGCGAGGTCCTCGATCCGCTCGCGCAGGGCAGCGAGCTCGGCGGCCAGGTCGCTGGCAGCCTCGGTCTCGGTCAGGGCCGCGTAGGAGCGGTCCAGGCCGGCCGCGATGAGGGCGCGCATGAGCGACGACGGCGAGACGCCACGCGCGTGCGCGACCGCCTCGACCCGCTCGATCAGGGCGTCGGGCATCCGGATCGACACGATCTGTTTCATCGTGTCCGACGGGAGCTCTGGAATGGGGATGAGCGGACCCAGGTCGAAGCCAACGCTCAGCTGCTCGACCTTGGGCGCGCGCGCTGCCGACCTCGCCACGGACCGATCGTAATACGGCAAACCGCGATTGGGTAGCGTCGGCGACCTCAGGTCAGGACCGATTCGACCTTCGTGTCCCACGCGGGATCCCCACCGACGGGCGCCTCGCCGCCGCCCCGGATGGCGAGCAGCGCGAGGAATTCACGGTTGCCATCGCGCCCGGTCACCGATGAAGCGACAAGCTCCAGAGCCCGCAAGCCCGCCGCGGCGGCGTCCGCGGCAACGCCCAGCAGGACGCGGCGGTGCACGGCCGGATCACGGATGACGCCGCCGCGGGGGACGTCGGCCTTGCCCGCCTCGAACTGCGGCTTCACGAGCGCAACGACGACTCCGGACGGCACGAGAAGCCCGCGAACCGCGGGCAGGACGAGGCGCAGCGAGATGAACGACAGGTCCAGGGTCGCGAGATCAATGGGCTCGGGCAACGCGGTGAGCGTTCGGAGGTTCGTTCGATCCATGACCACCACCCGCGGGTCGCCGGCTAGGCGCGGAAGCAATTGCCCATGCCCCACGTCCACCGCGTAGATGCGTAGCGCCCCCCGCGACAGGAGGACATCGGTGAAGCCGCCGGTCGACGCCCCCGCATCGAGGCACACCAGCCCGGCCGGATCGAGCCCGAATGCATCCAGCGCGCCCGCCAGCTTGTCGCCGCCCCGTGACGCCCACGATGGCCCTTCGGCGCGGCTGAGGGCCACGTCGGGAGCAAGGCGCATCCCGGCCGTCAGTCGCCGCTCCCGGTCGTCGTCGAGATGGATCGCCCCAGCCAGGATCAGGGCCTGTGCCTCGGACCTCGAGCGGGCCAGGCCCCGATCGACGACCAGCTGGTCGGCCCGGACCCGCGGCGGACGCCCGCCACGGTCTGGCCCGGCAGCCGGGTCAGGCCGCGGTGGAGGCGGGGGTGGCGTGCTCGTCGACCTCGGCGGCGAGGCCCAGGGCCTCCCGGATGCGAGCCGTGATGCCCGGCACGTCGATGCGCTGCTCGCGGCGCAGGTCGTCCACCGCCCCGTGGTCGACGAAGCCCTCGCTCAGGGCGATCTTGAGCAGGGGCGCCCGGATGCCCGCCTGGTTCAGCGCGTCGAGGACACCGTCGCCGAACCCGCCCATCGCCGCGCTCTCCTCGGCGGTGACCACCAACCGCTTGCCCGCGGCATGCCGAGCCAGGAGCGCCCCGTCGAGCGGCTTGGCCCAGCGCGCGTTGACGATCGTCGCCGAAAGCCCACTCGAGCGGAGCGCATCGGCTGCCCCGATCAGGCGCTGGACGATCGGCCCGAAGCCGACCAGGAGCAGGTCCGAACCCTCGCGCAGCACCTCGCCGGTCCCGATCTCGAGCCGCTGGCCTTCGCGATCCGGCAGGTCCTGCCCCGCGTCGCGCGGGTAGTGGATGGAGATCGGTCCGTCGTGGTCGAATGCGGTCACGACCATGTCGCGCAGCTCCTGCTCGTCCTTGGGCGAACCGATGACCAGGTTCGGCAGGGAACGCTGGGCGGGGAGGGTGAACATCCCCTGGTGGCTCGTCCCGTCCTCCCCCACCAGGCCGGCGCGGTCGATGGCGAGCAGGACCGGGGCGTTGTTCTGGCATACGTCGTGGACCAGCTGGTCGAAGGCCCGCTGGCTGAACGTCGAGTAGATGGCCACCACCGGGCGCTTGCCGGCCAGGGCCATGCCGGTGGCCATGGTGACCGCATGCTGCTCGGCGATGCCCACGTCGAAGAAGCGCGACGGGAATCGCGACTGGAACGTGGACAGGCCGGTCCCGGTGGGCATGCCGGCGGTGATGGCGCAGATGCGGTCGTCGGTCTCGGCCAGGCGGACCAGCTCCTCGGCAAACACGTGGGTATAGGTCTTGGGCTTGTGGCGGGGGGCGTCGGGCGAGGGCAGCGGCTCCTCGGTGGGGTCGATCAGGCCCAGGTCGATGGGTGGCAGGCTGGCCCCGTGGAATGCCTGGCTGTCCTGCTCCGCGGGTGCGTATCCGCGGCCCTTGACCGTCTTCACGTGGATGAGGATCGGGCGGTTGATCTGGAAGGCGGCCTCGAACGCGCGCTCGAGCTCGGGGCGATCGTGCCCATCCAGGACGCCGATGTAGGTGATCCCCATGTCCTCGAAGAACCCGACCTTGGCCCAGGAGCGCTTGAAGCCTTCCTTCGCCCAGACCAGGGCTTCGTAGGCCGGCTTGCCGACCAGCGGCACGCGAGGCAGGGTGCTGGCCGTGAACGATTTCGTTCCCTGGTAGGCGCGCGACAGGCGGAGCTTGTTCAGGCGGGTGGACAGGCCGCCCACCGAGGGGCTGATGCTCATCTCGTTGTCGTTCAGGACGATGAGCACCCGGCTCCGGGTGTGCCCCAGGTGGTTCAGGGCCTCGAGGGTCAGGCCGCTGGCCATGGCCGCGTCACCCACGCACACGGCGATCCGTTGGGCACGGCCCGGGTCGCCGACGGGGAGCAGGTCCCGGGCCGCGGCCAGGCCGACCGCGATGCTCACCCCCGTGCCGGCGTGGCCGCCATCAAAGGCGTCGTGGTCACTCTCAGAGCGCCGCGGGAAGCCGCCCACGCCGCCGACCTGGCGCAGGGTGCCGAAGGCCGCGGTCCGCCCGGTGAGGAGCTTGTGGGCGTAGGCCTGGTGCCCGGTGTCCCACACGATCCGGTCGCGGGGCGAGTCCATGGTCCGATGAAAGGCCAGGGCGAGCTCCACGGTGCCCAGCGAGGAGGCGAGGTGGCCGCCGGTCTGCTGGACCGTGCGGATCATCTTCTCGCGCAGCTCGGCCGCCAGCTGGTCGAGCTCGGCATCGGTCAGCGACCGAAGCTGGGCGGGCTCGGAAATGCGGTCCAGAATGGGCGTCGAGGGCTTGGTCGCCACGGCGGGGCCGAGTATAGACGGATGCCCGGGCGAGGCCCCTTGCGAGGTCAGGGCCGGTCCGTCCCGCGGAGCGGCTTCTCGAAGACGTGGGAGGTCTTGTTCAGAGCGTAGCCCTCGCGCCGGTAGAACCGATGGGCGTCGTTGCGGGTGACCCGGGTGGCCACCAGGAGCGTCCGACTGCCGTGGCCGGCGGCCCATGTTTCGGCGGCGACCAGAAGGTCGCGGCCGATGCCCATGTTGCGGGCGCCGCCTCCCACGACCAGCGCCATCAGCTGGGCTGCGGGCTCGGCGACCAGGGTGTCGCGCAGCTCCACGTGGGTCCAGGCCAGGGGCCGATTGGCGTCATCGACGGCCACCAGCAGCGCCACGCGGTCCCCGATGGAGCCAACCTGACCGATGCGTTCGGCCATGACGGCCGGATCGGTCGGGTAGCCCAATTCCGCGGCGAGGTCGCCCACCGCCTCGGCATCCGCGGCGGCCATCGCCCGGATGCGGGCAGTCACGAGTCGCTGGGCTCGGGCGTGGCGGAGACTGGCGGCTCCCCCGGCTCGGCGCCGGCCAGGCCGCGGCGGCCCAGCTCGGTGATCGTCAGCTCGGCGACGCGCAGCCGCTCTTCGCAGGCCGCATGCAGGCGCAGCCCTTCTCGGTACAGGGCGATGCTCTCCTCCAGCCCGACCCGCCCGGCCTCGAGGGTCTGGACGATGCGCTGGAGCTCGGTCACCAGTTCGTCGAACGGCTTCCCGGCGAGATCTGCGCCGTCGGCGGGCGCCGCATTCGGTGTCGATTCGGTCATGCCAGGAGATCCTCCACTCCGCCCGGACGGGTCCGCTCGACGCGCGTATCCACGGCGCCTCCGGCGACCACGATTTCGAGGTCGTCGCCCGCAGACACGTCGGCGGGGTCGCGGAGAATGATGCCACCCGGACCGCGGGCCACGGCGTAGCCGCGTTCCAGGGTCGCGACAGGACCCAGGGCACGCAGCGCGTCCCGGAGGCCCCCGGACACGACGCGGCGCCGCTCCACGTCGGCGGCGAGCGCCCGATTCCCGCGGTCGACCAGCTCGGCGGCCCGCTGTCGGGCGGCATCCAGGTCGGGACGGAGACCGACCAGCGCCCGCCCCTCCCCGCGCACGGCGCGTTTCCCCGACTCGAGGCGCGCCGCCGTGGCGGCCGCCGAGCGCTCCGCGAGGCGATTCAGGATGACCGGGAGCTGCGTCCCGTCCGGAACCGCGATTTCGGCCGCGGCGGATGGCGTTGGCGCGCGGCGATCAGCGGCGAAGTCCGCCAGGGTCACGTCACTCTCGTGGCCGACCCCGACCACGACCGGGACGGGGGACGCGATCACGGTGCGCACGACCTGCTCGTCGTTGAAGCCCCACAGGTCCTCGATCGAGCCACCACCGCGAGCCAGGATCACCAGGTCAAGCCCGGGCACGGCGTACAGGCGTTTGAGCGCCCGGATGATGGCTGGCGCGGCCACGGCTCCCTGGACCGCGGTCGGCGACAGGACGAGGTCGACCATCGGGTAGCGACGCCGGAGCACGGTGCAGATGTCGTCCCACACGGCGCCCACCGGGGAGGTGACGACCCCGATCCGCCGCGGCCAGCGCGGCAGCTGCCGCTTGCGCGCCTCCTCGAACAGCCCCTCGGTCGCGAGGCGGGCGCGGAGCGCCTCGTACTGCGCATGCAGGTCCCCCGCACCCACGGGCGTGACCGATTCCACGTACAGCTGGTACACGCCCTGCGGCTCGTACGCGCGCACCTTTCCGTGGCACACCAGCTGGGCGCCGTGCTGGGGCCGCACCGTGGCCCGCTCCAGGTCCTCGCGGAAGAGCACCGCCCGGAGCTGGCTGTTCGCGTCCTTCAAGACGAAGAAGCAGTGGCCTGATGGCGGGAAGCTGGGCTGGCTGACCTCGCCCTCGACCCACACGTCGGCCAGTGCGGCGTCGGCGTCGAGCAGGCCGCGGACGCGGCGGTTCAGGTCGGACACCCGCCACACGCGCGGGCTCAGCGGTGCATCGGTCCCGGTCGTCATCGGTCCGGCCGACCCTCCCGCTACTGGAGCCGGGTCTGGTACTCGCCCGTCCGGGTGTCGATCCGGAGCATGTCGCCCTCGTTCACGAAGAGCGGCACCTGGACGACGAGCCCCGTCTCGAGGGTCGCGGCCTTACGTGCGCCGGTCGCCGTGTCACCGGCGAACCCGGGCTCGGTCGTGACCACGCGCAGGTCGACGGTGACCGGGAGGTCCACCCCCAGGATCTCCCCCTCGTAGGACGATACGTAGACCTCCGTGCCGTCCTTCAGGAACTTGGCGTCGTCCCCGAGCTGATCAGCGCTGATGGCGAACTGGTCGTAGGTCTCCGAATCCATGAAGTTGTACGCGGCGCCGTCGGAGTACAGGTACTGGACCTTGCGCTGCTCGACCCGACCGCGGGGCCAGCGAGTCCCGGCCTGGAACGTGCGCTCGGTGATGGATCCGGTCCGCACGTTCTGGATCTTCAGCCGGACCTGGGCCGAGCCGCGCGCCATCTTGATGTGCGTCCACTCCAGGACGCGGACCGGCTGACCGTCCAGCTCGATCACGATCCCCTTGCGGATGTCTCCGGTCGAGATCATGCCGCTTGCCGCTCCCCGATCACGACGCCTTCGCGGGGCGCCTGGGTCAGCAGCCGCGGGCCGGCATCCTCGAGGACCACGATGTCCTCGATCCGGATCCCGATCTCGCCGGGGAGGTACAGCCCCGGCTCCATGCTGAACACCATCCCCGCCTGGAGCGGAGTGTCGGAGGTCTTCAGGCTCGGCGGCTCGTGGGTCTCCAGGCCGATGCCGTGGCCGATGCCGTGGCGAAAGGCATCGGGATAGCCCGCATCGGCCAGGTATTGCCGCGCGGCGCGATGGGGAGCCCATGCCGGGGCTCCGACCCGGGTCACGGCCAGGGCGGCCTGCTGGGCCTCAGCCACGAGTTCGTGCTGGCGACGCCCGCGCTCGTCCGGCTCGCCCACGAACACGGTCCGGGTCATGTCCGACCGATAGCCGTCGACCTGGCAGCCGAAGTCCAGGAGTAGAACGGTACCCTCGCGGACGGATGTGTCATCGGGTGCCCCGTGGGGCATCGATGCCCGTGCGCCCACAAGCACGATGCTCTCGAAGGCGAGGTCCTCCGCACCGTGCTGCTCGAAGTAGTTCGCGATCATGCGGGCCACCTGTCGCTCGGTCATGCCGGGGCGAACGGACGCGCGCAGGAAGGCGAACGCCTCGTCCCCCAGCGCGCATGCACGTCCGATGGCCGCCACCTCGGCGACGCTCTTGCGGATACGGAGGTCGGCCAGGGCCGCGTCGACCGATTCGAGCGTGACATCCGGGGCAGCCATGTCCAGCGCCTCCCAGGTTGCATGGCTGGTCAGGTTTGCCTCGAGGCCCAGGCGATGAACGCCCGACTCCGCGAGCAGGGCGGGCAGCGCCACGTGCAGCGGGTCGTTGGCCTCCAGCAGCTCCCAGGCTGGCGCCTCGGTTGCGGCCTGCTCGACGTAGCGGTTGTCGGCCAGGATCCGGGATCGGTCCGCGGTTACGAGCAGGGTGCCCGCGTAGCCCGAGGTGGACTCGTCGCCTCGACGGATGGTGAAGCCGGACAGGTACCGACCCAGGGCCCGGGACTGGACCAGGACGGCATCCAGGCCTTGGGCCTCGAGGACGGATCGCAGGGCTGCCAGGCGTCCGGGACGCTCGGCGGCGAATGGATCCGCCCGATGGCTCACGCCGGGCACTCCGCGTTCATCTGGGCCACGTTGGCCTCGTGCTCGGCGAGGGTGACCGCGAATCGGTGGGACCCGTCGCGAACGCCGTTCGGGCACGCGGCCACGAAGAAGAAGTAGCCCTGTGACTGGTCGGGCGCGATCGCCGCCTGGAGTGACGAGAGGCGGGGCGTGGCGATGGGGGCCGGCGGCAGGCCCCCGTTGATGTAGGTCTGATATGGCGCCAGCTCGTCGGGCAGGGTGATATCCCCGCCGGCCGCCGGCAGTGGAGCCCACCAGGTGACCGATCCCCACTGGTCCATGGGCAGGCCGCCGTACTCGACCGTGGCCAGGCCCCACTGGAGGGTGGGGTCGGCGTTCAGGACCCATCCCGAGGTCTGGAGGCGGTTGGTGTACACCCCGGCGATGAGCGGTCGCTCCTCGTCGAGAACCGCCTCGCGCTCGACGATGGAGGCCAGGCGCACCGCGTAGTCGATCGTGAGGCTCCGCGCGACCAGGGCGTCGCGCATCTCCTGGGTGAATCGCTGGTCGAAAGTCGTGAGCAGCCGATCCACGATATCGCGCGCGGACGCGTTGGCGAAGACCCGGTAGGTGTCGGGGTACAGGTATCCCTCCAGCGTGCGCCCGGCCGGCAGCTCGGCCAGGAACGGGTATGCGGCGAGGAGGTCCGGGGGCGGGGTCACGACCAGGGTCCGGAACTCGTCCAGGTTCATGGTCAGATCGGTCGTACCCAGGTACGCGACGAGCTCCTCGAGCCGCCAACCCTCCAGGATCGTGATCGTTTCCTCGGGCCCGGACTCCTGGCGCAGAGCCGCGATGATGAAGGACGGAGGCATGGTCGGTGACAGGTCGTATATACCGGCCTGCAGGTTCCCTTCCCGGTTGGCCTCGTACACCGCGTGCTGGAAGGCCAGCTGGGTGGTGATCAGGCCCTTCCCCACCAGCAGCTCACCGATGAACGTGTCGGTCGCGCCCGGCGGGATCTCCACACTGATGCGCTGGTACGTGTCGCTGGCCGGGGTGTCGGCGATGGCGTCGGGGTCGTACCAGGTCACGAACT
Source organism: uncultured Chloroflexia bacterium (assembly GCA_963816215.1). GTDB lineage: Bacteria > Chloroflexota > Limnocylindria > QHBO01 > QHBO01 > DASTEQ01. The sequence goes on along the minus strand of CAWFKB010000014.1, from coordinate 30,342 downwards.
TCACGACGAAGTCGTTCTGGATGAGGGTCGGTCGTTCTTCGACCCAGGCCATGATCGCCGGCGACAGGGCGAGCGCAGCCAGGTACAGGACAACGACCGTGAGGGCGACGGCGCCACCGATCCAGGCCAGCAGGGCCAGCGGCTCCAACCGTCGGAAGGATCGCCGTCGGCCCGTCGCGAGGCGGTCGGCCCGCAGGCGACGGATCCGCGCATTGCGGAGCTGCTCCTGCTCGGACGGCGTCATCGACGGGTCGTACATCACGGTTCCTCGGGGTGCCGCCGGCGATCGGCGAAGTACTGCTCAAGAATGAGGGCGGCGGCCGATGAGTCTATCGAATCTGCGGCGTTTTGGCGCTGACCGGTCCCGGCCAGGCGATCGCTGGCCTCCCAGCTCGTCAATCGCTCGTCGCAGAAGGCCACGTCCAGGCCGAGCGCCTCCAGCTGGGCGCCAAATGCCCGGGCCAGCGCGGCCTGGCGCCCTTCGCTGCCGTCCATGTTCAGGGGCAGGCCAACGACCACGCGCTCGGCGCTCTCCGCCTGGGCGAGGGCGCGGATGGCGTCGAGCGCGCCGTCCCCGGCGGCCACGGCGGGGCGGGGGAAGGCCATCCCGGTCTCGCTGTCTCCCAGCGCCACCCCGATCCGCCGCGTGCCGTGGTCAATGCCGATCAGCCGCCCCATCCAGTCCGTGCCCGCTCCTCGGATTCTTCAGACCGTCTCGAGGGACTCGAGCCTCTCGAGGGCCAAGCGCGCAGCTTCCGCCAGGGCGTCCGGTAGACCCGACGAATCCGATCCGCCGGCCTGAGCCATGTCTGCCCGGCCACCGCCACCGCCCTTGATGCGCGGCGCGGCACCCTGGATGACGGCGGCCGCGTCGAACCCCTCGGCCGCCAGGTCGCGGCTGGCGGCGACCACCAGGGTGGGCTGGTCGCCGGCAGCGCCGGTCAGCACCGCCACGAACCGTCCGTTGGCGCGGCGCAGGTCATCGATCAGGGCGCGGAGTGCGGCCGGGTCCGCGTCGGGGTAGTGGTGGACGATGACCGCCGTGTCACCCGCCTCCTGGGCCTCGGCCAGCGCTGCGGCCGCGTCCAGCCGTGGCGTCGCCGTTTCGGCGCTCCGACCGGATCGCTCGACGTCGCGGATCCGGGCCAGGAGCGCCTCGACCCGCTGCGGGACATCCTCGTCGCGTACGCCGAGCTGCTGCGCCGCCCGATGCAGGGCATCCAGGCGACTCTCGATCATCTCCTCCGCGCCGGCCCCGGTCACGGCCTCGATCCGGCGCAAACCGGCGCCGATGCTCGACTCGCCCGTGATCCGGAACGAGCCGATCTGGCCGGTGGCAAACAGGTGGGTGCCCCCGCACAGCTCGCGAGAAAAGGCCCCGCAGGCGACCACGCGGACCGATTCGGGCACGTACTTCTCCCCGAAAAACATGTCCGCCCCGGACGACTGGGCCTCGGACAGGGACATCCAGGTTGGCGTCACCTCCAGGTTGTTGCGGACCTGCTCGTTGACCAGCGCCTCCACCCGGGTCAGGGTCTCGCGAGGCGTGGGCGCATCGGCCGGGAAGTCGAAGCGCAGGCCGTCGGGTCCCACCCAGCTCCCCGCCTGCTTGGCCTGCTCCCCCAGAACGTTGCGCAGCGCGCGGTGAAGCAGGTGGGTGGCGGTATGGTTCCGTGCCGCCGCCCAACGCCGCTCCTGGTCGACCTCGGCCCGGACTGTCTCGTCGGCGGCCAGCTCCCCGTCGAGCACCCCGAGGTGAACGATGGCGTCCCCGTCGCGCTGTGTGTCGGTCACGTCGAGCGATCCGCGCCGCCCCACCAGCCGGCCGCGGTCCCCGATCTGGCCTCCGCCCTCGGCGTAGAAGGGGGTCTGGGCCAGGACCACCGCGGCTGGCCCATCGTCGGTCGCCGCCCGCACCGCGAGGACGGCCAGGCCTTCGGCCACCGTCTGGTTCGGATAGCCGATGAACTCCGAGGCGAGGCCCGCGAGCGCCGGATCGCTCCGGTAGCCGGCCCGTTGCGCGCCGCGCGACCGTTCGCGCTGGGCGGCCATGGCCGCCTCGAATCCGTCGCGGTCCACGCCCACCCGCGATTCAGCCGCGATCTCGATCGTCAGGTCGATCGGGAAGCCAAACGTATCGTGCAGCCGAAACGCGTCGTCCCCGCTGATCTGCCCGCCCGAGCCGGCGCCGTCAACCAGCTGGGCCAACCGTTCCGAGCCCGATTCCAGGGTCCGGGCGAACCGGGCCTCCTCGGCGGCCACCTCGGTGAGGACGCGGTCGCGGTTCGCGGCCAGCGTGGGGTATGCGGCGCCCATGAGATCGATGACCGCCGAGCAGGTCTCGGCCAGCACCGGCTCGCCGATCCCCATCAGGCGCACATGGCGGACCGCCCGCCGCATGATCCGACGCAGGACGTAACCGGCGCCTTCGTTCGATGGCGTGACCCCCTCCCCGATGAGAAAGGTCATGGCCCGCGAGTGGTCGGCCACGACCTGGTAGCTGAATCGCTCGGCCTCGACGGTCGCCGGATCGTGACCGATGACCGCCGCCAGCCGCTCCACGATGGGAACGAACAGATCGGTCTGGTAGTTCGAGTCGACCCCCTGCAGGATCGAGGCCATCCGCTCCAGGCCCATTCCGGTGTCCACGCTCTGGAACGGCAGCGGGGTCAGGGTGCCGTCGGCGGCCCGGTCGTACTGCATGAAGACCAGGTTCCAGAACTCGAGCCACCGCGGGCATGACTCGGAGTGATCGGGCACGCACTCGGGCCCCTCGCTCAGCTCCGCCCCCCGGTCGTAGTGAATCTCGCTGCACGGGCCGCAGGGCCCCACATCGCCCATCTGCCAGAAGTTGTGGTCGTCACCTTCGGCGATGTTCCCCCAACGCACGATCCGCTCCGACGGCAGACCGATCTCGTCGGCCCAAATCGCGTACGCGTCGTCGTCATCGGTGTAGACGGTGGCGGCCAGCCGAGACGGGTCGATCTGGAGCTCGTCGGTCAGGAACTCCCAGGCCCAGTGGATCGCCTCGCGCTTGAAGTAGTCGCCGAAGCTCCAGTTGCCCAGCATCTCGAACAGGGTCTGGTGGCGCGGCGTGCGCCCAACCTCTTCGAAGTCGTTGTGCTTGCCGGCAACCCGCAGGCAGGGCTGCGCGTCAACAGCCCGGGTGTAGTCCCGCCGCTCCTCGCCAGTGAGCACGCGCTTGAACTGGACCATGCCCGAGTTGGTGAACAGGAGCGTGGGATCGTCCTTCGCCAGGAGAGGCGCCGGGGGCACGCGCGTATGGCCGCGCGCTTCGAAGAAGCGCTGGTATCGCTCGCGAATGTCGGCCGCGGGCTGGGGCTGCACCCGAGGACGCTTAGTTGGCGCTCTCCTCAGCCGGGGCGTCCGGCGCGGACTCGCGCTGGAGCGCGGACAGCATGGCGGTCCGAGCCTGCTCGGCGGCGACCTTGCCCTCGCTCACCGCGTCACCGAGGTCGCGCACCCGATCGTCGACGAACTCGCCGACCTGGCCGCGCATGTCCTCGCCCGACTCGGGTGCGAGCAGCAATCCAATCGCGGCACCGATCAGGCCACCGATGACCAGACCGGCCACGAAGCTTGGGAAACCGGAATCATTCATGGCGTGTTTGGGGATCCTCCTGCTGGGGCGTGTTCTGGGGCGATCGATTCTACCGGCCCGGCCCCGTCCCGTCCCGCCTCGGTCCCGACGAACTCGATGGCGAGGCCAACGTGACGACCGATGCGGTGACCAGGAGCGCCGCCTGGGCACCGATGACAGCACCAATCAGATGGAACTGACCGAGGACCAGGACATCCATCCCCAGCAGCCCGGCCACGAAGTCGCCGGCGGCGGTCCCCGCCAGCGCGGCGACGGCCAGGAGCGGTGCCTCACGGCCCCACCGACCTCGAATGGCCACGAACACGGTCAGGTCGATGGCCGCGACAAGCACGACCCACAGTGCCCAGGTCGCCATGGTCAGGTCCGCGCGATCCGTCCCCCGCCCAGGCATTCTTCGCCGTGGTACAGCACGGCGGACTGCCCCGGGGCCGGCGCCCACACCGGTTCCGCAGTCTCGACCACCATCCGGTCGGTGCCGACCAGGGTGACCTCGCAGGCCACGTCCTCCGCCCGATGCCGGATGCGGACCTCGGCTTCGAACCGCTCGGCGGGCGCCGCGCCGGCCACGAAGTGGCGCGCGTCGGCGACGAAGCCGCGCAGGGCAAGGTCATCGCGGGTTCCGACCACGACCTCGTTGGACTCCGGGCGGATCTCGCGCACGTAGTGCGGAACCTCGGACGTGAGGCCCAGGCCACGGCGCTGCCCCACGGTGTAGTGCGCGAACCCGGCGTGGGTGCCGATGCGCTGACCCGACTCGTCGACGATGGCCCCTGGCTCCCCGTCGTATGCGCGCCGCTCGGCGAGCAATGCACGGTAGTCACCGGCCGGCACGAAGCAGATCTCCTGCGACTCGGGCGTGGTAGCCGTGGCGAGGCCCTGCTGCGCGGCCCGCTCCCGGACCTCGATCTTGGTCATGTCGCCCAGCGGGAACCGGGTGGCAGCCAGGCGCGGCTGGTCGAGGTTCCACAGGAAGTAGGTCTGGTCCTTGGTCCGGTCCGCGGCCCGCAGGAGGCGCCAGCGCCCGTCTTCGCGATCGATCCGGGCGTAATGGCCGGTGGCCACGGCCTGCGCCCCGTACGCGCCGACCGCGCGCCGGGCGAGGAGGTCGAACTTGATGTGCTCGTTGCAGGCCTGGCACGGGTTGGGCGTCGTTCCCGCCAGGTAGGCGTCGGCGAAGGCGTCGATGACCTGTTCCCCGAATTCCTGCTCCACGTTGAGAATGTAGAACGGGATGCCCAGCTGCTGGGCCACCCGCCTCGCGTCGTCGGCGGCCTCGGTGGAGCAGCATCCGCGTCGCGGCTCCCAGCCCTCGCCCCGGTCGGGGTGGGTCCGCATCCAGACGCCCACCACCTCGTCACCGCCGCTGGCCGCCTCGTTCGCCAGCAGCGCGGCCGCCACGCTCGAGTCCACACCGCCGCTCATGGCGGCCACGATCCGTGCCACGGCCCGCTCAGGCTCGCGCGGGAGCGGGAATGGCCGCCGGCTCGATCGCGCCGGCCGCGCCGCGTACCCGCTCGACGCAGGCAGCGACCAGCTCGGCGGCCGTGTCCACGTCCTCGACGGAGGTCGTCCGACCCGTCGTCAGGCGCAGCGAACCGCGAATGCGCTCGGGGTTGACGCCCATTGCCAGCAGGACGTGGCTCGGCTCGGTGCTCCCCGAGGTGCAGGCGCTGCCCGTCGATGCGGCCACGCCGTCCAGGTCCAGCGCGGTCACGAGGTCGCCGCCTTCCAGCCCGCCGAATGCCCAGCTCACGTTGTTCGGGAGGCGAGCCGGCAGCGCCCCGGTCATCTCCCCGTCGGGAATTCCCGCCAGTCGGGTCCGGATCCGCTCGCCCAGGCTCCGCTGCCGCTCGCCTTCGACCACCAGCGCACGGGCGTCACCGCGCGCGAGGCGGAGCGCCTCGGCCAGGCCCACGATGCCGGCCACGTTCTCGGTCCCGGCGCGTCGCTGCCGTTCCTGCGAGCCCCCCGACTGTTGGGGGATGAGGCTCGTCCCCTGCCGCACGAACAGGGCGCCAACGCCCTTCGGCCCCTCGACCTTGTGGGCGGCGATGCCCAGCAGGTCGACCTGGAGGTCATCGACCAGCAGCGGGAGCCAGGCGGCGGCCTGGGTGGCATCGGTGTAGAAGGTCACTCCGGCTGCCCGGCAGATGGCACCAATGGCGGCGATGGGCTGAATGGTCCCGACCTCGTTGTTGGCATAGCCGATGGCGACGAGGGTCGTGTGCGAGCCGATGGCCTCGGCCACGGCCGCGGGGTCGACCTGGCCGTATCGGTCCACCGGCAGGTAGGTGATCTCGAACCCATGGCGTTCGAGCATGGCGCAGGCCTGGAGGACGGCCCGGTGCTCGACCGCAGTCGTGATCAGGTGCCGGCCGCGCGCGCTCGCCGCCCATGCGATCCCGGCAATGGCCAGGTTGTCGTTCTCGGTCGCGCCCGAGGTGAAGATGATCTCGCGCGGCTTGGCGCCGAGCAGCGCGGCGACGGTCTCGCGCGACTCGTCGAGTCCCTGCCGCGCCCGGCGGCCGGGTCCATGAATGGACGAGGGATTGCCATAGTGCTCGGTGAGGTACGGGACCATAGCGTCGAGCACCTCGCGCCGCATCGGGGTCGTCGCAGCGTGGTCGAGGTAGATGGCCATGATTCGCGCGATTATGCCCCAGCCGGCCGGGGCGACTTCAGCAGGCGGATGCCGGGGTTGGCTGCGGAACCGGTGTTGGGGTCGGGGCGCCGGTCGGATGGGGGGCCGGGGTGGCGGGCGCGGGGAAGGGGTCGCGCACCATGGCCCGGATCTCCTCGATCATCGTCGCGTCCAGTTGGTTCTGAATGTCAGGCGGCCAGAATTGATAGCGCGCGATCCCGTCCGGCCGGACCCGGGCGGCGAGCGCCATGAGGTCCGGGAGCTGGTCCACGGGCAGGTTGGTCGAGAGCGAATCGCCGGCGATCTGGAGGAGCTCGGGCAGGCGCGGGATCAGAGTGCAGGGATTCATCTGGCGGCGGAGGGCCAGCAGCACCCACTCCTGGCGCCACAGCCTGTCGTAGTCGGAGTCCTGGTGGCGGGTACGCGCGTAGGCCAGCGCCGTGAAGCCGTCCATCCACTGCACGCCCGGTGAGAACGAGATGGCGACGCGCCCCCCCGAGTACGGATCGGGAAGGCGAGGGTCGTACAGCGAATCCGGAACGTTGACCGTGACGCCGCCCAGTGCATCGACCAGGCGGATGAAGCCGATGAAGTTCACGACCAGCCGCCCGTCGAGGTGGAGTCCGACCATGGCGCCCACCGCTTCCTGGGTGGCCAGCAGGCCCCGCTCGCGGTCGGCGCCACGGAACCACACCGGGTTGTCCTCGGCATATCGGAACAGGGCGTTCAGGTGCCCTGGGAAGCAGCCGCAGGGGAACGCGTTCACCGATTTGGGCGGAAGCGGGACGTTGTCGAGATAGCGCGGGATGCCGAACAGGGCCGCCCGGCCCGTGGCCACGTCCACGCTGAGCAGGATCATCGCGTCCGGTCGAAGGGAGAAGCGTCCCACCCCCTCGTCCACCCCCATGAGCAGGATGTCGAGGCGGCCGTCGCTGGACCAGATCTCGGGAACGGGGGTGGGGGCGGGCGTCGGCGACCACAGCGGCCGTGGGGTCGGGCTCGATCCGGGCAGGGTGGGGGCGGGTGTCGGCGACGGCTCGGGCGACGGGGTGGCGAACACGGTCGTGACGGCCCGATAGGTCCGGTAGCCAACGTACCCAAGTCCGACGTGCGTGCCAATCGTGACGAGCAGCAGCGCGGTCAGCGCGGCCACCGAAAGCCGCCGGGCGACCTGGTTGTCAGTGGATGGCCAGCGGGCGCGCGCGAGGCGGTAGGCGTCGACCGTGGCCACGAACCGCCACGCCGCCAGCAGCAGATTGCCGCCGACAAAGCCCAGCAGGAAGCCGGGCTGCAGGCTCAGGCCGAGCGTCCGGGCCGTTCCCTGGCTTGCCAGCACGATCCCCGCGGCGACGAACAGGGTCGCGACCGGCGCCACGAAGATGAGCGCCCGCCCGAATGCGCCAACCCATGCCTGTCCAGCGCCGGGGAGCAGGAACGACAGCGTGGCGGCCACAATGGGCGAGCGGCGGAGGACGGCGAGGGCACGCCGAATCACCGCGCGAGTCTAGGCCCATTCCTGCACTGACCCGAGGAGGAACCGCATGATCATCCGATCCGCCGACGACGTGACCGGGACCGAGCACGACGTGACCGGGGATGGCTGGCGCAGCCGCCGGATCCTGACCGCGGTCGATGGGATGGGCTACTCGCTCAACGACGTTCTGATCGAGCCAGGCTTTGACCTGGAGCTGGAGTACCGCCATCACTACGAAGCCTGCTACGTCGTCTCGGGCGCGATGGAGATCATCAACCTCGAGACCGGGGTCGAGTACCCCGTGCAGCCCGGCGGCGTGTACGCCCTCGACCACCACGACCGGCACATTGCCCGCAGCGCCGGCGGCGCACGCCTGGTCTGCATCTTCAACCCGGCCCTGACCGGGACCGAGCGGCACGTGGATGGCGGCTACGAGCCCTCGGGCGACTGAGGGTTCGGATCGGCGAGGCGAAGCCCCAGCTCGTCCAGCTGCTCGGGGGCAATGGGTGACGGTGCCCCCATCATGAGGTCGCTCCCCGACTGGGTCTTGGGGAAGGCCATGACCTCGCGAATGTTGTCCTGATCGGTCAGCAGGGCTGACCATCGGTCCAGGCCGATCGCGATCCCGCCGTGCGGCGGCGCCCCGTACTCGAGCGCGTCGAGCAACGCGCCGAACTGGTCGCGCATCCCGTCCAGGCTGTGGCCCATGAGGGCGAACGCCCGCTCCAGCAGCTCACGGCGGTGGATCCGGATCGAGCCACCGCCCAGCTCCCAGCCGTTGAGGGCGAGGTCGTACTGCTGGGCCAGGATCCCGGCCGGGTCACGCTCCAGGTCATCGGCCTGCTCCCAGACCGGGGCGCTGAACGGGTTGTGGGTCGCGTCCCAGCGGTTGCCCGCAGCGTCCCACTTGAACATCGGGAAGCGGTTGACCCAGACGTACGACAGAACCCCAGCTTGACGCAGACCCAGCTCATCGCCGAGCGCGAGGCGAACGTGGCCCAGGGCTTCGGCACCGTTCAGCGCGTCGGCGTCGGCCACGGCCAGGATGAGATCGCCGGGGTTGGCCCCGGTCAGCCGGATGAGCTCGTCGGACATCGCAGGAGACAGGTGCCGTGCGACCGGGCCCTTCAACGAGCCATCGGCCTCTACCGCCAGGTGGATGAGGCCTCCGGCGCCGTGGCGCACGGCGAGATCGGTCAGCTCGTCGGTCTGACGCCGCGAGAACCCGCCACAACCAGGTGCCGCACAGGCCCGCACCGCCCCGCCGGCGGCCAGGCTGTCGGCGAACAGGCGCAGCTCGGTGCCCTCCAGCGCCGGGCCGACGTCCACCAGCTCCAGGCCGAAGCGGACATCGGGCTTGTCCGACCCGTAGCGGGCCATGGCCTCAGCGTAGGTCAGGCGCGGGAAGGGTGACGTGGCGATGGGCCGGTCGGGAAAGACCTCGCGGCTGACGGCGGTGACCATGGCCTCCACGGTGGCCATCACGTCCGCCTCGCGGACGAAGCTCATCTCGATGTCGATCTGGGTGTGCTCCGGCCCACGGTCGGCGCGGAAATCCTCATCGCGATACGCCCGCGCGAGCTGGTAGTAGCGGTCGTAGCCGGCGACCATGAGCAGCTGCTTGAGCTGCTGGGGGGACTGGGGCAAGGCGTAGATCTTCCCCGGCTGGAGGCGGCTGGGGACCACGAAGTCCCGTGCCCCTTCGGGCGTGGAGCGGATCAGGGTGGGCGTCTCGATCTCGACGAAACCCTCGCCCTCGAGGTGACGTCGGACGGCGCCCGCCAGGCGGCTGCGCAGGATCATCCGCGACTGGAGCGGCAGGCGGCGGAGGTCGAGATACCGATAGGTCAGGCGGATCGACTCGTCGAGCCCCGGCTGCTCCTCGTTGATGTAGAAGGGCGGCACCTTCGAGGGGTTCAGAACCTCGAGCCGGTCGACACCGACCTCCACCGCCCCGGTGGGAAGCTCTGCGTTGGCCGTGCCTTCCGGGCGTTCGCGAACCACGCCTTCGACCTGGAGGACCCACTCGGCCCGGGCGTCGGCGCCGGCCTGGTGCGGGTCGGGGGCGTCGTCCGCGTTGGTGACGACCTGGGTGATCCCGTACCGATCGCGCAGGTCGAAGAAGGTCAGGTGGCCGTGGTCCCGACGCCGATGGACCCAGCCAGCGAGCGTGACCCGCTCACCGACATGCGCGGGACGCAGGTCGCCGCAGGTGTGGGTTCGAAAGGGAGCGTCCATGGGTGGTGCATCGTAGCCGCGATTCGGTGCCGCCGGGCACTAGCATTGGTGGCGGTGACACGCCTCAAGACCGCCGTTATCGGAACTGGCTTCGTCGGCCCGCACCACGTCGATGCGGTCCGCCGGGGCGGGTACGCGGACGTGGAGGTCATCGTCGGCTCCGATCCGGATCGAACCGCGCGGCGCGCCGGCGAGATCGGCGTGGGCCGCTGGTCGACGAGCGTGGACGAGGTCCTGGCCGATGAGACGATCGACGTCGTTCACGTCTGCACGCCGAACAACACGCACGTCTCGCTCGCGCGGGCGGCGCTCGAGGCGGGCAAGCACGTCGTCCTCGAAAAGCCCATCGCCGTGAACCTCGCGGGCGCGGACGACCTGGTCCGGGCCGCTGCCCAATCCGGACGCCACGCGATGGTCGCCCTGACCTATCGCGGCTACCCGATGGTCATCCGCGCCCGCTCCGCGGTGTCCGACGGTGAGCTGGGCGACATCCGGCTGGTCCGCGGCAGCTACATCCAGGACTGGCTGTCGGACCCGGCGGACTACAACTGGCGGGTCGATCCCGAAGTAGGCGGCCGCTCCCGGGCGGTCGCAGACATCGGTACCCACTGGTTCGATACCGCCGAGTTCGTGACTGGGCTCCGGGTTGAATCGGTCCTGGCGGACCTGGCCACCTTCATCGGGGAGCGATCGCGGCCGCTGGGCGCAAGCATCGCCTTCTCCGGCGCGACCGGGCCGAGCGAACCGGTGGCCATCCATTCGGAGGATGCGGCCACCATTCTCCTGCGTTTCGCCGGTGGCGCCCGCGGCACCTGCGTGGTGAGCCAGGTGTCACCGGGTCACAAGAACGCGTTCAACCTGAGCGTGGATGGGTCGCAGCGATCCATGTCCTGGGAGCAGCAGCTGCCGGAGCAGCTGTGGCTGTACGAACGAGACCAGAGCCGGCTCCTTGCGCGAGACCCCGGTGGAGCCCAGCCGGGGGCCGGCGTTCCGTGGCTGCCGGCCGGTCACCCCGAGGGCTGGGCCGAGGCGCTGCGGGACCTGCTTCGGCCGTTCTACGCCGCAGTCGCCGCCGGGACCCCGCCGGACCCAGATACGGCGCCGTACCCCACGTTCCGCGCCGGCGCGCGGAGCATCGCCTTCGTGGAGGCCGTCCTGGCATCCTCAGACCGCGGCGGCTGGGTTCCGCTCAGGACCTGACGAGCCGGCGGCTCAGCCGTCGTCGCGGATCGCCCCGGCCACGGCGTCGAGGGGGACTTCGCGCTGGGTGCCGTCGGCCAGGTCCTTCAGCATGACGGCTCCTCGCGTGAGCTCCTCGCCCACGATCACCGCCCACCGGGCTCCGAGCTTGGCGGCCGACTCCAGCTGGCGGCCGAGCTTTCGGTCGCTCCCATCGGGCCGGACCCGGAGGCCGAGCTCACGCAGCCGGCCGGCGACGATCAGCCGCTCGGCCTGGTCATCGGGGCGCGTACCGACCACTGCCACGAGAGCGGGGGCCGGGTCGCCCGGCATGCCGGATCGGCCCATGGCCAGCACGACACGGTCGAGGCCGAGTCCGAACCCGATGCCCGGCGTCGCGGGTCCACCCAGGGTCTGGACCAGGCCGTCGTAGCGGCCGCCGCCGGCGAGGGCGTCCTGGCTCCCCTCCCGGCCGGGGGCGAACAGCTCGAACGTGGTGCGGGTGTAGTAGTCCAGGCCGCGGACCAGGCGGTGATCGAGCTGATACCCGACGCCCAGGCGGTCAAGCAGGCCCGTCACCGCCTGCCAGTGAGCCTCGCACGCGTCGCACAGGTAATCGACCGATTTCGGGGCGCCGGCCGCCATTGCGGGGTCGAGCATCCGGTCGTCGAGGACGCGCAGCGGGTTGGCGTCCAGTCGCCGGCGGCCGTCATCGCTCAGCGCGTCGCGGTGGGCCGTGAAGTACTCCACCAGCGCGGCGCGATACGCAGGGCGGCACCGCTCGTCGCCGATGGAATTCAGGTGGACCTGGACCCCGCCGATCCCCAGCCGGGCGCAGTACCGCACCGCCAGCTCGATGAGCTCGGCGTCGACGGCCGGCCCCGCGTCGCCGATGACCTCGACGTCCCACTGGGTGAACTGCCGGTAGCGGCCGGCCTGCGGCCGGTCGTAGCGGAACATCGGTCCCACCAGCCAGACCCGCAGCGGCCCGGGTCGGACCTGGAGGCCGTGCTCGAGATAGGCCCGCACGATCCCGGCGGTGGGCTCGGGGCGCAGGGCCCAGGCCGGCGTTTCCTCGTCGCTGCCGACGGCACCCCCGACCCGGAACATCTCCTTGGCCACCGCGTCGCTTCCCTCGCCCAGGCCGCGGACGAAGAGCTCGGTGCGCTCGAACAGGGGCGTGTCGATCCGCTCGAACCCGTATGCCTGGGACAGCTCGGCGGCCAGGGACTCGGCCCGGGACCATCCCGGCGCAGCCTCGGGAAGCCGATCCTGGGTGCCGCGGGGGGCGCGAATGGGGGCGGCCACGGCCAGAGTGTACCGAGGCGCGAACGAGCCCTAGTGCAGTTCCCGGGTGACGCTGGTCACGTCGCGCACGCTCTCGATCCGGGCCAGGACCTTGGACAGCTGCTGGAGGGACGTGACCTTGAGGGTGGCCGTCAGGCTGGCCGTGCCGTCCGGGTGGGTCGTGACCGATGCGGCGACGATGTTGACCTTGGCTTCGGCGACGACGTTGGTGATGTCGTTCAGCAGCCCGGGCCGGTCGATGGCCTCGACCCGCACCGTGATCGGATAGGTCTGCTGGGCCACGACCTCCCACTCGACCTCGATCAGGCGCTCGATGTCCTTTTCCGACAGGACCGATGGGCACGTGGCGCGGTGGACGGTCACCCCCTTGCCGCGGGTCACGTAGCCGGAGATCTCGTCCCCCGGGATGGGGCTGCAGCAGTTCGCGAACCGAACGAGCAGGTCGCCCACCCCCTTGACACGGACACCGGCCGCGGATGGGGCGGCCGGTGGGGCGACTTCGGGGAGGGAGATCTCGACGTCGTCATGGATGCCGAGCCGGCTGACCACGGCCGCCGAGCTGATGGCGCCGTATCCGATGGCCGCATAGAAGTCGTCCAGCTCGCGGAAGTGGAGCTGGGTCGCGATGTCGGTGATGCGGGCCACGTCAATGGTGGCCAGGGTCTCGTGGGCCAGCCGCCGCAGCTCGCGGTCCAGCAGCTCGCGGCCCTGGGCGATGTTCTCGTCGCGTTGCTGGCGCTTGAACCAGGCCCGGATCTTCTCCCGCGCCTGGTTGGTCTGGACGATGGCCAGCCAGTCCCGCGACGGCCCGTGCGAGGCCTTGGTGGTCACGATCTCCACGATGTCGCCGTTGCGCAGCCGGTAGTCGAGCGGGACGAGGCGGTTGTTGACCTTGGCACCGATCGTGCGATGACCGACATCGGTATGGATCCGGTAGGCAAAGTCGAGCGGGGTGGCGCCGGCGGGCAGGTCCTTGACGTCGCCCTTGGGGGTGAACACGAAGACCTGGTCCTGGAAGACGTCGAGCTTGAGACCCTCCACGAACTCGGTCGCGTCGGCGACCTCGCGCTGCCAGTCCATGAGCTGGCGGACCCAGGCCAGCTTCTCGTCATAGCGGCGGTCGGCGCGACTGCCCTCCTTGTACCGCCAGTGGGCGGCAATCCCTGCCTCCGCCACCTCGTGCATCTGCCGCGTCCGGATCTGGACCTCGAGCGGCTTGGCATCGGGACCGATGACCGCGGTGTGGAGCGACTGGTACAGGTTCGCCTTGGGCATGGCGATGTAGTCGTCGAACTGGCCGGGGATGGGTCGCCAGATGGCGTGGACCACGCCCAGCGCGCCGTAGCAGTCCTTCACGTCGTCGACGAGCACGCGAATGGCGTGCAGGTCGTAGATCTCGTGAAACTCGGCGCCCTTGCGCTCCATCTTCTTGACGATGGAGTAGATGTGCTTGGGCCGGCCGCTGATCTCGGCCTCGATCCCGACCGCGGCCAGCTCCTTGCGGAGGATGGTGATGGACCGGTTGATGAACGACTCCCGGGCCTTGCGGCTGTCGGCCAGCAGCGTGCCCAGTCGGGAGTAGGTGTCGGGCTCGAGGACCTTCAGGGAAAGATCCTCAAGCTCCCATTTGATCTGCCACATCCCCAGCCGATGGGCGAGGGGGGCGTAAATCTCCATCGTCTGGCGCGCGATCCGCTCCTGCTTCTCGGGCGGCAGGAACTGGAGCGTCCGCATGTTGTGAAGCCGGTCGGCGAGCTTGATGATCACGACCCGCGCGTCCTCGGCCATGGCCATGAACATCTTTCGGATGTTCTCCGCCTGCTGCTCCTCGGTGGAGCGCGCGCTGCCGAACTTGCTCAGCTTGGTGACGCCGTCCACCAGGCGGGCCACTTCCCGGCCAAAGCGCTTCTCGATGTCGGCCAGCGGGTAGTCGGTGTCCTCCGGGACGTCGTGGAGCAGGCCCGCGGCCAGCGTCTCGGCGTCCATCTGGAGGGTGGCCAGCTCGTAGGCGACCGCGGTGGGATGGGTGATGTACGGCTCCCCGGACGCGCGCAGCTGGCCCTCGTGGGCCGTGCTGGCCACCTCGTGGGCACGCTCGATCAGTGCGACGTTGACGGTGGGCCGGTGGCGACGAGCCTCGGCGATCAGGTCATCCAGGCCCGGGCCATGCGCGGTCGAAGGCTCGCCGGTCCGCGTGATGCGCTGAACGACGGCGGCCGGCGCGGAGCGGAGGCGGGCCAGGTCCATGGTCGTTTCGATCGTAGCACGGGCCTCTCGTGAGGCCCTGCGGAGCCCGGATCAGTCCGGGCTGGCCGTCGGCTCCGTCGTCGAGGAGTGGCCGAGCGAGCGGAGCCTGGTGCGCGCCGCGTGCCCGGACAGGGCCGCGCCCAGGATCGCGTCGCCCAGCCGGTGCAGCGGCAGGTCCCGGGCGCCGACCCAGGTAACTTCCGTACCCCCGAAGCCTTCCTTGAACTTGCGGATGCCGCCCGTGGCCAGGCCCCACAGGTCGTACGTCCGTAGCCCTTCGCCGGCCAGGGTGCGGATGGCCTCCCATTTCAGGAGGTAGTTCGCGCGACTGGCGGCACCAGGATCGGTCATCCCGCCGTACACCTCGGCCACCCGGTCACCGCACACGAGGTGGAGCAGCGTCGCCACCCGTGTCCCGTCCTGGACGGCGAAGTAGATCCGGGCCCGACCGGCGGGAGCGAACGCGGCCCACAGGCGCTGGTAGTACGCGGGGATCCGGACTGCGAATCCGGCCCGGGCGGCCGTCTGGCGGTAGATGCGGTCGAAGTCGGCCAGCGCCGTGGCGGTTGTGGCTGCATCCGCCGCCGGGTCGAGCGACTCGACGACAACCCCTTCCCGGCCCGCCTTGGACACGTACTGCCGGTGCTTGCGACCCAACGCCGACCACAGGACGTCGTGGTCGGCGCGCAGATCGATCAGGCGGGTGGTCGGCGGCTGGACCTTGGGCGCCGCGCGCCAGGGAGCGCCCAGCAGGGCCGCGCCGAACGGTTCGTCGGCCGTCGTCTCGGGGTCGACCCGGACGCGACCGATGCGCTCCTCGGCGCCCAACGCCTCCAGGGCGGCGACCAGCGCCGTGCGCACGGCCGAGTCGTCGAGGTCACCGATCGGGCCGCGCGGGGCATAGGCCAGGTGCCAGCCGCTCAACGGAACGCGGCGCAGGAGGAGCTGCACCCCGGCCACCGGGTGGGCGTCGTCCGGACCCACGGCGAGGCGAATCGGGCGCCAGCCCGCATCGACCCGCAGCTCGCCCCAGGCCCACAGCTGCGGAAAGGCGCGGTGCTCGGCGCGCTCCACGAAGGCGTCCCACCCGGGGGCATCGGTCATCCGGAAGGCGGACAGGCCGCCGCCGTCAGGCAGGGGGCTCATCGGCTCCGTATCCAATCGCACGCAGCTCCTGGCGGGCCACTTCGCGCTCGTCCCACCATCGGCGGTCGTCGCCGTAGATGATGCTCGGCTCGTGACCCTTTCCCGCGAGCAGGACCATGTCGCCGGCCTGGGCCATACCCAGTGCATGGGCGATGGCCGCCCGGCGGTCATCGATGATCCACATCGTCTCGCGGTCCAGGACCCCCGCCGCCCGCGCGCCCCGGGCGATCTCTTCGTTGATCTCCCACGGGAGCTCGGTGCGGGGATCCTCGTCGGTCACGACCACCAGGTCCGCAAGCTCGGCCGCCACCTGGCCCATGGCCGGTCGCTTGGTCCGGTCACGGTCGCCGGCCGAGCCGAAGACCACGATCAGGCGCCCGGCGGTCAGCGGACGGAGCTCGCGCAGGACCTTGCCCAGGGAGTCTGCGGTGTGGGCGTAGTCGACAATGACCCCGAATGGCTGGCCTGTATCGATCCGTTCCATGCGACCCGGCACGCCATGGACTTCGGCCAGGGCCTGTGCCGCGCGCTCGGGATCCAGGCCCTCGGTCTCCGCCAGGGCGAGTGCCGCGAGAGCGTTGCTCACGTTGAAGCGCCCGGGGAGCTGGATGGTCACCGCCCCGGACCACCGTGGCCCCTCCACGTGGAAGCGGCTGCCGTGGGGCCCCAGGTCCAGTTCGGAGGCCCGGAGGTCCGCGTCGGTGTCGATCCCGTAGGTCAGCACCGTCCCACGGGCCCGCTGACGCAGGTAGTCGAACGTCTCGTCGTCGCGATTGAGGATGGCCACCGGCGCCTCCTCGACCAGGATCGCCTTGGCCGCCCGATACGCATCGAGCGTGCGATGGAACTCGAGGTGCTCGCTGGTGATGGTGGTCACGATCCCCACCCTGAATCGGCAGTTGCGCACGCGCGCCTGGGCCAGCCCATGTGACGTCGCCTCCAGGAGCACGCAGTCATTGCCCCCCTCGACCATGTCGGCCAGCAGGCCCTGGAGCTCGATGGCCTCCGGCGTGGTGGTCCGGCTCGTCGACGCGGTCTGGACCTCCCCCACCCGGGTGTCCACGGTGCCCACCAGGCCGGGCTGCATGCCGGCGTCCAGCAGCATGCCCAGGGCCAGGAACGAGGTCGTGGATTTTCCGTCGGTGCCGGTGATGCCATACACCCGCAGCTGCTCCGAAGGGCGACCGAACCACGCGTCCGCGGCATCGGCCACCGCGTGCCGCGCGTTGGCCACGATCAGCTGCGGGATGGCCAGGTCCGGCGTGTCGCGCTCGGCGACCACGGCCGTGGCGCCGGCGGTTGCCGCATCGGGGATGAAATCCCATCCGTCGTGGACCTGGCCCGGGATGGCGAAGAAGACCGACCCTGGGGAAACCTCCGCACTATTCGTCGTCAGTCCGCGGACCTCTCCGGTGGGCATGCCGATCACCTGCTCGGGACCGATGGCGTCCGCCAGCGCGCCGAGGCCCATCCGTCGCTCGGTCACGGCACGTCTCGCGGCGTGCGGCGGCGAAGGCGGGCGGCGGCGGCCCGCACGCGGTAGGCGAGGGGGTCGATCACGATCTCCCAGCTCCCGGCCCACGTCACCACACGACCTCCAAATCCCCGTTTGAAGAGCCCCACTCCGTACCACGGGTGCTCGGGACCGGCGCCCGCCGGGGCGATGCCCCACAGGTCGTGCCGGCGAGCACCACGTGCACGGGCCTCGTGCATCATCGCCCACTGCGTCCCATACGAGGCGAAGCGCTTGGGCTCGCCCCCGGCCTCGCGGCGCGAGCCGGCGAACAGGTAGAACGACTGGGTCCCCTCCACGACCAGCATCCCGCTCGCCAGCAGGGCGCCCTCGTGGCGGGCCTCGAGCAGGCAGGCCCGGCCCGCCCCGGCCAGCGCCTGCCAGGCGGTCCAGTACCGTTCCGACGGCGGGAGGCGGAAGCCGGCGCGCCGCTGCGTTTCCTCGACCAGGCCATAGAGCCTGTCCACGGCCGTTCGGTCGGACGCATCGGTCACCTCGCTGACCTCGACCCCTTCCCGGGTCGCTCGTCGAATGGCGTTCCGCGTATCGGCGTCGAACCCGGCCATGAGCGCGTCGTCGCCCTCGGCGAGTTCCACGATCCGGGTCTGGCCCACCTGGAGCCGTTCGGGGACACGGTGGGCGAGCGCGTCAAGCAGCCCGGCTTCGGCGGCGGTCTGGTCCAGCCGCGGTTCGAGCCGAATCGCGAGCGCCTTGTCGGCTCGGGCCTCCGACACGAGACCCTCGATCAGCGCCCGGAGCCGATCGCCAGCGGCCGGATGGGCGTAGTTGGTCACCGGACCATGGGGGACGTACCAGAAGCTCCGGCCCAAGCCCATCCGTCGGACCTGGGCAGCCGCAACGGCAACCGGCCGGCCGTCCTCCTCGACAAGGAATCGCCGTTGGGGCTGACCGTCGAAGGCGGCCACCGCTTCCCACGCCCAATCGTGCAGGAAGTCGCCGCTGGCCTGCGCGCCGACCAGCATCTGCCAGGCGTCGCGGTCCGCGTCGACCGCCGGCCTGAACGTCACGCGGGAACCCGTCGTCGCCACAGGCGGCGCAGGACGGCCAGCTCGGGGGCCCGAAGGAGGAGCGCCGTGCCGAGGTAGGCGAATGCGCCCAGGCCGGCGGGGACGAGGAGCGTGACCAGCCGACCGAGGCTCCGGTCGGCGAGGTCTGGCAAGGCCGCGGTGAGGGCAAGGGAGATGGCCAGCATGACGGCCGAGGCCACGACAGTGGCCATCGCGGAACGCCCGAACGACGTCAGCAGCACACGTCCGTCCAACCCACCGAGCCGTATGCGCAGGGCGATCAACAGACCGATGACCTCGATCGTCGCGCTGATCGAGATGGCGAGGGCGAGCCCTTCCACGCCCATGGGCTCGACCAGGACGAGCATCAGGACGACGTTGACGACCACCGCGACGACGGCCCAGGCGACGGGCGTCCGCGTGTCCTGCATGGCGTAGAAGGCGCGGGTCAGGACGTGCACGACCACGTGAGCGGGCACCCCGATCGCGAACCAGGCCAGGGCCGAGGCCGTGCGCTGGGCGGATTCGGCGCTGAACAGGCCGTACTCGAAGAAGACCGATGCCAGCGGCTCGCGCAGCACGATCATCACCGCGGCCAGGGGCGCGGCCACGAAGACGAGGACCCGCACGCTCGAATTGACCTGGCGCCGGATCTCCGACGCGCGACCCAGCGCGGCATCGCGCGACAGAGTCGGGAACAGGGCCACCGCGATGGACACGCCGATGATCCCGACCGGGAGCTGGCTGAGTTGGAACGCGTAGGTGAAGGCCGTCACGCTGCCGGCGACCAGGCTCGAGGCGAGGGCCGTGCTGACGATGAGGTTGATCTGGCCCGCCGCGAGTCCCAGCAGGCGGGGGCCCATGAGAATGGACACGCGCCGAACCCCCGGGTGGCGGAGGTCGATCCGGGGCCGCCATGGTGGGTCGAGTCGCCGCAGGGCCGGCAGCTGGACGACGAGGTGGCCGATCCCGCCGACCACCACGCCCACCGCCAGCGCCTCGATCCCCCATATCGGCGCCAGGAACACGGCGGCCACGATGATGGCCAGGTTGTAGACGAGGGGCGCGACCGAGGTGGGGCCGAACGTGCCGTGGGTCTGGAGCAAGCCGCTGACCACCGCGCCCAAGCCGATGAACACCGGGCTCAGGAGCATGATCTGGGTGAGGCGCACGGTGAGCGCCGTCGTCTCGGCGTCGAAGCCGGGAGCGATGATCGGGACCAGCCACGGCGCCGCGAGGGCCATGAGGGCGCTCAGGCCGGCGAGGGCCAGGACGACCAGGTTGATGACGCTGCTCGCCAGCTGCCAGCCTTCGTCGTCCTCGCCTCGGGCGCGGTAGCTGGCGTACACCGGGATGAGGGCGGCCGACAGGGCACCGGCCACGACGAGCTGGAAAATGGCGTCAGGGATCCGGAACGCCGCCAGGTAGGCATCCAGCTCGTTCGACGCGCCGAACTGGGCGCCGATGACCAACAGGCGGACCCAGCCGAGCACGCGGCTGGCCACGGCGGCCGCCGTCATGACCATGCTGGCCCGCAGGACGAGGTTCGCGGCCGCCGCGACGTCGGGCCGTCGCTCAGCGGTCACCGCGACTCCCCGACTTGTGGGTCTCGGCCCGTGGGTGCGACGACCGATAGGCCGTCCGCAGGGCTGCATCCGACAGGTGGGTGTAGATCTGGGTCGTCTGGGCGGAGGCGTGCCCGAGCAGCTCCTGCACCGTGCGCAGGTCGGCGCCGCCCTCGAGGAGATGGGTCGCGAAGGAGTGGCGAAGGGTGTGCGGCGACGCGCGGCCGCTGACGCCAGTGGCGGTCACCCATCGGTCCACGATCAGGCGCGCGCCGCGCGCGGTCAGCGCCCCGCCCGATGCGTTGAGGAACACCGCTCCCCCGTCGGGGCGTTCCAACGATGCCCGCGCGGCGAGGTACGGCCGACCACCGGCCAGGTACAGGCCCAGCGCCGCGGCTGCCGGGCGCCCGAAGAGCAGATCACGCTCCTTGCGGCCCTTTCCCAGCACGCGGAGCCGGCGACGGGCCAGGTCCACGTCCGGCAGGCCGAGCCCCGCGAGCTCGCTGATCCGCATTCCGGTCGCATACAGCAGCTCCAGGATGGCGGCGTCCCGACGGAGCAGAGCGGCCTCCATCTCGGGCGCCATGCGACGCCGGCGTTCCGAGGCGTGCGCCGCGGGCATCGTGTCGCCGGCCCAGCGTCCCGGCGCCTCGACCAGCTGGTTGGCTTCGTCGACGGTCAGCACCCGCGGCAGGCGACCAGGTCGCCGCGGTGAGCGGATACCAGCCATGGGGTTGGCCTCGATCCAGTCGTTGCGCACGGCATGGCGGTAGAAGCTGCGAATGGCGCTGACCCGCGAGCCCACCGCCGAGGCGGAGAGGTCGCGCTCGGCCAGCGTGGCCAGCCAGGCTCGCACGGTTGCCCGGTCCGGTCGGCGCCAGTCAACGCCACGGGCCGCGAGAAAGGTCGTGAAGGCGGTGATGTTGCGTCGGTACTCCACCAGCGTGCCCGGGGAGGCATTCCGGGCGGCGAGGTGGGCGATGAACTGATCGATGGCCGATGCGGCGTCGCGCGGGTGTCCCGGACCCGGATCAGGCACGCGGTGAGGCCCGCCGCCTCGACTTGCGTCGTGTCGTCCGCGGACCGGCCGCGGCATCCCGCTTTGCCCCACCGCCTGGCTTGTGGATGTAGCGGCACTCGGGATAGCGGTTGCATCCCACGAATGGGCCGAAACGGCCCTTCCGGGTCACCAGCGTCCCGGTCTGGCACTCGGGGCACGTCTCCCCACTGCCCGGGGCGTCTCCGATGGGTGGGGCCTCGCGGTGGATGTACTTGCAGTCCGGGTAGCGGCTGCACCCCGCGAAGGGCCCGAACCGTCCTCGGCGCACGACGAGCGTGCCCTCGTGGCACTCGGGGCACTCCTCGCCCAATCCGGGGAGCTCGATCGTCTCCTCCTGCCCGGGAACCGGCATCGTGTGCTTGCACTCGGGATAGCCGCTGCAGCCGAGGAACCAGCCGTTGCGGCCGAGCCGCTTGAGCATCGGATGCCCCGATACGGGACACACGATGTCGGTCTCCTCCACGGTCTTGGGGATCTCGGCCTTGCCGAGCTCGACCTGGGCGGCGAAGGGCTCCCAGAAGGCGCGGACCATGGGGACCCACTCGCGTCGCCCGCCGGCGACCTCGTCCAGCTGGTTCTCCATCCGAGCGGTGAAGGCCGGGTCCACGACGTCCGCGAAGTGGCCGGTGAGCATGTCGGTCAGGAGAAACGCCTCCTCGGTCGGATGGAGGCGACGCGACTCCATCGTCACGTAGCCTCGGGCCCGGATCACGTCCATCGTCGGCGCATAGGTGGATGGCCGTCCGATGCCGTGCTCCTCCAGCGCCCGAATCAAGGTGGCCTCGCTGAAGCGGGGCGGTGGCTCCGTGAAGTGTTGCTCCCCGGCCAGCTCCACCAGGTCCAGCGCCTCGCCGATGGCCAGCTCGGGCAACCGGGTCGCGGTTTCGTCCTCGGCCTCGTCCCGACCTTCGATGTACAGCGCCTGGTACCCGTCGAAGACCCGCCGCCGCGCGCCGACGTGGAGCAGGTAGCGCCCCGCCTCGACGTCCACGCCCAGCTGATCGAACACCGCGGCAGCCATCTGGCTGGCCAGCGCGCGACGCCAGATGAGCTCGTACAGTCGCGCCTGGTCGGGCTTCAGCGCGCCCTGAACCGATTCGGGGTTTCGGGCGAAGCTCGACGGCCGAATGGCCTCGTGCGCCTCTTGCGCACCGCGCGTTCGGTTCCGGAACGCGTTGGGCTGCTCGGGGATGAAGTCGGCGCCGTACCGCGCCGTGATGAGCTCGCGGGCCTCGGCCACGGCACTGGCCGCAATCGAGACCGAGTCGGTTCGCATGTACGTGATGAGCCCCACCTGGCCCTCGGGCAGGGCGATGCCCTCGTACAGCTGCTGGGCGGTGGACATCGTGCGGCGCGCCGAGAAGCCCAGCTTGCGCGACGCCTCCTGCTGGAGGGTGCTGGTGGTGAAGGGCGGGGGCGGACCCTGGCGGCGCTGGGTGCGGGTGATGTCCGAAACCCGGTACTGCGCCTCGCGAAGCGCGGCGAGGTGAAGATCGGCTTCCTCCTGGGAACCGATGGCGATCTTCTCCCCGTCGATCCGGGTGAGTCCCACCTGGAATGCCTCGCCGCCCGACCGGCGGCGCACGTCCGCGGCGATGGTCCAATACTCGACCGCGGTGAACGCCTGGATCTCGCGTTCGCGGTCCACCACCAGCCGGACGGCCACGCTCTGGACACGGCCCGCGGTCAGGCCGCGACGGATCTTGCTCGCCACGAGCGGGCTGAGCTTGTAGCCCACCAGCCGGTCGATGATCCGCCGAGCCTGCTGGGCGTCCACCAGGTCCAGGTTCAGGTGCCGGGGATTGGCGAATGCTGCCTGGATGGCGGGCTTGGTGATCTCGCTGAAGGTCACCCGTCGCACGCGGTCCTCCGACAATCCGGCGTGCTCGGCGATGTGCCACGCAATCGACTCGCCCTCGCGATCGAGGTCGGTGGCCAGCCACACCGTGTTGGCGGTGCGGGCGGCATCGGTCAGGCGCTTGAGCTCGTCCTTGCGATCGGGAAGCGGCTCGTACTTCGGCGCGAAGTCGTGCTCGAGGTCCACGCCCAGCCCGCGCTTGGGCAAGTCCCGGACGTGGCCATAGGAAGCCAGCACGCGATACCCGTCGCCGAGGTAGCGCTCGATCGTCTTCGCCTTGGCTGGCGACTCGACGATCACGAGGTCGCCGCCCGTCGTCTGCGGTCGCGCCATTTCGGTCGCGGAGTGTAGCACCGGGTTTCGGCCGCCCGGTTGATTCGCGATTACCGGCTCCGGTCGCTCAGTCGGTGAAGTCCCACACGACGTAGACCTTGCCACCGCCCGTTGCGATGCCGATGCCCACCCGGTGGTAGTTCGGGCTGAGGATGTTGCCCTTGTGGTTGGCGACCCCCGGGTAGGGCTCGGCCCAGAACTGGGCCTGGCACCAATCAAGGGATGCATTCACGCTTCCGCCACCGCCCAGGTAGCACTGGTTCTCGCCGGACCAGCCATACGAGATCCCGCCCGCGGTGAGCCGCTGCTTGTAGGTCGTTCCGTCGAGCGAGTCGTGGCTGAAGTACCCGTTCGCGAGCATGTCGGCCGCGTGCCCGTAGGACACCGCCGAAATCGAACTGTCCAGGGTCAGCGGCGCGAATCCATAGGCTGCGCGGGCCGCGTTCACCTGGTTGAGCGCGTACTGAACACTGTCAGCGCTGCCCGGGACGGATGGATACCCGCGCCCCGTGGACGTGGAGGCACCGCCGGCGGTCCGGAACCCCCAGCTCAGGGCGACGGGATTGCCATCCGCATCGGCGGCGCCCGCTCCCAGCCCGGCGGTGTACGTGCGGCCGGCTGCGAAGGCGCTCGATGCGGTGAAGGTCAGGGTTCGCGAGTCGGCGCTCCAGGCGAAGCTCCCGTTCAGGCGCCCTCCGGTCGCGTTGTCCACGAGCAGGAAGGCAGCCGCGGTCGCCGCGGGGTCCATGGGCTCCGTGAACGTCATGGCCACGATCGACCCGGTCACGCCGCGGGCACCGATCGCCGGGCTCACGGTGCTGACCTGCGCACCGGCCCGGATCGTGAACGAGCGGCTCACGTCCCCGCCCAGGGGAGACCCATTCGCGTCCCGTGCCCCGACGACGCTCACCGCATACCGGGTGCCCGCGGTGAGCCGACCGTCGGGCACGAACCACATCGTGGTGCCCTCCCAGCGGAAGCGACCGGTGACCGCGGGGGTGATGCGGAACGCGTGCTCGGTGGCGAGATGATCCATCGCCGCGCTGAAGGTCAGCCCGATGCCGGTGGTCGCGCTGCTGTCGGAAGCGTTGTCCTCACCGACGGCGCTGATGCCCGACTCGGGGTACCCGGTCGAGGCCATGACCTGCTGGATCCTGCGCGGCATGTCGCCGGTGGCCCTCCCCCTCGCGCCCGCGACGACGAGGTCGACGACGGTCGGTGCGGTCTGGGTCGTGAATGCGGCCCGCCAGGCCGTTGAGAGCGCGCCGCCATCGGCCATCGGCATCCCCGCCCGGAGGTAGACGGAGTAGCGCTCATCGGTCGCCCACCGTGGTTTGGGGACGAGCACGACCGCGCTGGCGTCCTGGTTCCACAGAAGGCTGTACTCGGTCCGAGGGGCCATTCCCAGGCCTGATGCCACTGCCGCGGGGTCCATCGGCCCCGGGAAGTGGAGCACCACCGGCTCGGCGGCGTTGACCCCAACGCCCACGTTGGCGGGCAGGATGGAGCCCTCGTGCGGCTCGGTGTGCACGTCCGCCTGGATGGCGGGAGCCGCGGAGTATGCCAAGCCGACCATGACAGCCAGGGCAGCCGCGGCGACAGTCAGATGGGTGATGGACCGATGGCGGCGCAACGGCGTTCGAAGCGCTGGCAACCGGCGGAATTCCCCCGCGACGGGTGTCGACGGAGAGGTCAATACACAGGTGCTCCTGGGGACCGGCGGACTCGACGTGTGGACGATCCGGGGGTCTGAGGACGGCCGGGAGTATAGCCCGGCATCTGGCTAGACGCGAACGCTGGCGGGGGTGGCTGTCCCGGTTTGGGGTTCTCGCCACCCGCTGCGACGGGCCGCCAGGGTGGGATGGAAGGTCGCTCCGCCGAAGGCGCTGGCCAGCCCGCGAGCCTCGAGCATGGTCAGGGTGGCGGCCAGCGCCGAGGTCGACAGGTGGGTTCGATCGCCCAGCTCCTCGACCGATCCGGACCGCCGCAGCAGCGCCCCGAGGACGAGCCCTTCGGCCTCGGACAGGGTGCGCACGCTGACCGGCAGGTGGCCCCGCTGCAGACCGATGAGATGGAGCAAGGCCGCTGGCGAGGTCACCAGTGTGGCCAGGTGGTCGGCGATGAGGCGGTTCGTACCGCGGGAGGTCGCGGCGTCCATGGGACCGGGAACCGCGAACAGCTCGCGCCCGCAGCCGACCGCTGCGTCGGCGGTCATGAGTGCCCCGGATCGGTCCGGCGCCTCGACCACGACCACCGCCTCGACCAGGCCGGCGATGACCCGGTTCCGGCGCGCGAAGTCTGGTCGCCCGATCTGGCGTCCGGGCGGGAGCTCGGTGAGCAGCGCGCCGCCGGCCGCGACCATCCGGCGCGCGAGCTCGCGGTGGGCCGGCGGGTAGATCCGGTCGATGGGTGAAGGGAGCACGGCCACCGTCCGCCCGCCCGCTGCGAGAGCCGCGCCATGCGCGACGGCGTCGATCCCGATCGCGAGACCCGAGACCACGGTCACCCCTGCCCGCGCCAGCTCGTCGCCGATCTCCTCGGCCGAGGCACGTCCATAGCCGCTCGGGTGGCGCGTGCCCACCACGGCCACCGCGGTGGACTGCCAGGCATGGGGATCGCCGACGGCCCACAGGAGCGGCGGCCGAGGGTCGAGATGCGTGAGGGTGGGCGGATAGTCCGGGTCGAGCGCGGTCAGCGGCCGGGCACCCTCCCGCCCCGCGCGGGCGGTCATCTCGCCCGCTTGGCGATGGATGCCGCGCGTCCGAATCAGGCGGACCGCCTCGTGCGCCTCGCCGCGGGCGACGGCTGGCAGGGCCGCCACCGCCGTATCCACCGTGCCATCGATCCAGGCGGCGCGGAGACTCCCGGCCTCGCTCAGCAGTCGAGCGACGGCGACCGGCCCGAGCCCAGGGACCTGGGAGGTGGCAATCCAATAGGGTCGTTCCACGTCCGGGTCGAGGTGGTCGAGGGCCAGCCCTGTCCACCCGCGCATGGATACGGGCATGGGTGAGGGCTCAGCCACGACGGTCATGACTCACCGGTGGCCGATAGCGCAGGGCTTCTTCGACATGGGCACCATCTACGGCCTCCTCCCCGGCCAGGTCGGCGATGGTCCGGGCCAGCCACGCGGCGCGGTGGATCCGCCGCGGCGACAGGCGGAGCGCCCTGGAGAGCGAGGTAAGCGCTCGCACGGCGGGCGATGCGAACCCATGTCCTTGATCGAGCGCTCCCGGCCCAAGCTCGGCATTGGGGGTCTGCTGGCGGTCTCGTTGCCGCTCCCAGGCGACCGCGATCCGCGCCGCAACCACGGCGCTGCTCTCTGCGTCGGGTCCCGGTTTCAGGCGACGCGGCTCGTCCAGAACGACCCACAGATCCAGGCGGTCTCGAAGCGGGCCGGACAACCGTCGGGCGTAGCGCTGGACGGCGGTGGGATCACAGTCGCAGGCGCGCGACCGCGAGCCGAGCCAGCCGCAGGGGCATGGGTTGAAGGCCGCGAGCAGCGCAAACCGAGCCGGGAGACGGAGCGAGCCGTCAACCCGGGCAATGGCCACCTCGCCGGACTCGAGGGGCTGGCGAAGAGCGTCGAGGGCGTCCGGCCGAAACTGGAGCAGCTCGTCGAGGACCAGGACACCCCGGTGCGCCAGCGACACCTCGCCGGGCCGGATCCGCTCCCCGCCACCAACCAGGGCCTGTACCGAAACGGTGTGGTGCGGGGCGCGGAGCGGTCGGACGCGGGTCACCGGGGTGCGACGGTCCACCAGCCCGGCCACCGAGTGGATGCGGCTGACCTCGATCGCCTCACCGTCGTCGAGCGGTGGGAGAAGGCCCGGCACCGCGGTCAGGAGGAGGGTCTTCCCAACCCCCGGTGGCCCGACGAGGGCGAGGTTGTGGTGGCCGGCGAGCGCGATCTCGAGCGCTCGGCGCGCGAGCGGCTGACCGATCACGTCGCGCAGGTCCACGTCCGCGATGGGCGGGGCCCAGGTCGGCACGGTCGTGGTCGCCGCCACCGGGATGGGACGAACGCCGGCCAGGTGAGCCACGGCATCGCCGAGGCTGCTCGCCGCGTGGATCGCAATGCCGGGCACCGCAGCGGCCTCTGCCAGGTCGTCGCGGGCGACCAGGGCCGCCTGATGACCCACATCGCGCGCCGCCGCCACGAGGGCCAATGTCCCCGACACCGGCCGCAGTGATCCGTCGAGCGCCAGCTCGGCGATGAGCGCGGTGTGGGCCAGGTCGGCGTCCAACTGTCCCGATGCGGCGAGCAGGCCAACCCCGATCGCGAGATCGTGAGCCGTTCCCTCCTTCGGCAGATCGGCCGGCGCGAGGTTCACCGTGATCCGGCGCGCGGGGACCTCGAAGCCGCTGTTGCGGATGGCGCTCCGGACCCGTTCGCGGGCCTCCTGCACGGCGCTGCCCGGCAACCCCACGATGGTGAGCCCGGGCAACCCGAAGGCCACGTCGACCTCGACCCGGACCGGGACCGCATCCACGCCGCGGATGGCGGCACTCATCGTCTCGGCCAGCACGGCATGCCTCCGGGGAGGCGTGGGTGCGGAGTGAAGTGCCGGTACGCCGCCTGCTCGCCTCCCTGATCCGGCGACGACCGGCAGGCGCAGTCTCCAGAGAGTGGCTTACGCGGCGGTTAGGGCGCGGTTGTCAGGCGTCGGCCTCGACGACCGACAGCTCCTTGTCCACCGCGTTGGTGAAGTCGCTGACGGCCTTGGCCAGCGGGCTATCGGGCCGGCTCACCATGAACGGCGAGCCCGAGTTCAGCGCGCTGATCGCGCCGCGGTACTCGTTGATGAGCTTGTGGGCGATCGGCCGGCCCAGCACGCTCTCGGCGTTGGCAATGTTGATGCCGGTGAACGCGTTCGATCGGTTCAGCACGAGCTGGACCTTGTCTTTGGGATAGCCGAGCTCGGTCATGGTCTTCAGCACGAGCTGGACGTTCTTCAGGCACGAGAGGTCTGCAGTCATCACGACATAGACGGTGTCCGCCTCGTCGAACAGGTGGATCGTGATGTCGTCGAGTGCGCGGGAGGCGTCAATGACGGTGTAGTCGTACATCCCCCGCATGAGCTCGAGCATGCCTGACAGCGCGTCGGGCGAGTGGCGATGGTTCTCCATCACCACGTCGGCCTGCTCGGGCGCCGTGGGAGCGAGGAGGAGGTCGATCCCCGAGGCGTGAGAGACCATCAAGCGGCGGAGGAGGTCTGCGTCGAGCTCTGGCTCCGCGATCGCGTTCACGATGGAAGCCGTGTCCAGCTTGAGGTCGAGGAACACCCGCAGGTCACCGAACTGGAGGTTCGCGTCCACCAGCGCCACCCGGCGTTTGTGCTCGGCCGCCAGGGCGATGGCCGTGTTGATGGCCAGCGTGGTCGAGCCCACGCCGCCCTTGGCGCCATAAAACACGATGACCCGGCGCAGCGTGGCCTGGCTGGGGCCGGTCCGGGAGGTGGATAGCCCGCTGCGGGCCAGGAGAGCCCGGATGCGGGCCATGAGCTCCGCGGGGTGGAACGGCTTGACGATGTCGTCGTCGGCACCTGCCCGCAGGCCCTTGACCCGCTGACCAACGTCCGCCTCGGCAGTGAGCAGCAGGATGGGCACCCGCTGCCCTGGCGGTTCGGCGCCGCGGATGCGGGTGATGGCCTCGTACCCGTCGATCCCGGGCAGGGCCGCATCCATGAGGATCAGGTCGGGGGCCTGGTCGGCTGCGGTCGCGACTCCACTCTCGCCGTCGCCGGCGAGCAGGACGTCAAAGCCCTCCTGTTTGAGGGTGAAGCTGAGGACGCGCTGAATGTTCAGGTCGTCATCGACGACCAGGACCTTGACTGCCATGAGCCCTCGCCGGAGCCCGGCCGATCCGGAGGGTCCGCCCGGCCCGGGCGGGCGGATTATAGTCGGCTGCCTGCCCCGCTCTGGGCCACCTCGTGGGCGTCAGCCGTGTCGAGGTAGCGCTCGAGGAAGCCCATCACCCGTTGCTCGTATGCCTCGCCGCCGACCATGCGGGCCTCGCCGTGCTGGGCGCCGTCGACCACGTACAGCTCCTTCGGCTCTCCCGCCGCCTTGTACAGGGCGACTGACTGCTCCCAGTTCACGAGCCGATCCTCGTGCGGCGCGATCAGCAGCAGCCCGCGCGGAGCGACCAGGGCCACCCGGTCGATGGGCGACACCAGCCGGGTCCGGGCGCGGAGCGATGCCCCGGCCATCACCAGCCACGAACCGATGCCCGGGAACGGAAGGTGCTGGTCGCGCATCCGATTCCCGATCGGGTTCCGGATGTCCGCGTACGCCGCGTCGGCCACCACCGCGGCCACTGGCAGGTCGGGCGCGGCCAGGATGGCGGTGGCCCCGCCCATGCTGATCCCGTACAGGGCAATGGGGCCGAGGCCCCGTCCCTGGAGCAGGCGCACGGCCGCGGCCACGTCCCTCTGTTCCGCCGTTCCCAGGGTGGTGGCGGCCGGGTCGGACGCTCCATGTCCACGGAAGTCGAACTGGAGGACGTGATAGCGGCGGCGGAGCCACGGCACGAAGAACGCGAGCCACGGCAATCGGTGCCACGAGAATCCGTGGAGCAGGATCACGGCCGCCCTGGTATCTCGCTCGGACTCCACCAGCCAGCCATCCAGCGTCACCCCGTCGTCGGTCGTGAAGCGCACCGACTCGTACGGAAGCCCCAGCGCGGCGGGCGTGGCCGGCAGGTCCGACACCTCGTTCAGATCGTGGATGGCGGGCGCCACCACGCGACGCGACCCAACCACGCCCACGTAGCCCAGGTAGCTCACGGCCAGCGCCGAACCGATGGCGGCGCCAACCGCGGCGACGAGCCTCCCTGCGCGGCCCATCCCCTATCCCTCTTTCGAGCCGCCGCCCAGTGAGTCGCTGATGCGCCGGGTCAGCTCGGTGACCTCCATGGGCACGATCCATGTCTTGCTCTCCGATGCCGCCAGGTCGCGCAGGACCTGGAGGTACTGGATCTGCATCGTCTTCTCGTCCACCCCGCTGGCGGCGCCGAAGACCGTGGTCAGCGCAGTTCCGTAGCCCTCGGCCCGCAGGGCCTGGGCCTGCTTCTCACCCTCGGCGCGGAGGATCGCGCTCTGCTTGTCGCCCTCGGCTCGCAGGACGGTGCT
>CAWFKB010000013.1:0-19338 GCA_963816215.1 uncultured Chloroflexia bacterium | reverse complement strand
GCAGGGCGTCGCGAACCTCGGGAGACACCACCAGCCAGTTGGGGGTGGTCATCGCACTTCACTCGCGGTCCAGGCCTGGGCGCCGACGACGCCCGCAGCCGCTGCACCCTGCGCGCCGGCCACCTCGAGCGCCTCGCGCAGGGTGGACAGGTCGGGCGGCCACGAACGCGGAGCCAGGAAGGTCAGGATCGCGGCGGCATGCGCGTCGCCCGCGCCGGTCGCATCGGCGGCCGGCCGGTCGATCCCTTCGACCCAGACCGAGCCTGCGTCGGTCGCGGCCGCCGCGCCGGCCGCGCCATCGGTCACGACGGCAACCCCGCCCACGACCTCGGAAACCCGAACCGCGAGCGCATCGGCCCCCTCCGACGGGCCCGCAGGCCGGCCAACGATCGCGTCGGCCTCTGCCCGGTCGACGTGGAGCAGGTCCGGATGCACCTCGCGCAGGAGCGCGACGAGCTCTGCCTGGGAGGGACGGACCCCGTCAAACGATCCGCCGCCCACGCTGCAGCGCTGATGGGCCGGCCGGGCACCGGCCATGGTCGCCAGGGCGGGCCCGTGCTCGGAATCGGCCAACGGGTATCCCGAGACGTGGAGCCAATCGGCATCGCGCAGGATGGCCGCGCCCTCGGGACCGGCAAGGACGCGCTCGTCGATCGCCGCCCGGTCGCTGAGCATCGAGCGGTCGCCCGTCCCGTCGACGAGCGCAACGACCAGCCCGGTGCGTACCGCCGGAGCGGCCAGCAGGGTCACCCCGTCCTCCGCCAGGGCCGAGCGCAGGACGTGGCCCGCTTCGTCGTCCGCGAGCGCGGACACCAGGGTCACCTGGTTCCCCGCGCGGGCGAGGCGGACCGCCACGTTGGCCCCCTGGCCTCCGGGGCCGACCGTGATCTGGGCTGGGCGATCGGCGCCTGGGTCAGGAACATCGCCGCGCACGATGACGTCCAGGGTCGCGTCCCCGATCACGACGAACCGGGTCGGACCGCTGGTCACGCCCCCATCACCACGGGCGTCGCGAAGCGAATCCCTGGTCCAAGGGATGCCAGAACTCGACCGCCGGCTCCGCCAGGCGCCAGCACAGCCACACCGGCTGCCCGTCCCGCTCCCCGGGGAAATCGACCAGTCCCTGCTCCAGGTCCCGGAGCTCCACGCCCATCGTTTCCAGGTGCTCGACCAGGGCCCGCATGCCACCGCTGATCTCGTTCATCTCGGCCTCCGAGCGCGCAAGGGCATCCAGGTGGTCCGGGTGGCCGTTCGAGCCGCCCGCGTCCTGGTCGCCGGTGAGCGAGGCCACGACCCCCTCCAGGCGGGCCTTTTCGACGGCGAGTTGGAGGAGCACCGCGCGGACCTGGGGGATCAGGGCATTGGCCTCGTCGAGGGTGTAGCGGGGGCGGTCCGCGGCCATCGCCGGATGGTACGCCCTCTGCTAGGATCGCCACGCTCGAGGGCCAGCTCCGCGCCGCGACGGCGCCCCAGCACCACCGCGGATCGCATGACCGACGCTCCAGCCGGGCGCGGAATTCACGACCCGGCACCCCAAGACGGCGCGGATCTTCTGCACGAGTGGGACGACTTCAACCTGCCGTCCTATCTGGGCAGCACCACCTTCCAGAAGCTCCCGCTGGTGACCGATATCGGCGCGCTTGCCGCGCGCCGACCAGATGTCGTCATCCTGGGCGCTCCCCTCGATGACGGGGTGAGCCACCGGCCCGGAGCGCGCTTCGGGCCCCGTGCCATCCGCACCGCGTCGTACCACTCCGGGGACCTGCACTCGCTCCAGCTGAACGTGAACCCGTTCGACTGGCTCGACGTGGTGGATGGCGGAGACATGCCCATCGTCCCCGGACGACTCGAGCGCGGGCACGCGGTCATCCGGGCCCGCGTCGAGGAAGTGGCGCGGACCGGGGCCATCCCGATCGTGCTGGGCGGCGACCACTCAATCACCTACCCATCGGCCGGCGCGGTGGCTGCCGCCTGCGCGCCGCGTCGGTTGGGGATCGTCCACTTCGATGCGCACGCCGACACGGGCGACAGCACGTGGGGCAACCTCCTCTCGCACGGGACGCCCATGCGACGCCTGATCGAGTCAGGCGCGGTGGCGGGCCGGAACTTCGTGCAGGTCGGCCTGCGTGGGTACTGGCCGCCGGCCGAAACCCTGGCCTGGATGCGCGAGCACGAGATGCGCTGGCACCTCATGACCGAGATCGAGTCACGCGGCGCCGACGCGGTGGTGGCCGATGCCATTGCCGAGGCGCTGGACGGGCCCGACGTGGTGTACCTCTCGGTGGACATCGACGTGATTGATCCCGGGATGGCCCCCGGTACCGGAACCCCGGAGCCGGGCGGGATGCTGACCCGTGAGCTGCTGCGCGCCGTCCGCCACGTGGTCGGTGCGGTGTCGCTGGCAGGGATGGACGTGGTGGAAGTGGCTCCCCCCTACGACGTGTCAGACGTCACGGCCGCCGCCGCCCATCGGTGCGTCCTGGAAGCCATCAGCGCGCTGGCGGCGAAGCGCCGCGACGCTCGCGAGCCGGCGCGGCCCACGGAGCGCTGATGAGAACTACTCGACCTTGAAGCTGTTCGTCGCCGCCAGCGCCCCGTTGCGGTAGGCCCTCGCGTCGTAGCTCCCCGGGGCGAGGTTCTGGAAGTGGAAGTAGGTCCAGCCAGCACAGTTGGTGCTCGCCCCACAGAAGTCGAGCGGGATCGTCGCCCCGTCGACCAGGTCACCGGCGGCGCTGTAGATGCTGACCGCGATCACGTCGGTCGGGACGCCATGCCGGAAGCTGACCAGGGTCCAGATCTCTCCGTCGTTGACCGAGCCGCTGTTGTCGCAGGTGGAATCGGTCGGCTGGTCCAGGCACGTCTCGACACGAGCGATGAATCCGTCGGGGAAGATCGTGGGCGTCTCGGATGGCTGGGGGGTGGATATTGGCGTTTGGCTCGCGCTCGCGAGCGGCGTCGTGCCCTGGGGAGTGGCCTCTGGGGTTGGGGTCTCGACCGCCACGGTGGGTGACGGAGACGCCGTTGCGCTCGGTCCCCCTTCGAACACGCCACCGATGATGGCGCCGCCCAGCAGGGCGAGGATCCCGAGCCCCAGGAACAAGACGAAGACCAGGCCGGTCACCCCGCCGTTCGAATCGTCGCCGTCACCGGCCGTGACCGTCGGCGTCCCCGGCGCCACCGGAGGTGGAGGGATGGCAGCGACAGGCGGAGGCGGTGGCGGTGCCGGCTCCGGTTCAGGCACCGGCTCGGGCTCGGACTTGGGCTCGGGTGGGGGTTCCACCGGTGCGTCGCCCCCTGCGTCCTCCGGTGGCGGCTTGGCCTTGGCACGACTGCGTCGCTTGGGAGGCGTGACCGCGGCGGCCACGACCGCGGCTGCGGCGACGTCGGTCGCGTCGACGGACGCGGCTTCGGGAGCCGGTTCCGTGGCTGGCGTCGGTGCCGGCGGCTCGCCGGTCCATCCCGGCTCGGCGGGCCATGGAGGCTCGGCAGGAGCAGTGTCCATCTCGCTCAGGTTGTCCATCCGCTGACCACCGACGGCACCGGCGGTACCCGCGGCACCGGCGACCGCACCTCGCGCCGCCTGGTCTTCGGGCTCGGGCTCGAAACGCTCCGCGCCCGACCATGGCGCTCCCGGATCGGTCACTTCGCTTCCTCGGCGGAAGACGTCGGATCCCTCGGCGCCGAGCGGATCACGAAAACCGCCCTGGAGAGCCGCGCCGCATTCGTTGCAGAAGGGCGCCGGCGGCGTCCAGCGACCGCAGGTGGGGCAGAGCACATCGCCGCGCGCGTCAGGCATCGGGGCGCATTGTGCCCCGACCGGTGAGCTCGGCGCTACCTATCCATCGGTATCCTCGAACGTGATGCGGCGGATCAACGTGGTCGGCACGAGCGGCTCGGGCAAGTCCACGATGGGTTCCGCACTGGCAGGACGGCTGGGCGTTCCGTACGTGGAGCTCGACGCGCTGGCCTGGAAGCCCGGCTGGGTCATGGTTGAGCCGACGGAGCTCAGAACCCGCGTGGCGGCGGCCGTCGAGATCGACGCGTGGGTCGTTGATGGGAACTACAGCGTCACGCGCGACCTCGTCTGGGCTCGCGCGGACACGGTCATCTGGCTCGACCTGCCGCTCCGTCAGGTCATGTGGCGGGTCATTCGACGCACCGTCACCCGCGCCCGTCGCGGGGAAGTCCTGTGGGGCACCAACCGGGAAAGCCTCCGCATGGCGATCGCCCGGGATTCGGTCATCTGGTGGGCCCTGACAACGTTCCGGAAACGACGCCGTGAGTACCCGCTGCTCTTCGCACAACATCCGGGGATACGGGTGGTCCGGTTGCGGTCCGACGTGGAAGCGCGCCGCTTCCTGGCCGGCGTGGGCGCTACTCCGACCCCGGGTCGGGCGCTCCCGACGGAACCGCGCACTCGGTGACCCCGGCCTGGGATGCGCCGGGCACGCAACCCTGCTGCAGGAAGAACGACGTCAGGAGAATCAGGCCGGCCAGGACCAGGACGACGGCGCCCAGGGTGACGAGCACCCCGCGCCAGGACGGTTCTCGGTACTCGCTGTCCATCGGCTCCGATCCTACGCCCCGGGCCGCTTCCACTCGGAGCCGTCGGCAAACCGCTCGCGCTTCCAGATCGGAAGTCGATCCTTGACCGCCTCGATGACGTACCGATTGGCGGCGTACGCGTCGGTTCGGTGGGGCGACGCGGTGACGATGGCCACCGCCGCTTCCCCGATGGGCACGAGCCCGGTCCGATGGACGATGCCCACCGCGCAGTCCGGCCACTGGGCCGCGACCTCGTCGGCCACCGCAGCGAGCATGGCCTCCGCCATCTCGGGGTATGCCTCGTACTCGAGCTCGAGCACCTCCCGTCCGTCATCGGCCCGATTCCGGGCTCGCCCCACGAACGTGACCACCGCTCCGTCGGTGTCCCTCGTCACCGCGAGCAGCGCGTCCAGGTCGATGGGCTGGTCGGTCAGGCCTCGGGTGGGCTGGGCAGAGCCACCGGAGACCGGGGGGAGGAATGCCACCTCATCCCCCTCCGCCAGACCAACGTCCCAGGCCACGGCTGTCCCGTTGCGGGCCGGCTGGGCGAACGGCCGATGGGGCTCGAGGGCGGGGTAGCGCTCCACGAGCGCGCCCCACGCATCGGCAACGGTGGCGGATACCTCCAGGTCGAGCTCCACCGACGCAGCGCTCAACTCGCGCAGGGTCGCAAAACAGCGAGCGCGCACGCGCATCGGTCAGACCGTACCCCAGCCGAGGTACACGAGGGCTGCGCCGCCGATCGTGCCGGCCATGACGGCCGCCAGGCCGATGTACAGGAGGCCGGTCGTGGACTGCATCGAGGGCGCGTCGGTTGCCCGGAGCGCCAGGACGGCAATGACCAGGGGGAACACGACCCCCACGAAAAGGCGCAGGCCCGTGAGCCACGGCACGGAATCGACCGTGCCCTGGGCGACGAGCACGGACCAGCCGACCAGCACGCCCTGGGCGACGAGCGCACCGATGAGGATCCGGATGAGCCGCCGAAGCGGGTCCGGGGAGAGCTTGGGGGTCACGAGATACCAGTGACCGAGGAGCATTCCCGCGCTCACCGCGCCAAGCGCGAGCGATGCCGCCACGAGGCCGGCGGCGAACAGGAGCATCTGATCAGCACCGGTGAGTCCGGCCATGTCGGCCAATCGGGCGACGTC
This sequence comes from uncultured Chloroflexia bacterium, assembly GCA_963816215.1. Classification (GTDB taxonomy): domain Bacteria; phylum Chloroflexota; class Limnocylindria; order QHBO01; family QHBO01; genus DASTEQ01. The sequence continues at coordinate 13,642 of CAWFKB010000013.1, read as the reverse complement.
CAACAAGGCCAGGAGGCTGACCACCCCGCCACCCAGCGAGGTCGCCACCCGCACCGGCTTCGGAAGTCCGAACACGGTCGCGGCCACGTATGACGCCGCCAGCGCGGTGAACAGCCACACCAGAACTCGGCGCGGAGCGTCGTCCGCTGCGACACCGGGCACGACGTCGAAGGCCAGCTCCGACAGCAGCCAGATGATGGCTCCGACGAGCACCGTGCCGGCCATGAAGCGGCGATAGCCCGGCGACGTGCCTCCGAGCCACTCCGTGAGGCCGACCATCAGGAGGGTGCCGCCGGCGAGCGTGGCCCAGAAGATCCAGTTCACGAACTGCAGCCCGCCCACGCTGGGCGGCACGGTCTCGGCGAGGACCATCAGACGACGGCCCTGGGCAGGAGGCTGCCCGTCAAACCGATCTCCACCCATCCGTCATCCGTGATCCGGGTCGGAAAGGTTTCGACCGGGGCCACCGCGGGAAGGACGACCGCGGCGCCGCTCCGCACGTCGAAGCAGCCGCCGTGCCAGGCGCAGACCAGCACCCCGTCGCGTGGGTCGAACCCGGCTTCCGAGAGCGGGTAGTCCTTGTGGGTGCAGTTGTTCTGGACCGCGAAGAACGCGCCCGCATGACGGACGAGGACCACCGGCTGTCCGTCAATGGCCACCGGGACCAGCTCCCCGTCGCGCAGGTCGGCGGCCGGCAGGATGCGGACGAACCGGGTGGCGTCGAGCGTCACTCAGAGCGGACGGGCGAAGGCCAGCAGCCGCGGCTCGGTCATGTCCTCGATCGACCAGCGCAGGCCCTCGCGACCGAGGCCCGAGTCCTTCACGCCGCCATAGGGCATCGAGTCGGTCCGCCAGGTGGGGACGTCGTTGACGATGATGCCGCCCACCTCGAGCTCGTCGTGGGCCGTGAGCGTCCGCTCCAGCGACCCGGTGAACAGGCCGCACTGGAGCCCGAACCGGCTGTGGTTGATCTCGGCCAGGGCGGTTTCGAAGTCCGGGACCCGGAACAGGTTCACGACCGGCGCGAAGACCTCCTCGCCGCACACGCGTGCGTCGCGCGGGACGTCGACCAGGATGGTGGGCTCGTAGAACAGGCCCTTCGCGTGGCCGCCGGTCAGGGCTCGCGCTCCGTCGGCGAGGGCCTCGCGCACCCATTCATCGGTCCGGGCCACGGCCGCCTGGTCGACCATCGGACCGAGGTCGGAGGCGGGATCCAGCGGATCGCCCATCACCACCTGGCGCACCTTGTCCACGAAGCGACGCTCGAACTCGTCGTAGATCGCGTCCACGACGTAGATGCGCTGGACGCTGATGCACACCTGCCCCGCGTAGGCGAACGCGCCGAACGCCAGCCGGGCGACCGCCCAGTCGAGGTCAGCCGTGTCGTCCACGATCGCCCCCGCGTTGCCGCCCAGCTCCAGGACGACCTTCTTGCGGCCGGCATCGGTCTTCATCTTCCAGCCCACGGTGGGGCTGCCGGTGAAGCTCAGCAGCTTGAAGCGGTCGTCGGCCACCATCCGGTCGCCGGTGGGGCGGTCCATGGGCAGGATGCTCACCGCGCCGGCGGGGAGGTCGGTCTCGGCCAGATACTGCGCCACGCGGAGCATGACCAGGGGGTCCTTGCTCGGCGGCTTGAGCACGATCGAGCAGCCCGCGGCAATGGCCGGGGCCACCTTGTGGGCCGCCAGGTTGAGCGGGAAGTTGAAGGGGCTGACGCCGGCAACCGGACCGATGGGATAGCGGCGCACGATCCCGCTCCGACCACGGTTGGCCGCGGTCCAGTCCAGCGGAATCCACTCGCCGTTGATGCGGAGAGCCTCCTCGGCCGCGGTCCGGAAGGTCAGGGCGCCGCGCGCCACCTCACCCCGGGCGTCGCGGATGGGCTTCCCGGACTCGCGGGTCAGCAGCTCGGCCAGCTCGTCCGCGTCGCGGGCGATGGCGTCGGCGACGTGCTGGAGTGCGTCGCGACGCTCGAAGCTGGCCAGGCGCCGGGTCTTGTCGAACGCCGCCACGGCGGCGGCGGTTGCGCGCTCGAGCTCGCCAGGGCCGGCCTGCCAGGTGGTGGCCACCAGCTCCCCGGTCGCGGGATTGCGGACCTCGAGCGGGGAACCGGCTTCCACGAACTCGCCGGCGAGGTAGATGGGGACCGATGGCGCCCCGACCTGCGTGGTCACGGGACGCATTCTACGACCGCGATTTGGCCGCGCATCCGAGCCATCCTATGATCGGGAGGTCGTGAACCCGGTCTTCCTGTTCCTCGAAGTGGCGGCCACGGCCCTCTTCGTGGGGGCTGCCGCAGCGGCCCTGCGCCGGGGTCGACTGCCATTCCTGGAGCTGATCAGCGCCGCGGCCTTCGGCCTCCTCCTGGAGGAGGGCGACCAACTGATCTTCCAGACCTACCACTACAGCTCGGACTGGGTGCTGGTCCTGGACCGCGCGCCGCTGGTCATTGGTCTGACCTGGGCACTGCTCATTGCGGGCGCCATGCGGATCACCGATGCCCTGGGCGTCCGTCGCTGGACGGCGCCGTTCGTGGACGCGGTGCTCGTGATCATGCTCGACCTCGCCTTCGATGCCGTCGCCATCCGGATGGGGATGTGGACCTGGGTCGGCGTCGCGCCCGACCAGGGCTGGTTCGGGGTCCCGGCCGGCAACTTCTACGCGTGGCTGTTCGTGACCCTGGGCTTCAGCGTCCTGACCCGGTGGCTGCGCGACTGGGCCGCACGCCACCCCGATGCCGAGTGGCTCCAGCTGGGCATCCCCGCGCCCGCCTTCGCGATCCTCGTCACCTCCATCGTGCCCTTCGCGCTGATCATGCAGCTCACGGGTGCCGAGACCGGCGGGGGCCTTTGGGTGTTCGCGATCGCGCTGGCCGTGTTCGTGGCGATTGCCCTGTACGGAACGTTCGGTCGCGGGCGGCAGGCCCCCGACGGCCAGGCCAACGCGATCGTGGACCTGCGCCTCGCGTTCTTCACCCGGTTCTCGATGCACGGGTTCTTCCTGCTGGCCCTGGTCGTGATGGGCTTCGCCGCGCAGCTGCCGATCCTGCTCGTGACCTCGGTCACCCTGTTCGCGGTGGACGTGTGGATTGCGCGCCTGGTGGAGTCGCGCCGCACCGTGTCCGCCGCCGGGCCGTCCACCCCGACCCTCGCCCCTGCGCGGGCCCCCGCGCGCGTCGGCGACCAGTGACGGCTGACAGCCGCGTCGCGATCGACTCGACCGCGGTGGACGAGACGGTCGAGCATCTCCGCAACCTGATCCGCATCCCATCGGTCAATCCTCCCGGCGATCCAGTCAGTGCCGCTGGCCGTGACTCAACGGGCCAAGAGACCGTGGCCGCCCAGTACTGCGCCGAGGTGCTGGGCCAGGCCGGCATCGCGGTCGAGGTGCTCGAGACCGCCCCCGGGCGAGGCAGCTGTTTCGCGCGGCTGCGGGCCGACCCCGCGGTCGCTCGTCCCGAGCCGCCGCTCGTCCTCCTGAGCCACGTGGACGTGGTGCCGGTGGAAGCCGACGCGTGGTCCCGTGACCCGTTCGGCGGGGAGCTGGTGGACGGCGTGGTCTGGGGTCGCGGCGCGGTCGACATGAAGGACATGGTGGCCATGGAGCTGGCCGTCATGACCGCCCTGGCCCGATCGCGCGTCCCGCTTCGGCGCGACGTCATCTTCGCCGCGGTCGCGGACGAAGAAGCGGGCGGCACGTTCGGGGCGCGCCATTGGGTCGAGGCCCGGCCCGACCTGTTCTCGTCGGACGCCGGGCCTGCAGCCGCGGCCCTGAACGAGGTCGGCGGCTACTCGATGACCATCGACGGCAAGCGGGTGTACGGCATCCAGGTCGCCGAGAAGGGGATCATCTGGACCCGCCTCCACGCCGTCGGAGTGCCGGGCCACGGCAGCATGCCGCACGAGGACAACCCCGCCCACCACCTGGCCGGCGCCGTCGCGCGGCTGGCCGCCGCACCACCCAGCGGGGAGCCGCCGCCGGTGGTGCGGGACTTCTTCGAGGCGCTGGGCCTGGGCGCGGTGGTCGCTCGCATGGCCGAGGATCCGGACGGCGCCATCGCGCTCCTCGAGGAGCAGGTCTCGGACCCGACCATGCGCCGCTCCCTGGGCGCCATGCTGCGGGACACGATCAACCCGACCGTGATCCACGTGGGCGCGAAGGTGAACGTGATCGCCGGCTCCGGAACGGCTGAGGTTGACGTTCGAACCCTCCCGGGCACCGATCAGGAAGCCCTCACCCGCCGGATGCAGGTCTTGGCCGGCCCCAATGTAACGGTGGAGGCGGTCATGAGCCTCCCGGCCGTCGAGGCCCCGACCGATGCTCCGATCGTGGACCTCATGCGCGAAGCGTTGAAACGCGCCGATCCGGAAGCCGCAGCGCTGCCGATGATGATCACGCCCGGAACCGATGCCAAGGCCCTTGCTGACCTGGGCATCCCGACCTACGGATTCGCCCCGTTGCGGCTCGACCCGGGGACCCCGTTCCTGGACCTCTTCCACGGCCACAACGAGCGAATCCCGGTGAGCGGCCTGGCCTTTGGACTCCCCGTCCTGTACGAGGTCGTGGAGCGCTTCTGCGCGGTCCACCCCGCCTAGGGGCCAAGCACGAACCCTCGGCTATACTCGCCGCCTCAACCGGAAGGAAATTGCCTCCACATGTCGACAACCGAGATGATGGCCGGCGCCCACGCCTTCGTATTTCCCGGCCAGGGATCGCAGTACGTCGGGATGGGCGCGGGGCTGGCCGAACGATCACCCGCCGCCGCCGCGATCCTGGAGCGGGCCGACAGTGCGCTGGGCTTCGCCCTGTCGCGCCTCATGTTCGAAGGCCCGGCCGAAGAGCTCGACTCCACCATCAACGCCCAGCCCGCCATCCTGGCCGCGAGCGTGGCGGCACTCGAGCATCTCAGGGAGCGGGCCCGCGAGGCCGGCGTGACCCTCAACCCACTGGCGGTGGCCGGACATTCGGCCGGTCAGTACGCCGCGGCCATCGCCGCCGGGGCGCTGGACTTCGACGAGGCCATCCGGCTCGTGCGCGAGCGGGGCCGGATCATGCAGGAGCAGGGCATCCACGGCGGCATGGGCGCGGTCATCGGTCTCTCGGAAGAGCAGGCCGAGGAAGTGGTCGAGCAGGCCCGAGAGCACGGCGAGATCGCGGTGGCCAACATCAACGCCCCGGGCCAGGTCGTCCTGTCGGGCGTCATTCCCGCTCTGGTCTTTGCGCTCGAGATGAGCAAGACGGTTGGCGCGCGCCGCGCGGTGCAGCTCACCGTGAGCGTGGCCAGCCACTCCCCACTGATGCGCCACGCCCGCGACGAGTTCGCCAAGGTCCTTGAAAAAGTGCCGTTCCGCGACCCCGAGGTGCCGGTCGTCGGCAACGTCCACGCCAACATGATCCGCACTGCCGACGGCCTCCGAGACGAGCTCACCGAGCACCTCGTGCACGGCGTCCAATGGGTGTCCTCCGTTCGCAACATGGCGTCCATTGGCGTGACCGATTTCGTCGAGATCGGTCCCGGTCGGGTCCTCTCAGGGCTCATCAAGCGGATCAGCCCCGAGTCGAACACGTTTGCGCTGGACGACGCCGGCGAAGCGTGGCTGCCCGGGGGCGCGATCAAGCCCAAAAAGGCCCGGGCCGCAAAGCGACGCATGGAGACCCCAACCGGGAGCGACCTGTGAGCCATACCGGCCGGCGCGCCATGGTCACCGGGATCGGCGTGGTGGCCCCGGTCGGGATCGGGAATGACGCGGCCTGGGAAAACCTCCTGGCCGGACACTCCGGCATTCGCGATGTGACCGTCTCGGACCTGTCCGATCAGGACATCCGGGTGGGCGGCGAGGTCCCCGACTTCGACCCGACCAGGGAGATGGATCCCAAGGACGTCCGTCGCCATGACCGATCCACCCAGATGGCGGTCGCGGCCACCGCCGAAGCCCTGCGCCACGCGGGCCTCATCAATGGGACGAGCCAGATCCTGACCGAGGAGGCCAACCCCGATCGGATCGGCATGGTCTTCGGTTCCGGCTGCGGCGGCGTGGGCGTGCTGCTCGACAACGCGAAGAAGTATTGGGACGTGGGCGCCAACCGCGTCTCGCCCTGGACGATTCCGCACATGCTTGTCGACAGTCCGTCGGGGATGGTCGCCATCCAGTTCGGGATACGCGGTCCGAACATGGCAGTGGTCAGCGCCTGCGCGACCGGGAGCCACGCCATCGGTGAGGCGGCCGAAACGATCATCCGCGGCCAGGCCGATCTGATGCTGGGCGCCGGAACTGAGGCCGCTCTCGTCCCATTGGCCTTCGCCGGCTTTGGCCAGATGCGTGCTCTTGGCACGCCCATCGATCCCGACACCGGCGAGTACGTACCGTCCATCGCGTCTCGACCCTTCGACGCCACCCGCAACGGCTTCGTCATCGCCGAGGGGTGCGCGGTGCTGGTGCTGGAGGAGCTGGAGCACGCTCTGGCCCGCGGCGCGAAGCCTATTGCCGAGCTCATCGGCTATGGCAGCGCGGCCGATGCCTACCACATGGCCGCTCCCCCGGAGCACGGGGAGGGCAGCCAACGGTCCATGCGCTGGGCGCTGGAGCGGGGCGGGATCGACCCCACCGAGATCGACTACATCAACCCCCACGGGACCGGCACGCCCCTGAATGACCTCTCGGAAACGCAGGCCATCGAGGCCGTCTTCGGAGAGCACGCCCGCAAGCTGGCCATCAGCTCGACCAAGTCGATGACCGGCCACATGATGGGCGCCGCCGGCGCATTCGAGGGCTGGGTGTGCGTGAAGGCGCTCGAAACCGGCTGGATCCCGCCCACCATCAACCTGAACCACCCCGACCCGGCGCTGACCCTGGACTACGTCCCGCACACCGCCCGACAGCTGGACGTCGAGGTGGCGCTATCGAATTCCATGGGCCTGGGCGGCCACAACGGAACGATCGTCTTCCGCCGCTACGACAACTAGCGCGCAGGCGGCTCCCTAGGGCTCCGGGTCTCCCACCACGTACAGCTGCGGTTCGTGCCGCGGTTCGTAGCCCGGCTGGAGCCGCATCCAGTCGCGCAGCGCACTCTCGGTCGTGCTGAAGGCGAGCTCGCCCCATGGGATCTCATCGGGACCGAAGTCGCGCACCTCGGTCGTCTCCACGCCGGGGAGCGCCTCCCCGCCCACCACCTGCGCCTCGTAGATGAGGGTCACGACCGCGGCGTGGGGCCGCGAGTACGCCCCGATCAGCCGCCCAACCTCCACCTTGAGCAGCGTCTCCTCCTCGGTCTCCCGGCGTGCGCCCTCCTGGGCGGACTCCCCCACCTCGAGGAAGCCGCCGGGATAGCTCCACAGCCCGATCCCCGGCTCGATCCCTCGCCGCCCCAGGAACACGCGGCCACCGCGCATGGGCAGGGTGCCGACCACGAGCCGCGGGTTGCGCCAGGTGACGTGGCCATCGGGGCACACGAGGCGGGCGCGATGGTCCTCCTCGAGGATGCGCTCGGTGACCCGCTTGCCGCAGGCGGGACAGAACTCCGGCTCCTCGCCCAGGGTCAGCGGGTAGGTCGCGGTCGCGTCGCGCTCGGGCATCGGCCCATGGTAGTCGCGGGAGGCATCGGTACAATCCGGCCCTGACCATGCCTGACCCACTGCCGCCAATCCGCCTCTACAACACCCTGACCCGCCAGGTCGAGACCCTGGATCCGGTGACCCCCGGCCGGGTCACGGTCTACACCTGCGGCAGCACGGTGTACCGCTACGCGCACATCGGCAACCTGCGGACCTACCTGTTCGGCGACCTCCTGCGCCGCACCCTGGAATACCTCGGCTACGAGGTCGTGTACGTCAAGAACATCACCGACGTCGGGCACATGCGCGACGACCAGACCGATTCGGGCGAGGACCGGATGGTCCTGGCCGCCATGGAGGAGGGGAAGGCGCCGCTGGAGATCGCGCAGTTCTACACCGATGCGTGGCTGGCCGACGAGGCCCTTCTGAACATCCGGCCCGCGGACGTCATGCCGCGCGCGACCGAGCACATCGGTCAGATGCTCGAGCTGATCCAGAGGCTCCTGGACAAGGGGCTCGCCTACGAGGTGGACGGGACGGTCTACTACGACGTCAGCGCGTTCCCGGCGTACGGGCAGCTGTCTGGCCAGCGGGTCGAGGCCACCAAGGCCGGGACGCGGGTCGACGTGGAGACCGACAAGCGTGACCCCGCCGACTTCGCACTGTGGAAGGCGAGCGATGCGGGGCGGCTCATGCACTGGCCCTCCCCGTGGGGCGAGGGATTCCCCGGCTGGCACATCGAGTGCTCGGCCATGAGCATGCAATACCTCGGGGAACGGTTCGACATCCACACCGGCGGGATCGACCTGAAGTTCCCGCATCACGAGGACGAGATCGCGCAATCGGATGGGGCTACCGGCCACCAGGTCATCAGCCTGTGGATGCACGGCGAGTTCCTGACCCTGGAGGACGCGAAGATGGCCAAGAGCGCGGGCAACATCATCCGGGTCAGCGACCTGCCGTCCAAGGGGTTCGAGCCGCTCGACTTCCGCTACCTGGCCCTGACCGCGCACTACCGATCCAAGCTCGACTTCACCGAAGCGGCGATGCATGCGGCGGCGTCGGGGCTGGCTCGGCTCCGACGGGCCGTGGCGGGCGTGGAGAATGGCGGCGCGGTTGACGTGGGAGCCGCACCGATGGCGGCCTACCGTGACCGGTTCGTGGCAGGGGTCAGCGAGGACATGGCCATGCCCTCGGCCATCGCGGCGGCCCACGCGGTGGCGGCGGCCGACGACCTCACCGCGCCTCAGCGCCGTGCGCTGTTGCTCGATTTCGACCGCGTGCTGGGATTGGACCTCGACCGAGCCGTGGACGCCGTCGACGGGCCACTTCCCGAGGGCGCGAGCCTGCTCCTCGAGCGACGCGCGGCGGCCCGCGAGGCCCGTGACTACGCAACGAGCGATCGACTGCGCGAGGAGCTGGCGGCCCTCGGGGTCGATGTACGGGACACCGCCGAAGGACAGGTCACGAGCCTCCGGCGGTAGCAAGGTCCTGGGGGAACCGGGACCGACGGCCCCCGCACAGGTGCCGTTTGGCAGTGGAGGGCCTGGCGGTCAAACGGACACATTCGTATGTGAACAACGAATCGCCCGTTCATGCATACGAAGATAGAGGTGTCCCGTGACCAGTCGGTTGAAGATCCTTGGAATCCTTGTGGCACTCATCGGGCTCGCCTTCCTGGCGGCCGGCGGCTACAGCGTGATGCGGGCCCAGCAGGGCGACGAAGCCCTCAAGGCCTACAGCGCGGCGCAGAACGTCAAGCTCTCCTACAACGACGCAGGACAGCTGACCAGTGCCGGCGAGACGTCCGAGGCAGAGGCGATCATGTCCCTGTTGACCGATGACTGGGGCTATAGCGTGGCCGACTCGGACTTCGATCCCAACGATCCGGTCGTGAACACGGCCAGCGAGTACATGTTCCAGATGGCCACCATCAACTATCACATCCTGCACAGCACGGTCACGGTCACCCTGGCCGAGCCCGCCGAGTACAACGGCGAGACCTTCGCCGCGGGCAGCTACGACTTCCCGGTCGACGGGCGCTACTACGCCGACTTCGACCGCTCGCACCCGATCGAGGGACCGGCGCGCGGCCTCGCCTGGAGCCCGACCGCCCTTGGCCTGATCGGCGAGCTGGGCGTGGGCACCGTGACCGCGTCGGCCCTCCAGATGGGCCTCGGCCTTGCGGCAGCGTTTGGTGCCGTGGGAGCCACTCTCCTGTTCATCGGCCTGGGCCTCGTCTGGGCGACGCGGGCCACGGAGCTGGAGACGGCGCCGGTGATCAAGCCGGTCGTCGTTGCAACGCCTGCCTGACCCACACGAACCGACCGGAACTCGGTGACTGCGAACCAGTGAGCGGCGTCACCCGGTAGACCGCGACCGCGGCCCGGTCGGTAGTAGCGAAGAGCCTGAGCCATTCGGCCAGGCTCTTCGTTTCGTCGTGATGGGCGCGATACGATGCCCGCGTGAGCGAAGAACGACGCCTGGTCACCGTTCTGTTCGCGGACGTCACGGGCTCCACCGCGATGGGCGAGGAGCTCGACCCCGAGGACATGCGGGCGCTCCTGGGGCGGTATTACGGCATCGCGCGTGAGGTGGTCGCAGCCCACGGCGGGACGCTCGAGAAGTTCATCGGGGACGCGGTCATGGCCGTGTTCGGCATGCCAACCGCGCACGACGACGACGCGGGACGAGCCGCGGCGGCGGCCCTCGCGCTGCGCGACCAGGTTCGCGACGACCCGGACCTCGGGGAACGGCTACCCATCCGACTTGGCCTGAGCACGGGCGAGGTCGTGGCAGCCATGGATACCGATCGCAGTGACTTCCTGGTCACCGGAGACGCGGTGAACCTCGCGGCGCGGCTCCAGCAGGGCGCGGGCAGCTGGGAGATCGTGTGCAGCGACCGGATGGCGCAGGCAGCGGGCCCCGGATTCGCCTTTGGGCTGCCGACCGAGGTCGAAGCGCGCGGCAAGTCCACGCCGCTCACCGTGCGTCGCCTGGAAGGGGTCGCCACCGCGCCATCCGGACCTCGCCTTCCGTTCCTCGGGCGCGACGATGACGTTGCCCAGCTCGAGCTGACCGCCACGCGCGCGTTTCGCGAGCGGCGTCCGTACCTCATCACCATCACCGCTCCGGCGGGCACCGGCAAGACGCGCCTCCTCGAGGAGTTCCTCGCCCGCCTCCCGGCAGGATCCCCTGATGCCCGAGTGGTCACCGCCCAGTGCCTGCCATACGGGCAGCGGCTGACCTACCTGCCCCTCCACACCTTGCTCCTTCAGCTGCTCGAGCTCCCGCCATCGGTCCAGCCGGAGGAACTGCGCCCGGCTGCCACGGCCTGGCTGACCGCGCTGGGCGACCCGACCCCCGAGCGCTCGGCGGACTTGCTCGCGGCCACGTTCGGCGGCGGCGAGGGTGGCGACCCCATCGACCGCGCCGAGTTGTTCGCGACCTGGCGCTCGGCCATCGAGCTCGGCGCACAGGCGCGCCCGCTGGTGGTGGTCGTGGAGGACCTCCACTGGTCGAGCGACAGCCTGCTCGACCTCATCGAGGTCATCCTGCAGCCGCGCGGCGATGCCCCGCTGCTGATGATCGCCTTGGCCCGACCCGAGCTGCTCGACCGCCGCCCGACGTGGGGTGGCGGCCGGCGAAATTACCTGTCGGTCGCACTCGAGCCGCTCGACGACCTGGCCATCAGCGCACTCGTGGACTTCCTGCTCGGCGCGCCGCCCCCGGAGGTGGTGGAGACGATCGTCGCGCGATCTGGCGGCAACCCGTTCTTCGCCGGCGAGCTGGCGCGGACGATCCGCGAGCGGGCGATTCCGCTCGACGACCGGATGGCGGTTCAGGCGGTCGTCGCCTCCCTGCCCGACACCGTCCACGGCGCGGTCCTCGCGCGCCTTGACCTCCTGCCGCCCGGTCCGCGGCGCCTGATCCAGCTCGGATCGATCTTCGGCCGAAGCTTCACGGCCGGCGGAGTGCTCGCCCTGGCCCCGGAGCTGGCGTCGTCGGTGGGCCCGGACGTCGACCACCTGCTCGAGCACGACCTGCTCCGCGGAGGCGCCAGCGACGAGCTCGTCTTCCGGCACATCCTCATCCGAGAGGTCGGCTATCAGACGATGCCGCGAGCCGAGCGCGCCCGGCTCCATGCCGCGGCCGCCGCCTGGCTCGCGGGCCGTGCCGTGGGCCGCGAGGAGGAGGACGCCGAGCTTGTCGCGTTCCACTTCCGCGAGGCCGTGACCCTGGCGGGGGTCGCCGGGATCGACCTCGGGCCGGACTTCATTCCCACCGCGGTCGCATGGCTGCGCCGTGCGGCCGAGGCAGCGAGTGCCGGCGCCGCGTACGAGGAGGCAGGGCGGCACATCCGGGCTGCCATCGAGTTCGCCCCTCGGGAGCAGCTCCCCGATCTGTGGACCGATCTCGGCGATATCTTTGGCGGTGGGGCCCAGGCCGCGGATGCGTACGCCACAGCGGCGCGGCTGGGGCGCGAGCAGGCCCGTCCGCCCGAGTTCATCCTCCGCGCGCTCAGCGGGCAGCTGATGGTGCTCGGCCGATGGTCGGGCTCCGTGGGTGTCGAGATCTCGCGTGAGGAGCTGAACGCACTGTTGGCCGAGATCAAGGTCGCGCGTGCGGGGACGACGGATCGCGGGCTCATCGGGTTGTCACTCGTCGCCGAAAGCTTCCTGCCGTTGGGCGAGCTGACCGGTGGCCAGACGATGCCCTCCGAGGCGGAACTGGAGGCCACACGCCGGCCGGCCGAGGCGGCCGCCGCCATCGCCCGCGAGATCGACGACCCGGATCTGCTGAGCGCCGCCCTCGATGCGCAGGCCGCGTCCTTCCTTGGGCAGAACCCGACCCTGGGCCTGGCCTTGACCGAGGAGCGCCTCGCGATCGAGGACCGGCTGCCCCTGACAGAGCGGGTGGACCTCCACAACATGCTCGCGTGGAACCACGCTGCCCTGGGCGACCTCGAGGCCGTCCGGCGAGACGTGGCGTTTGTCCTCCGCGACCTCGCGCCGAATCAGGCCCAGGCGTTGGCACTGAGCGTTGCGAGCTGGCACGTGTGGTCTCTGGCGATGCTCGGGGAATGGGACGAGGTCTCGGGGATGGCAGAGGGTGCGATTCGCCGCTGGGAGGACGCCGGCCGCATCTCGAGCGGGTTCACGTTGCACGCCTTCATGGCGGCCGCCGACGTCGGTTGGGCGCGTGGCGACGATCGCCTCGCGGCTCGGGCCACGGCCGTGATCATTGGCATCGCCGAGCAGTTTCCGCCGTGGCACATCTTTCGGCGCCTCGAGTGGTACGCCACGCCCGATCCGGAGCGGCTCGTGACCGAGATCCTGCCCGACTGGGAGCCCTTCGTGACCCGCCTGCACCTGGTCGAACGCGTCGTCGCGCTTGCGGTCGACCGCGGGGTTCGCGTCCCCCCCGAGCACCTGGAATTGCTGCTGCTGGAGAGCCAGCGACGCGACCAGCGCCTGCTCGCGGCCCAACTTCTGCGCGCACGCGGCGTGCAAACCGGCTCGGCCGACGATCTGCGAGCGGCGCTCGAGGCGTTTCGCATCTTCGGTGGGCGTCCGATGATCGCGCGGCTCGAGATCGAGCTGGGACGCCTCACCGGTGACGCGGCCCTGATCGCAGTGGGGACCGCCGGGCTCGACGCGCTTGGGGACGTGGCCCAGCTCAGCCGGGTGGCGTCCGCCGTTCGCTGAGGATCTCTGGCAGAGCGGAGAAGAATGCGGACCGGGCCTTCATCGGTCCGAGGCCGGCCGCCTTCGCAGCGCGATGGGCCTCGAGATCGGTGTGGGGACCGAACAGCACGACCTCCGGCGTCCGCGCGCCCTGGGCGCCGCGCCAGGCGGTCAGCATCTCGCCCCAGTCGTCGCGGCGGAGGCCCCAGTCCACCACGAGCAGATCGACGCCGGTCGCGTCACCCAGCTCGCGCGGGTCGTCGTATCGAGCGAACGATCCGTTGGCCATGGCCACGGCGCTCTCGATCCGCGACGCGGTGATCAGGTCGGGGACAAGGGCCGCAACGCGCAGCCCGGAATCAGTCGACGGGATCGTGGTCAGCCGCGTCGTCGAGCGTCGAAG
>CAWFKB010000012.1:0-138724 GCA_963816215.1 uncultured Chloroflexia bacterium | reverse complement strand
CCTGCCGGCGCTCGGCGGCCGCCCCTCGCGTGCTCGGCAAGCCCGAATGTATGACATTCCACCCACCTTGGGGTGCGCGGGGGATTTGCAGGGCCTGGAACACCCCGGGCGTTCCGTCGCTACCGCCGGACGATCTAGGCGACCGTTAGGCCGCGACGACCGCTGCGGCTCAGGGATTGATGTCCATCGTGTCGACAATGCTCTGGGCGAGATCGACGTCGGCCTGTGGGGTCCCCTCGTAGAGGAAAACCACGGCGAGGAGCCGGGTGCCCTCGACATCGACGATGAAGATATGCCAGCGGTTGGCCGGGCCATACACGTAGAGGCCCGCCTTGCCAGAAAACACGAACGCATGGCCGTCCGCATCCCCGGGTGTCTTGTCACAGGTGGTGAACGAATCGTCGGGCAGCTGGATTTCCAGTTCCCGGCCGGCGTAGCCGTCGATGGTCACGGGCGTCGCGCCCGATGACGTGTAGAACGTGTTGGCGCGGAGCGCGGCCACCAGGTCGTCTACGGCCGGGCCGACCACCACATCACTGGGCTGTCCCTCGACACCGTTGCCAAGCAGGTCCCAGTGGCACGGGTCGCTGTACACGCCATCGGCCGAAAGGAACGCAATCCCGATCCCGCTCGGCGCCCCGATGCCTACGGGGTCCGGCCCGTCCATCGCGTAACTAGGAAAGCCACGCCAGCCGGCGGGTCCCGTCGCCACGATCGTGAGGGTTGGCATTTCGGCGAGTGGCCGGAAAAGGTAGCGCCCGCCCGTCAGGGTGTCAGTGACTGGCCCCGGGGTTGCGTTCGGCGCGGTGGTCGAGGGAGCGTCCGTGGCGGGCGGGGTGCTTGCCGACGCGTTCGACGCCTGCGGCGAGCTCGGGATGCAAGCGCCGACGAGTACCGCCATGACGACGATGGCCACACCGACGCCACCCGGCACCAACCCTTTCAACTGAAGTCTCCTCATGACAGGGGTGCTCCGGCTTGTCACTTCAAAACCTCCTCGGGCCGCCCACGCATCGGTCTACTCGAAGGTCGCCGACTGGAGGATGGCGCGCAGCTCCTCGACGGCGTTGTCCGGCGTATCCCCGTGGTACGCGCCATTGAGGACGACGACCACGCCGTCCACGTCGAAGGCCCACACCTCCTCGATCTGGTTCGTGCCCTGGCCGAGCCTGGCCGGGTCACCGCCGGGCAGCCCGAGCAGGGCCAAGGTGCTGCGGTTGCTGCCGTAGTCGCAGTCACCTTGCGGAGGTCCCGCGGCCAGGCGGACCCACTTCCCGGCATGTCCGTCCACGGTGACGTCCTGGGGCGGGGATGCCCCCCGATGCACCTGTTGCGCGAGGGCGGAGACGAGCTCGCCGGCTGTGGTCACGGTGGTGTCAGGCCTTGGGCCTGGCTGGTGGCAAGCATCCGCGTACACGGTGAACTCGTGGCCTTCGAAAGCGAAGATCCCCGCACCGTCCGGCGGGCCGGCGCAGGCGTCGGCGGGGTCACCCCAGCAAAGGAAGCCTCCGCTCGGGTCCCCGTCCCAGCCGGATGCAGGGACGCGGACGGTGATCGGCACGCTGCGGTCGGTCCCCCCCAAGAGGACATGGGAGGCGCCCGCGACCGGAGATGACGGCTCGGCAGTGGACGTCTCCGGTACCGGCGGAATGGCGTCCGCCGGTCGGCGGCCCCAGCTTTGGATCGGTACTGATGGACCCGCGTCATAGGCCGGATACGCGATCACGTCCTGCATTTCGACCAGGATGTCCGACGCGCTGCCGGGGACGGCGCGAACCGCGCCAAGCAGAGGATCGGTCAGGGACGACCAGCCCATGAACAGCAGGTACTCGCCATCGGGCGACCATGTGACCCAGTACGGGGTCAGGCTCAGGTCGGAGCCATCGGTGTCGCCCCCCGCCTCGAACAGCGGAATGGTCTCCTCACGGGGCGTGCCCGCGTCCGAGAGGTCGTCCGGGTACACCAGGACGACGTCGTGCCGCTCGCCGCCGCATGAGACCGCGCGTCCGACGCAGCGCTGGTAGACGATCGACTCTCCGTCCGGCGACCAGACCGGCCCGATGCCGTGGATCGCCCCAAAGCGCGCGGCCAGGGCGCGCTGCTCTTCGGTCGCCAGGTCGATGACAAGGAGCTCGTGAACGGAGTCGCCGGTCTCGAAGGCGATCCGTTCGCCGTCGGGCGACCACGTGAAGGTGACGGCGCCGGTGGTGCCCTCCAGCGTGCGCGTGGTACCGGATGCGAGGTCGTACAGCTGGATCCGACCATCCGAGATAGTCGAACCGGCGACGAACTCGCTCCCGCTGGCGATCGCGAGGACGCTGCCGTCGGGCGAAAACTCGAGGTCAGTCGCGAGCAGGTCCGGCAGCATCGTGATTTCGCGATCTGCGACGGTCACGATCCAGACCTCGCTGCCCTCCGGCGATCTGGTGGGGTTCACCACCGATGTCCGCGGGACGCCGAACGCGATCCGATCCCCGTCCGGCGACCACAGGGGGCAGGGTGGCGGCAATCCGTCCCCAATGCCGATCGTGACTTGTTCGGTGACATTCCCGTCTTCGGCAACATCGGCGATGACGAGGGTCGAACCCTGATAGGTCGCAGGCTCGATGCTTCCGCCCGGCAAGGACTCGATGCCGTGGCCCGCCACGCGCCCGTAGGCCAGGTGTCGCCCGTCGGGCGAGAAGGCCGGGCAGAGCTCCGTGATGAGGTCGGTGTCCGGGCCGATGACGCGGCTCGGCTCAGCGTCCTGACTGACGAACCAGATGTCCGGCTCATGGATGGTCACGTAATCCGGGGCCGGCCCCTCCTCGGCAAAGCCGAACGCGATCCAGCCGTTGGGGGCGGGGCCGACGGGAGGTGGATCGTCCGGCGAGCCGAGCAGCAGGACCGTGCTCCCACCGATGGCGAGGACCGCAGCGACCAGCAGGACACGCAACGTCCACCGGCGGGGTCGACCCCGGTCGCCCTCCGCCACGCGTCGCGCGGCCGGCGACTCGTCCCAGGTCGGATCGGGGCCGGCTTCGTGATCGAGCGCCTGGCGCAGGACGTCGCGAAGCTGCCGTTCGAGGTCGGTATCGGTCTTCATTGGTCAGCGCCCCGTTTCGTGGTTGGCGCCCGGGATCGGGTCCAGGGCGACCTTGAGCTTGTCCAGGGCGCGCGACAGCATCGCGCCCACGTTGGTTGAGCTCGTCTCGAGCATTCGCGCGATGGTCGCGTAGTCGTAGTCGTGGTAGTAGCGGAGGATCACCGCCGCCCGATGCCGCGGCGGCAGGCCGTCGAGCGCGTCCAGGAGGGCGAGCCGGCTGGTCGTCCCGGCGGCGGTATCAGGTGCGATGAAGGGCGTCAGGTCCGCGTCGTGCTTGGTAACCGGATGGCGGCGGATTGCGGACAGTGACTTGTTGACCACGATCTTGTGGAGCCATGCTCCCGAAGGCGCGTCGCCGCGGAACCGGTCACGAGACCGGTACGCGGACACGTACGCGTCCTGGGTGACGTCCGCCGCCAGGGCGGGCTCGCGGACGATCCCGAGCGCGGTCCGGTACGCGGCGCTCGTAGGTCCGCTCGTAGAACGCGCCGAAGTCCGCGATCTCGAGGCGAAAGGCCACCGATTCGCTCCTCCAGTTGCCGAGGTCAAGGCCTCCGGTCACACCTAATAGATGACACCGGGCGCCAAAACATTACGGTGCGAGAGGCCGAATTCGTGGGCTGGTTCCGTGGCCCAGTCGAACGAGCCCTTTCGCTTCAGGTGGTCGGCGCGGTGTCCTGCATGAACTGCCGGAGGCGCCCGCCGATGTCGTCGCGGGCCCGACGGAAGGCCTCGAGCCGCTGTGCATCGGTCCCGGTCGCGGCACTCGGGTCGTCGACGTTCCAGTGGGCGGCGTTCGGGACGCCGGGCAGGATGGGGCAGCTCTCCTTGGCGTCGTCGCACACCGTGATGAACCAGTCGAACGAGTCGCCGCGGAACTCGCTGATGGTCTTGCTCCAGTGCCCGGCCAGGTCGAGGCCGAGCTCCGCCATCACGGTCACCGTCTCGGGCTTGATGCCGGTCGCCTCGGTCCCCGCGCTGCGGGCCTCGAACGCATCGGCGCCCCACGCGTTGAGCAGGGCTTCGGCCATCTGGGACCGGGCGCTGTTATGGGTGCAGGCGAACAGGACGCGCGTCTTCGTCACGGAATGAGCACCGTCGTCACGCCCGGAGGATAGGCCTGCCGATCATTGGTCGGCTGCGGGCCTAGGACGTGGGCGTCACTCCCAGCTCGCCCATCAGGGCGCGCACGCGCTGCTCGAGGTCGTCGCGGATGGGCCGGACTTCCTCGATCGGCTTGCCCGAGGGATCATCGAGCTCCCAGTCCACGTACCGCTTTCCCGGGTAGACCGGGCACGCGTCGCCGCATCCCATGGTCACGATGACGTTCGCGGCGCGCACGATCTCGTCGGCCCACGGCTGGGGCAGCTCGCGGCTGATGTCGATCCCCTTCTCGGCCATGGCCTCGACCGCGGCGCGGTTCACCTCGGAGGCGGGCTCGGAGCCGCCCGAGAACACGTCCACCTGGTCGCCGGCCAGGTGAGCGCATCCAGCCGGCGGCCATCTGGGAGCGGCCGGCGTTGTGCACGCACAGGAACAGGACGCTGGGGTTCAGGGCGGTCGGGTCGGACTCGAGCCGGACGAGGGCGCGGAGGCGGTCGTCGGTCAGGCGCTCGACGATGACCGGCACCCAGGTGCGGATCTTCGCATTGGGCAGGATCAGGTCGAGCGACTCGGCGATGAAGCGCTCGATGGTCTCGCGGTTCATGCGCCCCTGCCACCGGCGCTCCAGCGCGGCCGCCGACTGGCGGATGTTCAGCTGTTCGGCCGGCGTCAGGTCCCGCGAGCGTCCGAGCTGGGTTTGGCAGGGGGGTGGGGGTCGGGTCATGGATGGTCTCCTCAGGCTGGCGGGGCGATCCGCCCGATCCGGGCAGCGAGATCGGCAAAGGCCGATCGGAAGGCATCGATGGACCCGGCAGGCACCGGGTCGGGCACGGACCAGTGGACGGCAGGTCCGGGGAAGGGCCAGCCGGCCTCGTGGGCCCGGTCGCACACGGAGACGATGAGATCGGGGTTGGACCGGACGGCCTCGTACCCCTTGGGCTGCGCACCGCCGAGGTCCAGGCCGTACTCCCGGGCCACGCGGATGGCCGACGGGTGGACGCGGGACGCGGGGCTCGTTCCCGCGCTGTCCGCCCGGCTCCCGGTCCGCTGCTCCCACAGAGCGGCCGCGAACTGGGACCGCGCCGAGTTGTGCGTGCACACGAAGAGCACGCGCCCCGCCGGAGTCACGGGTCGCAGGGTGATCGCGTCGAGGCGGTCCTGGCAGAGCGTGATGTAGCGCCGCCGGTGGTCCCCCTCCGACATGCGGCGCTCGATCAGGCCGGCAGCCTCAAGGACGCCGAGGTGGTGGGCGGCGGCGTTCCCGGGAAGCCCCGCCGACTCGGCGAGGGACTGGAACGTGAGGTCGCCCTCGAGCAGCTGCTCGACCATCTGGAGCCGATATCGGTCACCCAGGGCGGCATGCACGCGAGCTCGTTCGGCGACATCCATGCCTCACATGATATTGACTCAATCATTGTTGAGTCAATAGGGAAGACCAATCCCCGCTCCGCGTCAGGCGGGCAAGGACGCACCGGCATAGGGTAGACCGCCAAGATCAAGACGGCGCCAAACCGACCGGCTGGCCCTCGAGTTCGGGCCGATCGGCACACGGTCTGTGCGGCGGGCGCCGAGATACTGGGAAGACGTGGACTTCCTCGTGCTCGTTCCGCTGCTGTTCGGGTTGAGCTTCCTTTCGGGAATGCTCGGACTGGGCGTCGCCTTCATCGCCATCCCCGTCCTCGGCCTGTTCGGATATGACCTGTTCCACGTCATCCAGCCGTGGGCCCTCCTGCTGAACGGCCTGACCGCGATCGGTGCGGCGGTGAGCTTCTGGCGGGCGGGGATGGTCGACCGCCGGGGGGCGCTGTTGCTCGTGATCATCACCACCATCGGCGCCCCCGTCGGCGTCTGGCTCCTCCAGTTCGCGACCGTGGACCTCGTCTGGTGGCTGTACGTGGTTGTGCTGGTCTTCCTGGCGATTCGCATGCTCATGCCTCCGAGAACGTCGACCGAGATCGTGGCCGAGATCACTGACGCATCGCGCGCCAAAGCCGGCGTGGCCGCAGTGCCGATCAGCGTGTCCGCCGGATTCCTCGGCGTCGGCCCTGGCTTCCTGCTGATGCCGACCCTTGCCCTCGTCGGCTACTCAGCGCGACTGGCCGCGGCCACGAACTCGGTGGCGGTGACGCTGCCCTCGTTCAGCGCGTTCGCGGCGCATCTCGGGACCGCGCGGTTCGACTGGGGCCTGGTGGCCGCCACGAGCGTCGC
Source organism: uncultured Chloroflexia bacterium (assembly GCA_963816215.1). Taxonomy (GTDB): domain Bacteria; phylum Chloroflexota; class Limnocylindria; order QHBO01; family QHBO01; genus DASTEQ01. The sequence continues at coordinate 132,327 of CAWFKB010000012.1, read as the reverse complement.
CGCGGTGATCGGCTCAACGCTGGGTGCGCGGTTCACCGCGGCCCACGTGAAAAGCGTCACGCTGTCACGGGTCTTCGCGGCAGCCCTTATCGCGCTGGCGGTCCAACGCGCATGGATCCTGCTCAGCTAGGCAATCCGATGACCGAGACCGTTCGCGTCATCCGCCGCCGGCCCGCGCCTTCCGCGTACCTCCTCGAAGTCGAGGCCCTCGCCGGCGGCCGGACCCGCGCCAACGGGGCATTGTGGGATGGGGTGCTCAACGCCTCGCCCGAAGACACCAATGACGGCCCGAGCCCCGTCGAGGCGCTCCTGGCCGGGGTGGCTGCCTGCTTCGTCCGAAACCTGCGATGGGTAGGCGATGGCGCGCACGTCGAGTTCGGTCGCATCGGCCTCAAGTTGACCGCCGAGCGCGACGACCACCCGCCCGCGATCCGCGAGGTTCGGGTGAACGTGGACCTGGAGACTCTTGCGCCGGCCGCCAAGGTCGTGGGCATCGTGGAGCGCGCTCTGCGCTCAGGCACCATCACCCGGACCGTCGCCCGCGGCGCCAGGTTGGAGTTCAACCTGCAGATCAACGGAGAGCGATATCCCGTCGATCTCGTGGCCGTGGGGCTCGCGACGCCGGCCGGCGACACCGGATCAGCCGACCGCGGCTGAGTGGGAGAGGGCGGCACCCGCCCGACGAAGCTCGCCGGGGCGGTCGGGGGCGGGTCCGTTACCCGAGCGGTGATGCTTCGCTGGTCGCCGGCTTGGTGGCGCGGATGATGGCGCTGTACATGCCCGGGGCCGCTTCGTGGGTGGGCTTGACGCTGACATCGGTCAGTCCGGCGGCCGTCAGGCCATCGGTCATCTCGGAGACGGACAGGGCACCGGCGATGCAGCCCGCATAGGAGCCGCGCTCGGCGCGCTCGTCAGGGGTCAGGGTGTCGTCGGCCACGATGTCGGTGATCCCGATCCGGCCGCCGGGCCGCAGGACGCGGGCGATCTCCGCGAACACGGCCGGCTTGTCAGCGGCGAGGTTGACCACGCAGTTCGAGATGACCACGTCGATGCTGTCCGCGGGGAGCGGGATGGCCTCGATGTGGCCCTTGAGGAACTCGACGTTGGTCGCGTTGGCGGCCTGCGCGTTCGCGCGGGCGAGGGCCAGCATCTCGTCGGTCATGTCCAGACCGATGGCGCGGCCCTCCGGGCCGACGCGCTGGGCCGACAGCAGGACGTCGATCCCGCCGCCCGAACCGAGGTCCAGGACCCGCTCCCCGGGGAGCAGGTCCGCGACCGCGAGCGGGTTGCCGCAGCCCAGGGCGGCGAGGACCGCCTGGTCGGGAAGGGAGGCGCGCTCGACCTCGGAATAGAAGGTGATGGCGCCCGGGTCGATGAGGTGCTCGGTGGCGTGGTTGGGATCGGTGCACGACACGCCGTTGCAGCAGCCGTCGCCGCAGCAGCTGGCCTGCGTGCCCTGGTCGATGACCTGCAGCGCGGACTTGGCGTAGTGCTCGCGGACTGTCTCGTGGATCTGGTTGGTCATCGGTTTCTCCTTGATGATCGCCTGGCTAGGCGAGCGGGACGAGTCCTGCCAGGCTGGCGCCAATTCCCGCCCAGCGGCGAGAGAAGTCGGGTGCCAGCTCGTAGTAGATGTACGTGCCGCGCCGCTCGGTCGTGACGACGCCGGCCTCGCGGAGCACCTTCAGGTGGTGGCTCACGGTGGGCTGGCTGACGGTGCAGCACTCGGTGAAGTCGCAGGCGCAGGTGGCCTCCGACTGGGATGCGAGCTGACGGACGATCGACAGTCGCACCGGGTCGGCGATGGCCTGGAGCAGCTCCACGTCGGGATCGGCATTCTTCACCGCGCCATTATATCGATATTCGTCAATATACGAAAATAGGGCCATTCGGCACTGGTGCGCTCTGGTGAGGTTTGGGATAGTGCACTCGACCCGGAGAGGTCGAGAATCGAAACGAAGCGGAAGAACTCGAAAGAGGGGAAACGCTGAGGGACGAGGAAAGGGCTCTCTGGGTCGTTTCATGTCCCGGCGGCTGGTTCCCTTCCGCTCGGGCTGGCCGCTCTCAGGGGATGGTGTAGGTCGTGACGTCCGATTGGGCGGCGACGAAGAGGCCCAGGGCGGTGGACTTGATGACCTGGATCCGGACGTAGTAGGTCGTGCCGCTGGCGAGGCCCGCGACGACGGTGGAGCTGTCGCCCTGCGCGGTGCCATACCAGATGTAGCCGTCCCCGGTCGTGTATGACGGATCGGGGTTCGTGGTCGACGCGACGAGCTTGTACCAGGTGAAGCAGCCGCCGTTTCCGGTGTACGGGGTCCAGGCGAAGGCCGTGCCCCCGGCGTCCGGTGCGACGCCCAGGGATCCGAGCGCGACCACGGGCAGGGCGGTGGCGGAACCGACGGCCGATGCCCCGGTCACGCCATCGCCGGCGTTGAAGGCCATGGTCCGGTAGTAGTAGGTCGTGCCCGGTGAGCCGGTGACGTCGACGGCGGACAGGGTGAATCGGTCAGTCGTGTACGTCCCGCCGAAGTCGACCGCGCCACTCTGGGGCGGGTAGGCGAGCGGGATGGTGGCGCTCGTGTTGCGCAGGGTCGTGTAGTGGTTGAAGTCCGCCCGCGTGTGACTTCGACCAGCTGATCACCACCCCGCCGTCGCACGACTTGAGGGAGAGGGCGAGCGACTCAGGCACATATGGCGTGGGAACCGGGGTGGGCGGTGGGGGCGGTGGCGCGACGAACGGGGCGATGGACGGGTGGACCTCGGGGGTCGCAGTCGCGCCCGGCGCCACGACGGGCGCGTTGTCCGAAGCGGTCGGCTCCGCGGTATCGGTGGGTGCGGCCGTGGGCTCGACGGTGGGCTCGACGGTGGGCTGGGGCTTCGCGGTCGAAGCCGCATGCGGGGTCGCTGAGTCACGCTGGGCCACGTACAGGTGACCCGCGGCTGCCATGGCCGCAATGAGGAGCAGGGCACCGACCGCGATCGGGACCGATCGGGCAAGGCGCGAGCGCAGGGTGAAGGCGAGGAACGGCGGAGGCGCCGTCTCGAGGCGCGTGACGAGGCGCTCCCGGAGCGCGGCCGCGTACACCGGATGCGGCGCGGCTTCCGGCGCACCCGAGGCGGCCATGCGGGCGGTCAGGCCAGCGGCGACCAGCTGGGCCTCGAGGGCGCGGTCCTCGGCCGACAGGTTGCGGTCATCGGCGCCGCGATCTGCACCGCGATCGGCGCCACGGTCTGCCCCGCGGTCCGCACCTCGGTCGGCGCCACGGTCTGCCCCGCGGTCACTCGTGGGCCGGTTGCGGTCCTTAGGCGACATCGGTCTGCTCCGGCGCCCGTTCGTTGGTGAGCACGCCCCGGAGAGCGGCCAATGCCCGATGAAGGCGCACGGCGAACGTCCCCGGGGAAACCCCGAGGACCGCGCTCGCCTCGGCGGGGTCGAGGTCGTCGTAGTAGCGGAGGGTCAGGACACGGCGATGGCGCTCGGGGAGTCGGGCCATCGCCCGCTCCAGCTCGTCGCGCTCGAGGGCCGTGGCCCAGGCTTCGGACGTGGCCGGCTCATCGGCGCGGTCTATCCACGCCGGCTGGCCGCTGGCCACCGTTCCATCCAGGGCCAGCACCCGCGACGAACTGCGGAAGTGGTCCACGCACGAGTTGGCCGCCACGCGGTAGAGCCACCCGCCGAACGAGTCGTTGCGGAACGTGCCGCGGCGCATGGCCTCGAGACCCTTCTCGAAGGCGGTGGCGGTCAGATCCTCGGCCACGCTGCGATCTCCAATGCGGCGGTAGATGAATCCATAGATGCGGGGCAGATAGAAGTCGTAGAGCTCCACGAAGGCGGCGGTGTCGGGCGGCCGGCCAGCGGCCCGGGCCACGAGCGCGCGTTCGCGCTCGACGGGCAGTCGGCTGGGCTGGCGGCGGTCATCGGCCATGGGTCGCCGAATCGTGAGGCTCCAATCGAAGCGGGGCCATCCACCGCGGGTACCGGGTACCGATGACCCAGTCCCGGGGGTTGGCCCCGCTTCTCCACCATCGGTTCCCTACGGGATGGTCGCCGTCTGGACGGAGGTCATCCCGAGCACGTACCAGGTTCCGTCATGCTGGCCCATGCTGTAGACCCGGTAGTTCCAGGTCTCACCGGTGTTCACCAGCGTGTCCACCCGGCTGGTGGTGTTCACGTTCGTGATCTCCGCCATGAGCTCCGTGCCCGCGTTGAGCGGGTACTGCGGGTCCGCGTTGGTCATGGAACGCACGACCTCGTACCGGACGAACTCCGGCGAGGTGGCCTTCTCCCAGGTGAGGTGGACGCCGCCGTCGATCAGGCCCAGCGAGAAGGTCATGCTTCCCGGGGTGGGCGGTGACCACGGTGGAGGCGCCGGGGTGGGCGGCGCCGGCGTTGGCGTGGGCGCCGGGGTCGGGCTCGGAGGCTTGGTCGGATCCGATCCGCCACAGGCCACCTGGCCGCTGACCACGTTGCTGGCCGCCAGCTGGGTCAGGCCGGCCTCGTGGCTGGTGACCACGAAGACGCGGTAGAACCAGGTCTTGCCGCAACCCGGGAAGTCCTTGGCGAACGTCTGGTGCGGGTCGCTGATGTACGCGACCAGGCTGTCGTTGCCGCCCGGAGGCCAGGTGACATCGGCATCCTTGGAGCGGACCAGCTTGTAGTAGCCGAACCCGTCGCCGGTCCAGGCCGACCAGGTGAACTTCACCTTGCCGGTCATCCATTCGGCGTTGAGGGTCAGGGTCGCGTTGTCATTGTCGGCCGGGGGCTCGACCACCGGGGCCGGGGGCTCGTTGCCGCCCGTTACCGGGGTGGGGGCGGGCGTGGGCGCGAGTGTGGGCTCCGGCTTGGGAGTGTTGATTGGGTGGTAGTGGTACGGCTGCTTGCTGTCCTCGTCGCCGTCGCCGCGGTGGTGCTTGGGATGCCATCCCTTGGTTCCGCCCGCGTGCCCAGCGTGATGGCCGCCGTGATAGGCGGCCTCGCCGCCGTGACCCGGCACGAAGGTGTCGACCATGCCCGAACCGAACGCCACGGCGCCCGCAAACAGCAATGCCCCGACCGCGGCCGGGACGGAAATGCCGATGCGGGCCGTCAGCGAGGGTCGCTTACGGTCTGGAACCTTGCTCATGTCGTTCTCTCTCCTGTTTCGTCGGATGGTGTGGTGATGCGGTGGTGTGTGGTCCGGTGATGGACCGATGAGTGCTGGGTGGTCGCGGCCGGGTCCTGCGTCGTCCGCGACCACCCGAATGAACACCAACAAAACGGAGGGAGGGGCGCGGGATTACAGGGTGTCCGCCGCGCGAGGCGCCAGGCGCCACTTGCCGAGGCCGTTCCGGGCCTGTTGCACGCGTGGCGTTCATATCGGCCAGCAAGCGGCCCGGAATTGCCCGATTCGCCGGTCTTCATTGCCGTTTCGAACGCACCACGTTCAAGGCGGCCACGCAGCGGCTCCTGATTGGCTGATGTGAACGCGGGGCGTACAGGCCCTACCTCGGCTGGCGAGGGAGACACGCCCGGCGTGGGCGCCTAGTGGAGGGCGAGGGCCTTGACCTCGAGCACGACGATGGTCAGCAGGACCACCCCGGCCACGTACATCAGCGAGCGAACCCGGCTGTAGCCGCTCGCACGGCCGGTGACGTAACCCACCCCGGTGATCAGGGCGAGGAGCGCGAACTCCGACACGAGCAACCCGGGCCACGGCCCCAGGACGACGAGAGGGACGGTGGCGATGGCGGTGACCACCACCCCGCCCAGGATCTGGGCCAGGACCAGCTGGGTGGTCTGCGCGGCCCCTCGTCCGCGGGCCACCAACCGCGCCGACATCCGGAATGCGAGGAGGTGGGCCAGCATGAGGCCGACCGCGGTGAGGAACACCAACCGGCCCAGGTCCGGTGTGTCGGGGTGGGTGGGGTCCTCGAAGGCGACCATCACCGCCAGGAGCGAGAGGCTCAGGTAGAGGGCCATGGTCATGCCTTCGCGAACCCGGTCGGCCACGGCCTCGGGTGCGCGGTCGTACACGTCCGCGTCGCGGAGGACGAGGTCCGAGGCTGTCTCGCGATGGCGGCTCAGGGCGAGCTTGCCGTGATCGATCACGACCTCGGCCGGACGGAGGCGACCGTTGTAGACCGATGCCATGGCAGCGCCATAGGCGCCTGCCTGACCGATACCGATGAGCGCGCCCGTCCCGGTAAGCCGGAGTTCATCTGCTGGTAACCAGCGACCGATATCGTGGGCCAGCGTGTCGCCTGCCTCGCACACCGGCCCGGCCAGGTGGACCGTGGTCAGCGGCTCGTCCAGCGGTTCGCCGGGGGCGAGGCGCGACACCGGGTGGTCCGCGCCGTAGAGGACGGGGCGGATGAATTCGCTCATCCCCGCGTCCGCCACGAGGTACGTGAGGTTGGCGGCGGGGCGTGGTTGGACCCGGACGATCCGGGTCAGGAGCCAGCCGGCGTCGGCGGCGAGCCGGCGACCTGGCTCGAGGATGAGCTGCGTGGCGTCGGGGAGGTGGGTCCGCACCGCGTCCGCGAGGGCGGCAACGGGCATATCTGCCCCGGCCCCGCCGCCCAGGTCCACGCGGGTGACGCCGGCGCGCTTGGCCGCGCCCGCGAGGCGCTCGGCCAGGACGGCGAAGGTCGCGGGGTCATCGATCGCGGAACCCACATGCGCGCCCACGCTCTCGAGGGCGCGGCCGGCCGCGCGGCATCGGTCCAGCGCTGCCTCGAGATCGGTCAGGGCAATGCCGAACTTGCTGTCGGCCGCGCCGGTGGCCAGGTGGGAGTGCGTGTCAGGCGCAAGGGCGGGATTGAGCCGCAGGCCGAGGCGGGACGCGGGACCGGCCAGCAGCGCGTCGAGCTCGGAAAGGGACTCGGCGTTGATGAGGGCTCCGGCGGCGCGGGCCGCGGCGTGATCGGCATCGGTCTTGCCCACCCCGTTCATGACGATCCGGTCGCCGCGCATGCCGGCCCGCTGGGCGAGGGCCAGCTCGACGGCGTTGACGACCTCGGCGCCGGCGCCTTCGGCGGCAAGGCGGGCGAGGAGGAGCGGATCGGGGTTGGCCTTGACCGCGTACGCGATCAGGGCGCCGGGGAAGGCGGCCTGGTACTCGGCCAGGGCGGCGGCCACCGCGTCGAGGTCGGTGACGTACAGCGGCGTGCCCCATCGGGCAGCCGCGTCCCGCAGCTGGGGCGCGAGGCTGGCGGGAGGGCCGGCGGAGGCGGTCACGGTGTCCTCATGGTGCGCGTCGAGCGTAGCCGGGATGGCGCCCCGTAGACTTGCCCGCATGGCCAGACGGGTTAGCGCGGGCATCCTCATGTACCGATGGCGGGACGAGACCCTGGAAGTGCTGCTCGGGCATCCCGGTGGCCCGTACTTCACTGCGCGGAGCGAGGGGCACTGGTCCATCCCCAAGGGCGAGGTGGACGCGCGGAACGGCGAGACCCACGAGGACCTGCGCTCGGTTGCCCTGCGCGAGTTCGCGGAGGAGACCGGTAGCCCGGCCCCCGGCGCGGCGGATGACCTGGTCGCGCTGGGCGAGATCATCCAGAAGGGTGGCAAGCGGGTCGTGGCTTGGGCCGTCGAGGGCGACCTGGACACGGCCACCGCGCAGAGCAACACCTTCAGCGTGGAGTGGCCGCCGGGCTCCGGCCGCTGGGCGGACTACCCCGAGTTCGACGAGGTGGCGTGGCTGACGCCTGACGAGGCGCGGCGGCGCATCAAGGACGCCCAGATTCCGCTGATCAACCGCCTCGAGGCAATCCTCCGGGGACCCGCCGAGGAGTAGCCGTCAGCCCGCAGATCAGGCGGGCTGCTCCGCGTCCACCGGGACCGGCGTCCGCTCAGCAGCCCCGGGCCGCGCGCCATCCAGCGGCGGCGCGGGCTTGCCCCTGATCGCCGCCCGATAACGGCCCACGAATCCGACGGCGTCATTCGCCGCGAAGAGCGCCTCGGCGTCCTCCCCCGCCTGCCGGGCGTCCTCGAAACGCTGGCCGAGGTATGCGTCGAACTGGAGGCCGGCGATCGAACGCCAGAGGCGCACCTCCAGCGCGTCGTAAACCTCCATCGCGCTGCGGAAGGCGGCCCGGGCGTCATCCCATCGAGCGTCCGCCACGGCGATGAGGGCGGCGGCATGGTCTCGGGCGGCAGCGATCATGCGGACCGGCGGGCGAGCATCAATGGGTGGCAAGAGCTCGCTCGCGCGACCCGGGTCGATGGCCCCAAGGATGGCCAGGGCCACCGTGATGGGGTAATAGTCGGGGCTGTTCTGCAAAGCCGCGACCATGGCAATCTCCGCCGCGCGGTCGAGCTCACCCAGCCCCATCAGGATCTGGGCGATGGCGGCGGCCCCGTTCGAGCCCCAGAACGTATCCACGTCCCCGAGTTCGGCCTGGATCGACGCCAGACCCCGCTCCGCGTCGCTGACGTCGCCGCGATACACGCGATACATCAATGTGTCGGCGAGGTACCAGGTCATCCGGAACGAGTCGAGCTCCATGCCTGCGGCCTCGGCCAGCGGTGCGTCGGCCTCGGACCACCGTCCCGCCTCGAAGGCGTTGTCCGCATGCGATAGCAGCATCTGGGCAAGAAAGTGGGCGTCGCCGCCCCGTCGGGCGACGTCGGCGCACTCGGCGAGGTAGGCCAGGGCCTCGTCCGCCGGGACCTCTCCCTGTCGGACGGACAGCAGGTTGTTCCGGGCCCGCATGATCGTGGGCAGGTGGCCCGAGCGCTCGGCCAGGGTGATGGCGCCTCGAAGAATGGCCTCCGCCTCATCGGCCCGTTCCTGGAGCGCAGTTCCCCTCGTGGTCAGGATGTCGGCGGTGAGCTGCGGCAGCCGCCTGGATCCAATCGCGGCCAGGGCTCGGTCGGCGGTTGCGACCGCTTCGTCGTTGCGGGCGGTGAGCATGTACGCGCGCGCGAGCTGCCCCACCGCATTCGGCCAATCGGGGGCGCTATCGGAGGCAGTGGCGAGCACGGCCTGCAGGGCACTGATGGCTTCCGACCCCCGACCCAGGGAGAGCTGAGCCTGCGCCTTGAAGGCTGTCATGCGCAGCACGCCGTCGGTGTCGCCGGCCGCGTCGAACCCGTCGATCGCCCGCTGCGCATGCGTGAGGGCATCGTCGACGTTGTACGAGTAGGCGGAGTGGGCGGCGCGCTCGTGAATGGCGGCCTGTTCGATCGGGTCGTCGGTCACGGTCAGGGCGTCGTTGAGGTACTGGACCGCGCTGGCGTGCGAATGGAGCGCCGCCGCCCGGTCCGCGGCCGCGCGCAGCGCGATCCGCGCCTGCGCGGCGAGGGCGTCCGCCTCCGGACCCGGGGCCGAGGCGCGATAGGCCTCGACGTAATGGCTGGCGAGGACCCCGGCCAACTCCTCGTCGCCCAGAGACTCCAGGTGGCGGGCGGCGGCAACGTGCTTCGCGCGGCGGTCCTTCTTGGCCAGCGAGTCGTAGGCCACCTCGCGCACGACAGCCTGGAGGAACCGGTACTGGCCCCGCTCGGGCGAGCGGGGGTCATCGTCACGGAGCAGAAGCTCTCGCCGCACCAGGCGGTCCAGCGCCGCCTCCAGGTCGGCCTCGCCGCGGCCGGTCATCCCCGCCAGGCCGGCCAGGGTGAAGCTCTGACCCAGCACGGCGGCATCGGTCAGCAGGGCCCGGTCGGGCGGGTCATTGGCGTCCAGGCGGGCCGCGACCAGGGCACGCAGCGTTTCCGGCACCTGCAGATCGGTCAGCGGGCCGGCCAGGACATACGCGTCGCCCTCCTGGCGCAGCTGCGCCGTGTCGAGCAGCATGCGGACGGTCTCGACTGCGTACAGCGGGATGCCCTCCGACCGATCCACGATGGCCTTCACGGCCTCGAGGGGGAGGCCGGGCGCGAGACCGTGGAGCAGCTCGGCCATGGGCTCGGGGGGCAGGGGTTCCAGGGTGACGGTGCTGGCGTTGCGGACCGTGGTCCCCCATCCCGGGCGGCGTTCCAGCAGCTCGGGCCGCGCCAGCGCGACCACGAAGATGGGCGACGACCGGGCCCAGGTGAGCAGGTGCTCGATGAAGTCCATGAGCCCCTGGTCGGCCCAGTGCAGGTCGCCAAACACCATGATCACCGGGTCGGCCTCCGCCATTCGCTCGAAGAACGTGCGCCACGCCGCGAACAGCTCCTGCTTTTCGCCGGGTGGCATCGGCTCGAGACCCGAGCAGTCCGGCCATTCGCGGCTCGATCCAGCGGCGCTCCTCGGCATCGGTCACGAACTCGCTCACGCTCGTCGCCAGCAGGCGGCGAGCCTCGTCCGGATCCACGCCCTCGGCGATGCCGGCTCGCTCGCGGACCATCTCGGCCAGAGCCCAGAAGCTGATTCCCTCCCCGTAGGCAGGCGATCGACCCGCATGCCAGAACGCGCCGTCGCTGATCCCGTCGAGGTACTTCTCGAACTCCCAGGTAACGCGGTGCTTGCCGATGCCGGCCTGACCGATGATCGAGACGAGTCGCGGCTTCCCCTCGCGCCCGGTGGCGTGGAAGAGGTCCTTGACCAGGCGGAGCTCCTCGTCGCGGCCCACGAACGGCGGCTCGAGCGTGCCCTGCCGGCCAGCCCCGCCGCGCAGGGCCTGGACCCGGAGGGCGTGCCAGGCCTGAACCGGGACAGCCTTGCCTTTCAGCAGCTGCTCTCCGGCCTCCTCGTACGCGATGGCCTCGTTGGTCGAGCGCCAGGTGGCCTCCCCGACCAGGACCGATCCAGCCGGCGCCGCGCCCTGGAGACGCGAAGCGGTGTTGACCAGGTCGCCGGCGACCATGGACTGGCCCGATGCCCCCACGGTGGCCGCCGCTTCCCCGGTCAGGACCGCGGCCCGCAGGGCCAGGTTGGCTCCCGCGTCCTCCATGGCGCCCACGGTGGCCACCAGGTCCAGGGCCGCGCGAACGGCGCGTTCGGCATCGTCCTCGTGAGTGACCGGCACGCCCCAGACGGCCATGACCGCGTCACCGATGAACTTCTCGACCGTCCCGCCGTAGCGGGCGATGACCTCGTTGCACGCGTCGAAGTAGCGGGTCAGGAGTTCACGCGTCTCCTCGGGGTCGCGGTCCTCTGCGAGGGTCGTGGATCCCACCAGGTCCGCGAACAGGACCGATACCAGCCGCCGCTCGGCGGTGGCCGGGGCTGATTCCGCCGCGGCCTGGGCCGCGGCGGGCACCGTCCCGAGCAGGTTGGTCCCACATTCGACGCAGAACTTCGCGCCGGGCACGTTCTGCGTTCCGCAGGTCGGGCAGCCGGACGCGAGCCGCGTCCCGCATTCGGCGCAGAACTTCGTTCCGGGCTCGGCCGCGGTGCCGCAGCTCGGACAATTCACGCGGGCTGCTCCGCGTCAACGGGTATGGCTGCTCGCGGCGTGGCGCCGGCCTTTGGCTGCTCGGCGGGCGGCGCCGGTGTGCCCTTGAATGCGGCTCGGTACCGAGCCGGGAAGTCGGCTGCACCCCGGGCTGTGAAGAATTCCTGTGCCTGCTCGCCGGCGCGCCGGGCGTCATCGAAGCGCTCGCCGAGGAAGGCGTCGAACTCGAGGCCCAGGCGTGCGGCCTCGAGCCCCAAGCCCTGGGCCAGGCTGCCCTCGATGCCCGCTCGGTACGTGGCGCGGGCTTCGTCCCAGCTGCCACGGATCGCGGCCCGCCCGCCATCCAGGTGCGCGAGGGCGCTGTCCCTGATTCGGGATGACTCGAGGACCGTGCTCCGTTCCTTGAGTTGCCTCAGTTCCGCGTCGTCCCCGAGGGCAGCCGCCACCAGGACGGCGAGGTTGAAGGGTTCCGCGTACGTGGGCAGCCGTTCCCAGGCGCGGATCGCCATCGAAAGGGCGGCCGGGTACTCCTGGAGCGCGTACAGGACCTCTGCCGAGCCGATCTCGAGGTTCTGGAGCTGAGGCGCGGTGTCGAATTCGGCGCCCTCCTGCTCCGCGCGGGCTCTTCCCTCACGGGCTGCCGCCCCGTTCCCGCGGTACGCGGCGAGCGTGGCCAGGGCACCAAACCGCATGGCCGTGTGAATCGGTCCCAGGTCCAATTCCCCCAGCTCGGCGAGACCCGCCTCGACGCCTTCCCAGTCGCCTGCCGCCAGGCGCACGATAGACCCGAACGCCACGAGCTGCGACAGCCAGCCGGACATGCCGAACCTGCGCGCCACATCGGCGCCGTCGTCGATGATGGCCAGCGTGACGGCGGCATCCGCACTCTCTGCCAGGGCGGACGCAAGGTTGTTCCGGGCGCGGAGACCCGCATCGACGAGCCCTTCCTTGTCGGCAATGGCAATGGCGCCCCGCAGCAGGGCCTCGGCCTCGGTTACCCGGCTGGTCAACGCCGATGCCTTGCTGGTCAGGGCCTCGACCACGACGCGCGGCTCGTGGCGTCCGGCCACCGCGGCCAGCGCACGATCCGCCGTGGCAATCGCCTCGGGCATCCGCGCGTTCAGCATGTACGCGCGCGAGAGCTCGGCCAAGGGGAAGGCCGCTTCGGGTCGATCTCCATCCGGACCATTGGCGACGGGCTCGAGGAGCTCCAGGGCGTCCGCGGACCTCCCGTAGCTGGTCAGCCCTCGGGCGAGCTCGGCAACCGCGCGGAGTTCCCCATCCGTGTCCTTAAGCGCCCGATACCCATCAAGGGCTGCGCGGCCGTGCCGGAAGACCGCGTCGAGGTCCACCTGTCCGGCGATCAGCGCCGCGCGCTCGTGGAGCTGGGCGATTTCCGCAGGATCCTGGGTCACCGCCAGGGCATCCTCGTAATGGCGAACGGCCGCGGCATTCGAGTGCAGGCTCGCAGCCCGATCCGCTGCCGCCCGGAGCGCGATGCGCGCCTGCGCAGCCAGCGCGTCGGCCTCCGGTCCGGGTGGCGTAGAGCGAAACGCCTCGAGGTAGTGGCTGGCCTGGATGCCGGACAGCTCCTCGTCCCCAAGACCCTCGAAGAAGCGGGCCGCGGCCAGGTGCTTCGCCCGCCGATCCTTCTTGGCCAGGGTCTCGTACGCGATCTCCCGAATGATCCCCTGGACGAACCGATACTGCCCGCGCTCCGGCGAGCGCGGATCGTCGTCCCGAATGAGCAGCTCGCGCTTGACGAGCCGGTCGAGCGACCCTTCGAGGACCGATTCGGTGGCGCCGCTCACCCCGGTCAGGCCGGCCACGGTGAAGGATTGGCCCAGCACGGCGGCGTCGGCCAGGATGGCGCGGTCGGCGGGGTCATTGGTGTCGATCCGGGCGGCGACCAGGGCCTGCAGGGTCTCCGGAACCGCCAGGCGAGGCAGCGGGCCGGCGAGGGCGTATCCGTCGCCGGCCGGCACGACCTGACCCCGATCGATGAGCATCCGGACCGTCTCGACAGCGTAGAGCGGGACCCCTTCCGCCCGCGCGACGATGCTGGTCACCGCGTCCTCGGGCAGGCCCGGAACCAGGCCGTGGAGCAGCTCGCGCATCGGTTCGGCGCCCAGCGGCTCCAGGGTCAGGGTCGTGGCGTTGCGGACCGTGGCCCCGCCCCAGCCGGGGTGCCGTTCGAACAGGTCGGGACGGGTCATGGCTACGACATAGATCGGGTAGTCGCGCGACCAGGTCAGGACGTGCTCGATGAATTCGAGCAGCGCCGCGTCAGCCCAGTGCAGGTCCTTGAAGACGAGGATGACCGGGTCGTCGTCGGCCATCCGCTCGAAGAACGTGCGCCACGCCGCGAACAGCTCCTCGCGCTGGCCGGGGGGCATCTCCTCGAGACCGAGCAGACCCGCCAGGCGCGGCTCCACCCAACGCCGTTCCTCGGGATCGGTCAGCCACTGGGCTGCGCACGCCCGGAGCTTCTCGCGCGAGGAATCAGGGTCATCGGTCTCGGCAATCCCGGCCCGCTCGCGGATCATCTCGGCCAAGGCCCAGAAGCTGATCCCGTCCCCGTACGACGGCGAGCGACCCGAATGCCAGAACGCGCCCTGGGTGACGCCGTCGATGTACTTCTCGAACTCCCAGCCCAGGCGACTCTTGCCGATCCCCGCCTGGCCAACGATCGTCACCAGCCGCGGCTTGCGCTCCCGGGCCGTAGCGTGGAACAGGTCCTTGAGCAGGCGCAGCTCGTCCTCGCGGCCCACAAATGGGGCCTCGATCGCCGCTCGCCGTCCAGACCCGCCCCGCAGCCCCAGCACGCGGACCGCGCGCCATGCCGCGACTGGCGCTGTCTTGCCCTTGAGCAGCTGCTCCCCGGCTTCCTCGTACGCGATGGCGCCCGACGTGGCGTGCTGGGTCGACTCTCCGACCAGGACGGTGCCCGGCGGGGCCACCGACTGGAGGCGCGACGCGGTGTTCACCAGGTCGCCGGCCACCATCCCCTGGCCGCTGGCACCAATGGTTGCCGCCGCTTCCCCGGTCAGGACCCCGGCCCGCAGCTGGAGGGCCTGGCCCGAACCGGCATCGGTCATGGCCCCGACCGCGGTCACCAGCTCGAGCGCGGCGCGCACGGCGCGCTCGGCGTCGTCCTCGTGGGCGGTCGGCACACCCCACACCGCCATCACCGCGTCGCCGATGAACTTCTCGATCGTCCCGCCGTAGTTGGCGATGGTCTCCGAGGCCGTCTCGAAGTAGCGCGACAGGAGCTCGCGCGACTCCTCCGGATCGCGGTCCTCGGCCAGGGTCGTGGATCCCACCAGGTCCGCGAACATGACCGATACCAGCCGCCGCTCCGACGCTCCGCTGCTGGACGGGTTTGGGGCCCCGGCTGGGGATCCGGGGCCCGCCGCGCCGGCCGGCGCGGCGGCATCGGTCAGGCCAGTGCCGCACTCACCGCAGAACTTCGTGCCGGGCGCGTTCATCGTCCCGCACGCGGGGCACGCGGCGCTCAGGCGCGTACCGCACTCACCACAGAACTTGCGGCCGGGCTCGTTGGCGGTTCCGCACGCGGGGCAGTTCACGGGTTGATCGCCATGGGGCGCCACTGTAGCGCGCTCCGACCGTGATGGGCAGCCCGCGCTAGGCTGGATTCGTGCGCGGAGACCCGTGGTACCGATTGGTGGGCGCGGTGGGCACGGCCCGCTGGATGCGGCACCTCCACGCCCCGCTGTACCGGCGGTTCGGCGGGGCCAGCCTGCTGGGCCGCTCGCTGGGAAATCTGACCGTCGTGTTGGCCACGACCGGGGCGCGTACCGGCCAGCGGCGGGAGACCGCCATCTGGGCCTATCCCGACGGCGACGCGCTCGTCCTGGTGGCCTCCAACGGGGGCGGTCGGCGGCTGCCGGGCTGGTGCGCGAACCTGCGGGCCTACCCCGAGGCCGAGGTCGTGGTCCGCGGCGAGCGCCGGCCGGTGCGCGCCCGCGAGGCCATCGGGATCGAGTACGACCGGCTCTGGCTCCTGGTCACCCGCGCGTACCCCGGCTACAACCGGTACGTGGAGTGGGCCCAGCGGCACATCCCGCTGGTCGTCCTCGAGCCGCTCGACGGGCGGCGGCTGGGCCCGACGCGGGCCGGCTAGAGACCCGCGAACAGGCTCGTTTCCGAGCGGCCGGGGGCCGGCGCCTGGCCGTCCTCCTCGACCAGGACGAAGCGCTCCGAGCCGTACGCGAGCACGCCCAGCTCATCGGGCAGCTCGATGGCCCAGCCGAAGTCCTGGCGCTGGGTCCGATGGCACTCCATGGCGGTGCGCTTCGCGCGAGCCCAGCCCGACACGTCGACCACGGTCGTGACCGCCGGCTCGGTGGTGCCCGCTCGTTCCTCCGGCTCGTCCGCATCGAGCGTCTCGTCGTAGCCCCACGGGAGGGACAGCCCCCGTTCCCGCATGGCGCGCATGAGCTCCAGCCACCGCCCCGATCCGAAGGCCGTCTCGTACCGGCGGCGGACCCGGTGCGGCGGGCCCGCGTCCGGATACCGATCCGGGTCGGCGGCGGCAGCCACGGCCGCAACGGCGATCCGGTGGGCCTGGATGTGATCGGGGTGGCCGTAGCCCCCGTTGTCGTCGTAGTGGACCACCACCGCGGGGCGCGCCTCGCGGATGAGGCGGACCACCGGCTCGGTCGCCGACGTGAGATCGGCCTGCCAGAAGGATGCCGCGTGCTCGTTGCCCGGGGTGCCCATCATGCCGCTGTCCCGGTGCCCCAGGCGGTGGAGGTGCAGGTTGTCCGCGTGTCCGGTCCCCGCGCTCAGGGCGGCAAGCGCGCAGATGAGCTCCGCGTCGCGGATCTCGCCCAGGCGACCCTGCGCCTCGGCCGGATCCAGGTCGGGGTCGTGGATCTCGCCTTCCTCGCCGCCGGTGCAGACCACGAGATCCACTCGGCGCCCCTCGGCCAGCGACTGGGCGATCACCCCACCGGTCGAGAACACCTCGTCGTCAGGGTGGGCGTGGACCAGCAGCAGGCCCCCGGTTTCGTCGCTCATGCCGGACGCAGCGCGCGCATGGCAGCCTCGTACCCGCGCTTGCGAGGCGTCTCGATGGCGCCGAATCGCACCCAATTCACGTCCCACAGCATGGGCCTGATCATCACATCCGGGACGACTCGAATCGTGGGCCGGGTGACCGCCTCGGCCAGGAGCGCGGTGTAGCGGCGCGCATCCAGGCGCCCGTTGGGGCTGGTGCCCAGCCATTGGGCGCCCATGCGCAGGGACCACGCGATCGGTCCCTGCTCGAACAACGGTGGTTTGGCGCCGATCAGCTGCACGCCGAGCACCGGCTCATCGGACCACGCGCGGGCCAGGCTGACCGGGACCGGCTCCCAGATGCCCGCGTCTGCCAGCACGGCGTCGCCCTGCGGGACGGGTGGGAACACGACCGAGATGGCGCAGCTGCGAACCAACGCATCAAGCACCGGGCCGGTGGTGATCGCCCGCTGCTCGCCGGACACGATGTCGTACGCAGACGCCGCATACGGCATGGGCAGATCCTCGATCCGCGGGTTCCCCACCTCGGCCACCACCGTGGCCATCATCGCCCGGTGGTCGACCACCGCCAGGCGGGCGGGAAACCGGGCCAGGCGCCAGGGATTGATGGCAACCGCCATGGCGACCATCCGCTCCGGCGACAGGCCGGCCGCCAGGCCCGCGCCCAGGACGGATCCGATCGACGTGCCCACCACCCGGTTCGGCTTGAGCCCCAGCTCGTCCAGGGCCTGGATGACGCCCAGGTGCGCGTATCCCCGTGCCCCGCCGCCGCCCAGGGCGAGGGTGAAACCGTCCCGCAGGCGCGCCGCGGGATCGGTCTGGCTCATCCAGGATGCTCGCCGCAGGCGCAGGTGGAGCGGAGCTTGGCGTAGGTGAACAGGCCGGTGTCGTGGCCGTCGGCCCAGATGGGGGCCAGCGCGTAGCGCCCGATCCACTTCACG
Source organism: uncultured Chloroflexia bacterium (assembly GCA_963816215.1). Lineage (GTDB taxonomy): Bacteria > Chloroflexota > Limnocylindria > QHBO01 > QHBO01 > DASTEQ01. The sequence goes on along the minus strand of CAWFKB010000012.1, from coordinate 115,042 downwards.
CGCTCCATGGTCACCGCGGCCGGGGGAAACAGCGTCTCGAGGGTCACGACCCCGGGCAGGTTTCCCTCGCCCGCGCACAGCGCGCAGGGGCAGGCCCGCCGGAGCTCAGTCCAGCCCCAGACCCCCAGGTGCCCGTCATCCCATCGGATGCGCATGAGCCGATCCGTCTCATCCAGCTCGACCGCGATGGGGTTGACGATGTCGCCGATCACCTCAGAGCCTCCATCGCTCCGCGACTTCCCGGAACTCGCCACCCAAGCTCCGCATGTCCTGGGTCAGGCGAAGCGGGGCTTTGCCGTCGACAAGGTCCCACAGGTACAGGTCCTGAGCCAGGGCGCCGGAACTGGTCGTTCCGGTGATCGTGAATACGACCTCGTTGTTGAGCGAGGACCAGCGAAGGTGGCTCACATAGCCAGAGATCGTGACCGCCCCTCTCTCCTCACCGGCGAGGCCTTTGACGGCCAGCCGAGTCGTGTTCCCCGTTTCGACGGCCTCAACCCGCAGCTCGCCGTTCGGTGACCACAGGAACGGCAAGTGGTTTGTGGTCGAGTCCGTGCCCGTCGCCGGGTCCCATATGTAGGTGGTAGGCGCACCGAGGACCCAGGCGACGATCTGACCCGTCTCCGTGACGTACAGGCGGTCGAAGCCCCCTTCGTCGGCGAACTGCGCTTCCTTCACGCCTTCTTCCTGGTAGGTCGTTGGATGAACATACGTCCAGGTGTGAATCGACTGTGCAGCACCGCTTGCCGAATCGATCACGAGCAGCTCGGCGCGGTCGTTCACCCCGGCTCGGGTCACCTGCAAAGCGTAGAAATGGACCCCGTCCTGGGCGACGAAGACGGCGTCGGTCCCGTCGCCCAGGTCGTGCGCGGAATGTCCGGGATTCAACATGAGCGGGTTCCCGTCGACCAGAGCGACGCCCCACATGCCATCGGCAGCCCACGAATAGTGATCCACGCCGCGGTCGTCCCGGGCGAGCGGCTCGGGAGTGGCCTGTCCGGCGAAGTCGTGTGAGAACAGGTGACTGGGGCCTGATTTGGACGTGCGCTGCATGAACAGGATCTCCAGCGGGGCGAAGGCCGGCGTGGGCGCCGGGGTCGCCGTTGGGTCGGGCGTGACGGTGGCCTCCGGGGTCGGCGACGGGCTTGGCTGGGGCCTGGGAGTCTGCGCAAGGGTGGGCGACGGCGACGAGGTGCCGTAGGCCGGCAGGAGGCCGTTGTCGCTCGAGAAGATGAGGGCCAGGAGCACGATCGTCATCCCCGCCAGCGCGAGGACCAGGCCGATGAGCCAGGGCACGGCCTGCTCCGAGGTCGTGGGGCGTCGACGGTTGCCGTCGGCCTTGATGTCCCAGGAGGTTTCGCCGGAATCCTGCTGCGGCCACTCCGAACCGGGGGGCGGCTGATCGAATGGGGGGGTTGTCCCCGCCGGCGGGTACCCGGTATCGCTCACCGGCGCGCCGCACGGGCTGCGAGGCTCACGACCGCATCATATCGAAGGCTCACGATTCCAACCCCGAGCACGACCAGCCCGGTGCCGAGGAGCAGCCGCGCATCGAGCGACTCGCCGAGGACCAGAACCCCCAGGGTCACGCCCACCACCGGGAACATGTAGGTGACCATGGTCGAGACCGTGGCACCGATGTGGGTGAGCAGGAAGAAATACAGGATGTAGGCGACGAACGAGCCCAGGAGGCCGAGCCACAACAGACCGATGATCGTTGCGGGCTGGGTGGGCAGCACGAGGCCGCCGTCCGCAACGATCGCGAGCAGGGTGACGTACAGCGCGGCGAACACGAGCGTGCCACCCGCGACGACGTAGCGGTCCGTGCTCTGGATCCGCGCCTTCGCGTAGCTCGCCCCGATGGCGTAGCTCAGTGAGGCAGTCGCCACCGCCACGGCTCCACCGATCGCGGCCGGGCCGGGATTGAAGGCGAACTCGCGGCTGGCCAGGACGACCGCGCCGGCGAAGCCGACCAGGATCCCGATCACGCGCAGCAGGGACCACGTCTCCGTGCGCAGGACGAGGCCCGCGATCAGGAGCGAGAAGATCGGGACCAGCGAGTTGAAGACGGCAGCCGTGCCGGAGTCGATGTACTGCTCTCCCCAGCTGATGAGGAAGATGGGCAGGCCGGCATTCACGAGGCCCAGGAGCGCGAGGTGGCCGACCTGGCCGCGGGTCGGGCGCGCGGGGCGCGTGAACGCCAGCAGGACGAGCATGGCCACCGCGCCGAGCATCATCCGCTCGGCGACGAGGGTTGCCGGCGGCAGCTCCTCGACGGCAATCTTGATCCAGACGAAGGACGACCCCCAGATCGTCCCCAACAAGAGGAATGCCGCCGGCAGAAGCCAGCGGCGCTCGACCGCCTGGGCTGGCGGCTGTTGATCGCTCACGGGACTACACTCGGGACGGACCGGACCACGGGGCGGGAGCCTAGCAGAGCGAGGAACGTATGACGATTCGGGTCGCCGGGTGCCAGATCGATCCGCAGCTCGGGGAGGTCGACCACAACCTGGAGCGCATCGAGCGGGCCGTGGCGGACGCCGCAGCTGCCGGGGCGCGGCTGGTCGTGCTGCCCGAGGCGGCCGTTACGGGCTACGTCTTCCACTCGCTGGACGAGGCGCTTGCGACCGCGCAGCACGCGGCGGTGGCCGGTGACCAGCTGGCCGCCCTCGCCGCGCAGCACGGCATCGCGCTCGTGGTCGGGACCCTCGAGGCCGAAGCGCGCGAGGTCTTCAACACCGCGCTCATCTTTTCGGAGGATGGCCGTCGGTATCGGTATCGGAAGATGCACCTGCCGTTCCTGGGGGTGGACCGATTCGTGACCCCCGGCCCGGACGCGCCGGAGGTCTACGACCTGGCCGGGATGCGGGTCGGCGTCCTGATCTGCTACGACCTGCGCTTCCCCGAGGCCGCGCGCATCTGCGGGCTCGACGGCGCGGACCTCATCGCCCTGCCCACCAACTGGCCCGAGGGGGTCCAGTTCCACCCGGGCATCTTCGCCCCGGCGCGGGCCGCGGAGAACCACGTCTACCTCCTGGCCTGCGACCGGGTGGGGGAAGAGCGCGGGACCACGTTCATCGGTCAGTCGCTCCTGCTCGACACCAACGGCAAGGCGCTGGCCACGGGCAGCGACTCCGGGGAGGAGCTGATCGTGGGCGAGGTGGACTGGGAGATGGCACGCCAGACCCACCACACCAAGATCGCCGGCGAGCACGAGTGGGACACCATCGCCGACCGGCGCCCCGGCCTGTATGGACGGCTGCTCGAGCCGCCGCGCGACCGTCTTCACCCGCCCAGGGCGGACCAGTACTCGGGGGACGTGGAGTAGGGCGACGGCCACGTGGGGGAAACGTCCGGCCCGGCCGGAACGTGAGATCGCGCTACGGGGCGATCAGTCCGAGGTGGCCCACATCACGATGCCGGTTACGAAGAAGCCGGTAATGAGCCCGAAGAACGCCGCCGCCCCGGCGGGGCCGCGTCCTTCCACGGTCGGAATCAGGGCGTTGATGAGGGCCAGGCCCACGACCATGTAGCCGAGCCACAGGGCGCTGGCGACGACCGCGATCACCACCCGGCGGGAGCGAGGCATGTTCAGCATGCGTTCGGCATCCTATCAGCCGGGCCCGGGCGGCGGCCTCAGCCGCTGGGCGACCGAAATGCCCTCCGCGGCGTAGGCCACCAGCAGGCGCCGGCGAAGCTCGGACGCGCCCGCGAAGCGATCCGCGCCCTGGACCTTTCCGCCCGCCCGGAGGGTCACCCCCAGATCGGTCACGCTCGGAATCGACACGTACGTAGGGGCTTCCAGCAGGCGGTCCTTCCACTCGGGATCGGCGGCCATCTCCTGGCCCACCCGGTTGGTGACGGCGATGGCCTTCTCGAGATCGGTCTCGGGCAGGATGGGGATCTCCACCTGGAGCACGGCGTAGACCCGGGTCATGTTCGACGACACGCGGATCTCGCCGTTCGAGATCGAGTGGACGGTGCCCGACACGTCGCGCAGGATCGTCCGGCGCAGGCCGATCTCCTCGACCGTGCCCTGCACGGCGACGTTGCTGGTGGCGACCGCGACCCAGTCACCCACGTAGAACTGGCCCTCGACCAGGATGAGGATGCCCATCAGGTAGTCGAGCACGATGGACTGTCCGGCGATGGCGATGCCGGCCAGCAGGAGTCCAAGGGCCAGGATGACCGACACGAGGTCGAGCAGGGTCAGGACCACGACCAGGATCACGAGGATGACCACGGCGCGGAGGAGCTTCGCGACGAGGTCCTCGACGGTCGCAATCCGCTTGCGCAGCTCGTTGAGCTCGCCCGGGTCCATGCCCTGCTTCTCGCGTGAAGAGATCACGCCATCGGCGATCCGCCGTACGAGCGGGCGGACGAGACGGAAGGCGACGAGCGCCAGAACGCTCCAGAAGATGAGGGCGAACCAGTTCGCCTCCAGGAAGCCGACGAGCTCGTCGGTGTTCATGCGGTCATTCGTCGTCGCCGGTTCCCGACTGCTCGCGGATGGTGGCCACAATTCCCTCGTCGGCGAGCGTGGTGACGTCCCCCAGCGCCCGCTGCTCGGCGATGTCGCGCAGGAGGCGACGCATGATCTTGCCGCTGCGGGTCTTGGGCAGGTCCGTGGTGAACATGACCTGCTTGGGTCGGGCCAGCTTTCCGATGACGGTGGCCACGTGCTCGCGCAGCTCGTTGGCCAGCGCGTCCGACGGCTCGTTGCCCGCCCGCAGGATGACGTACGAGAAGATCGCCTGGCCGGTGATGGGATCCGAGCTGCCGACCACCGCGGCCTCGGCCACCGCCGGGTGCGAGACGAGGGCGGACTCGACCTCGGTCGTGCTGATCCGGTGGCCGCTCACATTCATCACGTCGTCCACCCGGCCCAGGAGCCAGTAGTAGCCCTCCGTGTCGCGCTTGCAGCCGTCGCCGGCGAAGTAGCGGCCCGGGTAGCGGCTCCAGTACGTCTGCATGTACCGATCGGGGTCGCGGTAGATGCCGCGCAGCATCGCTGGCCAGGGCCGATCCAGGACCAGGTAGCCGCCTCCGCCCAGCGGGACGCTCTCGCCCAGCTCATTCACCACGTCGGCCTTGACCCCGGGGAAGGGCTGGGTGGCGCTGCCCGGCTTGAGGGTCGTGATCCCGGGGAGGGGCGTGATCATGATCATCCCGGTCTCGGTCTGCCACCAGGTGTCGACCACCGGGCAGCGTCCGCCCCCGACGTGCTGCCAGTACCAGGCCCAGGCCTCGGGGTTGATCGGTTCACCCACGCTCCCCAGCAGGCGCAGGGCGGAGAGGTCGTCGCCGGCGAAGACGTCCGCGCCGTACTTCATCAGGGCCCGAATGGCAGTGGGCGCGGTGTACAGGATGGTCGCCCCGTAGCGGGCCGCGATCTGGGCCCATCGGTCCTTGTCGGGGAAGTCGATGGCACCCTCGTAGATGATCCCGGTCGTGGCGTTGGCCAGGGGGCCATACACGATGTACGAATGGCCGGTCACCCAGCCAATGTCGGCCATGCACCAGTAGGTGTCGTCCGGCTTGATGTCGAAGATGAGCCGATGGGTGGTCGAGGTCCCGACCAGGTAGCCCGCGGTGGTGTGCATGATCCCCTTGGGCTTGGCCGTGGTCCCGCTCGTGTACAGCAGGTACAGCAGGTCCTCGGCGTCCATCACCTCCGGCTCGGCGGTGGGCGCCTGACGCGCGACGAGGTCGTGGTACCAGTGGTCGCGACCTTCGGTCCAGGCCACGTCCTGTCCGGTCCGCCGCACGACGATGGCGTGGCGTACCGACGGGGAGCTGCGCATCGCGTCGTCCGCGTTGTCCTTGAGCGCCACGACCGCGCCCTTGCGATAGCCGCCGTCGGCGGTGATGACCGCCACGCACTGCGCATCGTCGATCCGTCCCGCCAGGGCGTCGGCCGAGAAGCCGCCGAACACGACGCTATGCGCGGCACCGATCCGGGCGCAGGCCAGCATGGCCACCGGCAGCTCGGGGATCATGGGCATGTAGATCGCCACTCGGTCGCCCTTGCGCACGCCCAGCTCGCGCAGGGCGTTGGCCATTCGGCACGTCTCCTCGAGGAGCTCGCGGTAGGTGATCGTGCGCCGGTCGCCCGGCTCGCCCTCCCAGTGGTAGGCCACCTTGTCGCCCAGCCCGTTGGCCACGTGGCGGTCGAGGCAGTTCACGCTCACGTTCAGCTTCCCGCCCACGAACCACTCCGCGAACGGGGGCTGCCAGTCCAGCACCTTCGTCCACGGCTCAATCCAGTCCAGGCGGTGTGACTCCTCGGCCCAGAACGCCTCGAACCCCTCGTCGCTGGCCGTCCGCGTGTAGATGGACGGGTCGCCAGCGTTGGCGGCGGCGGTGAAGGCGGGCGGCGGCGGGAAGGTCCGGTCCTCGCGCAGCAGGTTCTCGATGGTCGCGCTGTCGCCCGGCTCGGCGGACTCGGTCGTGCTCATGGGCTGTCCCTCGGGCGAGTAGGGTTGGAGTCTGCGCCCGATTCTAGCCGCGCATCAGCCCCCATCGGTCATCACGCGGATGCGACCGGCGCGGTGTCCCGGACCAGCGAGATGAGGACCGCGCCCGCGACGTAGGACAGGGCCATCACCCCGAACGCGGCCACGTAGCCGGGGCCGGCCACGATGGAGCCGATGACGATGGCCCACAGGGCGCCGATCCCGAAGGCCGCGGTGAAGTAGATCGAGAAGGCCACGTCGCGCAGCGGCCCCACCGCGCGGTCGGCCATGTATGCCTGCAGGACCGGGCCCTCGGAGAACACCGCCGTTCCGAAGGGGAGCAGGAGCGGTGCCAGGAACACGAGGTTCCCGCCGGCCAGGACGACGGAGATGATCCCCACCGCCGACAGCAGGTAGTACAGGATCAGGACCCGTCGCCGCCCATATCGGTCCGACAGCACCCCCGCCACCAGCGGCCCAACCACCGCGCCCACCAGGAGCAGGGCGTACAGCCACAGGACCGTCTGCTCGTCGATCCCCAGCTCATTGCGGAAGTAGAGCAGCAGGAACGGCGCGGCAATGTCGAGACCGCGACCCCCGGCCGCAACCATGGCCGCGAGCAGGATCTTCATCAGGTCGCCGCGGTGCAGGACCAGCTGCACCTGGCTCCACCAGCTCCCCGATGCACGCGCCTCGGCTCGGTAGGCCCGGTGGTCCTCGCGGACGAACCACAGGACGAGCAGGCCCACCAGGATCGGCGGGATGCCGAACAGGAGGAGGGTCGTGTTCCAGCCCACGGCCGCCAGCAGCGCGCCGCCGATGAAGGGGACGAGGACCGTCCCCACGTTGCCCCCGGCGATGTGGGTGCTGATCGCAAAGCCGCGGCGCTCGGGCGGGAACGCGTCGGACAGAATCCCGTTGCCCACCGGGTGCTGAGGGCTGGCGCCCACGCGGGCGCCGCTGATGGACGCCAGCAGCTGTCCGACGGTCTGGGAGAAGCCGGCGACCACCAGGCTGGCCCCGAAGATGAGCTGTCCTACCCCGATCAGCATGGGACGGGCGATGTAGCGAGTCAGGAGGCCGTACGACAGCTGCATCGCCCCGCCGACCGCGGTCGTGATGGCGATGAACACCCCGATGTCGGCCTCGTCGAGGCCGAACTGGCTGATGACCGCGATGTACACGAGCGGCATGAGCGCCGACTGCATGTGGATCATGGCGTGGGCCAGCGACAGCAGGCCAAGGGTCAGGTTCGGTCGGTTGACGGCGGTGACCGAGCCCGTGGCGGGCGGCGGGTCCGGGTTGGCCGCTCTCACGCGCAGGTCACGCGGGCGGTGACATGACGGCCGCCGGTGACGGGAGATGGGCCGGGGTGGGCGGCAGACGCAGGAGCTTGTAGGCGCTCAGGGCCAGGACGCCAGACGCCAGCGCCGATCCAAGCAGCAGGCCGGCGGGCGGGCCGGCGACCTGCGCCGTGCCGCCGGCGAACAGGCCTCCGATCGGTCCGGACCCGGCAAACACGGTCACGTACAGGGCCATCACCCGCCCGCGGAGCTCATCGGGGACCGTGCGCTGGATCGTGGCATTGATCGTGTTCACCATGAGCATCGACGACAGGCCGACCAGGCCGATCACCGGGAACGCGAGGGCCGGAACCCGGATCAGGCCGAGCATGAACTCGAACAGGAGGAATGCCGCCCCGCCGCCCAGGATCAGGCGCAGCCGCGGGCGTCGCTCGCCCATGTAGGCGAGGACCAGCGACCCGAGCAGCGAACCGATCCCGAGGGCCGCGAACAGTGCGCCGAGCCCAACCGCGCCAAGCTCCAGCGTGATCCGCGAGAACAGGGGAAGCAGCACCTGGAAGTTCATGGCGAAGATGCTCATCCCACCCAGCAGGACGAGCAGCCAGGCCACGTACCGGTTGTCCACCGAGTACCTGATCCCTTCCACCAGGGACACGCGGATGCTCGGATGCTCGGCCGGCTGCGCGACCCTGATCAGGGCCGAGCCGTCGACGAGGAGCAGGCCGAGCAGGACGGCGGTGTAGGTGAGGGTGTTCGCGCCGAAGTTGAATGCGCTGCCAAACACGGCCAGCGTGACGCCGGCAATGGCCGGGCCCACGACGCGGGCCAGGTTGAACGACGCGCTGTTCAGGGCGATGGCCTGGAGCAGGTCGTCACGGGGGACGACCTCGGCCACGAATGACTGGCGAACCGGCATGTCGAACGCGCTCGTCACGCCCAGCCACAGGGCGAGCAGCTGGATGTGCCAGATCTCGATGTTGCCCGTAACGGTGAGCCCGAACAGGGTGGCGGCCTGGAGCATGGCCAGGGTCTGGGTGATCAACAGGATCGAGCGCTTGTCGAACCGATCGGCCAGGACGCCGCCCAGCGGCGACAGGAAGAGCGCGGGGGCGAACTGGAGGGCGATGACGCTCCCCACCTGGAGGGGCGAGCCGCCCAGCTCCAGGACCAGCCACGGCTGGCTGACCGATTGCATCCAGGTCCCGATCAGGCTGATGACCTGCCCGGACCAGAAGAGGCGGAAGTTGCGGTGGCGGAGGGCCCCGAAGCCGCGGCCCATGCGGTCAGGTCTCCCCGAAGAGGATGTCCCGGATCACGGGCGTGGGGGGCGTGCCGTGGGCAAGGACGGCCTCCAGGTGGTGGCGCCAGCGGAACGGCCGGCCCTCCTCGGACGCACGGCGACGGGCCTCACGCTCGAGGTCGGCCATCTCCGAATAGCCCAGGAAGTACTCGCACAGCTGGGTGCTCGACAGGCGGGCTCGGTCCCACTTGGCGGCCGCCTCGGACTCCTCCTGGAATCCCTGCTCCACCATGAGGCGCATCGCCTGGTCGCGGTCCATGTTTCCGGTGTGGATGGCGATGTCCATCATCGTGTTGGTGATGGCGCGCAGGTAGAACTTCCAGTGGACGAGCATGAGCGCCGGGTCCTCGGCCCCGTAGCCCACGTCCATCATCACCTGGGTCACGTACACCGCCCAGCCCTCGGCGAAGACGCCGGACTGGAAGATGGCGCGCACCAGCGACGGGCATCGGTTGGAGTACGCGAGCTGGAGGTAGTGGCCGGGCACCGCCTCGTGGATGGTCAGGAGGCGGAGCATCCGCGCGTTGTCCTCGCGCAGGTACGACTCGCGCTGCTCGTCGGTCCAGTCGTCGGGCATGGGCGTGATGGCGAAGAAGCTGGACAGCCCGCGGTCCAGCGGCCCGGGCGGGATCAGCATGGCGCCACCGAACGAGCGCAGGAACTGCGGGGTCCACACGATCTCCATGGGTTCGTCGGCCAGACCGATGAGACCGATGTCGGTGCAGAACGTCTCGATCCGCTCGTTCTCGGCGCGGCAGAAGTCCAGCAGCTCGTCCGCCTTGGGGTGGTCGGTGGCGATGGCGTCCAGCACGGCCCGGGTCGTGGCGTCGGGGCTCTCGGGCAACGGCTGGTCGCCCATCCAGGCGGGCCACAGCTCGACCGCCAGGCGTTGCATCTCGGAGCGCACCGCCTCGAACGCGCCGTTCGCCCGCTCTCGCAGCTCGGAGGGATCCATCTCGACCCGCAGGGCGTGGCGGAACTTGGCGCGATACAGGGCCGGTCCCAGGCGGAAGTCGCCGGTGGCCGTGGGCAGGAGGGTGGTCAGCATCCAGGTCCCGAATCCATCGAGGGCGGCCTTGGCGGCGGCGGCGGCCTCCTCCAGGCCGGGGCGGAGCGCGGCCTTCGTCGCCTCGTCCTCCACCTTGTCCAGCTCACCTACCAGCGCGTCGGCGAGCTGACCGATCCCCGGCAGGCGCTCGATCGCCTTCTCGGTGTGGAACTGGGCGACCGGCCGCTCTCCCGGATGGGCGAGCTGCTCCTTGGCCGCCTCGACCAGCGCGGGCACCGCCTGGAGGCGGGAGGTGGCGCTCCGGAGTCGATCGGGCAGCGGGGCGAACTCGCGGGCGAGGAGCGCGAACAGCCCGTTGCCGAAGAGGTACACGAAGGCGAGCGGGTTCCAGCGCTCCTCCTGGAGGGTCTCCTCGGAGAACGCCATGGACTCCGCCGCGCCCACCAGGATCCGGTGGTCGATCGCCTCGTCGCGCGTCAGCGTGGCCAGGTCGACCGCAGCCAGGCGCGCCAGCGCGTCTTGGGCGTAGGTCAGTCGGGCGGCGCGGCCGGCATCGGTCAGGTCAGGCCATTGGCCGTCGTATTCGTGGAATCCCAGGTCGGTGGCGTGAACCGGGTCCAGCCGGTAGTAGGCGGCCAGCAGCTCATCGGTCAGGGCGGAGAAGTCCATCGGTACCTCGCGCGCGGGACAGGAGCCCAATCCTACCCGGCCGCACCCCTATCATCCCGCGCACCGCCGTGACCACTTCGACAGCCAGCGACGACCAGCACCTCGCCCGGGCCCGGGCCATCCTGTCCCGCCATCCGGTCCTCGACGGGCACAACGACCTGCCGTGGGAGATCCGCAAGTACAAGGCCGCGCCCGGTGATCTGGCGGCCTACGACCTGCACGTGCGAGCGCCGGCCAAGGGACAGACCGATCTGCCGCGCCTCCGCGCCGGAGGGGTGGGCGGCCAATTCTGGAGCGTGTACGTGCCGGGCGAAGGGACGTCCGGGCGAGCCGTGCTCCAGCTGGAGCAGCTGGACCTGGCGCGCCGGATGATCGACCGATACCCCGACGACCTGGCGTACTGCACCACGGCCGACGAGGTGGAGGCGGCCATGGGGGCCGGGAAGATCGCCTCGCTGCTGGGGATGGAGGGCGGCCACGTGCTGGAGGGCTCGCTCGGGGCGCTCCGCGCGTTCTACGCCCTGGGCGCGCGATACCTGACCCTGACCCACAACCAGTCCAACGAGCTGGCCGACTCCGCGACCGGCGAGGTCCTGCACGCGGGCCTGTCGGACCTGGGACGGGCGGCCGTGGCCGAGATGAACCGGCTGGGGATGCTCGTCGACCTGTCGCACACCTCCCCCGCCACGATGTCCGACGCGCTCGATGCCAGCCACGCCCCGGTCATCTTCAGCCACTCGTCGGCGCGCGCCCTGTGCGACGTGGCCCGCAACGTCCCCGACGACATCCTGCGCCGCGTGGCCGCCAATGGCGGCGTGGTGATGGTCACGTTCGTGGCCGGCTTCGTCAGCGACGACGCGGCCGCCATCCTCATCCCGGCCATCGCGGAGTTCGGTCGCCGGGCTGCCGGCGTGACCGATGTCGCCGTGCGCGAGGCACATGGCCGACGAGATCATCGACTCGCTCGAGGTGCCGGCGCCGCCGTTGAGCGTGGTGGCCGACCACGTCGAGCACGTCGCGGCGGTGGCCGGGCATGACCACGTGGGCCTGGGCGGCGACTACGACGGGAACACGTTCTGGCCGGTGGGGATGGAGGACGTGTCGAGCTATCCCAGCCTGTTCGCGGAGCTGCTGCGTCGCGGATGGAGCGAGGAGCACCTCGCGGGGCTGGCCAACGGGAACATCCGGCGGGTGCTGCGCGACGCGGAGACGGTCGCGGACTGAGGTTCCCTCGGACGGGCGCGGCTAGGCCGTGCGACGCTCCATCAGGAAGATCGTCCGCAGGCTGTCCTCCACGGCCGCCTCCTCGCGAACGGTGAACTGGGCGTCGAACGCGGCTCGGAACGAGGCCAGGTCATAGTTGGTGAAGACATCCTTCCGTGATGCGAGCAGCTGCTGGACCATCGGGTCCCCGCGCGGCACGAACTCGACGATCAGCGACCGACCGGCCTGCGCGAACAGCTCCGCCATGCGACCGAACGGGACGTTGTTGCCGATCGCGAGGTGATGGGTCAGGGCCAGGCCCATGACCACGTCTGCCGGCCCGCGCTGGAGGAGCGATCGGCGCTCGGTGTGGGCCCATCCCAGGGCCGGGCTCGGGTTGGCCAGGTCCATGACCAGGGGCAGCACGGTGGCGCGGTCTTCAGCCGAGAGGTTCCGCCACAGGAGCTCCACCACCGCCGGGTCCTGGTCGAAGGCGATGACCTGGCGCCCCGGTCCCGCGGCGAGCTGCGAGTAGGTGCCCACGTTGGCGCCCAGGTCCCAGACCGTCGTGCCGCCGGCGGCGCCCAGCATGCGCTCTACGATGGCCCGCTTGGACGCCGATCCGGCCTCGCTGTAGCTGGTCTGGCGGGTGTAGTCGAGCCAGTGGCTGTCCGGTTCGCGGCGAAGCCCGCTGACCGCGCCCTTCAGGCTGTCAAGGAGTGCTTCGTGGCGAGTCAGGTTCATGGTCCGCGCCCCGCCCGCCCCGCCGGATCCACCCGTTGCCCGACTCGTTCGAGGCGTCGGGGAGGTCCGCCTGCTGTGCCCGCCGGTCGGCGCCCGCGTGCAGATGGAGGTGCGGGAGCAGCCCGCCGATCCGCGTCCGCCCGGGGAGCAGGCCCGCCGCCAGGTCCAGCGGCAAGCCATCGATGAAGTCGCGCAGCATGAGCCCGCAGCGCAGGTCGCGGTGAGCCATCAGGGCCAGGGGCGCCAGGAAGTGCTTGCAGAACTGGCGGTACGCGGGCCAGGGCCGGGTCACGTCCGCGACCTCGAACGAGAGGCTGTCGATGAGCACCGGCCGTCCGCGGTCGAACTGGACGTTGTACGCGGAGGCATCCCGCAGCCACATGCCCACCGCCAGGGCGCGGCGCTGGACCTCGAGGGTCAGCAGCGCGGCCTCGCGCAGCTGGGAGAACGCCCACTCGTACGGGTACGAGATGAACGGGACCTCGTGCGGTCGGATGACAAGCGCGGCACCCGGCTCGGGCGCGACATCCAGGGGAGCCAGCTCGTGGCTGACGAGCAGCCGATCGGCGACCAGGGAGGTCGAAAGGCCGCGATCCTCGAACGCGGTCCAGTCGGACATGGCCACGGGCTGGATGGCGCGATAGAGCACGCCGTCACGGCGGAAGACGTAACCGCTCGGGTCCCGAAAGGACGCGGGGTCGATCATCCCCGCGTTAACCGCGTACCGGACCGGGGCGGGTCAGTGGTCGGAGGCGGAGGGGCCGTCCGACGAAGGAGCCTCGGACGTCGCGGTTTCCTCGACCTCGGCGTCGCCACGCAACCGATGCCAGAATCCGCCGATCGTGCGCCGGAACATGAACGGGATCGCCAAGATCGCCGCCAGCAGCGCCTGGAGGATCAGGCTTCCCGACCCCGGATCGATGTATCCCAATGGGTGCATGCGGTGTGAGACGGCCTCGTTGCGGGTACTGTTTCACCGATGTTAACCCGCGCGTCGGCCACCGGCGCAAGACGCTGGTGGTACTGGCCGTGGCATAGCCTCCTTATCGCCGCCTTCCCGGTCCTCTTTCTGTTCGCGCAGAACACCGCCGACCAGGTCACCCTCGAACCACTTTGGACCCCGCTCGCAGTCTGCCTGATCGGTGCCATCCTGCTCCTGCTCCTGTGCTTTGCGCTTCCGGCGCGACTGGGCTCGTGCGGGCCTCATGGCCACCTCCCTGCTGGCACTCTTCTTCTCGTACGGGCACGTCTGGAACCTGCTCGACGACGCGATCCTGACCCAGCAATGGCCGCTGATCGTGATCTGGATCATCTGCGCGGCGATTCTCGTGTCCGCCGCGTGGCGCGGCGGACCGTGGGTCCGGTCCGCGACCCAGGTCCTCAACGTGGTCATCGGCATCCTGGTGGTGCTCAACCTGGTGGTGATCGGGGCCTACCAGTTCGGCACCCGCGTCTTCCCGCATTCCACGGGTGATATCCCCGACGTGGCGGTGGGTGCGGCGGGCCAGCCCGACGTCTACTACATCATCCTGGACCGCTACGCGGGCGAGGACACCCTGCGCGCGGTCTACAACTACGACAACAGTGCGTTCTACGAGGCGCTCGAGGCACGCGGGTTCACCATCGCCCACCACTCGTGGGCGGGCTACTTCAAGACCGCGCTGTCCCTGGTCAGCTCGCTGAGCATGGACTACCTCGACCCCAGCGCCTACAACCAGAGCAACCCCGACAACTTCGGCGCGATCCACGCCGCGCTCCAGAATCGGCTCGCCGCCCCGGCGACGCTGAAGGAGCTCGGATACGAGTACGTCCACATCGGGAACTGGTGGGAGCCCTCGTCGAAGAACGTGGACGCCGACGTGGTCGAGAAGTACTCGCAGTACAGCGAGTTTGCCACCGTGCTGGCCGGCACGACCATGCTGGTGGCCCTCGCTCCGGAATCCGTCCCCTCGGCGGACAAGGACCCCGAGTCGATCGACTACCCCGAGCTCGCGCGGCGGAGCGTGATCTTCGGCTTCGACGCCCTCGAGGACGCCTCGACCCGCCCGGGGCCGACCTATACCTTCGCCCACCTGACCATCCCCCACCCGCCGTACGTGTTCGACACCGACGGATCCCTGCCCACCGACCAGGAACGGACGGATCGGCCCGAGAAGGAGGAGTACATCCACCAGCTCCAGTACGCGAACACCCGAACGCTGGAGGTCCTCGACACCATCCTGGCCAACGTCGGGCCGGACGATCCCGACCCGATCATCATCCTGCAGTCCGACGAAGGACCCTGGCCGCCGGGCTTCACCGCCGACCAGGAGAACTTCAAATGGCTCGAGGCCTCAGACGAGGAGATCGGCTGGAAGTTCCGGATCCTCAACGCCTACCGGATGCCGGGCGTGGACCTTGCGGCCCAGGGCTTCACCGACGACATCGGGCCGGTGAATGCGTTCCGCATCCTGTTCAACGCCTACTTCGGGGCCCACCTGGAGCTGCTCCCGGCTAAGACCTACCTCTCACCGGACTACGACCACATGTTCGACTTCGTGGAGTACGACCACTAGCGACCGTTGTCGGTCAGGGGGTGGCCGACGACGAGGGCGAAGCCGATGGCGTTGGTGTCGGCGGCGGCGGGGCGGTCGTGGGCTCGAGGTACACCTGTCCGTCCGACCCGGCGGCCATGTAGCCCCGGATCGGCGAGCCACCGGCCTGGAGGACGACCGTTTCGACCTGGTACCAGACCAGGCCCTCCACGACCTGCGCGGGTGAGAGGATCCGGACCACGTCCCCGGTGAACAGGGCACCGACCACGGTCGCATCGAGCGCGGGCTGGACGCGGACCCGGACCCCGTCGGCCAGGATCTTCCCGTAGCTCCCCGCCGACAGGTCGGTGGGCGGGGACGGGCTCGGGGTATGGGTGAATGCGATGGTGATCGTCACGCGGGTCTCGCACACCCGGGGCGGGGCGCTCGCGAAATCGCCCGGAGCCTGGGGTGCATCCCAGCCGACAACGGTCCAGGTCAGGGGTCCGGCTTCGAGATCGGGCGGGGCCGGATATGTCTCGCCGGCAACCGGCGCAACGTGGAATTCCACGCTTCCGGACGCGTCGGTCACGGTGTCCACGGCCGTCCCGGTGAGCAGCAGTGTCACACCCGAGCTCGGTGGAAATCCAGTTCCGACCATGACAAGCGTCGCGTCTTCGGCAAGCCCCGTGTCCGGGTTCACGACGATCGTGGTCGGCTCGATGCTGACGGTGCACGAGAACGCGGCTGCGGAGGGTGAGGGCGTTGGGGTCGGGGATGCGAGGGGACCGGAGGAGATGGCAAAGCCGATGAAGAAGCCGGCGACGAGCACGACGGCGGCCCCGAACCCGATGAAGGCCCACTGGCGTCGGCTCATCGGGGCGGCGGTACCAGCATCTCGAACCGATCCGGGTCGACGGCGGCGGCCACCTGGATGGCGTTGAGCGCGGCCCCCTTGCGCAGGTTGTCACTGGCCACGAACAGGGCAAAGCCGCGTGGCCGCTCCGGGATGGCCCGCAACCGGCCCACCAGGACAGGGTCTCGACCCTCGACGTCAAGCGGCATGGGATGGCGCTCGGACCCATCGGCCGGGCGGTACTCGACCCCCGGTGCGCGGCGCAGCGCGTCTTCGATCGCCGCCACGTGTCGTGTCGCGCTGGGTCCGCAGGTGGAGCGCCAGCGAGTGGCCGGTATGGACGGGGACGCGGACCGTGGTCGCGGCCACGTCCAGGTTCGGCAGGCCAAGGATCTTGCGCATCTCGGCCCGGACCTTGCGTTCCTCCCCGCTCCAACCGTCCTCGCCCAGGACGTCGATCTGGGGGACGACCGAATCGGCCACGCGGCCGTGGAACGGACTGCCGGCGGCCGTCTCGCGGTCATCCGTCCCGCGCTCGGCGACGAAGGCGTCAACCCCCGCCCGACCGGCCCCGCTGACCGCCTGGTACGACGCGACGTCCACGCTCTCCAGCCCGGCCAGGTCCCGGATAGGGGCGAGGGCCATGACCGCCGCGGCCGTGGTGCAGTTGGGGTTGGCCACGACGTGGCCCCCATATCCATCCAGGTCGGCGGCGTTGACCTCCGGCACGACCAGCGGGACGGCCGGGTCGAGCCGATAGGCGCTCGAGTTGTCCACAACCAGCGGCACCGCGCGTGCGGGTCCCTCCACCAGCTCGCGCGAAACCGCGCCATCGGTGGCCAGGAACAGGACGTCCAGCTCGGAGGCCGCGGCCTCGTCGAGGATGCGGACCGGGATCTCGCTCGAGCCGAACAGGACCGATCCGGCCTCGGTTCCGAACGCTCGCACCCGTCCCGGCCGGCAGGCCGGCATCGGTCAGGATGGACAGGAACACCGATCCGACCAGGCCGCGAGCTCCCGCCACCCCCACCGTGGGCCAGGCCCTACCGCGCTGCTCACTCATCCGCAGACCACCCCAGGACCGGTCGTTCGCCGCGAACGAGCCGCGCGAGATCGGCATACACCGCGCCCGCCGTGGCGCGTCCCCCGGCACCGGGACCCTGAATGCGCACCGTGGACAGGCCCTCCACCTCGACCTCCAATCCGCACTCGACGCCACGGAGCGCCGCCAGCGATGAGTCGACGGACAGCACGACCGGCGCCACACGCAGCGCCGCGGGTGTGGCCTCGGCCACCAGCCGCACCGCGGCCCCGGGCGCCACCTCCAGACCCACGATGCCCTCTGTGCGCACCTCGCCCTCGCTCCGCCATCGGCCCCACGCCGCCCAGGCCAGGATGGCCAGCTTCTGGGCCGCGTCGTGCCCGTTCACGTCCAGGGTCGGGTCCGCTTCGGCGAAGCCCGCGGCCTGGGCATCGGTCAGGGCATCGTCGTATGTGCGGCCCTCGCCCATGGCCGACAGAATGAAGGTGGTGGTCGCGTTCAGCAGCCCGCGCAGGCGGCGAATGGCGCCGGTCGCGGCCAGGTGCTCGGTTACTTCCAGCATGGGCGTCCCACCGCCCACCGAGGCGGAGGCGAGGAGCGCCGCGCCATTTCGGCGTGCGAGGTCGGCGAGCTCCCCGCCGTGCGAGGCGAGAAGCGCCTTGTTGGCGGTCACGTACGGCAGACCCGCGCTGAGTGCGGCAGTTGCCCACTGCTGAGGCAGGTCCACGCCGCCGGTGAGCTCCACGACCGCGTCCACCTCGCCCAGCTCCCCGGGCTCGACCCCGACCGGGACGTCCGCAGGCAGCGGGGCGGATCGCTCGCGCTCCGGGTCCCGCACGGCGACCCAGGCCAGGCGCACGGGGAGCGGCCCGGCGGCGACCAGGCCGCCCAGGGCGGAGCCCACCGTTCCCCAGCCCACCAGTCCGATGCGGAGCGATTCCATGGACCTCACGGTATCCTTCGCGGGCCATGGGCGCCACCGAGACCATCGACCTCTTCCTGGAGCTGATCAACGACGATCAGCGGGAACGCGCGGTCGACCTGTTTTCCGAGCAGGCGATCATGGGCATCTCGACCCCCGGCTCGGACGAGCGCACCAACCTGCGCGGCCGCGAACGGGTGGGCGGCTGGTTCATCCGTGCCGGCGACGGCTTCCGGATGTACGTGAACGACAGCCGCAACATGGGCAGCTCGCTCATCGCCGACGTGACCGTCATCCGGCCGGGTGCACCGCTCCTCCACGTTGAAGCCAACTTCCGCGTCGAAGGCGGCCAGATCGTCTCGCTTTTCCTCCAGCCCTCGAGCGGCTAGGGCGGCTCCCTTAGGGGAACAGGTCCCTCGCGCGGGCCATGACCAGGGGGCGGGCTCCCGGGTCCTCACCCACTGGTGCGCTGAACCGATAGCCCCGAACCACGACCACCGGACGCCCGGTGGCCTTGCCCGCGGCCAGGTCGGCGGCGCTGGCCAGCTCGTCGGCAACCGCCACGACTGTGGCGTGCAGCTCTCGCCCGTCGGCGTCCGCGGTCCCGCGCAGGTCGGCCAGGACATCGATCCCCGCGGCACCCAGCGCCACGTCGGTGATCCCGTCGCGCCAGGGCCGTCCGAACGAGTCGGACACGATGACCGCCGGCCGCGCCCCCGTCAGCTCACCCAGCCGGGCGCGGATAGTCCGCGCCGACGCGTCGGGATCCTCGGGCAGGAGCGTGGCCCGCTCCCCGGCCGCCGAGCCCGTGTTCGAGAGATCCACGCCCGCGTTCGCGCACACGAATCCGTGCCGGGTGCGGCTGATGATCAGGCCGCCGTCCGCCATGCGCAGCACCTCGGCGCTCTCTTGCAGCACGAGCTCCACCTGGCGAGGATCCTTCCCCCATTGCTCGCCCCATTGGCGGGCCGTCTCGCCCGGCTCCACGCTCGCCAGATCCACCACCCGGCCCTCGGCCTTGCTGACGACCTTCTGGGTCACGACCACCACGTCGGCATCGGTCAGACCGATGGCGGCGGCCTCGGCCGCCGCCGCGATCATCGCCCCCAGGTCATCCCCGGCCTGCACCTCGCCCATCCCCTCCAGGGCGACGAGCTGGATGCCGCTGCCCCCCATCACGCCGCGTGGCCCCGCTGCGAGCCACGCGGCCAGGTCAGCCGGCGTGTCGAGGTCGAACGCCAGACCCGCGCGCTGGACGATGGTCACCTCGGCGCCCGCTCGCTCCCCCGCGGCCCGATGGGCCGCGAAGCTGCCGGGGCCAAACGCGAAGTCGATCGCGTCTGGCGGGGAGAGCGCGAGCCCGTTCGTGCCGCGACCCGCGGCGTCGGGGGCGATGGCGACCACCGGGGCGCCGCGTGCAGCGGTCAGGAGCGCCGTTGACGTCCGACGAGGCGAGGTCCGGGAGGTCGCCGTGCAGGACGGCAATCGAGCGTGACGCCGGCGGCGAGCGCCTCCCCGCGGGCCTGGCGCAGGCCGCTGTTCAACCCCATCCCCCCTTGGACGGAGAGGGTGGCGCCCGTTGCGGCCACGACCGGCGAGAGTCCCGGGTCGGGCGATATGACGACTACCTCGTGGCCGGTGGAGACGGCGGTGGCCAGGACGTGGCGCAGGAGCCGCTCGGCGAGAGCCGCCCGCTCGACGGGCTCCAGGACGGCCGCGAGGCGCGTCTTCGCATGCTCGAGCCCGCGATGCGGAACGATGATCCTGGTCGTCACCCCCGCAGCCTAGCCCGAGGCGGCGTCGAGCAGGGCGCGGGCCAGTGCGGCCCGGTCGTCATCGGTCTTCATTACGGTCGGTAGGACAAGCGCGCGGAAGTCTTCGGCGGTAACGGCATCGGCCAGCCCGGCGTCCGACTCGTCGAGAACCCAATCCTGGACCAACCCCGCGTACAGGCGGGCCACCCCGAGGGCGCTCACCTCGTGGCCGAGCGAGCTCATCATCCGGTCGGTGGGCCCCTTGAGCGCCTTGCCGGCCACGATGGGGCTGACGCCCACCCGTCGTCCGGGCGCGGCGGCCAGGGCCTCGCGCATGCCCGGCATGGCCAGGATCGGCTCGATGCTGACCAGCGGGTTGGACGGACCGATAACCACCAGGTCGGCGTGCGACACAGCATCCAGCACCTCATCGGTAGGCGGGGCGGATGCGGCGCCCTCGAAGCTGATCCCGCGCACCTCGTCCCGCTGACCGCGCTCCACGAAGTAGCGCTGGAACTCGAGGTCCCCATCGTCGGTCAGGATCCGGGTCCGCAGCCGCGCATCGGTCGCGGGCAGGATGTGACTTGGCACCCCCAGTGCAGCAGCCATGTCCGCGGTGACCCGGGTCAGGCTGGCACCCCGGCGCAGCTGCGCGGTACGGCGGACGAGCGTGCCCAGATCCGCGTCGCCGAGCCAGAACCACGTTTCCTCGCCGTACCGCTCGAGCATGGTCAGGGCGCGATCGGTGTCGCCGGCGACGCCCCACCCACGCTCGCGGTCGACCAGGCCGGCGAGGGTGTACAGGACGCTGTCCAGGTCCGGGCTGACGTGGAGGCCGAACAGCTCCAGGTCGTCGCCCACGTTCACGATCACGTCCAGCGAGCCGCCCGGCACCACCTGCTGGAATCCGTGCGCCAGCTTGGCGCCCCCCGTGCCGCCCGACAGCAGCGCGACGCGCATGACCGGAGAGTACCGCGCTCGTGGGCAGGCGTCGCCCCGGGGACGCGCCACGCCCGCAGTCTGGCCGCAGTCCGACCGGAGTCGGGCCGCAGGAACGACCTCCTAGCGTCGCCTTCGTGCGGATTCGCACGGATGTGAACAGGAGACAGACCATGCGTCACTCAGTCATCCGGATCGCGGCGTTGGCCGCAGCCATCTGGTCATGGCAGCGCTGCCGGCCACCGCCGGAGCAGCCACGACCGGTGGCGGCCAGTTCGGCGCGGCCACCCTCACCGTGAGCGTGGGCAAGGCCACGCTCAGCCAGAAGCTGGTGGTCAACGTTCCGGTCACCGTCAGCTGCACCCTGAATCCAGGCGCACCGGCGGAATTCCCCCAGAACGGGACCGCGCTCCAGGTCGACATCGTCGAGGCCATCGGCAAGAAGACCGCGGCCGGGGTTGGGTACGCTACGGGCTTCGCCTGCGACGGACTGCCCCACACGTTCGCGATGCAGATCCTGGCCCAGCCGACGTCCGGGGGCCTGCACTTCCGGAAGGGCGTTGCCGCCGTGAACGCCACGGCATCGGCATCGGGCTACGACGCCAACTTCATGTTCGGAACTGACTCTGTCAGCACTGGCTGGCAGACGCTCCGGATCAAGTAGAACCGCGACGTCGTCCAGCGCTTGCGAGGGGTCGCGCTCCGTGCGCGGCCCCTCGTTCCTTCTGTCAGGCGGCCTCGAGCATCGGTCGCACTTCGGTCGCGAACCGCTCCATGGACTCGCGGTCGTACGGCGCGGGGAAGCCGCCGATCAGGTGGCGGTAGCCGATCTCCAGGTACGGCCGGAGCAAGTCGGCGACCTCCTCCGGCGTGCCGATCGCCTGGTTGGGCCACGTCCGCGCCCCGCCGTTGTGGGCCGCGATCTCGTGCAGGACCCGCTCCGCTTCGGCATGAGAATCGCGGATGACGACGATCCCCAGCCCCGCGGTCCGTTCGATCTCGGCCGGGTCGCGCCCGACATCAGCGCAGTGCTGGAGCAGGACCTGCTCCTTATGCGCGACCCGCTCGAAGCCGCCGCCCAGGTTGCAGGCATCGGCCAGCCGGGCCACGATCCGCAGCGTCACGCGCTCCCCGCCGCCCCCGACCAGGATGGGGAGATGGGCCTGGACCGGGGGCGGGTCATTGCGGACCTCGTGGGCGGCGTATCGGTCCGAGCCCGACGGCTCGGTCCCGTCGAACATCCCACGCATGATGATCACCGCCTCCTCGAGCCAGCGGAGCCGCTCACCGGGCGACGCCCCGAACTCCAGCCCGAAGTCGTGGTGTTCCTCGTCATTCCAGGCGGCGCCGATGCCGCAGATCATCCGTCCGCCGCTCATGTGGTCGAGCTGGGTCACCATCTTTGCGGTCACGGCCGGGTTCCGAAACGGGTTCGCGCCAACCATGAGACCCATCCGGATGCGGCTGGTGGCGGCCGCCCAGCCGGCCAGGCTGAGGTAGCCCTCGAACATCGGTCCGGTGGAGCTGCCCACGATCGGATAGAGGTGGTCCCAGGTCCACAGCGTGTCGTAGCCCAGCTCCTCGGCCCGGATGCCGGCCTCGCGGAAGGATGCCCAGTCGCTGTACTGGGGCCAGGGCAGGGCGCCGAGCTTGACTTTGGGCACGTCTCCTCCGCTGCGTCTGGACGGCGCTAGCCGACGCGCCGGTCTCGCCGCAGCAGGTAGAGATAGACACCAGCACCGACGACAGCGGCAAACACCCAGGAGAGGAAGTTCGCGGAGCCGAAGACCCACTCAGCCATGAGCGAGATCGCGAACCACGCGATGACGGCCGAACCGAGTGCGAGCCCCATACGGCGAACGACCCTGATCAGGTCGTCATCTGTCCGGGTGGTCACGGGTGCCAGATGACCCGTTCGATCTGGACCCGGATGTTGATCCGCTCACCCACCGCGAACGACCCCTCTCCCTCGCCGTACCGATGGGCCATGGCCCAGATCCCTGCCATCCCGGGGTCCTCGGACAACGTGGCCCGTCCCTCGATGGTCAGGTAGTGGGCCTCGTCCTCGAAGCACAGGCTGACCCGGGGATCACGCTCGAGGTGGCGGTGCTTGAGCCGTCCGGCGAGCGTGTTCAGGAGGACGGCGTCCTCGGTCGGGTCCAGGTCGAACCACACCACCGACAGGCTGGGCATGCCGTCCTTGCCGATGGTGGCCATCACCGCCCATCGGAGCTTCTCGAGCAGCCAGGCGCGGTGCTCGGGACTGAGGAAGGCTTCGGTGTCGAGGCTGGTGGTCGCGGGAGGCGTCATGCGAAACGCATGGTAAACCGAAGGCGGTCCCGCCCCGAGAGGCCCGAGTGCTCTCCCCCCGGCAGGGAGGGTCTAGTACGCCGGGACGTAGGGACTGGCGGTTGCCCCAGGTTGCGCTGACGTCGCCGCCGGCACAGAAGCGGGCGCCTCGGACCCGCCGCCCGTCGTGGGCTGGCAGGCCGCGAGCAGGAAGACCACCAGCGCTGCGGCCAACGCCGTGCGAATTCGCATGTCACTCACGATACTGCCCCCCCTCAGCAGGGGGTTCAATGCACCGCGCCTACGGCAGCGCCGAGAGGATGGCTTCGAACGCAGCCGGGTCGGTGGTGGACACGAAGTACAGGGTGTCGCCCGTCGCGTACAGCGCAATGGGCGTGGGGAAGTCCGCGTTGGGCTCGGCCACCTCGACCGACTTGCCACCGATCGTCCCGGGCGTCCAGACCAGCGGTGCGCCGCACGACTCCGCCGGGGATGCCGCGGCTCCGGGCCGGCAGCCCTCGGCGCTGGCCTTGAACTGATCGGTCAGGTCGGAGGCCGTGGCGCCGTGCACCTGGAACGCAAAGATGCTCGCGGTCTGGTCGCCCGCCGCGTTGCCGCCCAGGGCCACGGCCACGGCCACCTGGTCCATATCGGCTCCGAGACCGTTCAGGAAGTCGACGAACTGGGAGTCGACCTCGGCACCCACGAAGTCGGGTCCGCTCATCGAGAAGGACTGGAATACGATCCCGCCGGCTTCGTTGGGAAGCGTCGCCTCCAGGTCGGGTGCGCCGACGAACGACGGGATGGCGCCGGACGCGGCGGCGTCCGGCGACGGCGACGCTGACGCCGATGTCTGACAGCCAACGGCCATGCCCAGGACCAGTAGCAGGACGCCGGCGGTCGGAATTCGGGATCGGGTGCGCATCGGTCTGGTGCCCATCTCGGTCGGCCTCAGCGGAGGTACTCGCTCCGAGCCCGCTTCAAGAATCGTCCGTCGCCCCTGGCGCCCAGCCACTGATCGCCCTCGACGATGATCTTGCCCCGCGACAGGACCACGTCCGCCCCGCCCTGGACCTCGCGACCCTCGTAGCAGGAGTAGTCCACGTCCATGTGATGGGTCGAGGCGCTGATCACGTGGCGCCGGTTCGGGTCGTACACGACGAGGTCCGCGTCCGCCCCCACCGTGACCGACCCCTTCTTGGGCAGGCCGAACAGCCGGGCCGGCGCGGTGGAGACCAGCTCCACCCATCGGTTCGGGGTCAGGTGGCCGCCGACCACCCCGCCGTCATGCATGAGGTCCACCCGGTTCTCGACCCCGGGCAGGCCATTGGGGATCTTGCGGAAGTCGCCCGTGCCCATTTCCTTCTGGCCGTGGAAGTCGAAGGGACAGTGGTCGGTGCTGACCACCTGGAGATCGTCATGGACCAGGCCCTTCCACAGCTCCGGGGCGTGATCGGCGGGGCGCAGCGGCGGGGAGCAGACGAACTTGGCGCCCTCGAATCCGTTGCCCATGTCCTCCAGGGTCAGGAACAGGTACTGCGGGCACGTTTCCGCGTACGCGGGCAGTCCCTCGTCACGGGCCCGGCGGACCTCCTTGAGGGCCTCGTGCGCGGACAGGTGGACGATGTACACCGGCGCCCCGGCGGCCTGCGCCAGGCGAATGACCCGGTTGGACGCCTCCCCTTCCAGCACGGGCGAGCGGGACACGCCGTGGTAGTACGGATCGGTGTGACCGGCATCCACGTTCTGCCCCGCCACCACGTCGATGGCCAGCCCGTTCTCGGCGTGCATCATGATCAGGCCGCCGTTCTTCGCGGTCTGCTGCAGGGCCCGGAAGATCGCTCCGTCATCGGAGAAGAAGACGCCGGGGTAGGCGGTGAACAGCTTGAAGGTGGTCACCCCCTCGTCGACCAGGGTGTCCATCTCGGCCAGGACGTCGTCTCGGACGTCGCTGATGATCATGTGGAAGCCGTAGTCGATGGTGGCGTTGCCATCGGCCTTGGCGTGCCAGGCATCCAGGCCTTCGCGCAGGCTCTTGCCCCGCGACTGGACGGCGAAGTCGATGATCGTGGTCGTTCCGCCAAACGCCGCAGCGCGAGTACCCGTCTCGAACGTGTCCTTGGCGAACGTGCCGCCGAACGGCAGCTCCATGTGGGTGTGGACGTCGATCGCGCCCGGGATCACCCACTTGCCGGCGGCATCGATGGTCTTGTCCGCCGTCGTGGACGAGGCCAGATCGGTACCGATGAGCGCGATCTGCTCGCCATCGACCAGGACATCGCCGGTCGTCGTGGCATCGGCGTTGACGATGGTGCCGTTGGTGATGAGCGTCTTCATGGACCGATGGTAGCGACCGCGGGCGGCGGTCGTATCCTGCACCGCGTGCCCGATCCTCTTCTCGGTCTGCCCCTGCTCCTCGTGGCGGGTTGGGTCGTCCGCATGCCCCTGCTCAGCCCGCAGGAAGGGCACGAGGCCATCACCCGCGCGGCGTGGGATGGGCTCGGACTGACCGATGCGCAACAGGCCGCGCTGATCCGCGGCGTCCGGGCGCCCGACGTGTCGATCCGCGGCCTAGCGGTGTTCGCGTTCCCGTCTCGCCAGCCCCGCCACGCGCTCCGTGCGCATGCGTCCACGAGCACCCAGGAAGGCGTTGCGGCCATCCGCGAGTTCCTCGTCGCGCGGCATCGTTGGGTGCTCGCGACGGCGGACGAACGGCGGCGCTGGGAAGGGCTCGGCGAGATCCTTCACTGCATCCAGGACTCCTACTCCCCCGCCCATGTCGACCGCGACGGGGCGCGTGTCCTGCGGGTGAAGCACTGGGGACCGTTCGACCGATGGCGCGGCCCGGAAGAGCACGGCTTCCCGACCGACGTCCGCGACCGTGCCGTCGTGAATGGAACCCTGACCGATGCCGCGCTCGCGGCCGCCTCGACCTGCCACCGGTATCTGGAGCTCGCCCTGCACCAGGTGCGGGCGGATGAGCAGCCCACTGACGTGGCCGACGCGGAGCTGACTGCGTTCCTCGACAGCTGGGCGTCGCCGCCGGTGGTCTAACGCGCCGACGCCTCCGACCAGGCCGCCGCGAATCCGGGGATCCCGCGCTCGACCATCTCATCGGTCGCGGTCAGGCTGATCCGGAACCAGCCGGGAACCTCGACGACCGTGCCGGGAAGGACCAGCACCCGGTGCCGGGCCAGGATGTCGGTGAAGGCCACGTCATCCGTCATGGGCGAGCGGGCCATGATGTAGAACGTGCCCTCGGGCATCGTCGCCTCGTACCCGATCTCCCGGAGTGCCCCGACCAGCCGGTCGCGCCGCAGCTCCATGGCCGCCAGGTCGATGATCAGCGGCTGCAGGTCGGGCAGCGCGTGCTGGAGCAGCGCGTTGGGGAACGCGTAGCCGGTTGCCATCTGGGCGACGAACACCGTCTCGCGGAACCGCTCGCGGTCCGGCATGGTGGGCGGTACGGTGAGGTACCCCACCCGCTGGCCCGGGGCGAGGAGCTGCTTCCCGAACGAGTAGGTCACGATCGTGTTCGGGTAGACCTCGGATGGCGAGTGGAAGTCGCGCCCGTCGAACAGGATCTTGTTGTACGGCTCGTCGCTGATCAGGTAGATCGGATGACCGATCCGCGCCGAGGCATCGGTCAGGACCGTGGCCACCCCGGACAGCGTCTCGATCGGATAGACCCGCCCGCTGGGGTTGTGGGGCGTGTTGAAGATCATGGCCCGGGTACGGGGCGTGATGGCGGTCGCCAGCTCGTCGAGGTCCGGCTCGAACGCCGGTGGGGCGAGGCGCAGCCGGACCGCGTCCGCGTCGGCGGCCAGGATCATGAACTCGTAGAAGAACCACGGCGGCGAGAGGAAGATGACCTCGTCGCCCGGTTCCACGACCGCCCGCATGGCCACCGCCAGGGCCGCGAAGCCACCGTTGGTCATCGCCACGTCCTCGGGATCCCACGGCATCCCGGTCCGCGCCGCGAGGTCGCGCGCGACCGTGATCCGGGCCTTGGGGTCGCTGACCTGGTAGGCGAACCAGTTGCGCCGCCGCGGCTCGAGGTTGTTCCGCAGCGCCTCGACGTAGGCGGGCATGGGCTTCTCGAGCGGGTTGCCCACCGCGAAGTTCGAGACATCGGGGTTCTCGTTGAGCTTCGAGAACGGCCCGTTGAAGAAGTCCAGGAAGGGCTGGATGCTGGCCTGGAGCCGATCGATGCGACGGACCGATGTGGTGACCATGGGACGGACTCCTTACGTGGGTACCTAGCGCTGGGCGGCGGCGATTGAGCCCAGCAGGACCGTCTTGGGCGGGAAGTCCTCACAGTACTGGTATCGGTGGGTGAGGACCAATCGGCCGTTGGTGGCCACCACGAACTCCCCGGGGAGCTGCCACGGGGAGTCGACGACCGCCCGCTCGGTCCCGCGCCGCGGCTCGCAGAACATGGTCCGCGCCGTTTCCGCGTCGTCGGGGCGCCACGGGAAGTCATGGAGGATCTGTGCGGGCTGGCCCTCCAGCAGGCCATACGCCCGGTAGGCGGCTCGCTCCGGATCGCACAGGAGCGGGAATCGGTATCCGCGCCGGGTGGCCACCGCCAGCGCCCGCTCGGGCTCCGCCTGGCAGATCGCGACTACAGTTGCTCCAGCCTCGGCGTAGTTGTCCAGCTCGTCCTTGAGCCCCTCCCAGCGCTCCATCAGGCACGAGCAGCCGAAATGACGCATGAAGATGATCAGCGCGGGGTTGTAGGCCCAGAACTCGGACAGGCGTCGCCGGCTGCCCGAGGTGTCGGGGAGCTCCAGGTCGGGCGCCGCGTCACCCGTTTGGGCGGGGAGGCTGTCGTAGCGCGTCCAGGTGGGACCTGCCAGGAATCCGGCCACCCAGCGGCCTTCGGCGGCCACCTGAAGCTCCTCGATCGAGTCGGTCACCTCGCGCGCCATGCCCCGAAGGGTAGCGCCGATCGACGCCGACGGAAGGCTCGGGCCGATCAGGTGCTCGCGCCGAGGACGCCCTCCTCAGGCTGGGCGGCGAGCAGGCTCCATCCAGCGACCAGCCAGGCCAGCGCATAGACCACGAGTCCCGCCTGGGAGACGATGTCCAGGACACTTCCCGGCGCAATGGCAGTGCCGGCCAGCAGGCCGATCATGGCCACCGGCGCGGTGATCGTGAAGGCAAGCCCCACCCCCAATGGGAAGACCCGGATCGCCAGCATCACGGCGCCCAGGGTGGCCGATCCAATCCAGAGCGCGATGCCGGCGAAGTAGCCGAACTCCCCGCCGTTCGTGGGCAGGACGCCGACACGGGTGAGCACAACAAAGCCGATGCCCCACGCCAGCGCGAGAAGCGGCACGAGGAACCCGAACCACGCGAGGGCAGGACGAACGGCCACCTGCCGCAGATGGATGCCGACCAATCCGACGATGGCCAGGACGTAGAAGACGGGGACGGTGATCTCGTTCAACCCGGTGAAGCCAACCAGCAGGGCGCCGCCCGCGCCGATGGCGGCAAGGCCGGCCAGGCGTGTGAACATCCGGAATCTCCCTTCGGGGGCCTGGGGAAACAGGTGGGCGTCGATGGCTCCCCATGCGACGTCAATGACCTCGATCGCACCGGGCGGCTGGTCTTCCAGCAGGGCAAGGAACTCCTCGCCGTACCGCTGCCGCCACGCGGCCGGGTAGAGCCCGACCAACCGATGCGGGCTCATGCCGCGCCGCCCTCGAGGCGGCCAAGGGCCGCGTGGGTGAAGGACTGGAGCTGCGCCAGGTGGGCCTGGAGGGTGGACGCCCCGAGCCCGGTCAGCCGATACGGCCGGCGCCGGTCGTCAGAGGGGACCGCCTCGATCAGGCCTCGGCGTTCGAGCCGGGCGAGGGCGGCATACAGGGTGCCCGGCCCAAGCGGCTGACCGCTCATGCGCTCGGACTCCTGCATGATCGCGTACCCGTGCTTGGGTCCATCGGCCAGGGTGGCCAGGACAAGGAGCGCCGGGGTGGCGAAGGGGCTCAGCTCTTCGGACGGGTTTGACTTGGCCATGCGGTCGACTCCAGCTCGTTATGTCGCCGCACGATATATCGTCGCACGATATATGTCAACCCTCATCGGGGGCGCGGTCCACTCCATCCGAGACCTCATATTCGCCCGATCGGTCCCGACCCGACCGAACGCCGTGGCGAAGCCGTATCTGGTCGTATGTTGCAGGGTCCACGTCCGCGCCCGCGGCCACCAGCTCGGTGAACATTCCATCCAACGCCGCCGGCCAGATGGCCAGCCAGCGGGCGGGACCGGAACCGGTGATCCGCACTCCATGCTCCGTGTCCGGCGGCACGAGGACGAAGCTGCCCGCTCCGATTGCGGTACGGCTGGTGGCGCCGAGAAAGTCGACCTCACCTTCCAGGATGAAGAAGGCTTCGGCCTCGCCCGCGTGGACGTGGGTCCCGCCGCCCTCCCCGGGAACGCCCGACACCACCGCCACGCCCCAGTGGCCCCCGGTCTCGGATGCCTCGATCTTCTGCACCACGTCCCCCGGATAGGCGATCCCGTCATTGGGACCCAGGATCAGGAGCCGATCATCGGTCCAGGCCATCGGCAGGGCTCAGTGGTCGTGGCCGTGATCGTGGTCGTCGTGCTCCCCGTGCTCGTGCTGATGCATCCAGGGCGTGAACGTCAGGCCCAAGAGCAGCCCCTCCGGACTCAGCAGCCGGGCGGTCGTCTGGCCCCACGGCTCCATCCCGGCCTGCTTGAGAAGCCGATGGCCGGAGGCCTCCATCTCGGCAGCCGCCGCAACAACGGCGTCGGGGTTCTCGAGGTCCAGCTCGATCCAGGTCGTGGGCGTCGGCAGATCTGCGGGCCACTCCCGGGTCCCGAAGGTCGACTCGGCGGCATCGGCCAGTGGCCAGATGGCGAAGGCGTTCACGCCGTCCAGGTCATCGGTCCCCCAGTAGTCGGGAGCGATCTCCGTGATCGGCAGCTTGAGATGCCCGCCCCAGAAGGCGCGGCTGGTGGCCGGATCGGTCGTGATCGGTCCGAACCCGGCAACAAGGACGATGTTCATGATTCGGCTCCCACGATGCGGCTCCCCTGGAGGATGGAGTAGACGTAGCCATCCGGCCCGCGGACGTTGAACCACCCGTAGCCCGGTCGACTGGCCAGCCACGTGATTTCGCCCACGAGGTCGGCGCCGCGAGCGCTCAGCTCCTGCGCGGGCCACGACGATGTCGTCCACGACGAATCCCACACCACTGCTCACCCCGGGCGCGGGCCAGTCATCGCTCTGCGACGGCCCGAATACCTCGACGAAGTCGCGATCGGCATCGGGCAGGGTGAACATCGCGAAATCGGGCTCGGCCCGGTCGATGCGCAGACCGAGGACGGACGAGAAGAACTCGAACGTTTCGTCGTACCGATCCGTCCGCGTGCCGAACCAGCCGATGCGTCGGATCTTCATCGCCCGGTCAGGCGCCGGACGCGAGCCGGGAGACCCCGACGAGGGCCGGGATGACCTCGAGACCGTATCGGTCCAGCTGGTCCTCCTCGTCGCCATTCATCAGGTAGAAGTTGAACTGATCGACTCCGGCATCGGCCAGCTCCTGGAGCTTGGCCACGTGCTCCGCGGCGTCGCCGAGGATGCAGAAGCGGTCCGTCACCTCGTCCCCGACGAAGGCCGCGTTCGTGGACCCGACTTCGGCATGGTGGTGGTAGTCGTAGCCCTCCCGGTCGGTGACGTACCCGGTCAGGGCCTCCGGCAGCTGCTCGCGCGGGTACTTGTTCACGAGGTCGACCACGTGGTTGCTGACCAGGGCCGGAAACCAGCGCGTCCGCTCGTGCCCTTCTGCGCGGGGGCCAACGTGGGCTGGGGCGGCGGCCTGGACCTTGATCTCGCCCGGGGAGCGGCCGGCGGCGGCCTCGGCCTCGCGGAGCTGAGCGACGAACCAGCGGATGAGGTCCGGATCGGCCAGCTGGAGGATGAGCCCGTCGGCCACGCGCCCGGTCATGGCCAGGGCCATCGGGCCGTATCCGGCGACCCACACCGGCAGGCGCCACTTGCCCGTCCAGGTCAGCTGGAGCTCGGTGCCCTCGTAGGTCACGGCCCGACCCTCGACCAGGTCGCGGATGACCGCGATCGCCTCCTCGAGCGTCTTCATCGTGGTTGGCGGCTTGCCCAGCACCCGCCGGGCGCTGTCGCCGCGACCAATGCCCAGGTCCATCCGGCCACTGCTCAGCTCGTTCAGCTCGGCCAGGGTGGACGCGGTGACCGATGGCTCGCGGGTGGCGGGATTGGTGACGCACGTCCCCAGCCGCATGTGCTCGGTCGTGCCTGGCCATCAGGGTCAGCGCGGGGTACGGATCACGCCAAAGGACGTGGCAGTCGAACACCCAGCCGTGGGTGAAGCCGCTGGCCTCGGCCCGGCGGGTCAGGTCGAGCGTGCGACCGGTCTCGTGCTCGAGCTTGAGGGTGAACCCGAAGTCCATTGGTCTGGGCCGTCAGCGGCGGCTTAAGGCCGGACGAGGTCGTCGTACGCGTCGGGACGGCGGTCGCGGAAGAACTGCCAGGTCTGGCGAACCTCGGTGATCATGTCCAGGTCCAGGTCGCGGACCAGCAGCTCCTCATCGTGGGCATCACCCACGTCACCGATGAACTGGCCCCGCGGGTCGACGAAGTAGGACTGGCCGTAGAAGTCGTCGTCGCCCAGCGGCTCGATCCCGACCCGGTTGATGGTCCCCACGAAGTAGCCATTAGCCAGGGCGTGGCTGACCTGCTCCACCCGCCACAGGTACTCGCTCAGGCCACGTGACGTGGCCGACGGGATGAACACCAGCTCGGCGCCGTTGAGGCCCAGGGCCCGCGCGCCCTCGGGAAAGTGGCGGTCGTAGCAGATGTACACGCCCACCTTGCCCACCGCCGTCTCGAAGACGGGGTAGCCCAGGTTGCCGGGGCGGAAGTAGAACTTCTCCCAGAAGCCTTTGACGTGGGGGATGTGGGTCTTGCGGTACTTGCCCAGGTACGACCCATCGGCGTCGATGACCGCGGCCGTGTTGTAGTAGATGCCCGCCGTGTCCTCGTCCTCCTCGTACATGGGTACGACCAGGACCATGCCCGTTTCCTTGGCCAGGGCCTGCATCCGCTTGGTGGTTGGCCCGTCGGGGATCTTCTCGGTGTAGCTGTAGTACTGCGGATCCTGGACCTGGCAGAAGTACGGGCCGTAGAACAGCTCCTGGAAGCACATGACCTGGGCGCCCTGCTTGGCAGCCTCGCGCGCGTAGCGCTCGTGCTTCTCGATCATGGAGTCCTTGTCGCCGGTCCACTCGGCCTGCAGCAGCGCTGCCCGGACGATGCGCGCCATCGGTCTGTTCAACCCTCCGTAGGCGTGGTTGTGTTCCCCCGCAGCCTACACCGTCGGCTGCGGCCCACCCATCGGTTCGAAGGCTTCCTCGTGGCGGGCGAGGATGAACAGGATCCAGCCGTAGGCAAGCATGAGGACCAGGGTCATGATCGCCCCGAAGCCGACGATCGCGCCAAACGCCGTGCGCACGTGCTCGCCCATGTGACGCGGGGCATCGGCCATGGCGGGCGCCCACGCGCCGATCCAGACCAGCGCCGACGCGAGGCCCACGACCAGGACGACCAGTGCCATGCCGCTGACGACCATGCCCAGGAGGCGACCCCAGGCCCGCCGTTGCAGGATCCAAACACCGGCCAGGATCTGGCTGCCGGCAATGACCGCGCCCGCGGCACCAATGATCAGGAGGGCCAGGAACGCGAAACCCAGCATGTGCCCGTCGGCTGGAGCACCACCCATGACGGTGGGCATCCCACCCCCTTGGCCGTCAGTGAACGGGCGCCCACCATTCATGAACCCGCCGTCGGTCTGGAACGTCACCACGCCCTGGCGCCCGGCGCGTGCCGCACCGGCGACCACGACCCAGAACATGACGGCGAGGGTGTTCAGGGCGGAGATGCCGCCGAACACGAGGAGGATCACGGCGGCGGCGTTCACCCGGCCGTGGGCCTTGTCAGCGGAGGATTTCGCCGGGGCCGGCTGAGCGGCGGAGTCGGCGACGGACGCGGCAGTGGGCACGGCTTCGTCAGTCATGTGAAGAGGCTACATCCAATCCTGTGAAGGACGTATGTAGTCGTTCGTACTGGCCCGTGGGCTGACGCGAGCTGCCGTACCCTGTTTGGGTGTCGTGGAGCCGTCCCGCAAAGATCGCGTTCATCGGTTCGCACTCGGTCCGTAAGACGAACGCGGTCCATGCCTTTGCCTCGGCCGTGGGACGCGCGGGGCGGAGCGTCGAGGTCGGCCGCGAGGTCATCCGCTTCAACCCGCTCGGCCTGAATGAGGGGGCGACGCCCGAGGCCCAGCTGTGGGTCCTGATGGCCCAGATCCAGCAGGAGCTCGAGCTGCGGACCCGGGCCGACATCCTGGTCACCGATCGCAGCGTGGTCGACAACTTCGCCTACTTCCTGCGCGTGACCGGCGGCGAGGACCCGTTCAGCGTGGAGCCGCTCGTGCGCCGCTGGGCGGGGACCTACGACCTGTTCGTGCGCCTGCTCCCCGACGTGGCGCTCCTCCCCGACGGCGTCCGCTCCACCAACGACGCATTCCGTGACGAGATCGAGGCCATCCTCGACCGCATCCTGCCGACCTACGTTTCCGCGGACCGATCCGTCCGCCTGCCGGCCAGCCAGGTGACCGAGGAGTACGACTGGATGGCACTCGCCGAGCGGCTCGCCCGCCTCGTGGGACAGCCGCTGCGCGACCCGGTCCAGGCCTAGCCCTCGGGCGCCGCAGGCACTTCCGCGGGTTCGCGATACACGAACCGGAAGTAGCCCCAGAACAGCAGGGTGAACGTCGCGAACGCGCCGAACACCCCCAGCGCGGCAAGCCACACGATCGGATCCAGGTCGATCAGGTAGCCCATCGCCGGACCGATGAGGATGTGGATGAACGCAAAGATGCTGAGGAAGAACAGGATCGCCCACAGCCACCGGTGCCATCGATAGATCGTGTAGCCGGGCATGAACTTGAATGGCATCAGCCCGAACGCGGTCGCTTCCAGGCCGGCAACCACGATGGCCGCCAGGAAGGTCTGGACAAAGACCGATGCAAAGTCGCCCCACTCCGGCGCGGCCGTTCGGTACCAGCTGAGTGCCGCCCACCCCGCCACGGCCACCACCAGGGCCCAGATCATGCCGGCGGTGGACTCGAGACCTTCATCGCGCAGCGTCCCCGACTCCAGGAAGGCCACGCCGATGATCACGCCGTACAGGTAGCCCGGCTGGAGGCTGAAGACCCGCGAGATCAGGACGAACCCGGCGGCCAAGACGATGGTCCACGGCAGGACTCGGAGCTGGCCCCATTCGTGGTGCCTGCGCCGATGGACGAAGACACCTGGCGCCTTGAAGCTCACCAGCATCACGACCAGGGCCACCAGGAAGCCCAGGTACACGGCCACCGAACGCGTGTTCAGCCCGAACGTCGGGTCCAGGAACGCGCTGATCAGGGCGACGAGCAGGAAGGAACCGACGACCCTGCTCATGGCGCCTTCCCGATGCCCGGAATACCGATCTTCTTGATCCACCCCGCAATCACGTCGTAGTGGGCCTCCAGGGTGTTGTTGAAGATCTCCGCCGCGAAGCCCAGCAGGATCAGGAGGAGCAGCGCCATCAGGGCGCTGACGCCGATCGTGCTCGGATCGCGGCTGGCCTGCGAGGCCAGCGGGACCGTATCGGCCCAGCCACCACCGCCACCGGATCCCGCGCCCGGTTCCGCGGGAGCCCCGGCCAGCGGACTGGCCTGCGGAGCGAACGTGATGCCAGCCACGCTCTGCTCTGGCGTCGTGGTCGCCTTGGGCGTTGCCGTTGGCGATGGGCTCGGAGTGGCCGTGGGAGTGGGGCTGGGCGTCGGCGTTGGTATCGGTGTGGGCACCGGCGTCGGCACGATTCGCGGTGTGGGCACCGGCGTCGGGCGCGGGGTCGGTGGCGGCGTGGGGAAGGCGCTCCCGAGGATGGTGCTCTTAACGGTGAAGTAGCAGTCCGGGGGCTGGCACACGCGCCCGGACATGACGAACGACCCGACGAGCTGGCATTCGCCAACGACCAGGGGCCCATAGCTTCCGCCGGATGCAGCGTTCGCGAACATCGCGTTCAGGTCCCTCAAGAAGACCGCGACACCGTTCTGGTTCGCGCACCCGACCGCGTGGAGCGTCGTCATCCACCCCTGATCCTCGGGCGAGAGCTCATGCGCCCCATTGACGTGAGGGTCGACCTTGCTGACGACGTCCACGAGTGGCCCGCTCCCCGGATGGATCACGGCGCTCGGGTTGCGGAAGGAGTACTGAGCGGGTCCGGTGCAGTCGACCTCCGTAGCGAACGCCTGGCAGACCATGCCCAAGGACGACGCGGCCGCCGTCACATCCGCGACGGTAGGGCTGTGGGTCGCTGTGGCAACGGACAGCGGCAGCGCCAGGACGGCGAGCGCCAGGACCACGACCCGTAGGGCGACACGGGAGGGCACGGTTCGCGAAGTTTCAGATCAGGCCTCGAGCGCGTCAAGAGTTGTGGCGAAACACCGGGGCCTGCGCGGGTATCTGCTGCTGGTGGGTTGTGGTGTAATCGGCTTCCCTGACCGATGCAGCAGCGCCCGCCGGCGGGCGCGCCCGAGGTACCCATGACCGTCACCCCCACCCGGCGCCTGACCTCCGAAGAGGTCGTCGCGCTCAACAAGCAGTACACGCTTTTCAGCTGGTCCGCGCAGAACAAGATCAACCCCATCGCCATGGACCACGGCGAGGGCATCTATTTCTGGGATTCGGACGGCAAGCGCTACATCGACTTCAACAGCCAGCTGATGTCCGTGAACATCGGTCATGGCGACCGCCGAGTGGCCGATGCCATCGCCGCGCAGGCGCACCAGCTGGCCTTCGCCGCTCCCCAGTTTGCGACCGAGGTCCGCGGGCGGCTGGGTGAGCTGCTCGCAACGCTGACCCCGGGCAACCTGGACACGTTCTTCTTCACCCTGGGCGGGGCGGAAGCCAACGAGAACGCGCTGCGCATGGCGCGGATCACGACCGGGCGGCAGAAGGTCATCGCCCACCATCGGTCCTACCACGGCGCCACCGCGGGCTCCATCTCCGTCACCGGCGACCCGCGACGGTGGGCCAACGAGCCGGGCGTGCCCGGCGTCATCCGCGTCCTCGACCCCTGGCGCTGGGGCCAGACCGAGCCGGAGCCCGTCGACCGCCAGCTCGAGTACCTCGAGGAGGTCATCCAGTACGAGGGGCCGCACACGATCGCCGCCTTCATCCTGGAGACGGTGACCGGAACCAACGGGATCCTCATCCCGCCCGACGGCTACCTCCAGGGTATCCGGGCCATCTGCGACCGGCACGGGATCCTGATGATCTGCGACGAGGTGATGGCCGGCTTCGGCCGGACGGGCCGATGGTTCGCGGTGGACCACTGGGACGTCGTGCCCGACCTGCTGACCATGGCCAAGGGCCTGACCAGCTCCTACCTGCCGCTGGGCGCGGTGGCGATGAAGCCGGAGATCGCCCACTACTTCGACGACAAGGTCTACTACGGCGGGCTCACGTACTCCGCCCACCCGGTGAGCTGCGCGGCGGCCATCGCCGCGGTGGGCGTCCTGCGCGACGACGACATGGTGGGCAACGCCGCCCGCCTGGGTCCGGTCATGCACAACCTGCTCGAGGATCTCCAGGCCCGTCACCCGAGCGTGGGCACGACCCGCAACATCGGTCTGTTCGGGGTCATCGAGCTCGTCCGCAACCCCGAGACGATGGAGCCCATGGCCGGCTTCAACGCCAGCTCCCCGGAGATGGCGGCCCTGGACGCCCGGCTGCGGCAGGACGGGCTGTACACCATGCAGCACTGGCACCAGGTCTTCACCAACCCGCCGCTGTGCATCACCGAGGAGCAGCTGCGGGAGGCGTTCGGGATCGTCGATCGGGCTCTCGAGGTAACCGATGCCGCGGTCGCCTGAGCGACCGCTGATCCTCTCCTCGGCCCGTTGACGGACCGATGACCGCCGGCCCCGCCACCGGATCGGCCCGGCTCAGCCGTCGCCGGCGGCTGGTGTTCTTCCTGCTGTTCATCGTGGGGGTGGCCGTCCTGTGGGAGGGTCTCAAGGTCCTCGGCGGGGACCCGTACCGGGTGGATGGGCAGGTGGTCTGGACGCCGCCGCTGGACATCGGGATGGCCAGTGACGTCAACATGCCGCACGTCTGGGTCATCTTCCAGCGCCTCCCCGAGCCGTTGACCTCCGGGGCCGATCAGACCCTGTTCGGGTACCTTTTCGACCAGTCCCTGTACACCCTCCGCGCGGCGTTCATCGGCTTCACGATCGGAGGCCTGCTGGGCATCGGGCTGGCGGTGGCCTTCGTCCACTCGGGGCTCATCGAGCGCGCGTTCGTTCCCTACGTCGTGGCCAGCCAGACCATCCCGATCATCGCCCTCGCCCCGCTCATCGTGTACCTGGTGGGGCAGAACGTGACGAGCGTCGTGATCGTGGCCACCTACCTGAGCTTCTTCCCAGTGACCATCGCCATGCTCCGCGGCCTCCGGTCCCCGGACCCGCGGGCGCTGGAGCTGATGCGCTCCTACGCGGCCTCCAAACGGGCCGTGCTGTGGAAGGTGCGGTTCCCCGCGTCGCTGCCGTACCTCATGACCGCCCTGAAGATCACGGCCACAGCCAGCATCGTGGGCGCCATCGTGGGCGAAGGATCCGGCAGCCTCCAGGCCGGACTGGGCCGCGCGCTGGTCTTCTTCTCGCAGCAGTACACGGTCGCTCCCGAGAAGCTGTGGGGCGCCATCCTGTTCACGTCCGCGGTGGGGATCATGTGCTACGCGCTCGTCCGGCTGGTCGAGCTTCGGGTGACGCGGGCACAGCCCGGCGTGGAGATCTGATGACCGCGCCCGGAAGCGATGCGCCTGTCGTTCGGCTGACCGGGATCGGCAAGTCCTTCGGCGACACCTCGTCGTCCTCGGCGAAGCCCACGGTCGCCCTCGCCGACATCAGCCTGGACATCCGACAAGGCGAATTCGTCTCGCTCATCGGTCCGTCGGGCTGCGGCAAGTCCACCCTGCTCCGCCTGATCGGGGACCTGACCGAGCCCACGACCGGCACGGTCGAGGTCAACGGCAAGCCGGCGAACCAGGCGCGGCTCGACCGCGACTACGGGATGGTGTTCCAGTCCCCAACGCTCTTCGAATGGCGGACCGTGGAGGACAACGTTCGGTTGCCGCTCGAGCTGTTCGGGTACGACAAGGCGGCCCAGGCCGAGCGCAGCCGCGAGATGCTTGAGCTGGTGGCCCTGACCGACTTCGCCCGCCACCACCCGTACCAGCTGTCGGGTGGCATGCAGCAGCGAGTGGCGATCGCCCGGGCCCTGGCCTTCTCGCCAACCCTGCTCCTGATGGACGAGCCGTTCGGCGCGCTGGACGAGATGACCCGGGAGCGCATGAACTCGGAAGTGCTCAGCATCTGGGCCCGGACCGGGATCACGGTCATCTTCGTGACCCACTCCATCCCGGAGGCGGTCTTCCTCTCCAGCCGGGTGGCCGTCATGAGCGCGCGACCGGGCCGCATCATCCGGGTCGTGAACGTCGGCCTGCCGCGGCCCCGTGGGCTGGACACCCGCGAAAGCCCGTCGTACTTCTCGTTCATCACCGAGGTGCGCGAGGCGCTGCGCGCCGGCGAGGGGTCGGAAGCCGATCTCGCCTCCGCGGAGCGGACCGCGGCCGAAGGGCTGATCGGCTAGGCGCTCGAGCCTCCGAGGAACCACCGATGCAGGCCATTCGTCGCTATCTGCCGGCCACGCTCATCCTCATCGGTGTGCTGGTGGCATGGGAGGTCCTGGTCCGGGCCTCCGGCGTCGAGGGGTTCATCCTTCCGGCTCCGTCCGCCATCTGGATGGCCCTGAGCGAGAACTGGACGGACGGCTACGTCATCCTCGAAGCCGCCAAGGTGACCCTGTTCGAGGCCATGGGCGGCCTCCTGCTGGGCACCTTCCTGGGCGTGACCACGGCGTTCATCGTGTCGCGATTCCCAGCATCCCGCGACACCGTCCTGCCGCTGGCGATCGCGATCAACGCGGTCCCGATCATCGCCTTCGCTCCGGTCGCCAACAACTGGTTCGGGATCACCAGCCCAATGTCGAAGATGGCGATTGCCGCCACCCTCGTCTACTTCCCGATCATGATCAACGTCCTGCGCGGCCTGACCCAGGTGGAGCCGTCCGCGCTCGAGCTGATGCGCTCCTACGCGGCGGGGGCCACGGCCGTGACCCGCGAGGTCCGCGTGCCCAACGCCCTGCCGTTCTTCTTGACCGGGCTCAAGGTGGCGACCACGCTCAGCCTGATCGGGGCGGTGGTGGGTGAGTACTTCGGCGGGCTGAGCGCCACCCTGGGCCGGGTGGTCGTGGCCGCGGCCAGCGAGCTGCGGTTCGACATCACCTGGGCGGCCATCCTGGTCGTGTCGCTCACGGGCATCGTGATGTACCTGATGGTGGTGCTCCTGGAGCGGTTGCTCATCCCCTGGCACCCGTCGGTCCGAGGCGAGAAGGTCGCCTGACCCGGGTCCGGCCTGCCCGTGGCCGGCTGGAAGCCGGCCTGACGCACCGCGGCCCCGGTAGAATCAGCCTCCACGGATGGCCCTGCCCGGGCCGTCGCATTGAGGAGTGGAGATGAGGGTCACACGAAGTATTGGCGTGCTGGTCGTCGCGGCCAGCCTGTTCCTCGCCGCGTGTCAGTCGAGCGCGAGCGAGAGTCCTTCGGCGTCGGAGGCCGCGTCGGGGAGCGCCGCCCCCAGCCAGGTCACCTATGAGCCGGCCACCGTCAGCCTCCAGCTGCAGTGGACGGACCAGGCCCAGTTCGCCGGCTACTACGCGGCGGTGGAGCAGGGCTACTACGACGACGTGGCCCTGACCGTGAACATCCTTCCGGGCGGCGGAACCATCGTTCCGCAGCAGGTCGGATCGGCGCCGGACGGCCCCGAGTTCACGATCGCCTGGATGCCCAAGGTGCTCGAGGCACGCGAGGCGGGGTCTGACCTCGTCCACCTGGCCCAGATCTTCCAGCGCTCCGCCACCCTGTCGGTGGCATGGGCCGATGCTGGCATCACCCAGGTGTCCGACTGGGCCGGCAAGAAGATCGGTGCCTGGCCGTTTGGCAACGAGCTGGAGGTCCTGGCCTCGGCCAAGATCCTGGCCGACCTGGTGGAGCCGACCGACTTCACCCGGGTCGAGCAGGACTTCGACATGAACGAGCTCATTGCCGCCCAGGACGGGTGCGCTGCGACTGACAGCGACTGTGTGAACGTCGCCGAGGCGATGATCTACAACGAGTGGGCTCAGCTGCTGGAGGCCACCGATCCGAACACCGGTGACCTGTTCCAGCCGGAGCAGTTCTTCGTGTTCAACTACAACAAGCTCGGCACCGCCATGCTTCAGGACGGGCTCTGGGCCCGGCAGTCATGGCTGGACGAGGGGAACAACACCGAAGTCGCGCAGCGCTTCCTCGAGGCCTCGTTCCGCGGCTGGATGTACTGCCGCGACAACCCTGATGACTGCGTCCAGTACTCCATCGACCGGGGCAGCATCTGGGGCAAGGGCCACCTGACGTGGATGATGAACGAGATCAACAAGCTCGTCTGGCCGGCGCCCGACGGGATTGGCGCGCTGGACCAGGACGTCCTGGCCCAGACCATTGAGACGGCCACCGCGGCGGGCATCCTCGCCACGGAGCCCGATGATGCGGCGTTCAACTCTGACATCCGCGAGGCGGCATGGGCGGCTATCACCAGTGGTGATACGACCGGCACCAGTTGGGAAGCTCCGGTGGTCGAGATCACGCCCGGCGGCGAGTAAGCAGATGGGCTGATCAGCCCGAAGTCGAGACCGATGAGAGGCCCCTCGTCCGCGAGGGGCCTCTTGCTATCCGACGGCGGTCCGGACGGGCGGGGTCGCCGGGGACGGAGCGGCGTCGGGTTCCGCGCGCCGCACCAGCGGGGGCATGAGGGGCGGGACCAGCAGACTGGTGATGATCACCATCCCCACCACGACCAGGTAGAGGTCGGGGCCGAAGGCCCCCGCCGACAGCGCCAGTCCGGCCACGATGATCTCGACCTCGCCGCGGGGCACCATGGCCCAGCCCACCAGAGCGGCGCGGGCACGACCGACGGGCAGCGCCCCCAGGAAGGCGCCGCTGAACTTGGCCACGACCGCAACCGCAGTGATCCCCAGCAGGAGGGCGACCGTCTCGGGCTGCCCGAACACCGCGAGGTCCACCTGCGCCCCGACGAACCCGAAGAAGAACGGCGTGAAGAACGCGGCCACCGGGGCGGTCTCGGCCTCCAGCGCGTTGCGCTCGGCGGACTCCCCCACCACCATCCCGGCCAGGAAGGCACCGATGATCGCCGCCAGACCGATGACCGCGGCCAGGGCGGCCAGGCCCAGCATCACGATCATCCCGGGCAGGAAAGGCGTCTCCGCAAACCGGGGCCTGGTCAGGATCGACCGATGGCGGGACAGGATCCCGGTTCCCGCCAGCAGCACAACCCCGATGAACGCCGCGGCCAGGCCCACGGTGACGAGGATCTCGCCGGCGTCCACCCCGCCTTCCGACATGCCCACCGCCACGGCCACCAGGAGCATGGCCAGCACGTCGTCGATGATCGCCGCGCCCAGGACTATCCGGCCCGACATCGTGCCCAGCGCGCCGAGGTGATCGAGCGCCCGCGAGGTGATTCCCACCGAGGTCGCGGTGAGCGACGCAGCCAGGAACATTCTGCCCACGAGCGGCAGGTCGAGGGCGGTGGCCACCGCGAACCCGGCCGCGAACGGGAGGGCCACCCCCAGGACGGCGACCAGGAGGGCCACGCCGCCCACCCGCATGATGTCACCGACGCGGGTGTGGACCCCCACCTGGAACAGGAGCAGCACGGCCCCGATCTGGGCGAACAGCTCGGTCTGGTCGTTGATCTGGTACCAGCCCAGGAGCGCGGGGCCCACGATGACGCCGGCCAGAATCTCCCCCACCAGGGGCGGCTGACCGATGCGCTTGAACAGCTCGTCGCCGATCTTCGTGGCCAGCAGCAGGATGAAGAGCTGGAACAGGATCTCCGCCACCGGCATCGGTCCACTCCCGTACGAAAAAGACTGCGCGAAACGGTTGCGCAGTCTCCACCTGTGGACCGGCGATATCGGCCCGGTCCGGCCGGATCGGGAGTCTAGACCCCGTCCGGCGAGGGCGGCAAGGCCGTGAAGGCCGATTCGATCCGGGTTCCGAGCGCAGTGAGCGTGTCCACGACCAGCGCGGGGCCAAAGCCATGGGGCAGCTCCTGGATGAGACCCCAGGGACCGCGGCGAAGCCAGATCGAGCGGAATCCGGCAGCGGCGGCAGGCAGTACGTCGTTGTCCACGCGGTCACCCACGTGGGCGACCGATCCGGGGTCGGGTCCACCGAGCAGATCCAGGACGCGGGCGAAGTACGCGGGCGAAGGCTTGGCGACCCCCATCTCGGCAGACATGGCGATTCGCTCGACCGGCAGGTCGAGGACCGTCAGCTCGGCCGTCCGGCTGGCGGGCTGGTTGCCGAAGATCGCGAGCCGATACCCGGCGTCGCGGAGGGTCGTCAAGGACCGGCGGACGTCGGGATACAGGTCGGCTTCGGTGAATCCCCCGTAGGCCGCTTCCAGCTCGTCGCGACGCCGTTCCCAGTGATCGAGGCCGAGATTCGCGAACACCTCCTGGTGGGCGCCGCCCCGCGCGATCACCGCTCCGAGTACCGCCATGAACGTCAGCCGCGGAATGCCGACCACGTCTGCCCACGCGGACCACACCCGGGTTTCGTCCACCAGGGTTTCGCCCACGTCAAAGACGACCCACCGGTCCATCTCGGCCACCGCGTGACTGTACCGGCTTCGGGTAGCATCGGGCCCCGATGACGCTCGTGGTCGACTCCATCACCAAGCGCTTCGGTGAGGTGCTCGCCCTGGACGGTGCGAGCTTCACCGCCGAGCCAGGCCACATCTTTGGCCTGCTGGGCGCGAATGGGGCCGGCAAGACGACGAGCATGCGAATCGTGCTCGACATCCTGCGCGCCGACAGCGGCTCGGTTACCTGGCAGGGCAAAGCGAACACCGAGGTCCCGCGCCGGACCTGGGGCTATCTCCCCGAGGAGCGCGGCCTGTACCTGAACATGACGGTGATGGAGGTCCTCCGCTTCTTCGCTCGGCTGTACGGGGTGTCGAACCGGGACGCCACGGCAGAGGTCGAGGACTGGCTGGAGCGGTTCCGCGTCCCCGATTACCGCGATCGGAAGATCCAGGAGCTGTCCAAGGGCAACCAGCAGAAGATCCAGTTCATCGCGGCCATCCTCCACGACCCCGATGTCCTGATCATGGACGAGCCCTTCAGCGGCCTCGACCCGGTCAACGTGCAGCTCCTCAAGGAGGCATTCCTCGAGATGCGGCGCCGGGGGAAGGCGCTCATCTTCTCGACCCATCAGATGGAGACCGTCGAGGAGCTGTGCGAGTCGATCGTGATCATCGACCAGGGGCGGGTGGTGGTGGGCGGTGCCGTAAAGGACGTGAAGCGGGCCATGGGTCGCCAAGTCGTTCGGCTGGCGGCCGACGGTCAGGACGGGACCGATGCGCTGGCCTGGGTGGAGCAGATGCCCGGCGTGTCGCTGACGCGGCGGGGCGCGGACTACCTCGAGCTCCACGTCCGGTCCGGCACAGACCCGGCATCAATCCTCCAGGCGGCCCTCGAGCGCGGTGAGCGGGTGACGCGCTTCGAGATCACTGATCCGTCGCTCGAGGAGGTCTTCATCGAGCACGTCGGGCGGCCTGCCGAGCTGGCCGAGGAGCGGCATCTCGCCCCCGGACAGGAGCGCCCCTGATGGGCGGGCTGTTCCCGAACGCCTGGACGGTGACGGTGCGCGAGTTCCAGCTCCGCGTTCGAAGCCGCGTCTTCCAGGTCGTCACCCTGATCCTGGCCCTCGTCGGGGTGGGGCTTGCGTTGATGCCGATCGGGATCAGTGCGCTGGGCCTCGATCAACCGTCATCGGTATCGGTCTATGCCGCGACGGAAGAGGCCGCGGAGGGGGCCGCCGCCCTGGTCGGCACCCTGAACGGCATGGAGCAGTCGGGCGTCGAGGCGGCGCTCACCGGCGATCCGGCCGCCGCCAGGGCCGACGTGGCATCGGGCGACCTGGACGGCCTGGTCACCGTGGATCGCGGCACGGATGGGGACCTCACCTTCGACCTGTACACAGCCGAGAGTGCGACGAGCGGGCTGGTCTTCTCGGTCAACAGCGCCGCGGGCCAGGTGGCGGTCGCCGATCGCCTCGCGCAGGCCGGGGTGGATCCCAGCCAGATGGGTGAGATCTTCGCCCCGACCGCGTTCGAGGTGACGCCGGTCGACCCCAACGCGGTTTCACCCGAGGAG
Organism: uncultured Chloroflexia bacterium; assembly: GCA_963816215.1. GTDB lineage: Bacteria > Chloroflexota > Limnocylindria > QHBO01 > QHBO01 > DASTEQ01. Next base: position 70,590 of record CAWFKB010000012.1, on the reverse strand, counting down.
AACTTCGGTCCCCGGTACCTATTGGCCACCGCCCTCGTGGTCCTCATGTTCATGGCCGTCATCACCTACGGCCAATGGGTGGCCGCGAGCGTGGCCGAGGAAAAGGCGAGCCGGGTCATGGAGCTGCTCATCACCGCCGCCACGCCCCGGCAACTATTGCTGGGCAAGGTCATGGGAGCGGGCGGGGCGGGGCTGGTGCAGTACGGCGTCGTGCTCGCGGCAGCGATGGCGGGGTTGCTGCTCCAGGGAACGCTGAGCCGGCTGGTGCTCGGTGATTCGGGGGGCTCCACCGTCGAGCTCCAGGGCCTGAGCATCGAGGTTCTTCTCGTGGTGGGCCTGTTCTTCGTCGGCGGATTCGGCCTGTACGCCACCCTGTACGCGGCCCTTGGGTCGACGGCGAGCCGCCAAGAGGAGGTCCAGAACATCACCGGTCCGATGATCATCGTCGGTGTCGCCGGCTACCTGATCTCGTTCGCCGCCCTCAACGCGCCCGACGCGGACTGGGTCCAGGCGCTGTCCTTCGTCCCCTTCTTCAGCCCATACCTCATCCCCACTCGGATGGTGCTCGGCCACATCGAGCCGTGGGAGATCGGTTTGGCGTTCATCCTGCTCATCGCGGGCGCGGCCATCGCCCTGTGGGTTGCAGGCCGCATCTACTCGGCCGGCGTCCTGCTGTACGGCCAGAAGGCCGGGCTGCGCTCCGTGTGGCGCGCGGTCCGCGTCAACCGCTAGAGGGCCAGGCGGCCTTGACTCCCGCGACCAGGGCCTGGACCGTGGCCTTTGCGTCCCCGAACAGCATCGCGGTCTGCGGCTCGCCGTACAGGGGGTTGTCGATCCCGGCGAAGCCCGAGGCCATGCTCCGCTTGAGCACGATGACGTTGTGCGCCTTGTCCACGTTCAGGATGGGCATGCCGTAGATGGGCGAGGTCGTATCGGTCCGTGCCGACGGGTTGGTCACGTCGTTGGCACCGATGACCAGCGCGACATCGGCGTTCGCGAAGTCGTCGTTGATCTCGTCCATCTCCTTGAGCCGCTCATAGGGGACGTTGGCCTCGGCCAGGAGCACGTTCATGTGGCCCGGCATCCGGCCGGCCACGGGGTGGATGGCGAACTGGACGTCCACGCCGCGGGCGATGAGCAGGTCCATCAGCTCGCGGACGGGGGTCTGGGCCTGGGCCACCGCCATCCCGTAGCCGGGGACGATGATCACGCTCTTGCCGTAGGCCATCAGCACCGCGGCATCCTCCGCGTTGATGGTGCGCACGGCCTGCTCCCCGGCGTCCCCGGCCACGGCCGTGCCGCCCGCCGGTCCCGAACGCCCCGAACAGGACGTTGAGGAGCGAGCGGTTCATGGCCCGGCACATGAGCTGGGTGAGAATCGCGCCCGACGCGCCGACCAGGGTCCCCGCGATCAACAGCGCGTAGTTGCCCAGCACGAAGCCGGTGGCCGCCACCGCGATGCCGGTGTACGAGTTGAGCAGGCTGATGACGACCGGCATGTCGGCCCCGCCGATGGGCATCACGATCAGCACCCCGGCCAGCAGGGCCAGGCCCACGAAGACGAGGAACAGGGTCACGTCGTTGGTGAAGAAGGCCAGCGCCACGGCCAGGCCCAGCAGGGCGACCAGCAGGGCGCCGGCCACGAACCGAGAACCGGGATAGGTCACCGGGCGCGGGGCCACGAATCCCTGGAGCTTGCCGAACGCAATGACCGATCCGGTCAGCGACACCGAACCGATGACCGCGCCCAGCAGGGTGGCAATCATGGGAATGGTCGGGAGCAGGTCCGCGCCTGGCCCCGCCTCGGAGGTCGCGGTCAGGAACTCGGACAGGGCCACCACCGCGGCCGCGCCTCCGCCGGCGCCGTTGAAGATCGCAACCATCTGTGGCATCGCGGTCATCGGTACCCGACGCGCACCGACCACGCCGATGACGGTGCCGATCAGCCCGCCCACGACCAGCACCCACCAGTTGTTCAGCAGGCCCTCGGTGGTGGCGATGGTCCAGGCGACGACCAGGATCATCCCGGCCGCGCCCAGCAGGTTCCCGGTGCGGGCGGTCCTGGGCGACGCGAGGAACTTCAGGGCCAGGATGAAGGTGACGGCGCCGACCAGGTAGACGCCGTAGGTGGCGAGCTGGAGGGTCGTCATGCGCCGCCGCCCTTGCCGTCGGCCTTCTCGTCGCCCTTGCCAGGGCGCGATCGGAACATCTCGAGCATGCGGTCGGTGACGACGAAGCCACCCACCACGTTGACCGTGCCCAAGATGATGCCGATCAGGCCCAGCGCCAGCTGGAGCGGCGAGTCCGCGGTGGCGGTCACGATGATCGCGCCTACGACCACCACGCCATGGATCGCGTTGGCGCCCGACATGAGTGGTGTATGGAGCATGGTCGGCACCTTGCTGACCACCTCGTAGCCCACGAACGCGGTCAGGACCAGGATGAAGATCGCGTCGACCAGGGCCTGGGGGTCGAGGGCCTCGGTCACGTCGTCACCTGCCCGCCGCGCTGCGCTTCCAGCGCCTTGGCGGTCGCCTCGTGAACGATCTTGCCGCCATGGGTGATGGTCGCCCCCTTCGTGATCTCGTCCTCCAGGTCCAGGGTCAGCTTCCCCTCGTGCACGAGGTGGTCCACCAGGGTCTGGATGTTCTTCGCGTACATCTGGCTGGCGTGGGTCGGCAGGGTGGCGGGCAGGTTCAGGATGCCGATGATCGTGACGTCGTGGACGACCGCCTCGCGGCCCGGCTCGGTCAGCTCGCAGTTGCCCCCGGCCTCGGCAGCCATGTCCACGATCACGCTGCCCGGCTGCATGGTTGCGACCATTTCGGCCGTGATCAACTTCGGCGCGGGGCGGCCGGGGATCAGGGCGGTGGTGATCACGAAGTCGGCGGCCTGCACCCGCTCGGCGATGAGCTCGCGCTGGCGGCGTTGGTAGTCCTCGTTCATCTCGCGCGCGTAGCCACCGGTCGTCTGGGCCGCCGCCTTCTCCTCATCGGTCATGGGGACCTCGATGAAGATGCCGCCCAGGCTTTCCACCTGCTCTTTGACCACCGGGCGGACGTCAAATGCCTCGACCACGGCGCCAAGCCGGCGAGCGGTACCGATGGCCATCAGCCCCGCTACCCCAGCACCCATGACCAGGCCCCTCGCCGGACGAACCGTGCCCGCCGCGGTGGTGAGCAGCGGGAAGAACTTGGGGAGGCGGCTGGCGGCCAGGAGGACGGCCTTGTATCCGCCGACGGTGCTCTGGCTCGAGAGCGAGTCCATGCTCTGGGCGCGGGTGATGCGCGGGATGGCATCCATCGAGAGGGATGTGATGCCGCGTTCGGCCAGGCGCTCCGCCAGGGCCGGGTTGCTCAACGTGCCCAGCGTCCCGATCAGGACGGTGTTGGGCCGCAGCATCTCGATCTCCTCGTTGCTGGGCCGGCCTACCCGCAGGACGAGATCAGCCTGCCCGTACAGGGCCGGTGCATCGGGGACGATCGTGGCACCGGCCTCCGCGTACGCCGCGTCGAGAAAGTGGGCGCCCGCCCCGGCTCCGGCCTGCACCAGGACGGTGTTCCCGGACGCGACCAGCTGGCCGGCGATGGGGGGCGTGAGTGCGGTCCGCGTTTCGCCTTCGGCGGTCTCGCGGGGGACGGCGATGTTCATGCGGGCCTCATCAAAGCGCAGGGCCTGAGGCGGGAAATGAGCGATTGGGGCAGACAGACGACCGCGGCCCCGGGGGGCTACGGCCGGAGCGAGAGTCTACTCCAGCGAACGCGCGACGCGCAGTGCCGCCTCGAGGTCCGGGGCGCCTTCCCCGAGGCCCGGAGGGTCGCTTGGTGAGGTGACTTAAGGCCGATTGGCACTGGCAATCCCGTCGTCCTGTTCCAAACTTGGCGCAGGAACGAACTCGGGAGATCGGACGATGACCAGGCGTGAACGCCGCAGCCCGCGGGCTGCGCTGATCTTTGGTGGCATTCTTGTGTTCGTCGGGGTGTTCTACCTGCTGACCAACACGTTCGGCCTCAACCTGAACTGGGACGCCGTCTGGCCGGCGGCTGTCATCGTGGTGGGAGCCGCGATCATCTACGGAGCCTTTGAGCGGTCTCACATCGAGGCCCCGCGCTCCGACGAGCCACACACCTGAGCGCCGGTGAGTCGGGGGGACTGATCTCCCCCCGACTGCCGTTTATTGACCCGTTTACACCGCCTGCGTAGGCTTCGCAGCCCATGGCCACGATTTTCCAGCGCCGCCGGACAACGCCGAGCCGGCGCCGCATCAGCTCGCGAGAGAGCGGCCGCTACCTCAACCGCGAGCTCTCATGGCTCGACTTCAATGAGCGCGTGCTGGCCCTCGCCGAGGACCCGCACCAGCCGCTCCTGGAGCGAGTGAAGTTCCTGGCCATCTTCGCGTCCAACCTGGACGAGTTCTTCCAGATCCGCGTGGCTGGCCTGAAACGCCAGGAAGCGGCGGGTCTCGGCACCGTCTCGACAGACGGCCTGACGGCCGCCCTGCAGCTGGTCGCGATCGACGCTCGCGTCCGCGACCTTGCGGACCGCCACGCACAGCTGTTCGCCCAGGTCGTCGGCCCCGATCTGGCCGCGCACGGCGTCCCGATCACCCCCTGGCGAGACCTCCCCTCGGCCGCGCAGGGAGAGCTCCGGCAGGCGTTCGAGGATCAGATCTTCCCGGTCCTCACCCCCCTCGCCGTCGATCCCGGCCACCCGTTCCCGTACATCTCGAACCTGTCATTGAATTTGGCGGTCCTCGTCAAGGACAAGGGTGAACGCCGTCGGCTGTTTGCCCGCATCAAAGTTCCTCCGCTCCTCCCTCGCTTCCTGACCGTGCCGACCGAGGACGGGCAGGGAGCCTGGGTCCCGCTCGAGGAGGTCATTGCCGCCAACCTCGACAGCCTGTTCCCGGGGATGACCATCGCCGACTCCTGGACGTTCCGGGTGACCCGCCACTCCGACCTCGAGATCGATGACGACGAGGCCGAGGACCTCCTGGAGACGATCGAGGAGGAGCTGCGCCGGTTGCGCTTCACTCGCGCCGTCCGCCTGGAGGTGGAGTCCGGCATGCCCGATCACGTGGTCGCCCTGCTGACCCGTGAGCTGCAGATCAACCGAACCGATGTCCACGAGCTTCCGGGTCCGCTGGGCCTGGTGGACCTGTGGAGCCTCTACGCCCTGGAGCGCCCTGACCTCAAGGGGAGGCCCTTCCACCCGGTCACCCCCCGAGTGCTGGCGCCGGGCCCTGATGGTCCAGCTGACATCTTTGGAGTGCTGCGCACACGGGACGTGCTCGTCCATCACCCGTACGACTCGTTTGCCGGCACGGTCCAGGCCTTCATCGAGCAGGCCGCGACCGATCCAGCGGTGCTGGCCATCAAGCAGACCCTGTACCGCACATCGGGCGAGAGCCCCATCGTGGACGCCCTGGTCCGGGCCGCCGAGGCGGGCAAGCAGGTCGTGGTCCTGGTGGAGCTCAAGGCCCGCCTGGATGAGCAGGCGAACATCGCCTGGGCCAAGATGTTGGAGCAGGCCGGGTGCCACGTGGTGTACGGGCTCATCGGTCTGAAGACCCACTGTAAGGTCTGCCTGGTCGTGCGCCAGGAGGGCACGGTGGTGCGGAAGTACGTCCATGTCGGCACCGGCAACTACAACCCGACGACCGCCCGCGTGTACGAAGACCTGGGGCTGCTCACGTCCGACGAGCAGCTCACTGCCGACGTCACCCATCTGTTCAACGTCTTGACCGGCTACTCACGGCGGTCCGACTACGACGCCCTGATCGTGGCTCCCCTGAACCTCCGCCGCAGAATGATCCAGATGATCGAGCAGGAGGCCGAGCGGTCCAAGCCCAGCCGACCGGGCCGGATCATGATGAAGATGAATGCCCTGGTGGACGTGGAGATCGTCGACGCCCTGTACGCCGCATCCCAGAAGGGCGTGCAGATCGATCTCATCGTTCGAGGGATCTGCACCCTGCGACCCGGCGTGCCGGGGCTGTCCGAGACGATCCGGGTCCGCTCGATCGTCGGCAGGTTCCTCGAGCACTCCCGCATCTATCGATTCGGAAGCGGCAAGCAGTCCGAGTTCTGGATCGGCAGCGCGGACATGATGGACCGCAATCTGGACCGCCGGGTCGAGGCGCTGGTCCGGGTTGACGATCGCGCCCTTCAGGAGCGACTGGACGGAATCCTGGACCTGGCGTGGGCCAATACCACCGGCGCCTGGGAGCTCGGGGCAGATGGGAACTGGGTGCGGATTCAGCCAGCTGACGGCCCGGTGAGCCTGCAGGATGAACTGATGGTGCAGGCCACCTCCTCGTGACCGCGACGGTCCATGACGAGCTGGAGCTGAAGTTCGCCATCGGCCGGACCTTCTCGATGCCCGACCTCACCGGGGCGGGCGCCGTGGTCTCCGTCCGATCCCTGCCGGCCCAAGAGCTGCACGCCGTGTACTACGACACGGTCGACCGACGCCTGGCCCGCTCGGGCATCACCCTGCGCCGCCGCAGCGGAGAGGCACCGAGCCCGGCCTGGACGCTCAAGCTCCCCGCGGACGCCGCGGAGCCAACAAAGGTTGCCGGACCGCCCGCAGCGCATCGATCCGAGGTGGAGGCTCCTGCCGACGGCGAGGCCGTCCCCGACGTCCTGCTCGACCTGGTGACCGCCCACATCCGGTCCTACCCGCTGGCCCCCGCCGCGGTCGTCACCACCCGCCGCGGTCGGTGGGAGCTGCAGGACGCGAACGGGCAGATCGTGGCCGAGCTGGTGGACGACGACGTCTCGGTCATGGACGGGACCGAGGTTCGCTCCCGATTCAGCGAGCTGGAGCTCGAGGCCCGCGGTGCGTCGGTCGACGACCTGCAGGCCATTGCCGACCGGCTGGTGGAGGCCGGGGCAGTCATCTCCGAGCCCATCCCCAAGGCGGTCCGCGCCCTCGGCCCCACGGCCACCGGCCAGCCCGACGTCATCGTTCCGCTGTGCGGCCCCGACGACCCGGCCGGGATGGCGGTACGGGCCAGCATCGCCACCGACGTGCTGCGCATCCTGCGCCACGACCCGGGGACCAGGCTGGGCAACGACGAGTCCCTCCATCAGCTCCGGGTGGCGATCCGCCGCCTGCGCAGTGACCTGCGCACGTTCCGCCCGCTCCTGGCCGACGAGGAGGCGCCGGCCATGGATCGCGAGCTGCAGACCCTCGCCCGGTCGCTCGGAGAGGTGCGGGACATCGACGTCCTGCTGTCGCGCACCAAGAAGATCTACCCCGACCTTCGGCCTGCGTTGGGACCGATGCTGGCCGATCTGCGGGCCCGGCGAAAGGAGGCCCGTCAGCGCCTGCTGGCCGACCTCCGTTCGGACCGATACGCCCAGCTGCTCGAACGGCTGGTGGTCATGGCCCGCGACCCGATGCTGACCCCGGTCGCCGCCCAGCCGGCGTCGGTGGCCCTGGGCTCCATCGCCAGGCGCGCCTGGCGCCGGCTCGAGAAGCGGGAAGGACCCATCCTCACGTCGCCCGAGTCAACCGACGAAGAGCTGCACGAGGCGCGCATTGCCACGCGGCGCGCCCGGTTTGCGATCGAGAGCGTCGCCGCACAGCTGGGCGACCCGGTCGAAGGCCAGGCCCGCGCCGTGGTGACGGAGCTGATCGAGCTGCAGGACGTCCTGGGCCGGCACCAGGATGCCGTCGTCGCAGTCCGCGAGACGATCACCGCGCTGAACGAACACCCCGGGCACGAGGAGCTGGCCTACGCTGCCGGCCGGATGGCAGAGCGCGAGATGAGCGCTGCCCGCGACGAGCGCCAACGCCTGCGCGGGACATGGGCGGCTACGCGGGCCCAGCGACCGAAGGCCTGGAAGAAGCGGTGAACGACCCGGTCATCCGGGCCGCGGGCGGCGTCCTGTGGCGTCGGGCCGCGGGTGCCGGAGAGGAGCCGGGTGTCGAGGTCGCCATCGTCCATCGGCCGCGCTACGACGACTGGAGCCTGCCCAAGGGCAAACTCGCTCCCGGCGAGGCCGAGGTGGAGGGGGCGGTCCGCGAAGTGCTCGAGGAGACCGGGTACCGGGTCCGCATCGGGCGGCCGCTGGGAGAGTCCCGATACGTGAAGCAGGTGGCCGGGTTCGCGCGGCCCAAGGTTGTCCGATGGTGGGCAATGCGAGCCGAGACGGGCGCCTTCGCGCCCAACGACGAGATCGACGACCTCCGCTGGTGCAGCCTGGACCAGGCGGTGGCGGTCCTGACCCGGGACACCGATCGGGTCGTCCTGGAGCGCTTCGCGCACGGGCCGGGTCCCACGAGGACCGTTCTCCTGGTCCGCCATGCCACCGCAGGTTCGTCTTCGACCTGGCCCGGCGAGGACCGCGCACGCCCACTGGACGACGATGGGTGGGCCCAGGCCGACGGCCTGGCCCGATTGCTGGCCCGATTCGACGTGGCCGAGATCGTCTCGGCCGATGTCGTCCGCTGCGAGCAGACGGTGGGGCCCCTGGCCGAGGCGCTGGGGCTTTCGATTCGGCCAGAGCCCGTGCTGTCGTCAGTCGCCTTTCCAGATCGCGAGGACGAGGCGGCGACCCTGGTCCGGGCGCTCGGCGCACCGGGGCGGGACGGTGTCGCGTGCAGCCAGGGGGAGGTCATCCTCGACCTGCTGCGCCGGATCGCGGCAGCCGACCACCTGGACCCGGACGAACCCCTGGTCGCACGCAAGGGAAGCGTCTGGGCGCTCACCTTCCTCGAGGAGCGGCTGTTCCAGATGGACTACATCGACGCTCCGGCGGTGACCCAGCAACCCATGGAGTCGGTGCCCATCTGACGTTTCGCCGGGTGCCCGGAAGCGAATCGGTCAATTGCGCTAGGCTCCCAGCTCGTGGAAGCCCTCGTTCCGGCCATCGCCGCCGACAAGCTGACCAAGCACTACGGCGGCGGACATCGTCCCGGCCGCCGGAGTGGAGCTATACGGGCCTTGAACGAGGTCAGCCTCGAGGTCGAACCGGGCGAGATCTTCGGCTTCCTCGGCCCCAACGGCGCCGGCAAGACGACGATGATCCGAACCCTGCTGGGCCTGCAGCACGCCACGAGTGGCGAGGCCACCGTGCTGGGTCTCGACATCGTCGACCATTCGCTCGAGATCCGACGGCGAGTGGGCTACCTCCCCGGTGGCATCTCGTTCTACGGCTCCCTCAACGGGCAGGCCTCGCTGGAGTACTACTCCGACCTCCAGCAGCGGGAGCCGGTTCGCCGGGAGGAGCTCGCCCAGCGGCTCCAGTTGTCGGATGCGGATCTCAAGCGCCGCGTCCGCGACTACTCGCGCGGCATGCGCCAGAAGCTGGGCGTCATCCAGGCGCTCCAGCACGACCCGGAGCTGGCCATCCTCGACGAGCCGACCGAGGGATTGGATCCGCTCATGCAGCAGGCGTTCTACGAGATCCTGGAGGACCTGCGGGACGCGGGGCGCACCGTGTTCATGAGCTCGCACTACCTGTCCGAGGTGGAGCGCGTCTGCAACCGGGTGGCCATCATCCGTTCAGGTCACCTCATGGCCCTCCAGCACGTGGACGAGCTGCTCGCCCGCCGCAAGCGACGGGTGACCCTGCGCTGGCGTGGCACGGCGCCCGACCTGTCCGACGTACCCGGGTTGGCCGACGTGGCGATCTCGCGAGATCGGATCACGGCCACCCTGTCCGGCGACGTGGCCCCCTTCGTGCGTGCCGTGGCGTCGCCGTCGCTCGAGGACCTCCTGATCGAGCCCGCCCGCCTGGAAGAGGTCTTCCTCGAGTACTACGAGGGCGAGGACATCGAGAACTCGGGGAGTGGCACGTGAACCTGCGGGTCCTGCGCCAGACGCTGTACTGGCAGCGCGGACGGCTGGTCGCGGTTGGCCTGGCGGCCATCGCGTGGGGCGCCCTCGTCCCGTTCTTCTATACGACCTTCCAGGATCTGTTCGAGGGCCTGATCAACAGCGGTTTCCCGGAGAATCTGCTGAACTTCGGATCGGGCAGCCTGTTCACCCTGGGCGGCACGATGACTCTCGCCGTGCAGCACCCAATCGCCATCGGCATGCTGGGCATCTTCGCGGTCGGCGGGGCGGCCGGGGCGGTTGCCGGTGAGCGGGAAGAAGGCACGCTCGAGATCATCCTGGCCCGCCCCGTGTCCCGGCGCCGCTTCTACGGATCGGTCGGGATCGCGATCTCCATCTGCATCGGCGTCGTGCTGGCCGTGCTGTTCATCGGTCAGACGATCAGCATCGTGGGGCTCGGCATGGCCGACCAGGTGGACCTCGTCATGCTGCCACTGGCCTGGGTGAACGGGATGCTGCTGTGGGGCGCTTTCGCCGCCTTCGCCCTGGCCGCCAGCGTGTCGTTCGACCGGCGCGGGCCGGCCATGGGACTGGCCCTCGCGTACTTGGGGATCAACTACTTCCTCGAGATCCTGGGCACGTTCCTGCCGGATCTGGACTGGACCCAGGAGTACTCGCTCTTCCACCACTTCGTGCCCGGGGATATCGTGACCGGCAAGGGCGACCCATTCGACTTCGCCATCCTGACCGTGGCCGTGGTCCTGCCCGTGATCTGGGCGCTGATCGTGTTCCCGCGGCGCGACCTGGCGGCGCCGGCCTAGGTCTTCGGAGGAGGCTCCTGTCCGCGGGCGATCACGACCGCCCGCTCGAGACTCATGTGCTGGCCCTCGGCATAGGCCGCCTGGTACTCCGGGGTCGTGAGGAGCTCCTCAGGGTGGAAGTCGCTGACCTTGCGGTTGTAGGCATTCAGACCGGTACCAGCGAGCTTCTCGGTCGTCGCGGCGAAGCCAGCCAGCTGCAGGGCTCGGACGAGGTCTCCGTCTGCATGCGCCAGATAGGAAAACCCATCGAAGATCAGTGCGTATCCGCTGACGTCGTCGGTCTGCAGAAACATGTCCAGGGCCTGGCCCAGTGACGCACGGGCCATTCCGGGGTCATGCTCGAGATTGGTCATGCCGGTCATGAACAGTGTCCAGGCCAACATGAACTGATCGTCGACCTTGCGGAACAGGACCAGCGCCTCTACCAGCGCCTCGCGGGCGCCGTCCATGTTGCCGAAGAAGTACTCGGCGCTGGCCAGAGCCCATAGCGAGCGACCGATGCCGGCGTCGTCCCCCAGGCGCCGATTCACCTCCAGGGCCTCCCCTGCCAGGGCACGCGCCTGGGCCTGATCCTCCGCCGACAGGGCGAACGTGAAGGTCATGTTGTAGATCGCATTGGCGAGAGCGCGATCATCCCCCCGCTCGCGGGCGCGTTCGAGCGCCTCGCCGTACCACGTCCGCGCCCCTTCTTGATCAGCCTGCCAATAGGCAATGCCGCCTGCCGCGTCCAGGGCAGCGTCAAATGGGAGAGGGAAGGTGCGTGTGTCCGGCAGTGCCAGGATCTGCTCGGCCAATCCCCGGGCCTCGACCAGGTAGCCCCTGATCTGCCAGTAGCGCCAGCAGGCGGCAAGGAGCCGGAGGGCCGTCTCGGTCGCCTGGGTCTCGAGGGCCCAGGAAACCGCGGCACGGATGTTGTCTCTATCCATCTCGTACCGATCCAGGTATAGCCGCGAATCGGCCGTGAGCACGTACGGAGCCCATTGCTCGACTCGAGAAAGGACCTCCGCGGCGTGGCGAGCGCGATATTGGCTGCGCTGACCGCGGGCCTCGAGCTGCTCTCCCGCGAACTGGCGGATGGTTTCCAGCATCCTGAACCGCGGCTCGCCGGAGGGCGTTTGCTCCTCGCGCAGGAGGCTTTTGTCGACCAGCGAGCTGACGACGTCCAGCGCCGCGAGGCGATCTGCCGCTTCGAAACAGACGACTTCGATCGCCTCCAGGCTGGAGCCGCCGGAAAACACGGAGAGGCAGGCGAACGCGGCCTTGTCCGCGTCCTCAAGCAGGTCGTGGCTCCATGCGATGGCGCCACGCAGGGTCTGTTGACGGGCGGGGAGGTCGCGGGCCCCCCCGGAGAGCAGGGCAAGCTGGTCACTGAGTCGGTCCAAGATGGCCTGCGGGCTCAGGACCCGGACCCGGGCGGCGGCCAGCTCGATGGCCAGCGGCAGGCCGTCAAGCTTGACGCAGATCTCGGCGACCGCCGGTGCATTCTGATTGTCCACGGCGAATTCGGGTCGGACGGCCACGGCTCGCTCGACAAAGAGGGCCACCGACTCGAATTGGGAGAACTGCTCCAGGTCCGGAAGATGCCGCGGATCCGGCAGGCCGAGCGGCGGGACGGGATACTCCCGTTCGCCGTACACCCGGAGCGGACTCCGGCTCGTGGCGAGGATCGTCAGGTGCGGGGCGCGCGCCAGCAGGTCTCCGACCTGCGGCGCGGCGACGGCGACCTGCTCGAAGTTGTCGAGCACCAGGAGGAACGAGCGATCGCCGAAGTGCTCGGCCAACCGCTCGACCGTGGCGGCGCCCGCATCGACGAGGCCTACGGCCTGAGCGATGGTGGGCAGCAGGAGCTCCTTGCGTGTGATTGGCTCCAGGGCGACGAAGTACACGCCGTCCGGGAACCGGTCGCTGGCCTCGGCAGCGACCTGGAGCGCGAGCCGTGTCTTCCCCGTTCCTCCCGGCCCGGTCAGGGTGACCAGTCGGTTCGCGTTCACCAGTACGGTCACCTCGTCCACCTCGTGCTGCCGGCCGAGGAAGGAGGTCAGCTGGAGGGGCAGGTTGTTGGGCGTGGCCTCGAGCGTCTTCGGCGGCGGGAACACCGATGGCAAGCCGTCGATCACCAGCTGCCACAAGTGCTCGGGTCGCGAGAGATCCTTGAGCCGATGCTGGCCGAGGTCCGAGAGGCTCACCCCGGGCGGCAGACTGCCCACCGCGAGCCCCTGCGTGGATGCCGACAACAGCACCTGTCCGCCATGCCCCGCTGCGGCCACCCGAGCCGCGCGATGGACATCGAGACCGACGTAGTTGTCGCCGCCCAGCACGCCCTCGCCGGTATGGAGTCCCATCCGAACCCGGACGGTGGCGTTCGCGGGCCAGGGCTCGGCGGCCAGCGACCGCTGGGCGGCGGTCACCGCGCTGACCGCGCCGGGCACCGATGGAAAGACCGCGAAGAAGGCGTCGCCCTCGGTGCTGACCTCCGTTCCGTTCCCTGAAGCGATCGCGTCCCGAAGCACCGCATGATGCCGCTCGAGGACGGGCTGAAAGCCCGCGCCAAGCGACTCGAGCAGCCGGGTGCTGCCTTCGATGTCGGTGAACAGGAACGTGACGGTGCCGGTCGGCAGGGTGGGCATTGGGATGCCTAGTTTCGGCGTTCCGTTTCGCCCCGGCAAGGTGAACCGGATACCGTACGAAGCCGATGAGCAACGAGCTGGCCCCACCCCTGAGTGCGCTGGGGTCGCGGCCGATCCTGGCCGCCTTCCTGGGGGCCCTCACCATCACCTTCACTGGCGTGCTCGTCCGCCTCGCGAACGTCGAGCCGGCCACGGCCGCGCTGTTCCGCTGCCTGTACGCGCTGCCGGTCCTGTGGTGGCTGGCCCGTGCCGAGGAGCGCCGATTCGGACCCCGCGCGCCAGGCCAGCGCCGCCTGGCGCTCATCGCCGGCCTGTTCTTCGCGGCCGACCTCGTCAGCTGGCATTACGCCATCGCCCTGGTCGGCGCCGGGCTGGCGACGGTGCTGGGCAACACGCAGGTCGTGTTCGTGGCCGTGGCCGCGTGGCTGTTCTTCGGGGAGCGGCTCACGGGACGGCTGATCCTGGCCCTGGTCCTGGCCCTGTCCGGTGTCGTGCTCATTTCGGGGGTCATCGGTGGTGGCGCCTACGGGGTGAACCCGGTCGCCGGGGTGGCGCTGGGTCTGTTCACCGGTGCCGCGTACGCCGGCTTCCTCCTGGTCCAGCGCATGGGCAACCGCGACCAGCGACGGCCCGCCGGTCCGCTGTTCGACGCCACGGCCTCCGCGGCCGCGGGCTCGGCCGTCGCCGGACTGGTCCTGGGCCAGATCGCATTCCTGCCGACCTGGCCGGCGCACGGCTGGCTGCTCATCCTGGCCCTGAGCGCCCAGGTGGTCGGCTACCTGCTGATCAGCGTGGCACTCCCCCGCCTGCCGGCCGCCCTGACCTCGATCGTGCTCCTCGTCCAACCGGTGGGGGCCATCGTCCTGGCCATGCTCATCCTGCACGAGGCCCCCTCGACCATCCAGCTGCTGGGCGTGGGCCTGGTGGTAGGCGGCGTCCTGCTGGCCACCGCTCGGGCTCCGCGCTCGCGGCAGGCAGCCGTGGCCGAGGCGACCGAGGGCCCGTAGCCCGGTATGGTGGCGCGCATGGCCGGCCAACCGCTGCTCCTGACCGGGACCGGGCGTCTGCTCATGGCCCAGGTCCACGGCGCAGGCCCGGTGGAGCCCCTTTCGCCGTGGGCGCTCCTCGTGCGCGACGGCCGCATCGCCTGGGTTGGGGCGCCGGACGAGGCCCCGACCAGCGAACGCTGGAAAGATCTCGGGACCGCGCTCGTCACCCCGGGCCTCGTGGATGCCCACACCCACCCGATCTTCGCCGGCGACCGCTCTGATGAGGCCGTCGCTCGACTGGCGGGCCAGCCCTACGCCGCGGGCGGGATCCTGCGCACCGTGGCCGCAACCCGCGCGGCGAGTGACGAGGAGCTCCGGGAGCTGGCCATCGCGCGCTTCGAGGCGGCACTCGCCGGCGGCACGACCACGCTCGAGGCGAAGTCCGGATATGGGCTGTCGACGGACCAGGAGTTGCGCGCCCTGCGGATCATGGGCGACGCGGCGGCCGCGGTCGGGATCCGGGTCGTCCGCACCTTCCTGGGTGCACACGCCGTGCCACCCGAGGCGGGATCCGTGGACGAGTACGTGGAGACGGTCATCAACGAGATGCTGCCGGCCGCCGCATCGGAGGCGCGCTTCTGCGACGTGTTCTGCGACGCAGGATTCTTCTCGACCGCACAGGCCGAGCGGATCCTGACCGCGGCCACCGCACACGGCCTGGGGCTCAAGATGCACGCCGAACAGCTGACCCGGACCGGCGCCACTGAGCTGGGGATCCGGCTGGGCGCGACATCGGTCGACCATCTCGAGCAGCTCGACGCCGCGGGCGTCGCGGCCCTGGCCGCTTCGGACACGGTGGCGACCCTGCTCCCCGGCCCCGCGCTCGTCATGCGCGACCACCTGCCGCCGGCGCGCGCCCTCCTCGACGCCGGGGCGACCGTGGCCCTCGCCACGGACGCCAACGCGGGCACGTACGCCAACCCCTCGATGCCCCTCGTCATCGGCCTGGGGGCAACGGCCCTGCACATGACGGTGGACGAGGCGGTCGCGGCGGCCACGGCAGGAGGGGCCGCCGCCATCGGTCTGTCAGCCCAGCTCGGCCTGCTCCGGGAGGGCATGGCCGCTGACCTGGTGGCGTGGGACGCGGAACACGAAGGAGCATTTGCCCTTCGACTTGGAGCCGTCCGACCGTTCAGAATCTGGGTCGGGGGCGAGGAGTGCGTCCTGCACTGAGCGGGAGACCATGGATCGATTCGATTTCGTCGTGATCGGGGCGGGTGCGGCCGGGGAGGCCGCGGCCAACATGGCACGTCAGCGCGGCGCGACCGTCGCAGTCATCGATCGCGACCTGGTCGGCGGGTCGTGCTCGTTCTGGGCGTGCATCCCCTCCAAGTCGCTCCTCCACTCCGCCGCCGTGCACCACGGTGGAGGCGACTACCCCTGGCCCAGGGCCTCGGATCGGCGGGACTACAACATCAACCGCGAGGGCATCGACTACCCCGACGACGTGTTCCACACCACGCGCCTGACCGAGGTCGGGGCGGTCGTGGTCCGGGGCACGGCCCGCCTGGACGGCCCGGGCCGGGTCATCGTTCACCACGACGACGTCGAGCACGAGTTCGAGGCCGGGAACGTGGTGGTGGCGGTGGGGTCCGAGTCGCGGATCCCGGACCTGCCCGGCCTCAACGAGATCGCGTACTGGACCAACCGCGAGGGAACTTCGGCCCGCGAGCTGCCCGAGAGCCTCCTCATCCTGGGCGGGGGACCGACCGGCGTGGAGCTGGCCCAGGTCTACGCCCGGTACGGGGTGCCGGTGACCATCGTCGAGTCGAACCCCCGGATCCTGGCCCGCGACCACCCGCGCAACTCCGCGATCCTCCAGAAGGCCCTCGAACAGGCGGGCGTGACGGTGCGGACCGGTGTCCGCGCGGTGCGCGTCCATCCCGGCGCCGGGAGCAACGGCCGCCACGCGGTGGAGCTGGGTGACGGCTCACGGGTCGAGGGAACGGCGGTGATGCTCGCCATCGGCCGATCCTTCCCCTTGGAGGGGTTGGGCCTGGAGACAGTTGGCGTGGATGCGGCCGGTGGGCGCCTGACGCCTGACGACCGACTCCAGCTGGCGCCGGGACTCTGGGTCGCGGGCGACCCGGCCGGCCCGGAGCTCCACACCCACGTGGCCCACTACGCGGGCGAGATGGTCGTCCGCATGGCGCTGGGCGACGACATCCGTCCCGATTTCCGGGCCATCCCCCGCGCGACCTACACCGATCCGGAGACGTCCTCGGTAGGTCTCCAGGTGGAGGAGGCGGCGGCGGCCGGAATGGACGCGGTGGAGTTCGAGGAGGACATCGCCCATTCGGCCAAGGGGTATACCGCCGAAGCCGAGGGCCACGTGATCGTGATTGCGGATCGCGCCAGCAAGACCGTGGTGGGGGTGTTCTTGGCCGGACCTGGCGCCTCGGAGGCCATCCACGAGGCTGTCCTGGCCGTGAAGCTCCGCACCCCACTGGCCGTCCTGGCCGACACGATCCATGCCTTCCCCACCCTGGCCCGCGTCATGGGCGGCGTATTCGCCCGGGCCGCCCGCGAGCTGGGGGCCGACTGATCGGGGATCGGTCTATGCGGGTCATGGAACTCCGCGAGCCCGGGCTCATCAGCACCTCCCCGCTGACCCTGGTCCAACGAGAGCCACTCGCGCCCGGACCTGGGGAGCTTCGCGTCCAGGTGGTCGCCACCGCGGTGTGCCGCACGGACCTCCAGCTGGTCACCGGGGACCTCGAGGCGCGGCGCCTGCCCATCGTGCCCGGCCACCAGGTCGTGGGCCGGGTGGTGGAGGTCGGCGAGGGCGTCACGGACTGGGCCGCGGGTGACCGGGTGGGGGTGACCTGGCTCGCGGGCGCCGACGGGACGTGCGGCTATTGCCTGTCCGGCCGGGAGAACCTGTGCCCGAACGCGACCTTCACCGGCTGGGACCGGGACGGCGGGTACGCGGACGAGCTGGTCGTGGCTGCCAACGTGGCCGTGCGACTACCGGACACGCACGGCGACGTCGAGGCGGCGCCGCTCCTGTGCGCCGGCGTCATCGGTCATCGGGCCCTGCGCCTGGCCGGTGCCATCCCGGATCCCGACGCACCGCGCTCCGAGCCGTTCCGCCTGGGGCTGTACGGGTTCGGCGCGTCCGCCTCGCTCACCATCCAGGAGGCGATCCACCTCGGTTGCGCGGTCCACGTGGCCACCCGCTCCGCCGAGGAGCAGCAGCGGGCGCTGGCGCTGGGCGCGACATCGGTCGGTGGCTATGCCGAGCCCCCCGCCGAACCGCTCCACGCCGCCATCACCTTCGCCCCGGTCGGGTCGGTGGTCGTCTTCGCCCTTCACGACCTGGCACCGGGAGGGACGGTCGTCATCAATGCGATTCACCTCGACCAGGTCCCCGCCTTCCCATACAAGCTGCTGTGGGAGGAGCGCGGCATCCGGAGCGTGGCGAACGTCACCCACGCCGACGCGACCGAGTTCCTCGAGCTGGCGGCCCGCATCCCGATCCAGACCTCCGTCCGCACCTACCCCCTGACCGAAGCCAACGAGGCCCTCGCCGACCTGGCCGGCGCCCGCATCGGTGCGGCCTCGGCCGTCCTCACCACGCACCAAGGAGGTTGAACCGATGGCCAGCAACTCCCCCACCGCGGGATTCGACGGGCGGACCCGGATCGACCTGAGCCACGTCGTGGAACACGGGATGACCACGTACCCCGGGCTGCCCGCCCCGGTCATCGGCGACGTCCTGACCCGCGAGGCGAGCCGCGAGCGGTACGCGCCGGGCACCGAGTTCTCCATCGGTCAGATCGCGCTGTGCGGAAACACCGGCACCTACGTGGACAGTCCGTTCCACCGATACGCCGATGGCGCCGACCTGGCCGCCCTCGAGCTCGATCGGCTGGCGGACCTTGAAGCAGTCGTGGTGGACGCGACCGGGAATGCCGGCCGGGCCATCGGTCCCGAGCTGCTGGGAGGCCATGACCTGGCGCGGCAATGGCGGTCCTGGTCCGGACCGACTGGTCTCGACACTGGCGGACCGATGCGTATTTCACCGGGCACCCGTTCCTCACCAAGGAGACAGCCGATCACCTCGTCGGCGCCGGAGCCCGCCTGGTGGGGATTGACTCGCTGAACATCGACGGGACCGACAGCGGCGAGCGGCCGGTCCACACGACCCTCCTCGCCGCAGGCATGCCCATCTGCGAGCACCTCACCAACCTGGCGGCGCTCCCGGCCAGCGGCTTTCGGTTCAGTGCGGTCCCGGTGATGGTGTCCGGGCTGGGGACCTTCCCGGTCCGCGCCTATGCGGTCCTGTAGCGCCTAGGACGGGCTGCAGTCGAGCGAGCCGTCGAGTTCGGCGAAGGCCGACTTGACGGCATCCACCTCCGGCTGGACGGCGGCGGCGGCTTCCTGCGGCGACAAGTCGTCGGGCAGATCGTTGACCGCCTGCTCGAGATCGTCGACCGCCTGGTCGATCGCGTCTTTGTGCTCGTAGGCCAGCTGGTCGAGATAGTCCTGCAGATCGAGGTAGTCCTGGCGAACGGCTGACCAGGCAAAGGTGTAGTCGGCAGACGTCGCCGTGTCCGGGTCGATCGACAGGAAGGCAGTGAGGCTGATCTCCAGGACGGCGCGCGCCTGGCAGGCGGCTTCCTCGGCTGGGGTCGTGGGCTGTGGAGCGCAGCCGAGCAGCGCGACGCCGATGACCACGGTGGCGACCAAGAGGCGGAATCGGTTCGGATGCATGACTCGAATCTCCCTAGGCGCCGAAACGCTCCATCAGCAGCCCGTGGCGGAGACCCCGATCGCTCACGGTGAGCGATTCCTGGCCGAGCTTGTCCATGACCGTACGCACGATACAGGCACCGGCCAGGATCACGTCCGCTCGCTTGGGCTGGAGGCCCACGATGGAGCGACGTCCCTCCGTGTCGCGCGAGCGATAGAGCTCGATCTGTCGATCGATCTCCGCCCGATCAAGCACCGTCCCCTGGACCACGTCGGGGTCGTAGGTGGCCATCTCGTGCTTCACGGCCGTGATGTTGGTGATGGCGCCGCCCATGCCCACGAGGACCTCGGGCGCCGGACCTCCGTCAAGCCGCGCCAAGTCGCCGGCGATCGCGTCGAGAGCTGCCTGGAGCACCTCGGTGGGGACGGCGCTGCCGAGCCCGAAATGTTCGGTGTAGCGGACCGCGCCCACGTTGACACTGAACTGCTCATCGACCTGCGCGCCATGGCCGAACGTGAATTGGCTGCTCCCGCCGCCTGTGTCGAAGACGACGAGCTTTCCGTCAGTCACCCCCATGCTCATCTCGACGGCGCGGTAGGCCAATCGCGTCTCCTCCTCGCCGGGGATCACGGTCACGGTTACCCCTGCGCCGGCCTGGATGGCAGCCACCACCTCGGCGCTGTTGCCCGCCATGCGCATCCCCGCGGTAGCCACCGCGGCGATGGCCCGAACGTCGTGCTGGCGAGCCTCCGCGACCATGGCGGCTACGGCCGTCACGGCGCGCTCGATGGCCGCCGCGCCGATCTCCCCCGTCTCGGCCAGGCCCTCGCCCAGGCGAGTCACCTCGGCGCGGTCCACGACCCGGTGCCAGCTGCCGTCGGCGGCTCGCTCACCGATGTGGAACTTGATCGAGTTCGTGCCCATGTCGATCACCGCAAATTGCTGCGGAACCTCGTCGATGAGGTCGGACAGGCCGCGCGGGTAGCTGGTGTTCGCGTAGTCCCACAGACCGACCGATCGGACCGCGGCGACCACGGCGGCCGGGTCCTCCGACTCGATGGCAATCGTTCGGATGGGCCTGCCGTCGGCCACGACCTCGGACACCTCCGACGTGCAGCCACCCACCACGTAGCGGACCCGCCGCTTGTGGACGTTGATCCCTCGGATGCCGCTTCCCGATGCGAGCTCCGAGACGAACTGGTCGAGGGTGTAGGTGTCACGGGTCATGGGCGGGACGTCGAGGCGCAGGGCCACGAACACCTTCGCGACCTCCGCTCCCGGGAGCGGGAAGCCTGCCTTCATGACCGGGGTCCACTGCTCCAGGCCCTCGGCGTTCACTTCCTTGAGGATCTTGATGTCCATCAGGTCGTCGCGAACCTTGACGTTGTCCCCGGCCCCGGAGAGCAGGTACAGCTCGTCACTCTCCTGGACCCCAGTCGGCGTCAGGTCGGCGAAGGCCGCCTCGGCCGGGCCGAAATGAGCGCCAAAGGTCCGCCACTCCCAGCGCGGAATGATCTCGGCCACGGGTCCCTCCTGTCCCTGTCGGGTCGCTTCTGACGGGCTCCATTATTGCTCCCGCGCCCGATCGGCCATATGCTGCGGGCCCGGTTAGGCCACGTCGCAGTAAGGAGTGGGCAGATTGACTGATTCGGTCCCGACGGCAGGCTCCGCACCCGCCTGGCACACGCTCTCCGTTTCCGACGCGCTCTCCGCACAGGGGGTCACGGCCGAGAAGGGCCTCAGCGCGGCCCAAGTCACCGAACGTCGGGCGAAGGTCGGGCCCAATCGCTTCGCGGAGCAGAAGACCGAGTCCCGCTGGCACGCCTTCCTGCGCCAGTACGCGGACATCATGCAGATCGTCCTGCTGGCGGCCGGCGTGGCGACCATCGTCGTCGTGCGGGAGGTCCCGACGGGGGTCATGCTGATTCTGCTGACGGTCTTCAACGCCTACCTGGGCCTGAGCCAGGAGGGCAAGGCAGCGGCGGCCGTGGCGGCACTCCAGCAGATGATGGTCGTCAAGGCTCGCGTTCGCCGTGACGGCGAGCTCGCCGAGGTCCCGGCCGAGGAGCTCGTGCCCGGCGACATCGTCGCCTTCGAGGCTGGGGACGTGGTCACCGCCGACGGCCGCCTCCTCAAGGCGGCCACGGTCGAGATCGACGAGGCGGCATTGACCGGTGAGAGCCTCCCGGTCCCGAAGCATATCGACCCCGTCGCTGCCGACGCCCCCCTCGGGGATCGCATCGACATGGCCTTCATGAACACCAACGTCACCCGCGGCGCCGGCGAGATGGTCGTGGTGGCGACTGGGATGAGCACCGAGGTCGGGCACATCTCGGGCATGCTCCAGGCGTCGGAAGAGGAAGAGACGCCGCTCACGCGGCAGATCAACGCGCTGACCCAACAGCTGCTCGTCATCGCCGGCCTTGCGCTGGTCGCCTCCATCGCGATTGGCTACTTCGGGTATGGCCAGACCTTCGACGTGCTGTTCGTGACCGCCATTGCCTTCGCCGTGTCGGCGATCCCCACCGGCCTCCCGGCAGTCATCACCACGATCCTGTCCTACGGCAGCCAGCGCCTGGCCGCGGCGCACGCCATCGTCAAGCAGCTCCGCTCGGTCGAGACCCTGGGCTCGACCTCCGCCATCAACTCGGACAAGACCGGGACGCTGACCCTGAACCAGATGACGGCCGTGGAGCTCTCCATTCCCGGCCGGCGGCACACCGTGACCGGGACCGGCTATGGGATCGAGGGAAAGATCGAGCGGGTTGGGGGGGACTCCGACGCCCCGCTGGATGCGTTCCTGCTCCCCTGCGTCTTGGCCTCCGATGCGGTCGTCAAAGACGGCGAACTCATCGGTGATCCCACCGAGGGGGCCCTGGTGGTGCTCGCCGAGAAGGGGGGCGTCGCTGCCCTCGCCACGCGCGAGCAATACCCACGGGTCGCCACCCTGCCGTTCGACGCGGACTACAAGATGATGGCGACCTTCCACCGCATGAAGGACGAGTCCGGTTCCGACGTGATTCGGTGCTTCGTCAAAGGGGCCCCCGACCAGCTCCTCAAGCGCGGCGCCAATGTCATCAACCCCGACCTGGCGTCCACCCGACCGGTCGACGAGGACGTCCGCCAGCGTGTGAACGACGAAAACCTGCGCCTCGGCAGCAAGGGGCTGCGGGTTCTGGCCACGGGACGCAAGGACTTCGATCCCGCGACCTTCGACCCGGATGCGGACCTCCTGCCGCTTCTCGATGGCATGACCCTCCTGGCCCTGGTCGGCATCGTGGATCCGCCACGGCCGTCGGCCAAGAAGTCCATCGCCGAGGCGCACAGCGCGGGGATGCAGGTTCGCATGATCACCGGTGACCATGCCGTCACGGCCGAGGCGATCGCCAAGGAGCTGGGCATCAAGGGCAAGGCCATCACGGGCGCCGAGTTCCGGGTCCTGTCCGACGAGGAAGCGATGGCCGAGATCGACAGCATCGGCGTCATCGCGCGCGTGGCCCCCGAGGACAAGGTCCACCTGGTGGACATCCTTCGCAAGAAGGGCCACATCGTGGCCATGACCGGCGACGGAGTGAACGACGCGCCGGCCCTCAAGCAGGCGGACATCGGCGTCGCAATGGGCATCACCGGGACCGAGGTCTCGAAGGAGGCCGCCAACATGATCCTGACCGATGACAACTTCGCGACGATCGTGAATGCCGTCGAGCTGGGCCGTGGTCTGTACGACAACCTCAAGAAGTACATCCGCTTCCAGATCGGCGTCCTGATCGGCTACATCGCCCTGTTCCTGGGCTCGTCCATCCTCAACGTGGTGGGCGGGGTCCCCTTCTACCCGCTCCAGACCCTATTCATGAACTTCACAATCCAGATCTTCCAGGCGGTGGGGCTTGGCTATGGGAAGCCGGCCGACGGCCTGATGAAGCGGCGACCGCGCCCATCCAATGAGCCGCTCCTGTCTCGGACGCTGCTCGTGTGGCTTGCCATTGCAGGCTTCGTCATGGGCGGCGGAACGCTCGGGGTCATCGCGTGGGCGGCGAACGCCTACGACGACACGGTGGCGCGGACGATGGGGATGGTCGTGTTCAGCCTGAGCAACGTCGCGTTCTCGCTCGCCACCAAGGACGAGAAGCTCTCCGCGTTCAGCCTGGACCTGCTCGGCGACCGACCGTTCTTCCTCGGAACCCTGGCATCCATCATCACGATCATCCTGATGGCACAGCTCGACTTCCTGAACCGGTTCCTCGAAACGACGGGCCTGAGCGCGGAGCAGTGGCTCATCTGCATCCTGGTGGGCCTGCTCATCATCCCGGTGAGCGAGGTGCGCAAGCGGATCTGGGACGTTGAGGAGGAGGCCGCCACCGTCGAGCCGGCGGCCACGGTGGCGGTCGCCGCCTAGGGCAATGGCTGATCCCGGCGATACGCTCGCGACGGACCTCGCCGCCACTGTCGAAGCGGTCCGGCGCGCAGAGCGTGACCTGTTCGGCGCCATGGACCCGGCTGCCCGCGAGCGACCCATTCGCGAGGGCGATTGGACGCCGCAGGATCACCAGGCCCACCTGACGGCCTGGAAGAGTCGTCAGTCGGAGCGGTTCGCGGCGGCCCGCGAGGGGCGCGAGATCCCGGCCACGACCGAGGGCGGAGAGACCGATGCCATCAATGCCGAGCTCCAGGCCCTCCGGGCCGGTTGGGCATGGGGGGACCTGGTCCGCGAGGCCGATGAGACCAGCCAGCGCCTGGCCGATGGCATCCGGGCAACCGATCCGGGCGTGATCCGCGACTCGAACCGGCTCATCGGCGGCACGTTCGGCAACGGCGTGCTGCACGCCCTCCAGCACTTCCGTTGGCTGGCTGAAGCGGGCACCGGCGTTGACGAAGTGCGGATCCGCGCCTTTGCCGAGGAGGCAGAGGGTCTGGTCCGGGCGGAGAGCATCCCGAGCACCGACCGCGGGGTGGGCCTGTACGACATCGCCTGCCACTTCGCCCTCACCAATCGGCTCGACCAGGCACGCGACCTGTTGAGGGAATCCTTCCGGCTGCGGCCCGACCTCGTCGAGTTCGCGGCAACCGATTCGGACCTCGCCGCGCTCCGCGGGGAGCTGAAGTCACTGGCCTCCGCGTAGGGTCCCGGCGGAGTTGGCTGGGGCGGAAGGATTCGAACCTTCGATCTCCTGATCCAGAATCAGGCGCCTTACCGCTTGGCCACACCCCAGCGAAGCCCGGCGATTCTAGCAAAGGGGGCGCTCGAGCCCCGAACTCGTGCCGATCGTCCGGGTGGCCATAGGCCGACCGGGCGTCTTGGGGCGGCCGGTCACGATCGGTACGGTAGAGGCGCTGAAGTCGCTGATGAAGGGGTGTCCTGCACGCCATGCCGACCTCCGTTGAACCGCAGACCTGGCGCCACTATGGATTCGGTGGTCCGCCAGAGGAATGGCCGCACGACGCCCAGCGCGACCTCGATCGCTTGGCCACGTCGTACTACATCGATGTGCTGGAGTTCCGTCGCCGGGCCATGACCGCGGACGAGCCGCCGCCGCCCGAAGTGGAGGAGCTCTTCACGCTGGCCACGCGCCACAAGCAGGAGATCGACTACACGCTTCGCCATTCGGCCACGCCCGCCGAGCAAACGCGAGTCGAAGACCGGTTGGGCTCGCTGATGCGGATCAGCCGGCGCCTGCGGGACATCGTCGAGGTCTGACCCCACGGCGCGTGGCACCATCGCGCCATGCGCCTGGACCCGGTCATCACGGTCGTTGACGCCCATGCGGGCGGTGAGCCGGGTCGGGTGATCATCGGCGGCGTCTCGGACGTCCCGGGCGCCACCATGCTGGAGAAGCGCAACCACCTGGCCGAGCACGGCGACCGCCTGCGCCAGCTCATGCTCCGCGAACCGCGCGGCTACCCGGCCACCTGCGCCAACCTCATCCTGCCGCCCACCCATCCAGAGGCCGATGCGGGGTTCGTGATCATGGAGCAGGCCGAGTACCCGGCCATGTCCGGCTCGAACACGATCTGCACCGCCACAGTGCTGATCGAGAAGGGCCTGGTCCCGGTGACCGAGCCGATCACCGAGCTCACCCTCGAGGCGCCGGCCGGCCTGATCAAGGTCACGGCCGAGGTCCGGGACGGCCGCGCCATGAGCATCGGGTTCGAGAACGTGCCGGCCTTTGCGCTGGCCCTGGACCAGCCGGTGGAAGTGCCGCAGGTCGGGACGGTGACCGTGGACGTGGCGTGGGGCGGGATGTTCTACGCGCTCGTGGAGGCGGCTGCCCTGGGCCTCGCGATCACCCCCGACGAGGGCCGCGACATCGTGCGGCTGGGGGAGATGGTCAAGGCTGCCGCCCGCGAGCAGATCCCCGTCGTCCATCCCGACCGAGCCCAGCCTGGCGGGGATCACGATCATCGAGCTGACCGGCCCGCCCACCGTCCCCGGCGCGCATGGCCGCAACACGGTGGTCGTCTCGTCCGGGGAGCTGGACTGGTCGCGTCCCGAGTCCTTCACCGGCGTGCTGGACCGGTCCCCCTGCGGAACGGGGACCTGCGCCCGAATGGCGGTCCTCCACGCCCGCGGGCAGCTGCCCATCGGCCAGGACTACGTCCACGAGGGCATCCTGGGCACGACCTGGACTGGCCACCTGCTGCGCGAGACGCAGGTCGGTCCTCTCCGCGCGGTCGTCCCGCGCGTCACCGGTCGAGGCCTGGATCACCGGCACGGCCGAGTTCGTGGTCGCCGACGACGACCCCTTCCCGAACGGCTTCACCGTGGGCGACCTGTGGGGACGCACCCCTACCTCCTGAACCTGCCCCGCCCTACACTCGGCCGATGGCCGTACCGCTCCCCACGCCGCTCGACGTCCTCCGCGCCAGGCTCCGGATCGGCGAGGCGGCCAGCCGCACGCCGCTGGTGGCGTCCTCAGCGCTGGCCCAGGCCAGCGGTGCCGCCGAGGTCCGGCTCAAGCTCGAGCATCTCCAGCCGACCGGGTCGTTCAAGGTCCGTGGGGCGGAGTCGCGCATCGCGGCCATCGCGGCCGAAGGCACGGCGACCCGGCTGATCACGGCCTCCAGCGGCAACCACGGGATCGCCGTGGCCCGCGCCGCTGCCCGGCACGGGCTGCCGGTCACGATCCTGGTGGGCGGTTCCGTGTCGCCGGCCAAGCTGGAGCACCTGCGCGAGATGGAGACCGATACCTGCACGGTCGAGATCTTCGGACGCGACACCGACGACACGGAACCTGAGGCGCGGCGCCGCCATAACCTGGGGGCGGCGACCTACGTGGCCCCGTACAACGACCCGCAGGTCGTGGCCGGGCAGGGCACGATCGGCATGGAGCTGCTCGAGGACTGGCCCGAGGTGGACCTGGTGGTCGTGCCGGTGGGCGGGGGCGGGCTGATCAGCGGGATCGGGCTCTGGATGAAGGCGATCAACCCCGCCATTCGCCTGGTTGGCGTTCAGCCCGAGGCCTCGCCACCGATGGCTGACTTCCTGATCACCGGGCGGGCAAAGCCGGTGGCCATCGGACCAACCCTGGCCGACGGGGTGGCCGGGAACGTGGAGCGGGGCTCCATCACCTTCCGCCTGGTGAAGCGCCTGGTCGACGAGGTGGTCCTCGTGAACGAAGACACGATCGCGGCGGCCATGCGCTGGGCCTGGTCGTCCCTGCGCTACCGCCTGGAGGGGAGCGGAGCGCTGGGCATCGCCGCTCTCCTTGACCAGGGTCTGGGGCCTCTCGAGGGACGGCGGGTGGCTGTGGTCATCAGCGGCGGAAACGTCGATGGGGCTACCGTTGAGGCGGTCCTCACCGATAGCATGCAGCCATGAACGCGAATCGCCAGCCGCCCCCCGGCGCCGTGTTCGGCGCCATCCTCGTCGTCATCGGTCTGGCCGTCCTTGCCACCAGATACGTGCCAGGCCTAGAAAACGCCGCCTTCTGGCCCTTCTTCATCATCGGCCCGGGCATCGTCCTGTTCCTCCTGGGCCTCATCCTCCCCAACGTCGGGATGATCATCGGGGGGACCGTGGTCACGTCCGTCGGTCTGATCCTGGCCTGGCAGAACGCCACCGGCCTGTGGGCCACGTGGGCCTACGTCTGGGCCCTGGTTGGTCCCGGCGCGTCCGGGCTGGGCACGTTCATCGGCGGTCTGCGGACGGGCAACGGGCGGATGGCCAGGGCCGGCATCTGGCAGATGGTCATTGGCATCGCCCTGTTCATCGGCTTCTACCTGTTCTTCGAGGAGGTCATCGGGCTGACCGGGAACGCGCTGCCGCTGGCCGAATGGGTCTTCCCGGCCTTCCTGATCCTGCTGGGTATCCTGGTCCTGATCCAGGGCTTCGTGGGCCGCGGCGGGTCCGACCCGTGGAAAGCCGAGGTGTACTGGAAGGACGGTCGCCACCACCCCGGCGACCCACCGCCGGTCGCGCCCCTGCCGCCGGCTGAGGCTGCGACGGCAGCGGAGCCGGTCGCGCCGGCCGAGCCTGCGCCGGAGCCGCCGCCCACCCCACCGGCGGAACCGGGGGCATCGGGATGAGCTCGGGCGCCCTGGAGGTTCACCCGGTCACGGCTGACCGCTGGAACGACCTGGTGGACCTGTTCGGGCGCAGCGGGGCCTTCTCCAACTGCTGGTGCACCTGGTGGCGTCAGACAGGTGGCGAGTTCGGGCGCGGGATCGAGCAGCATGGTGCGGGGAACAAGGCGCTCATGGGCGAGGTCGTGGCCGCGGGACGCGAGCCGGGCATGATGGCCTACCGTGACGGACAGCCGGTGGGCTGGATCAGCGTCGCGCCGCGTCCTGAATTCGGCCGCGTGATCCGTTCGCCGAGCATCGGTCCGGGACGGCGCAATCCTGAATCCGAGGACCCGTTCGTGTGGTCGGTGGTGTGCTTCTGGATGCCGCGCAAGGAGCGCGGGAAGGGCGTGGCGATGACCTTGCTCCGGGCAGCCGTGGACCATGCCCGCGAGCGCGGCGCCCGGGTCCTTGAGGCGTACCCGGTCGACACCGGTGGCGAGCGCCACCCGCAGTCGAGCGTGTTCACCGGCACCCTGGCCATGTTTCGCCGGCTGGGCTTCGAGGAAGTCGAGCGGCGCGCGGAGGGTCGACCCATCGTCCGCCTGTCCCTGTGACCAGGCCACCCGCGTAACCGCGGGCCGTGGGCTCCGCTCCGCGACTCTATTCTTATGTCGTGCCTCCCGAGGACCCCGCAGACAAGTCCCCGCTCGACAACGCGCTCGAGGGTCTGAACGCGGGCTACGTCGCGTCGGTGTACGAGGCATATCGATCCGATCCAGCCAGCGTCGAGCCTGAATGGCGGCGCCTGTTCGATGCGGGGTATGGCGGGTTCGAGCCGGTCCGACCTGACGAACCGGCCGCGGCTGTCGGCGCCACGACGAATGGCAATGCCGCACCACCGATCAGCGGCGAAGCCGCCCCGGCCTCGGTGCCAGGGGGCGCGCGGCCCCTGCGCGGCCCGTCGGGACGCCTGGCGGCCAACATGGCGGCCTCGCTGACGGTCCCCACCGCGACCTCGTTCCGCGACGTCCCCGTGGCAGTCCTGGAGGGGCGCCGACGCCAGCTGAACGACCTCGCCGCGCCCCGACGGATCAGCTTCACCCACCTCATCGGCTACGCCATCGCCCGCACCGGCCGGGGAGCAGCCGGGAATGACGCGTTCGTTCCTCGACGTGGAAGGCGTCCCGCACGTCCTGGAGCCAGACGCGGTGAACCTGGGGCTGGCGGTGGACGTCGAGCGGCCGGACGGCAGCCGCTTCCTGGTCGTGCCCGTCATCCGCGGGGCGCAGGCCATGGACTTCGCCGCCTTCCACGACCGATACGAGACCCTGGTGGCCGGTGCCCGGGCCGCCAGCCTGGGCCCCGATGACTACGCGGGCGCCACCATCACCCTCACCAATCCGGGCACCCTGGGCACCACGGCATCGGTCCCGCGCCTGATGATGGGCCAGGGCGCGATCATGGCCACCGGGGCGATCCGCGACGGCGGGGCGGGGCGGGTCATGACCCTCACCTCCACCTATGACCACCGGGTCATCCAGGGCGCCGAGTCGGGGGCGTTCCTCCGTCGCGTGGCCGAGCTCCTGGACGGGGCAGATGGCTTCTACGAGGCCGTCGCCAGCTCGGTCGGCGTGTCACTTCCCGACCTTGCAGCCGCCCCGCCCGCCATCTCGCCGGCGCCCTTCGTCGCCGGGCCGGACGGGCCGGCCGTCACGGTGTCGGGCGCGGATCTGGGTCACATGGCCTCGGCCATGGCCCTCATCGATGCGTATCGGCTCTATGGCCATCTGGGTGCCACCCTGGACCCGCTGGGCACCCCGCCCCGGGGCGACCCCGCGCTGGATCCCGCGTTCCACGATCTCGACCCGGACAGCCTGGATCGAATCAGCGCCGACCTGTTGGACGTCAACGTCCCGGGCGACACGTTGGCCGAGATCCTCGACGGGCTCCGGGCCACCTACAGCGGGACGATCGCCTACGAGGTGGAGCACATCGCCGACCACGCCGAGCGGCGCTGGTTGCGGGCCGCGATCGAGTCTGGGGAGCATCGGTCCGCCCTCAAGCGCAAGCAACGGCGCCGGCTCCTGGCCCGCCTCAGCGCCGTGGAGGGGCTTGAGCACTTCCTGCACAAGGCGTACCTGGGGCAGAAGCGGTTCAGCATCGAAGGACTGGACACCATGGTCCCCATGCTGGACCTCGTTCTGGAGCTCGTCGCCGAGCGCGGCACCCGGCGCGTGGTGATCGGCATGGCGCATCGGGGGCGCCTGAACGTCCTGGCCCACATCGTCGGCCTGCCCGTCGAATCGATCCTGGCCGAGTTCGAGGCCGGCCGCGGCGCCACGAGGCGGCGACGGGCCGAGAACGAGATCGACGACGTGAAGTACCACCTGGGCGCCAGTGGGACCCACGAGACGGCTCACGGCGACGTGGCGGTGACGCTCATGCCCAATCCATCGCACCTGGAGGCGGTGGACCCGGTGGTCGAAGGCCGCGCTCGGGCCGAGCAGACCGATCACTCCGGCCCCACCGTCCGTCTCGACCCGTCGGTGACCCTGTCGATCCTGATCCATGGCGACGCCGCCTTCACCGGTCAGGGCGTGGTGGCCGAAACCTTCAACCTGTCGCGCCTGCCCGGGTACAGCAATGGCGGCACGATCCACCTGATCGCCAACAACCAGGTGGGATTCACGACATCGGTCAGCGAGGCGCGTTCGACCACCTGGGCGTCCGACCTGGCCAAGGGCTTTGACCTTCCGATCATTCACGTCAACGCCGATGATCCGGAGGCATGCCTGGCGGCCATCCGGCTGGCGATGGCCTATCGCGCCGAGTTCGACGGCGACGTGGTCGTCGACCTGGTGGGGTACCGCCGCTACGGCCACAACGAGGCCGACGAGCCGTCGTACAGCCAGCCGCTCATGTACCAGGCCATCGCCGACCACCCGTCGGTCCGCGAGCTGTACGCCTCGGCCCTGGTCGCCGATCACGCGATCAGCGCGTCGGACGCCAACGAGCTGGTGGCCGACGCCCGCAAGGAGCTGACCTCCCGCCAGGCGGCCGTTCGCAAGCGCCACGCGGACCCGGCCCTGGACCGGGGCGACGAGGAGCTGCCCCAGGAGCGCCCCGTTGAGCCCGCCACCGCGGTCACCCGAAAGGCGTTGCTGGCCCTCAACGCCGAGCTGCATGCCATTCCGGACAGCTTCAGCGTGAATCCCAAGCTCGTGCGCCAGATCGACCGACGGCGCGTGGCGCTCGACAGCGAAGAGCCGGCCATCGAATGGGGGCACGCCGAGACGCTGGCGTTCGGATCGCTGATGGCCGACGGGGTGCCCATCCGCTTGAGTGGCCAGGACACCGTCCGAGGCACGTTCAGCCAGCGCCACCAGACCCTGGTCGACACCAAGACCGGCGCGAACTGGACGCCGATCCATCACCTGTCCACCAACCAGGCCAGCTTCGAGGTCATCAACTCCCCGCTGAGCGAGTTCGCGACCATGGGATTCGAGTACGGCTACGCGGTGACCGCCCAGCGCGTGCTGGTCCTGTGGGAGGCGCAGTTCGGCGACTTCGCCAACGGCGCCGAGATCGTGATCGACCAGTTCGTGATCGCCGGGCTGGCCAAGTGGCGCCAGACGTCGCGGCTCACCCTCCTCCTCCCCCATGGCTACGAGGGACAGGGGCCGGAGCACTCCAGCGCGCGCCTCGAACGGTTCCTGGCCCTGGGGGCCGAGGGCAACATCCGGGTCGCCTACCCGACCACTGCGGGCCAGTATTTCCACCTCCTGCGCCGCCAGGGACTCCATCCCGAGCTGCGCCCGCTGGTGGTCATGACACCCAAGTCGCTGCTCCGCCTGACCGAGGCGTCGTCCTCGATCGCGGACCTGTCGAGCGGGATCTGGGCACCGGTGCTGGACGACCCCGAGCGCCAGACCGATGCAGCAGCGGCGGCGGTGCGCCGCGTGATCCTGTGCAGCGGCAAGATCTACTACGACCTGGCCCTGTCCGAGTATCGGGAGGCCGCCACCGACCTGGCCCTGGTGCGGGTCGAGCAGCTGTACCCCTTCCCGGCCGAGGCCGTGGCCTGGGTCCTGGGCCGCTACCCGGGCGCCGCGCAGGTCAGCTGGGTCCAGGAAGAGCCGCGGAACATGGGCGCGCGCAAGTTCGTCCTGCCGCGGATCCGCAGCCTCGTTCCCATGGAAATCCCGCTGGGCGACGTATCCCGGCCCGAGCGCTCGCGACCGGCCGAGGGCTATCCGGCCGCCCACGCGGCCGAGCAGGCCCGCATCGTCCGCGATGCGTTCGGGATCGATTCCCCCGCGCCCTAAGGGCCTCTCGACCGGACGCGGGGCGAGAGCCTCAGCCGGTCGGCGGCGGACCCTCGGATCCTGACCCCGGTGCCTCGGCCGGCGGGCCGGGGTCGGGAGCGCTCGCGGCTTCCGAAGCCCCGGCGTCATTGCTCGGGGACGCGCCGTCGGCCGGAGGCGGCGGGGGGCTCCCTGCTGCTGGTGGGGTCGCCGCGGTTGACGATGGCGGGGCGGCGCCAGCTGCGGCAGTCGCCGCGGGAGGCGTCTCGGAGGCCTTGCGCACCGTGACCGCCAGCCCGATGAGGACACCTGCGATGACGGCGACCAGCGGCGTCCATTCGGCCAGCAACATGAGCGAGAACGTGATCAGCAGCACCGCGCTGCCGAGACCGAGCAACAGCCCGCCGATCAGGCCGAGCAACCAGCGCCCACCGCGGCCAATCACGATGAGGAGGATGCCGATCGCCACCGCGGCGAGGCCGGCCCAGAACTGCAGGGTGCCGATGGGATCGCCCTGGAGCTGCACCCAGCCGCTGCCGTCACACGAACCGGCATCGCCGCTGACCGAGCCAGTGACATAGAACAAGCCGACCAGTTGGAGCGGAGCGACGTCGTTCGGCACGACCGATCCCGAACCCTCGGTCTGCCCTGAGGCATTCGTGACCACGCCGTTCAGGGCGGTGGGAATCCCCGAGATGCTGATGCCCCACGTGAAGTCGGTGAAGACGATTCCCCCCGTGGTGCCTTCCCAGGCCACCGTGCCGTTCCAGTCAATCAGGAACGGATCCTCGCGGGTGGAGTCCGCGGCGCCGCCGACGACGCTGTCCAGCGGCGATCCATCTGCCGCGGTGGAGGTCAGCGTGGCGGTGCAGGTGGTGAGCGGAAACGCCGAAGCGGTGGCGGGGATGAGCAGGCTCGCCGCGAGCACGGTCGCCAGGACGAGCCGACGCAGGACGCGGGACATGGGGCAACTCTCCTCGGAAGGTCTGGCGCGATCGTACTCCAGCGTGCGACCCCTTCCTATACTTCCGGCTCATGCCGCCGCCCACTCCATTGCTCGAGCGCTACCGCGATCTTCTGTCACGCCCCGGCGAGTCCCTTCCCATCACCCTGGGTGAGGGCGGCACGCCGCTGATCCACGCGGCTCGACTGGGTGAGCGATTGGGCCTGGAGCGGCTGTACCTGAAGTTCGAGGGGACGAACCCCACCGGATCGTTTAAGGACCGCGGCATGGTCCTGGCCGTCAACCGGGCGGTGACCGCCGGGGCCCATACCGTCGTGTGCGCGTCGACCGGGAATACGAGCGCTTCGGCAGCGGCGTACGCCGCGGCGGCCGGGATCCAGTGCCTCGTGGTGCTGCCCGCCGGCAACGTGGCGCGCGGAAAGCTGGCCCAGGCCCTCGCCGCCGGGGCGCGGCTGGTCATGATCGAGGGCAACTTCGACGAAGCGCTGACCGCGGTGCGCGAGCTCGGGGCGTCGGGGGCGGCGGTGGTGGTCAACTCGATCAACCCCGACCGCCTTGAGGGTCAGCAGACGGTGGCCTGGGAAATCTGCGATGTGCTCGACCGGGCGCCCGATGCGGTCGCGCTCCCGGTGGGGAACGCCGGCAACATCACGGCCGCCTGGCAGGGCTTCACGAAGTACGCCGATACCGGACGCACTGCCGGGCGGCGCCCCCGGATGCTCGGGTTCCAGGCCGCGGGCGCGGCGCCCATCGTGGGGGGCGCGCCGGTCGCAGCCCCGGTGACAGTGGCCACGGCCATTCGGATTGGCAACCCTGCCTCGTGGGAGGGGGCGACGGCTGCTCGCGACGAGTCCGGCGGGCTGATCGAGGCGGTGACGGACGCGCAGATCCTGGCTGCGCAGGCCGACATCGCGCGACTGGAGGGCATCTTCTGTGAGCCCGCCTCCGCGGCCGGCGTGGCCGGCGTGCGGC
This sequence comes from uncultured Chloroflexia bacterium, assembly GCA_963816215.1. Classification (GTDB taxonomy): domain Bacteria; phylum Chloroflexota; class Limnocylindria; order QHBO01; family QHBO01; genus DASTEQ01. The sequence continues at coordinate 36,868 of CAWFKB010000012.1, read as the reverse complement.
AGCTGGTCGAGGCGGGGCGTCTGGATCGGTCTGGCTCGGTGGTGTGCATCCTGACCGGCCATGGCCTGAAGGACCCGGACACCGCCCCGGGCGCCGACACCACGCTCACCGGGCTCACCCCGGTCGCGCCCACCGTGGACGCCATCCGCGCCGCGCTGGATGCCTGACCCGACCAACCGATCTCGTTGCGGCTGGGCGAGCTCCAGCCCGGCGATGCTCGCCTACCACGACGACGAATGGGGCGTCCCCATCCGTGACGATCGAGCGCTGTTCGAGCTCCTCATCCTGGAGGGCGCACAGGCCGGCCTGAGCTGGTCCACCATCCTCGACCGCCGAGCGGGCTACCGGCGCGCGTTCGCCGGCTTCGACATCGGTACGGTCGCCGCATTCGGGCCGGACGACGAGGCGCGGCTCATGGCCGACACGGGGATCATTCGCAACGGCGCCAAGATCCGCTCGACCGTCGGCAACGCCCGCGCCGCCCTGGCCGTCATCGATGAGCTCGGCAGCCTTGACCGCCACCTGTGGTCGTTCGTGGACGGTCGACCAATCCACAACCGATGGAAGGGTGGCGACGTGCCCGACGAGACCGATGCCTCGCGAGCCATGTCCCGCGACCTGAAGAAGCGCGGCTTCTCGTTCGTGGGCCCCACCATCGTGTACGCCTTCATGCAGTCCGCCGGCCTGGTCAACGACCACACCATCACCTGCTTCCGGCATGACGAGGTGGCACGGCTGGCCTGACCGATACACTCGGTCCGTGGCCACGCCCATTGCCAGCGTCGACGTCCCGGCCAGCAGCGCCAACCTGGGGAGCGGCTTCGACGCGTTCGCCGCCGCTCTGAGCCTGAAGCTGCGGGCCGAGCTTCACCCGGGGAACCTGCCGGGGATCGTGCTGACCGCCCACGGCGAGGGAGCCGCGGAAGCGGAGAGCGCCGGGTCTGACAGCCTGGTGGTCCGCGCATTCCGTGAGGGGCTTCGGGCGGCGGGCGGGCCGCCGGGAGGCAATGCCGCATGGCGGATCGAGGTTTCGAGCATGATCCCCGCCGCGCGCGGCCTGGGAAGCAGCGCGGCGGCCATCCTGGGCGGGCTGCTGCTTGGCGCCGGAGCCGGTCGCCTGTCCACCACTCCCGACCAGCTGCTGGCTCTCGCCGCGCGGCTGGAAGGTCATCCCGACAACGTCGCGGCGGCCTTGTACGGGGGCTTCACGCTGGCCGTGGCGGACACCGGCCCCGATGCGCGGTCGGAGGTCGTCCTGCGCCGCTTCCGGGTCCCGGAGGCCTGGATCCCGGTCCTGTTCATCGCCCAGACCGAGAGCCACACGGCCGACATGCGGGCCGCGCTCCCAGCCCGCGTCCCGCACCACGACGCGGTGGCCCAGGCCGGCCGAGCCGCCCTGCTCGCCACGGCCATCCTCACCTCGGACGCCTCCCTGCTGCGGACCGCCATGGACGATCGCCTGCACCAGCCGTACCGCCTTCCGATTCTCCCCGGGGCCGCGATGCTGATCGAGCAGGCCTACCAGATCGGTGCGGCGGGAGCGTGCCTGTCGGGGGCCGGGCCGTCGGTCCTGGCCATCTGTGACTCGCCGCTCACCGCCCACTCGGTCGAGAAGGCATGGAATGCGACCGCCGGATCGACCACCGGGATGGCGGGCATGGCCACCCGCCTTCGCTTCGACACGACCGGGGCGAAGCTGAGCGTCGACCAGCGCGGATGAGCCTCGTCAACCTGGCGGGCGTGGCCAAGAGCCACGGCGCCCAGCACCTGTTCAGCGACGTCAGCCTCCAGGTCAGCGCGGGCCGGCGGGTGGCCATCGTGGGTGCCAACGGGACGGGCAAGACCACGCTGCTCGAGATCATCACCGGGGAGCAGACGGCAGACGCCGGCTCGGTGGCCAGGGGCAAAGACGTGGTCATCGGCTATCTGCGCCAGGAAGTGGCCGAGTCGCGGGGCAGGACGGTCCTCGAGGAGATCCTGGCCGGTGCGGGAACGGTGGCCGGCATCGGTCGCCGAATGCAGCACATCGAGCAGGAGATGGCCGAGGGTCCCGACCCGGACGAGCTGAACGAGCTCATGGAAGAGTACGGGCGGCTCCAGCATCGATTCGAGCAGCTGGGCGGGTGGTCGCTCGAGTCGGAGGCGCGGCGCATCCTGGCCGGCCTGGGCTTTGCCGATGCGGATGCCGAGCGCGACATCGGTGAGTTCTCGGGCGGCTGGATGATGCGGGTGGCGCTCGCCCGGCTGCTCCTCGCCAACCCGGACCTACTCCTGTTGGACGAGCCGTCAAACCACCTCGACCTGGCATCGGTGGAGTGGCTCCAGGGATTCCTGGCCGAGTACGCGGGTGCGGTCATCCTGGTCAGCCACGATCGCGACTTCATCAACGTGGTCGCCAACCGGGTGGCGGAGCTGCGCGACCACACCCTGACCGAGTACGTGGGCGACTACGGCGACTTCGTTGACCAGCGCGAGGCGCGAATCGCCGAGCGCGAGCGCAAGGCCCGGGTCCAGGGCCGCGAGATCGTCCGCGTCGAGCGGTTCATCGAGCGCTTCCGATACAAGAAGTCCAAGGCTCGCCAGGCACAGGCCAAGATCAAGTACCTCGAGCGCATGGACCGGGTGGTCGTGCCCGACAACCGGACGAAGTCCATCCGCTTCCGCTTCCCGCAGCCGCCGCGCAGCGGCCGGACGGTGATCAGCCTCGAGCACGTCTCCAAGCGGTACGGACCACACACCGTGTACGACGGGCTTGACCTGGTCCTGGAGCGCGGCCAGAAGATCGCGCTCATCGGTCCCAACGGCGCCGGCAAGAGCACCCTGCTGAAGATCCTGGCCGGTGCCCTGGAGGCGGACGGCGGGACGCGGACCCTGGGTCACAACGTGCGGGTGGCGTACTTCGCCCAGCACCAGATCGAGGCGCTCAACCCCGCCAACACCGTCCTGGAGGAGCTGGAAGAGGCCGCGCCGCGGATGACGAGCGGGGAGCAGCGTCGGCTGCTGGGCGCGTTCCTCTTCTCGGGAGACGACATCCGCAAGCCGGTCGAGGTCCTGTCCGGCGGGGAGCAGACCCGCCTGGCCATGGCCAAGCTCCTGGCCGACCCGGCCAACCTGCTGTGCCTCGATGAGCCCACGAACCACCTCGACATCGCCAGCCGCGACGTGCTCGAGGACGCGCTGACCGCCTTCGGCGGGACGCTGGTCCTCATCACCCACGACCGATACCTGATCCGCACCGTGGCCACCGCGATCATCGAGGTCACCGGCGGGACGGCGACGCTGTACGACGGGGACTTCGAGTCGTACGCCGAGTCGCGCGGGATCGACATCGAGCGGCCGGGCGCGTCCGAGGGCAAGGCGACGCCCCGGGGGGTCGTGGCGCCCGTGCCCACGCGACGCGGGTCGGCGGACGAGGCCGCGGCCCGCAAGCGCGCCGAGGCGGAGGCCCGAAATCGCCGTCACCGCGACACGAAGGGCGCGAAAGCGGCGCTTGCCAAGGTGGAATCCGACCTGGCGGCCACGACCGAGGAGCTGAACGGGCTGACCGAGCGCCTGGCCGATCCATCGGTCTACACCGATGCGGCGCTCGTGCGCCGCCTGATCGCCGACCACAACGCGGCCCTGGACCGATCCGCGGCGCTGGCCGCGGAGCGCGATCGGCTCATGGGCGAGATGGCCGCCGCGGAGAGCGTGTGAATCGCGGAGCCGCGCTCGTCGTTCTGGCCGCGGTCTGCTTCGGGACCCTCGGACCCACCTCGAGATTCGCATTCGCGGCCGGGGTCGACGAGCTGACGCTCGTCACCTGGCGCGCGACCATCGGGCTGCTGTTCGTGATCGGGACGGGGCTCGTCCTCGCCCGGCGCGGCATGACCGTATTCCGGCCCCTGGGCGAGATTCCGCGCCGCCACCGCGCGCTGAACGTGACCGCCGGGCTGGCCAACGCGCTCCTCAACCTCGTGGTCCTGGTGGCCATCACCCGGATCAGCATCACGCTGGCCCTGCTCGTGTTCTACACGTACCCGGCCATGGTGGCCCTGGTCTCCACCCTGTTCTTCAAGGAGCGCCTGGACGGCACGCGCTGGGCGGCGCTGCTGGTCAGCCTGCTAGGGCTGGTGCTGGTGATCATCGGTGCCGGGACGGTGGGCGCCCTGGACCTGCTGGGCGTGAGCCTGGCGTTCATCGGGGCGCTATGCCAGGTCGCCTACGCCCTCCTTGCGCGGCATGGCTTCTCGTCGGTCCCCGCACCCCAGGCGGCGGCGGTCACCTTCGGCGTGGCGGCGGGTTTCTACCTGGTGGCCGGCTTGGCGGTCGGGAATCTCGCGGATCTTGGGGCTCCACTCGCCTCGTCCGCCGCCCTCCTCCCCATCCTGTGGGCCGGGACGATCGGTGCCGGCATCCCGACCATGGCCTGGATCATGGGCATTCGGAGCCTGGGTGCGCCGCGCGCGGCCATCATCTCGACCCTGGAGCCCGTGGTCGGGGTCACGCTGGCCGCCATCCTCCTTGGGGAGCGGCCCACCCCGCTCCAGCTGGTCGGTGGCGCGCTCATCGTGGGCGCGGCCATCGTCGTCCAGCGCCGACCCTCGGTCGAAGCGTCCGACCACGAGGCCGTGCCCGATCCAGAACCGGTCCTATGACCAATGCTCCGGGCGGCGGCGCCAATTCGGGCTCTATCCTGCGCGGGTGATCGGATTCCGGAGGCTGGCCTGGGTCGGCCTCGCCTGCCTGGTGGTCGCCTGCTCACCCACCACCGAAGCGTCGCCCAGCACGACACCGGCTGAATCGACGGTCGCATCGGTCCCGGCCGAGACTGATACGCCGTCCCCCACCGCCGAGCCAACGGCCAGCCCCAGCCTCCAGGCCCAGCCCCCCGAAAACGCCCTGCTTCCCGACCTGGTCATGGAGCCCCTGGCCGACTGGGACGTGGAGTACGAGGGCAACCGCCGGCTGCTGCACGTCACGACCATCTTCAGCAACGTGGGCCTTGGCGCATTCGAGCTGCAGGGGAGCCGGCCCAGCCTGGACGCATCGCGGATGACGATGGACCAGGTCATCTATGACCCGTCGGGCGAACCCACGTCGATTCCAACCAGGGCCAACGGGCAGTACGCCGGGGACGGTCACAACCACTGGCATGCCCGCCAGGTCGTGATGATGCAGCTCGCCCCGGTGCTCGAGCCGAGAAACATCCACCTTGGGAACAAGATCGACTTCTGCTTCTTCGACAACAGCCCCACCCACAAGGACGTGGCCGGGTCGTCAGCCGAGAGCTACTACCAGAACCAGTGGTGCGGCCAACCTGACTCGCTGTCGGTCCGGATGGGCCTGTCCATCGGATGGGGCGACCGCTACGGGTGGGACTTCGTGGGCCAGTACGTCGACATCACAGGCGTTCCGGGAGGCACGTACACCCTGAAGGCGACGGTCGATTGGTCGAACGCGTTCTACGAGACCGATGACACCAACAACTGCACGATGAGCCGGATCCAGATCCCGGGTGCCGGCGCTGGGAAGATCATCACGGTCGAGGCCACCAACCAGCCCTGCTGAGCGCTGGGCCGGCCGGGCCGATCAGGCCATGAGCGCGGCGTGGACCGATTGCGCCGATTGGGCAGCAAATGCGACCGGGACCTCGGCCCAGACCACCCTGAGGCCACCCTCGTCGAATGAGCCCTCGCCGTGGGCCGGCAGGGGGAGCAGCTCCGGCATGCGTCCCGCCGGACCGATCAGGCTGATCCGCGCGATCCGTTCCTTGCGGTCAACCGCCAGCAGCATCGGCTCCTCCTCACCGCGCTGTGGACGGGCTCGAACCTCGGTCGCCGGCGCGTCGTCGTCCAACGAACGGACCACGAGTCGCAGCCGCCCGCGCCGCGCACGGCGGACGGCGACCGGGTGCACCACCTCCGCTCCCAGCTCGGCCATGAGCTCCAGCTGCAGCGCGTCGAGCCAGGGGAGCAGCCGCGCGCCCGGAACGAGGTGCGGATCCGCTTCCCAGACCCCGCCCACGTCCTTGAACAGCTCGCATCGGTCCGCGCGGAGCGCCACGGCCAGGACCACTGCCGACAGGTCCGTCCCTCCCCGCCCCAGGGTGGTGAGCTCGCCGTGGGCCCCGATCCCCTGGAAGCCGGCCACCACCGGGACCAGTCCGTCCGCCACCGCCGAGCGCAGCGGCCGCGAGTAGACGCGGCGCACGGCCGCGCCCAGGTGAGCAGCCGCGGTCCGAATCCCCGCTTCGGCGCCGCTGAACGAGCGGGCGGGGATGTCCCGTGCGCCCAGGCCCAGCGCAAACAGCGCCGCGGAGAGCGCCTCGCCGGTGGCCAGCGCCCGGTCTGTCTCGCGAGCGAGGGACGAATCGGGCGGATGAGCCGCTTCGCCCCGGAGCGTGGCCCCGGCGTCGGCCAGCAGGACCGATGCGGACGACAGGATCGTGTCGGTCACGCCTTCGAAGGCCGATACCACGACCACAGGGCGCAGCCCCGCCTTCCGCTGGCGGACGACGACGTCCACCGCGGCGGCCACGTCCGCCGGGCTGGTCAGCACCGAGCCGCCGAACTTGTCGACGACGATCGGTCCCTCGCTGGTCATGGCGCGGACTGTACCGCTACCCTCGGTCCGTGCCGCCTGCCCCCCGCCGCGCCACGCTCCTTGCCATCCGCCGGCGGATGCTGGCCTGGTACTTGTCCGAGCATCGTGATCTCCCGTTCCGACGCAGCCGCGACCCGTGGCCCGTCCTCGTGGCCGAGGTCATGCTCCAGCAGACCCAGGCCTCGCGCATCGCGGAGCGGTTCGACGCCTTCATGGACCGATACCCGTCGCCCGAAGCCATGGCTGCCGTTCCGCCAGCAGCGGTCCTGGCCGACTGGAGCGGCCTCGGATACAACCGCCGCGCGCTGAATCTCCACGCCGCCGCGGTCCGGATCGCGGCCGACGGATGGCCCACGACCGTGGCCGGGCTCGAGGCCCTGCCCGGGATCGGGGCCTACTCGGCGCGGGCCATCGCATCCATCGCTCTCGGCCAGCCGGTGGGCGCGGTGGACACCAACGTGCGGCGATGGCTGGTCCGGAGGCTGAGTGCTGCGCCGCACGACCGCGCGACCCTCCAATCGCTGTCGGACGGATTGGCGACAGCCGCCACGAAGCCCTCGCCCGAGGAAACGGCCGCCTGGACCCACGCCACGATGGAGTTCGGTGCGCGGATCTGCACGGCTCGGAGCCCGCGCTGCGACATCTGCCCCGTCTCGCGCGGTTGCCCCTCGCGGATCGATCCGCCCCATGTTGCGATCCCGCGCCAATCGACCATTACCGCATCGACGCGCGCCGCGCGCGGCGCGCTCCTGCGCGCCCTGGCAACCGCGCCGGACCATCGGCTCACTGATTCGCGCGCGCGGAGATCGGTCGCCGACGTAATCGGCGCTTCGGAGTTCGAGTCGTTCACGGCCCGCCTGGAACAGGACGGGCTCCTCCATCGGTCGGGCCGAGCCGTCGTCCTCGGTCCCCCGCCACAGGGCGACTGACCCGACGGCTGACCGCGATCAGGGAAGCGCGGCTGCCGGTTCCTCTTCGACGGTCTCGCGCGCTGGCCAGTGGTCCTTCTGAGGAAATGCACGCATCAGGTGGCGGAGCAGTCGATGCAGCTCCTCGCGCTCGGCCTTGCTGAGGGTGCCGGCAATCAGGGCCTCGGTCTGGGCCTGGGTGCTGACAGCCTGGTCCCACACAGCATGGCCCGCTTTGGTGGGCTCGATGAGCGTGCCACGACGGTCCGAGGGGTCGGGGAGCCGACGGATGAGTCCCGCCTCCTCCATCCGGTCGAGCCGGTTGGTCATGGCTCCACTGGATAGGTGCAAGTCCTCCGCCAGCTGCCCTGGCGTCCGCTGGTACGGAGGTCCGACGCTCCGGAGCGTCCCCAACAGGTGGTACGAGCGGTGCTCGAGGCCGAACTCCTCGAGGGTCCGATCCATGGATTGGTTGAAGCGCTTGGCCAGGAACTGGAGGCGCTGGACGATCCCCTCGGTCAGCGGGTCCAGGTTCGGGATCTCGCGCGCCCAGACCACGAGCGACTCGTCCAGGCGGTCGAGCTCCTCGGTGGGTGTCTTCACCGCGACAGTATTAGTGTCAACTCTGTTCCATGTCAAGCATCTTGTCGTCGTATTGCTTGACATCGAGACATAGACCCGCTATCGTTCGTACGCAATTAATTTGATCTCGAACTTCTTGACGTACAGACACTCGGCAGTCCCGGCCGGAGCAAAGGAGGCCACCACATGTTCGGAATGACGCCCGTGACCGCCTTCGAGCTCGAAGCCGAGCGACGCCGCGAACTGGCCATGGCGTATCGACCGCCGCGGGCCGAGATCGTGGCGCGGCGGGAGTTCCGCCCGACTGCCTCGCTGCGCCGATTGATCGGCTCCCTGCGCCAGATCCCCGCCGGCGGCCTGGAGGATCTGCGGACCTGACCTGACCGGGTCACGGTCCGGGGAACAGTCGCGCCCCGGATACAATCGGCACGTGAGTCGAAACAGTCCCAGTCTGGTGGTGAAGGTGGGCGATCCCGTCCCATCCATCGGGCTGCGCGCCACCGACGGCTATCTGCTCAACCTCCGTTCGTGGGTCGGGAAGTCGCCGGTCGGGCTGCTGTTCTTCACCGGGCCCACCGCGACCGGAGATGCGCGGAAGATCGGCGAATCGCTGGCTCGTGATCTGGCCGCCGCCGTTCCGCGGCTCGACGAAGCAGGAGTGGCCGTGGCGGGCATCACCACCGACAACGAGCGCCAGCAGAGCGAATTCGCCTCGACCCTGGATCTGTCGTTCCTGCTGATGAGCGACGAACGCCTGATCGCCAGTCAATCGCTGGGCGTGCCCGTGGCCACCAGGCGCGGGACCACGAACGTGGTGACGCCGGTCCTGATCGGCGTGGACGAGACCGGGATCATTCAGGGCATCTTCTGGGACCCCGATCCCCGCCTCATGGTCGCCATCGTGCTCGAGGTCTTCCGGGAACCCCTCCCGGCCTGAGCGACGACGGCGTAGACCGATGCTCGCCGTCCGGACTTATGCCGCGGGTGAGCCGCTGCGACTCGAGGAGGTCCCGATTCCGGTCCCGACCGGCACCGAGGTCCTGGTCCGGGTTGCGGGCGCGGGCGTCTGCCATACCGATCTCCACGTGGCGCGGACCGATCGACTCCGGGTCCGACGCCCGGTCACGCTCGGCCACGAGATATCCGGCTGGGTGCATGCCATTGCGCCGGGAGCGGAGGGGGACCTCAAACGGCACAAGGTGCGCTCCGGCGATCCGGTGGCCGTGTTCGGCGGCTGGGGTTGCGGCGAGTGCCGCGAGTGTCGCCGTGGGGCCGAGCAGCGCTGCGAGCGGGGGCTGTCGCCCGGGTTCCAGGTCGACGGCGGCTACGCCGAGTACGTCCTGGTCCCCCATCCCCGTCACCTGGTGGGGCTGGGCTCCCTGGATCCGATTGATGCGGCGCCCCTGGCGGACGCCGGCGTGACCCCGTTCCGCGCGGTCCGGCGCGCCGGGCCGTGGCTGGAGCCCGGGGCGCGCGTGCTCCTGATCGGGATGGGCGGCCTGGGGCAGTTCGCCCTCCAGTACCTGCGCCGCCTGCCGGAGCTGCGGGTGGGCGTGCTCGAGATCGACCCCGAGAAGCTGGGGGTTGCCGACGCACTCGGCGCGGATGTGGGCTTCCTTGGCAGCGGAGGGGATCTCATCAGCGCGGGCCTGGGCGGTCCGGCGGACGTCGTCTTCGACTTCGTCGGCTCGGACGAGACGCTGGCCCTGGCGGTGGGACACGTAGCGCGCGGGGGTCTCGTCTCGCTGGTCGGAGAAGCGGGCGGTGGGCTCCCGTTCGGGTTCCACACCACGCCCGACGAGGTCTGGCTGACGACCACGTCGTGGGGCTCGCCCGACGACCTGCGCGACGTCGTGCAGCTCGCCCGTCGGGGCCGCCTGAAGTGGTCGGTGGAGCGAATGCCGCTTCGCGAGGCCGCCGAGGCCCACGAGCGCCTTGCCGCCGGAAAGGTTCCCGGTCGACTGGTCCTCGTCCCCTAGTGCCCCCACTCCAGTCGCCAATGAGCCGCTTCGACCACCGTGACGCGAGCAGGCGCCTCCTTGAGGCGGTAGAGGTCTTCGCGCCTGGGCGAGGGCGCCCAGGGCCGCCTCGGTCTTACCGGCCGCGCGCAGGACGTGGGCCTGGTCCAGGAGCACGTCGGCGTGCTAGGCAGGTAATCGGTGGCGGCCATGATGGCCACGGCCTCGGGGCCAACTCCTCCGCGCGCTCGAGTTCGCCGCAGTTAGCCAGGACGCGGGCCTTGCACGCCTTGCCCCCGGCTTGCGATGCGATGTCGTCGCTGGCGACGACGTGTCCAACGCGAGTTCGCTGCGAACTGCTTCCGCCTCTCCGAATGTCGGCCTGAAGCAGCACCTCGAGCCTGGCCGCGGTTGTCGAGAAGGCCCGAGTCCCCGAGCGCGACCTTGGCGTCGTACGACCGGAAGTGGGCGACTGCGGCGTCGCCCTCGGCCAGCCAGAGCGATGATGTCCCCCAGACCGCGTCGGCCTCCGCCATGAATGTCCGATCCCCCAGGTGCCCGGAACATCTGCGGGCCTTGTCCACCGCCCGTTCGGCTTCCTCGAACCGGCCCTGGAGGATGAGCATCCGAGCGAAGCCAAGCAGGCGCACGCAGGCCACCCACATCCGGCATCTCCTCCTGCTGTCGTTCGATCAGGCGGATCGCCGTATCGGCGGGCGTCGGCCCGATACCGATGACATTCCCGTCTCCCGATACGGCTTCGCGGGCGATTCGGCGATCCGACGGTAACGTGGCGGCGACGGCGCCGATCGAGCGATCGCCTCGGCGGCGTGCCCGACGGTGAACTGGGCAATGGCGGCGATGAGCTCAGCCTGCTGCACGCCTGAGGTGTCGCCCAGGGCGGCAAGTCGATCGCGGATGCGCTCCGCGTCATGACTGACCGCGGCGCCTCCCATCATCTCGGTCGAGGACCGGACGATGAGCAGGCCAAGCTCCGCCCAGGCGGCCGCCCGGTCGTCCCTGGCTTCCATTGCGTCGGTGAGCCCTTCTTCGAGGACCGCCAGCGCGCGCGCGTCCCGGCCGGCGGACAGCAGCTCCGGCCCCAGGTGGCCGATCAGCAGGCGTCGTTCGGGATCGTCGCGCGGGAGCAGGGCGATCGCTCGCTCAAGCAGGTCGGCCGCAGCGGTAACGTCCAGCCGCGCATCGGCGCGGATAGCGGCCTCCCCCAGCAGGCGACCGGCGCGGACGGCGAGCTCTCGGGCGTGGGCATCGGGCGGTCCGAGCTCGGCGCGGTATCGGTAGGCCTGCTCCAAGTGGTAGGCGATGATCTCCTCGTACTCCTCCGACCCGGTCGGCGGCTGCCCGTTCCAGCCAGCCGGCGAACCGCTCGTGGAGCTCCGAGCGAGTCTGCTTGGCCAGCGCCTGGTAGGCCGCGTCACGGATGAGAAGGTGGCGGAACCGATACGCCTCCTCCCCCTCGAACGAGGCCTGGTCGGGACGCACGAGCTCCATCCGCATGAGGCTCGCCAGCCGGTCCGGACCTGGGGCGCATCAGCGTCAGGCGACAGCTCGGTGACCGCCCCGCGATGGAAGATCTTGCCCTCGACCGCTGCCCGCTCGATGACGGCCCGCTCCTCGCGGCCCAGGCCGTCCAGACGGGCCGCCAGCAGCGCCTGGATGGTCGGCGGGATCGCCAGCTCGCGCAGGTCGCCGAGGGCAGCCCAGCCGCTCCCGGTCGACCAGGAAACCGTCGTCGATGAGCTTGCCGAGGAGCTCCTCGACGAAGAGTGGGTTGCCCTCGGCGGCGGGGCTGATCTGGGTCGGCGAACTTCGGCGGGCAGGTTCGTCTCGCCCGAGCAGGCTCCCGACCAGCTCGGCGCTCTCGTCCTCGGACAGCGGCTCGAGGTGCATGGTCGTGGCCGATCGCTTCCCGCCGCCCCAGGCGGGACGCTGCTCCAGCAGCTCGGGACGGGCCATGGCGATGAGCAGGATCGGGCGCGTCACGCGTCCAGTCGGCGATGTGCTCGATCAGGTCGAGGAAGGTCGCCTCACCCCAGTGGATGTCGTCGAAGCGAGGACGAGAGGCTGACGCCGAGCCATGGCCTCGAACGTTCGCCGAATGCCCCAGAAGATCTCGTCCGAGGCCGGCGCCTGCGTCGATGAGCCCCAGCAGGTTGCCCGCGATGTCGGCAACCCGATCGGCCTCCGCTCCCCGGCAAGCACCTCCGCCAGGCGAGCGCGGGCCGTATCGGGCGGGCTCGCTCTCCACGATGCCCAAGCCCATGCGGATGGCCTCCACCACCGGCCAATAGGTGATGCCGCGGCCGTAGGCCAGGCACCGCCGGTGGCAACCCGAGCCTGATCCGTCGATCCGAGCTGACGAACTCCTCGACCAATCGCGACTTGCCCACCCCGGCGGCACCCAGGATCGTGAACAGGTGGCAGATGCGCTCCTCGACCGCCTCGCGGAAGGCGTCATCCAACAATCGGAGCGGGCGACGCCGGCCCACCATGCGGCCTCCAGCGGTCGCTGACGACGGCCAACTGTCTCCGCGACCGCCTCCAGGCGCCAGGCCGGGACCGGCTCCGCCTTGCCCTTCACGGTGAGCGGCTCGAACGGGCTCGTCCGCCACGTCGTCGCGGACCAGAGCGTGGGTCTCGGCGCCGAGCAGGATCTCGCCCGGGGCAGCGGCCGCCTCGAGCCGGGCCGCCACGTTGACCGCATCGCCGGTGACGATCCGCTGGCCGCTGGTCGCCATCGCCGGCGACCACCTCGCCGGTGTTGATCCCCATCCGCCACTCCACAGTCGCGCCGCGTTCGGCCTGGATCGCGGCATCGAGGACGCCAGCCGCGTCGCGGATCTCCACCGCAGCTCGGCAGGCGCGGAGCGCATCGTCCTCGTGGACGACCGGCACGCCGAACACCGCCATCACCGCGTCGCCGATGAATTTCTCGACGACCCCACCGTGGTACTCGATGACCTCGCGCATGACGTCGAAGTAGCGCGTCATCAGAGCTCGCAGCGACTCGGGGTCGATCCGCTCGCCCAGCGCGGTGGACGAAGTCGCATCGCAGAACAGGACGGTAACCGTCTTGCGCGTCTCAGCGGCGGCAGCCGAGGCCGTCTCGATTGGCGTCGCGCAGGTGGAGCAGAAGCGCGAACCGGGGAGGTTCTCCGCCCCGCACGACGGGCAGGGGATGGTCGCCGTCAACCCGGTGTTCCCCGCGGCAGGCGCATGGCTGCCGCGTCCAGCCGAGCCAGCGTCCGGCTCGCGCCCCAAGCAGGACCATGGAACCGAACAGGGGCGGCGAAACGGCCCGACCAGTCACCGCGACGCGCATCGGCTTGAAGAAGTCCCCGGCCTTCCAGCCGAATGCGTCGGCGGCCGCCCGTCCGGTCGCCTCGAGGGCCTCGGCCGACCACGCGGAGGCGGCCAGCGCTTCGCGAGCAGCGGCGACCGCGGTCGCGACCTCCGCCGCGTCCCGGCCCTTGGGCAGACAGGTCCTCCACGGTCCACCAGCGAGCCACCACTTCATCGGTCTCGGCCAGGAAGCCAGACAGCTCGACCGCATCGGTCAGGCGCACCATCCGCTCCTTCACGAGCGGCACCAGCCCGGCCAGAGTCTCGTCCGACACCGCCGCGGGCACCAACGGTCGAAGCCGCGCCGCCAGGTCCGTATCGGTCAGGGCGCGGATGTACACCCCGTTGAGGTAGTCGAGCCGGTCTCGGTCGAACACGGCCCCCGCCTTGTGGACCTCCCCGATCTCGAACCGCGCCGCCAGCTCGTCCAGCGAGAAGATCTCCTCCTCGGTCCCCGGCGACCAGCCCAGGAAGGCGAGGAAGTTGACCATGGCCTCGGGCAGGTAGCCCTGGGCCCGGTAGTCGGCGATCGCGGTCTGCGACTTGCGCTTGCTCATCTTCGAGCGATCGGGGTTCAGGATGAGCGGGATGTGCCCGAACACCGGCTCGCGGTAGCCCAGGGCCCGGATCAGGGCGATGTGCTTGGGCGTGTTCGAGAGGTGGTCCTCGCCCCGGATGACGTGGCTGATCTCCATCTGCTCGTCGTCGATGACGACCACGAAGTGGTACAGCGGCACACCGTCGGCCCGGACGATCACGAAGTCCCCGAGCAGGGCGTTGTCGAAGACCACCTCGCCCCGGATGAGGTCGTCGAAGCGGATCGTCTCGGCGGGCACCCGGAAGCGAACCGCCGGACGGCGACCCTCGGCCTCGAAGGTGGCGCGGTCGGCATCGGTCAGGCTCAGGCACCGCCCGTTGTAGCGCGGGCGCCTGATGCTGCGTCTCCTGCTCGCGGCGGACGGCGTCCAGCTCCTCGGTCGTGCACCAGCAGTGATATGCCGCGCCCGAAGCGAGCAGCCGATCCGCCTCGCGGGCGTATCGGTCCATGCGCAGGCTCTGGCGGTAGGGCGCATACGGACCGATGTCGTCGCCGCCCGCACTCCGGGGGCCTTCGTCCCAGGTGATCCCCAACCAATGCAGGTTGTCGAGGATGTCGCGCTCGAAGTCGGCCGTGCTCCGGACGAGATCGGTATCTTCGATGCGCAGGACGTACGCGCCGCCCACATGACGGGCAAAGAGATAGTTGTACAGGCTCGTCCGTGCCGTGCCGATATGCAGCGGCCCGGTCGGGCTGGGCGCCATCCGCACGCGGATGGGTCGAGTTGGTGGCATCTGGGCTCATGGGTTTCGCGATGGTAGCGCCCGCCTGGGCCGGGTCGTCAGGTCCCGCCCTTGTCGAGCGAAGCGCGCAGCGCCGCGATCTCGGCCCGTTGACCAGCCACCTCGGCACGAAGGCCGGCCAGCTCCTCGGCAATGGATCCACCCCCGACGACAGGTGCGCCGGCGACGGATGCCGCGTCAGGCTCCGGCTCCGCATCAGCTGGAGTGGGTGAGGAAACCAGCAGGCTGGCGAGGATGCTGGCCAGGGCACCGATGATTCCGATGCCGGCGAACATGACGAAGATCGCCGTCAGCCGACCGAGCATCGTGACCGGGAAGAAGTCGCCGTATCCGACGGTCGTCATCGTCACGATGCCCCACCACAGCGCGTCGCCGGCGGACGTGATGTTCGAATCGGCCGTTTGGCCCTCGAACTGGAGCACCAGGAACGTCGCGGTTGCGAGCGTCATCCCCGCCAGCAGGACGGTGATGAAGGTTGCGTACTGGCTGCGGTTGTTGAGCACGTCCAGGACGAGGTCCTTGCCCGCCTGGCCGCGCAGCAGACGGGTGATGCGCGCCAGCCGGCTGAGGCGGGCCAGGCGCAGCAGAGCGCCGATCTGGAAGAACCCAAAGCTCGGCACCGATCCCAGCAGGTCCAGCCAGCCCCGCTGACTGATGAAGTAGGCCCGCTTCGGCTTCGACCCCGCGAGGTTCATCGCGAAGTCGATCAGGAAGATGACGCACACGGCGTTGTCGTACACGAGCAGGAGGTCGCGCGTGGTCTGGTTGAACGGCAGGAGCAGGAGAACCATGAGCACCAACGAGAAGACCGTGAGGACCAGGATGAAGATGTTGTAGGCGTTGCCGTGCTGGCGCAGCGTCGGTGCGTCGACAGTCATCGCGCGTAACCTCCAGACTCGCGAAACCCGAGCGGGGAATCCCAGCGGTCGCTCGGACAAGGTTGCGGCCGTCGGCGCGACATCATATGCGTCTGGTGCGGTCGCTCCGAGAGTTCATGGGCCTGCCGGTGGCGACCACGCGTAGACTCCCTCGCCATGGGCCGGCTTCAACTCGCCGACGTGCTACCCCTCCTCGCATCGCCGGCTCCGGCTGCCCTGGTCGTGTACCGCACCGATGGAAGCGCGCACCTCTCGCCCGTGTGGTTCCGTTGGACCGGGGAGGCATTCGAGGTGGTCATCGCCGAAGGCGACGGGAAGCTCGGTCACCTCGAGCATGACCGACGGGCATCGCTCCTCGTCTTCGAGGCTGTCCCGCCGTTTCGGGGAATCCAGGTGGACGGGATGGCCGACCTCCGCCACGAGGGCGTGCGCGAGGCGCGGCTCAGCATCGCCAGTCGCTACCTGGGCCCGCAGGGGGGACGTGCTCTTGCCGAGCGGCGCGGCGACCGGGGCATGGTCCTGAGCCTGCGGCCCGAGCACCCTCGCGTGTGGGACCTGTCGGAGCTCGGGGGGCAATAAGGCGGTGTTCCTGAGCGGCACGATCTTGAACGTCATCACCGTCCTGCTGGGCACCGGCCTAGGGCTGCTCGTCGGCCACCGCATGCCGGTCAGGATGCAGGAGAGCCTGGTGACGGGGCTCGGTTTCTTCACGGTCCTGATCGCGATCTCGCTCGGCCTGCGGCTCTTTACCGACCCGCTGGCTCAACCGGGGGACGAGCTGGCCGTCCTCGCCGCGGTCCTGGCGGGCGTCGCCGTCGGTGAGCTGCTGCGACTCCAGGACGGACTCGAGGCGCTGGGCGCCTGGTTCCAGCGGCGGCTGGTGGGGAGTGGCGAGGACTCGGCCGGGTCGCGCGTGGCCGAAGGGTTTGTCACCGCCAGCCTCGTTTTCTGCGTCGGCCCGCTGACCATCCTCGGCTCGCTCCAGAACGGGCTGACCGGCGACGCGCAGCTGCTCGCCATCAAGGCGCTCCTCGACGGCGTGGCCGCGATCGCCTTCGCGGCGGCACTCGGCTGGGGCGTCGCGCTGTCGGCCATCACCGTGTTGGTCGTCCAGGGCACCATCGCGGCGTTCGCGACGGTTCTTGCGCCGGTCCTCGACGACATCACGATCCTGGCCATCACCGCCACCGGCGGGATCATCCTGCTGGGCGTCGCCCTCCGCCTGCTCGACCTCAAGCCGGTGCGCGTCACGAACTTCTTGCCTGCGCTGCTGCTTGGCACCGATCTTCATCCGGGTCGCGGACCTGATCCGGGGGTGGCTCGGCTAGCGGCCACCCGCCATCTCGAGCGTGAACACGGGGCGCACCGCACCGACCACGTCCCCGCGAGGCATATCCGCGACCGGCGGCGAGGCGTGGTGTTCCAGCGCCGCCATCTCCGCCTCCCCCAGGAAACCGATCTGACGCAGCGCCTCGCAGGTGGCCACGGGCCCTGCCCGACGAGAGCCGTCGCCGTCCTCGATCTTCACGGCCACGCCGGTCGCCGGCTTCCCCGGTCCCAGCGCGTCCGGGAGAAGGCCCACGCAGCGCAGGCCCTCGGCTCCTCCCTTGGCCACCAGCCGCCCCGGCGCCGCGCGCATGAGGTCAGTGTCGAACTGACGCCGCTCCCCGGAGATCAGCTCGGGGTACGCGAGCATCGCGTCGCGGATGCGGGTGAGCGCCTCGATGAGGGCGGGTTCCGCGCCCTTGGTGCCGCTGAGCGACGCCGGGTCCGCGAGGTGGGCATAGGCGCGCGCGGCGGCCGCCAGCGGGATCGCGAAACTGACCACTCCACAGCCATCGGTCGCGGTCCCGACCTGGCGGACCGGAACGCCGGACACGGCCGCCACGACCTCGCGGGCCAGCACCTGGCAGGGATGATCGGGCTCCCAGTAGGTCTCGACGTCCCAGCCGGCGGCCTTGGCATGCAGGGCCATGGCCGCGTGCTTGCCCGAGCAGTTGTGGCGCAGCTCGTTCAGCGGCTCCCCGTCGCGGGCCAGGCGCTGGGCGGTCTCGCCGTCGAATGGCGGATGGACGCCGCATTGGAGGACGTCGCGGGTCAGGCCACCGGTCCGCAGGGCGGCCTGAACCAGGCGGACGTGGCGATCCTCGCCGGCGTGGCTGGCCGCCATGACGGCCATGGTCTGGACCGGGTCGGGGAAGTCGTACGCGTCGAATCGGCCGGAGGCGACGAAGGGCGCCAGCTGAAACGGCTTGGCCGATGAGCGAAGGAAGACCGACCCGTCAGGGTCGCCCGCGTGGGCGAGGAGGGAGCCGTCGGGGTCGACGACGGCGATGGAACCCTGGTGCCGGGACTCAACCCGGTCGCCGCGCGTGACCTCGACGAGGAGCGCGGCGGTGGCGGCGGTAGCGGCCTGGCGACTACCGGCCGTCGCCGGGACCGGTGGGCTGCCGGCTGCTGCCGGCTGCGGCGGAAGCGGACTCGCCCATCACCTCGGCGGAGAAGAGGGCGGCGGCCTCGGCCGGCTCCACGGCCTTGGCCGAACGTGACGATGAGGCGGGGGCGGCCGGGGCGGAATCCGCCGAGGCTGCCCCGCCACTGCTCGACTTGGAGCCCGAGGCCCCGCCTTCGGCGGCGGCTGCGCCAGCCGCGCCTTCCGCTGGGGTCTTGCGGGCCATGGTCACGGCACCCTCGAAGAAGGCGCCTTCCTTGATCACAAGGACCTGGGTCTTGATCTCGCCCTTCACGCGACCGGTGGAGCCGATCTCGAATCGGCCACCAGAGTCCACGTTGCCCTCGTAGTCACCATTGATGACCACGTTGTGGGCCTTGATGCTGGCTCGCACGCGAGCCTGCGGGCTGAGGACCAGGGTGCCCTGGCACTCGATCTCTCCCTGTGCCTCGCCGTCGATCCGCAGATCGCGGTCGCTGACGAACTTCCCGTTGAAGCGGGCGTGGGAGTCGAGGATGCCTTCACTGGTGGCGTCTCGCTTGTACTCCGGCGAGGGCGGAGCGGCTGCCGACTGCGGCTCGCTCGCGTCGTCCTGGTACAGGGAGCCGATCAGCTCTTCCTGCGGCGCGTCGGCCCGCGCGTCGCGTTTCCCAAAGACCATATGCGTATCCTCTGTGTGCGGCGGGCGGGCACGCAGGGCGCGCGCACGCGGATCCATGTGGGACCGATAGCCTATCAGCCTCACGCACATGTCGGTAGTGGGCCGACCGCAGGTCGGCGCGTGGACGCGCCAGTTCCTTCGGTTGGCCCGGCTAGAATCGCGGCCAGTGTCATCCACCGAAGCCGCATCGCTCCCGCCGTCGGTCCACGTCTCGTCGCATCCCCTGGTGCAGCACAAGCTTTCGCTGCTCCGTGACCGGACCACCGAGCCCAAGAAGTTCCGCGAGCTCGTGCGTGAGCTCTCGTGGCTCCTCGGCCACGAGGCCATGGCCGATCTGAGCACCGAGCCATACGAGCTCGATACACCCCTCGAGCGGATCATCGGGACACGCCTGGAGCCGAAGGTGGGCCTGGTGCCGGTGCTGCGCGCCGGGCTGGGCATGGTGGACGCCATGCTCGAGCTGATGCCCATGGCCGAGGTGTGGCACATCGGCCTGTACCGCGACGAGCGGACCCTCAAGCCGGTCGAGTACTACAACAAGCTGCCGAACGCCGCCACCGTCCAGGTCTGTCTCATCCTCGACCCCATGCTGGCCACCGGCGGGTCCGCGTCGGCGACGGTGGACATCCTCAAGGCGTGGGGCGCGGTGCGGATCAAGCAGGTGTCATTGATCGCCGCTCCGGAAGGGATCACGACCCTCACCGCCGCCCACCCGGACGTGGAGATCCACGTCGGCGCCGTCGATCGCCAGCTGAACGAGCGCGGGTACATCATGCCCGGCCTGGGTGATGCCGGAGACCGCCAGTTCGGGACCTCCCCGCCGGCTTCGGGAGCCTGATCGGGGCTGACCTGCCCGGCGCGGCTGGGCTCCGAATAGCGGGCAACGAAATGTCCCGAAGTGACCGCCCCCGGTACCGCTGATGTGACTCCGCGGCGCCGTTGGCTGCCCCTTCGGGACGCCCAGAACAGTACCGGCGGGGTCGGTGGCGAGGCAATCCCGCTTATCCCCGACTTTTGATGCCCCGTTGACAATTGTCCACACCCTGTCCCCAAACGAGTGGCGGGGTGACAATATGGGAGCCACCAAAGCGCCGTACGAAGGGTCCGCCCCATGTGCCTCCTCCTCGCCCTTCTGTTGGCCGGTCCGCGGCTGGTCATCTTCATCTGGTACTTCGCCGAGCCGGCGCGCTGGGCCGCCGCCTTCAGCTCGGCCCTCGTGCCCATCGTCGGCTTCCTGATCTTCCCCTGGACCACGATCATGTACATGCTCGTGTCCCCGCTCGGCGTCGAGGGTTTCGACTGGCTGTGGCTGGCGCTCGCGGTCGTGGCCGACATCGGCTCGCTCAGCAGCGGCGCCTGGAAGGGCCGCCAGCAGATGACCTCGACCCCAACCCCGCCCTGAGCCCATGACCTGCCGGCGCCAATTGGGGGATGGTGGCCGTCAGAACCCGTCATACCATGCTGAGGTCTCCCCTTCGGGAGCCTGAATCTGGAGGACCCGCCCCAATGTGCCTGCTCATTCTCCTGCTCTTCGGGGGACCCCGACTCATGTCCCTCGTCTGGTACTTCGTGGACCAGGCGCGTTGGAACGCCACGTTCGATGGCTTCCTGATCCCCCTCCTTGGGTTCATCTTCTTGCCGTGGACCCTGGTCATGTACGTCCTGGTCGGCCCCGTCGTGGATGGCGGAGAGTGGCTCCTGATCGGCATGGGCCTCTTGGCTGATGCCCTGGCTTGGAGCGCCAGCGCCTACAAGGGCCGCGAGCGCGGGTACGGGTTCAAGACCCAGGCCTGACACGCGGACAGGTGCGGTCCCTCGTCGGAGGCTGAACGGCGGCCGACGGCGAGGGCTACACTCGGGCCCCGTGGGAGGTCCGAAATGTCTGACCAGCATGTGACGGTGGCCGTGACCGGCGCGGCGGGCCAGATCGGCTACGCGCTCGTGTTCCGGATCGCGTCGGGCCAGATGTTCGGGCCCCAGACCAGCGTGGAGCTCCGGTTGCTGGAGCTCGAGGCGGCCCTGCCGTCCCTCGAGGGCGTGGCCATGGAGCTGGAGGACTGCGCGTTCCCGCTCCTGCGTGGTGTGGTCACTACCTCGAGCGCCGATGAGGCGTTCCGGGGCGCGAACTGGTCCCTGCTGGTGGGCGCCGTGCCACGCAAGGCGGGGATGGAGCGCAAGGACCTGCTGGGCATCAATGCCGGGATCTTCGGGGCGCAGGGTCGTTCCATAGCAGCCAGCGCCGCGGACGACGTGCGGGTGTTGGTCGTGGGCAACCCCTGCAACACGAATTGCCTGATCGCGTCCCGCGCCGCGCCGGACGTCCCGCGCGACCGGTTCTTCGCCATGACCATGCTCGACGAGACGCGCGGAAGGGCTCTGCTGGCTCGACGCGCCGGCGCCACGGTGGCCGAGGTGCGTGACCTCGTGATCTGGGGCAACCACTCCTCCACCCAGTTCCCCGACGCGTTCCACGCCACGATCGGCGGACGCGCGGCGGCCGAAGTCATCAACGACGACGCGTGGCTGCGCGGCGAGTTCATCAGCACCGTCCAGCAGCGCGGCGCGGCGATCATCGCGGCCCGCGGCATGTCGTCCGCCGCGTCCGCCGCGAATGCGGTTGTCGAGACCGTGCGGAACGTCGCCGCGCCCACCGGCCAGATCTTCTCGACCGCCGTCCCGTCGCCCGGTCCCGAAGGCGGCTACGGCGTGCCGGAGGGCATCGTCTTCGGCTACCCCATGCGCGGCGGTGCGCCGGGCGAGGTGGAGATCGTGCAGGGCATCGCCCACGACGACTGGGCCCAGCAGCGGATCGCCGCCACCCTCGCCGAGCTGGTGGAGGAGCGGGACGCGGTCACGACCCTTGCGACCGAGGCGGCGGCAGGCGCAGCATGACCGACGCCATGAGCGACAACGGCATGACCGATACCATCGCCCGCCCCGACGCGGTCACGGTGAAGACGGGGGATCAGGAAGTCGAACTGCCCGTCGTCCGCGGCCATGACGGAGACGACGCCATCGACATCGGTCAGTTGCGGACCGAAACCGGGTTCATCACGCTCGATCCGGGCTTCAAGAACACCGCGTCCTCGAGTTCGGCCATCACCTTCCTCGACGGAGAGGCCGGGGTGCTCCGCTACCGGGGCTACCCGATCGAGCAGGTGGCGGCCCGCTCCTCGTTCCTGGAGACGGCGTACCTGCTGATCTACGGAGAGCTGCCCAGCGAGTCGGAGTACGGCAACTGGCTGGACGACATCGTCCACCACACGCTCATCCACGAGGAAATGCGCCGCTTCTTTGACTCGTTCCCGTACGACGCCCATCCCATGGCCGTCCTTGCCAGCGGGACGGTGGGCCTGTCCACGTTCTACCAGGACAGCCACGATCCATTCGACCGCGACGCGGTGGAGCTCACCATCCGGCGCTTGATCGCCAAGGTCCCCACCCTGGCCGCGTGGGCCTACAAGAAGTCCATCGGCCAGCCCTACGTCTACCCGCGCAATGACCTGGACTACGCGCCGAACTTCCTGCACATGATGTTCGCCGTCCCCGCCGAGCCGTACGAGGGCAGCTCGGTCGTGGCCGCGGCCCTGGAGCAGCTCCTGATCATGCACGCGGACCACGAGCAGAACCTCTCCACCTCCACGGTCCGCAACGTGGGGAGCGGGCAGGGCAACCTGTACGCCTGCATCAGCGCCGGCATGAGCGCCCTGTGGGGTCCGCTCCACGGCGGGGCCAACGAGTCGGTGATCAAGACCCTGGAGCGGATCGCCGCGGACGGGGGCAACGTCGAGAAGTGGGTGGCCAGGGCCAAGGACCCGGAGGACCGTTTCAAGCTCCCCGGCTTCGGACACCCGGTGTACCGCAACTTCGACCCACGGGCCACGCTGATCAAGACCACCGCCGACCGGGTCCTCACCGCCCTGGGCGCCGACGGGGAGCTGTTCAACATCGCCAAGCGCCTCGAGGAGGTTGCGCTGAGCGACGACTACTTCATCGAGCGCAAGCTGTACCCCAACGTTGACTTCTACTCGGGCCTCATCTACCGCGCCATCGGCTTCCCCAAGAACATGTTCACCGCGCTCTTCGCCATGGGTCGCCTCCCCGGCTGGATTGCCCAGTGGAAGGAGATGATCGAGGACCCGGAGACCAAGATCGCCCGCCCGCGCCAGCTGTACACCGGCGTGTCCGCGCGCGACTACGTGCCGATCGAGTCCCGGTAGCACCGGCCCGCGTCCGCCCACCGTGCGCTTCACCGTCCTTGGGCGCTCGCCCGCCATTCCCAACCCGGGCGAGGCCTGCGCCGGCTACCTGGTCCACGGCGGGTCGACCCGGGTCATGGTCGACATCGGTCCGGGAACCGTCGCCCAGCTGTTGCGGCTGTGCAACCCGACCGAGCTGGACGCGATCGTGATCAGCCACATGCACACCGATCACTTCCTGGACCTGGTCACCCTCCGCTACTCGTTTCCGTGGAAGGACGAGATCAACCCCAAATTACGGGTGTTCCTGCCGCCGGGCGCCACGGCCCAGATGGAGCACGTGGCCATGGGAGCGGGCATTCCCGACTACTTCGCGCGCAGCTTCTCGTTTATCGAGCACGACGGCGCTGCGGCGCTGGAGGTCGGCGATCTGCGGTTCGAGCCCACGCCTACCGTCCACTTCGTCCCGACCTGGGGCTTCCGGGTCACCGCCCGACCGTCGTCCGGGGACAGTTCCCGAACGATCGCCTACTCGGCCGACTCGTCACCCACGCCCAACCTCGACATCCTGGCCGAGCGCGCCGACCTCTTCATCTGCGAAGCGGCCCTGCGCAAGGTGACCGATGACGCGCCGCCCCCCGAGCGGCGCGGACACCTCGTCCCCACCGAGGCCGGCGAGGTGGCCCAGCGCGGCGGGGTGGGCCGCATGGTGCTCACCCACCTGCCGGTCAACTCTGACGGCGGTTCGTGGGCGGTGGAGCAGGCCTCAACGACCTTCGAGGGGCCGGTCGAGGTGGCCGAGACCCTCCGCGCCTGGGAGGTCTGACCCGCCAGACGCCTCTTGCCGACCCGAAGCGGAGTCCGCGCCGATCGGTCCAGAGGTCCGTCGCCGCGGCGACCAACGGCACTGGCTCGGGCGGGGCACGAACCCCGAGGCTGGCGTCAGAAGGAGGCAATCACATGACACGCCTGACATGGCGAGATGCGGTGACGACGGGGCTGCTCGTGATCGTGGGCCTGGTGGCCTACGCGTACGCGGTGGGGACCGACCTCGCGTTCATCAGCGAGACGCGCGGTGCCCTGGTCGTGCTCGGCGTGGCCGGGCTCGGCATGTGCATCGTGGGAGGCAGCTCTGGATACGTGGGGCCGAACCCATACACCGGACTGATGTCGGTGCTGGGCATCGCGGCCGTGACGCTCCTGGCGATCGGTCTGATCACCGAGGCATCGTGGACCGTTGCGTGGCTGGGGATCACCGTCGCGGTGATGTGGGGCATCGCCCTCGTGTACCGACTGTTCACAGCGCCTGAGCACCGGCCTGCGCACGGCCCATCGCACGCCTGAACGCTTCGCATCTGACCGCGGGCGGCGCCAGCCGCCCGCGTTCGCTGTGTTCGGGATCGAGGCCGGGCCGCTGATCAGCCGACGAGCGACAGCGCCCTCGCGACCTCCTCCACGCCCAGGAACTCCCTGACCTCCCGGAGGACCTCGGCGGGCTGCTCAATCTGGGGGTTGTGGCCCGCACCATCGACGATCACCAGCCGCGCGCCGGGAATCCGTGCCGCGAGCTCGGCCTGGTGCTCAGGCGGGAAGATGAAATCGTCACGACCCCCCATCACCAGCGTCGGCGCGGCGATTTCGGGGAGTCGGTCCATCACCGACCAGCCCGGCAGCAGTTGGTGCGCCGCGAAGATGAGCGCTTCCGGCCGGACCCTGGCCCGCCATTCTCCGTCCAACATGGCGCGCATCAGCTGGCGGAAGCCGGTATGCGGGTTGTACGCGCCTCCCAGTCGGAACAGATCGAGGAGGAATTCCCGCGGCTCGATCAGTCCGTTGAGGAACCTGCCGGCCAGGTCCGCTGTCTCCGGACCGTAGCCCGTTCGGCGAAGCTCGTCTGCGGCATGGACCAGCGACCACCAGCTGTCTCCGCCCGTGTCGAGCAGCACGAGGTGCGACAGGTGGTCGGGATACCGAAGCGCGTATTCCAGGGCGACGTGGCCACCGAACGAGTGGCCCAGGACCGACCATCGCTCGAATCCCAGCGTCTCGCGCAACGCGTCGGCATCAGCGATCAGGTTGTCCCAGGTCATCGACGACACCGGGGCACCCGTCGAACGCCCGTTGCACCGGTGGTCGTAGAGGATGACCGTGTACCGATCGGCAAGGCGCCGGAGGGGCTGCATGGTCCAGTGATCGGCTCCTGGACCGCCGTGCATGAGCAGCAGGGGATACCCGTCGCCGACGACTTCGACGAACAGGGAGACGTCGCGAATCCGCATCTGGGTCATCTTGGGGACCTCCGGCCAGAGGTTCCCCCGATGTCGGCAGGTGTGCCTAGAGCCAATCGGCCCGACACGGGCGGACCGATCGACCACCAGTGCGAAACCCTCTCTGGATGCGGTAGTGACTTCGGTCAGGCGCCGACACGGGCCTGGGCGATCCAGCGATCCGCGGCCCACACGGCGAGGCCCCACAGCACGCTCATGGCCAGGGTGGCGACCAGGACGGAGACGCCCAGGATCAGCGTGCCGCTCGTGATCCCGGCCCCCAGCACGACGGTGACCATGCTGCCGAACACGACCGTCAGCAGTGACATGAACAGACCGATGCGAACCGCGGTCCACACGAACCAGCCGGCCGTGTGTCCCTGGGCGCGCCCCGACAGCCACAGGACCGTGGGCCCGGTGGCCCCGTACAGAGCGACGTAGAAGCCGAAATCGCTGAACAGCGCCCCCGGACCGAGGCGCTGGTCCAGGACCAGGCTCGCCACCAGCCACGCGGCGAGCAGCGCGCTCCCCGCCCCGACGATGAGCAGCCAGATCAGGAGAAGCGTGGCCGTCCCACCGGACAGGCGCTCGACCAGCTCGCCCGAATCGGTCTCGACCACCTCGGTGGGGCCGTCGGGGTTGGGCTGGGGATCAGGATCGGTGCGCATCGGTATCGGTCCGAAATCGGTCTGCCGGCCGGGGCTCAGCCGCCGGTCAGAGCCTGCTCGAGGTCAGCGACCAGGTCCTCCGCAGCCTCGATCCCGACCGAGAGGCGGACGAGGTCGTGCGGCACCGCCAGCTTGGAGTCGGCCACCGATGCGTGGGTCATGACCGCCGGGACTTCGATCAGCGACTCGACGGCGCCCAGGGACTCGGCCAGGGTGAAGAGCCTGGTCGCGCCGGCCACCCGGCGCGCCTCGGCCTCGCCGCCCGTGAGCTGGAACGAGAGCATGGCCCCCGGCTGGCGCATCTGGCGCTCGACCAGCTCCTGCTGGGGGTGGCCGGGGAGACCCGGATAGTGCACGGCACTGACCTCGGGCCGATGGGTCAACCACTCCGCGATGATCGCGGCGTTGGCGCAGGCCCGGTCCATGCGGACCGCCAGGGTGCGCAGGCCGCGCAGGACGAGCCAGCAGTCGAAGGGGCTGGGCACCGCGCCCGCCGCGTTCTGGTGGAAGTGCAGCTGCTCCGCCACCTCGGCCGACCGGGTCGCGATCAACCCGCCCACGGCGTCGGAATGGCCGCCGAGGTACTTGGTGGCGGAATGGAGGACGACGTCCGCTCCCAGCTCGAGTGGACGCTGGAGGTACGGGGTCGCGAACGTGTTGTCCACTACGGTCAGCGCGCCCGCGGTGGCCGCCAGGCGGGCCACCTTGCTGATGTCCACCACCTTGAGGAGCGGGTTGGTAGGGCTCTCGACCCAGATCATTTTCGTGTCGGCGGTCATGGCGAAGGCCAAGGCGTCCAGGTCGCGAAGGTCCACCACGTCGACCAGCACGCCGTAGCGGGCCATGACCTTGTCGGCCAGCCGCCACGTCCCGCCGTACACGTCGTCACCGAGGAGCAGCCGATCCCCCGGACCCAGCCGGTAGAAGAGGGCCTGGGTCGCTGCCAGCCCGGAGGCGAAGGCCACCCCGTGCGGCGCGCCCTCGAGCTCGGCAATGGCCTGCTCCAGCGCGTTTCGGGTGGGGTTGCCGGTCCGCGCGTACTCGAAGCCGCCGCGCGGCTCCCCTACGGCGTTCTGCTGGAAGGTGGCAGACGGCTGAATGGCGGGAACGACGGCCCCGGTGAGCTGGTCCGGCTCGTGTCCGGTGTGGACCGTCAGCGTCTCGAAACGCTTCTCCCCTGGGTCGTCCACTAGCGGGTGCGGGGGAAGCCCAGGTCGACCTGGCTGCTGCCCGGGTCGGGCCAGCGGGCGGTGACAACCTTGCCGCGGGTGAAGAACTGGATGCCCTCGGGGCCGTACATGTGGAGGTCGCCGAACAGCGAGTTCTTCCAGCCGCCGAACGAGTAGTAGGCCACCGGGACCGGGATCGGGACGTTGATGCCCACCATTCCGACGTTGATGTCGAACTGGAACTGGCGGGCCGCCCCGCCGTCCCGGGTGAAGATGGCCGTGCCGTTGGCGTACGGGTTGTCGTTGATCAGGCCGACGGCATCGCTGTAGGAGTCGGCACGGACGACCTCCATCACCGGGCCGAATATCTCGTTCTGATAGCAGTCCATGTCGGGGCGGACCTTGTCCAGCAGCGAGACACCGAGGAAGAACCCGCCTCCATCGCTGTACAGCGGGTGCTTGCGGCCGTCCACGAGCAGCTCCGCCCCCTGGGCTGGGCCGCTGTCGAGGTAGGACGCCACCTTGTCGCGGTGCTCGCGGGTGATGAGCGGACCCATCTCGGAGCCAGGCTCCTCGCCCGGGCCCACCGTGATCTTGGGCAGGCGTTCCTGTATGGCGGCGATCAGCGGATCAGCCACGTCACCCACGGCCACAACCACGCTGATGGCCATGCACCGCTCGCCGGCAGAGCCGTAGGCGGCGGACACGGCCGCATCGGCAGCCATGTCGATGTCGGCGTCGGGGAGGACGACCATGTGGTTCTTGGCGCCGCCCAGGGCCTGGACCCTCTTGCCGTTGCGCGTGCCGGTTTCGTAGATGTGGCGCGCGACCGGGGTGGAGCCGACGAAGCTGACCGAAGCGATGTCCGGGTGCTCCAGGATCCGATCCACCGCGACCCGGTCCCCGTTGATCACGTTGAAGACGCCGTCCGGCAACCCGGCCTCGGCCAGGAGCTCGGCCACGTACAGCGAAGCGGATGGGTCCTTTTCGGAGGGCTTGAGGATGAAGGTGTTCCCGCAGGCAATGGCGTTGGCGAACATCCACATCGGGACCATGGCGGGGAAGTTGAACGGGGTGATCCCAGCCGCCACGCCCAGCGGCTGGCGGATCTGGTACACGTCGATCCCGCCGCTCACCTGCTCGCTGAACGAGCCCTTCAGCAGATGCGGGACGCCGGTCGCGAACTCGAGGTTCTCCACGCCGCGGGCCACCTCGCCCATGGCATCGGTGTGGACCTTGCCGTGCTCCGCGGTGAGGTGGGCGGCGATCTCGGTCCGGTGCTGCTCCACCAGGTTCCGGATCCGGAACATGATCTCCGTCCGGCGGCTCAGGGATGTGGCCCGCCAAGCCGGGAACGCCGCCTTTGCGGCGGCAACGGCCGCGTCAACCTCCTCGACCGATGCGAAGTCCACTTCGCGCGCAACCTCCCCGGTGGCCGGGTTGTAGACCGGCCCTCGCCGACCACTGGTCCCGGCTACGCGCTTGCCGCCGATCCAGTGGTTCACCACCGGAAGTCCCGACGGAACGGACGCCTGCGCGGTGCTGTCAGCCCCAGATTGCTGCGCCACACTCGTCATGGGCTTCAGGGTACTGCGCTCAACTGGTCGTGACTATCCAAGCTCGCCACGCAGGCAGGCTCGTCCGGGCAGGTGATCGGGGCGTCTTTGTCCGTGACGTGGACACAACAGCCGAGTTTGGCCGCCTCCTCGCCGGATGTACCCGTCTTGGTGGCGGAATTGCACATGTCATGGACAAAGCGGCCAATTACGACGCGATCCATGTCAGAAGTTGGCCGATGTGTCCATGTGGCGGACATTGGGGTCGGATTGCGAAGGGGCGGTCGCTATTCCCCTCGGCGGACGACGACCGCGGCGTGGGTGGCGCGCCAGTCGTAGTCGGTGACCGCTTCGTCCGGACCGATGATCCCGGCCTCCCGCAGCCACCCGTCGTTGTAGAGCTTTCCGATGTAGTTGCGCCCTGAATCGGGGAGCAGCACCACGAACAGGGCGTCGGGGTCGTCCACCTCGCGGGCAATCTGGAGCGCGGCCCACAATGCCGTCCCGCTCGACTCCCCGGCCAGGATCCCTTCGCTCGCCGTGGCGGCGCGCGCGGTCAGGAATGAGTCGCGATCGGTGACGCGAACGATCAGATCACAGACCTCCGTGTCGTAGGTCCCCGGCCAGAAGTCCTCGCCGATGCCCTCGGTCAGGTACGGGTGCACCGGGCCGCCCGCGTACACCGACCCATCGGGATCGGCCCCCACGATCACGATGTCGGCGCGCTGCTCGTGCAGGTATCTGCCCGCGCCGGAAACCGTCCCGCCCGTGCCCAGGGCGATGACCACATGCGTGACCCGCCCTTCGGTCGCCTCCCAGATCTCCGGACCGGTGGTCCGGTAGTGCGCCTCGGGGTTGGCGGGGTTGGTGTACTGGTCCGGCTTCCACGCGCCCGGCGTGTCGAGCGCCAACCGGTCCGAGACCCTGTAGTACGAACGCTCGTCCTCGGGGTCGACCTCGGTGGGGCAGACCACGATCTCGGCCCCGTAGGCCCGCAGCAACGCGCGCTTCTCCTCCGACTGCTTGTCGGCCATCACGAAGATGCACCGATAGCCCTTCACCGCGGCCGCCATGGCCAGCC
Source organism: uncultured Chloroflexia bacterium (assembly GCA_963816215.1). Taxonomy (GTDB): domain Bacteria; phylum Chloroflexota; class Limnocylindria; order QHBO01; family QHBO01; genus DASTEQ01. Next base: position 7,200 of record CAWFKB010000012.1, on the reverse strand, counting down.
CCACGCCCGTGTTGCCGCTGGTGGGCTCCACGATCACCCCGCCCGGCTTGAGGAGTCCGGCCCGCTCGGCGGCCTCGATCATGGGCATCGCGATCCGGTCCTTGACCGACCCTCCGGGGTTCGATGACTCGAGCTTGGCGACGACGCGCGGGGTCAGCCCGGCGGCCAGGCGATCGAGCGCGACCAGCGGGGTGTTCCCCACCGCGGCCGTGATGTCGGGGAGGACGCCCGGCCGCTCAGCCAGGATTGGGCTCCGGTGCCGGCTCGTCCGGCGCCGCGGGCTCGGCCTTGGCGGCCTCCTCCGCGGCCTTGGCGGCCTCGCGCTCCTCCATCTCGACCAGGAACGCGCCTGGCACGCCCCAGCCATTGGCGTGTCGCACGGCAATCACGACGAATCCGGTGACCGCCACGCCGACCCCGATAAGGATGGCCACGGGAATGCCCCCGATCACCCAGTTCCCCGTTCGGAAGGTCTCCAGGACGGATCGGACCGATCCATACCAGATGAAATACATCATCCCGATGTCCCCGTCGTACAGGCGCCGCGCATAGCGCCGCCCGATGAACAGCAGGACGGCCACGCCGATCAGGTTCAGGATCGCTTCGTACAGGAACAGGGGGTGGAAGAAGGTCGAACCGACCGGGTACTGGTCGAGGTCCGTCCAGGGCGGGACGCGGTGGTCGCCGTCGATCGGGATGCCCCATGGCAGGGTGGTGGGCGGTCCGTACAGCTCCTGGTTCACGAAGTTTCCGAAACGACCAATGGCCTGGGCCAGGAGCATGGCCGGAGCGGCGATGTCGATCCAGCGCCAGAACTTCAGATGGCTGTAGCGGGTGTAGAGGTACAGCGCGATCATCCCGCCGGCCACGCCGCCGGGGATCCCCAGGCCGCCGTTCCAGACCTGCGGGATCAAGATCGGGTTCTGCGAGTAGACGGGGCCCCACTCGTGGATGACGTGGTAAATGCGCGCTCCGATGATCCCGCCCACCGCGGCCACCAGGAGCCCGGACCACACCAGGTCCGCGTTCTCGCCCCGCCGCCTGGCCTCCCGCATGGCCAGCCACGCCGCGGCGACCGCGGCGACCGCGTACAGGACCCCATACCAGTGGATGCTGATGGGGCCGATCTGGAACGCGATCGGGTTGATGAACACGGCCCGCGGATTCTACCCGCAGTCCTTCCGCAGTCGACGGCCGCGACCCTATGCGCACGAAACCGCGACGAGTAAGGTGACTTGAGGATGACGACGACGGAACGAGCCTCGCTGCCGCTGTCACAGCTCGTCACGCTGTCGACCTACTGGCTCGGGATCCTGACCCTCCAGTACGGCCTCGGGGTGGTCCTCCAGCCGATGGTCGAGGATCTGGTCGGCAAGGAAATGTCCGCCATCGGATTGGCCGTCATCAGCGGAGTGGCGGTCATCGCGTCCATCCTCGTCCAGCCCACGGTCGGCGTGATCAGCGACTACACCATCACGCGCTGGGGACGCCGGAAGCCGTACATCCTGATCGGCGGCGTGTTCGACATGCTCTTCCTGTACGGGATCGCCTCCTCGAACACCTTCGTCGCGCTGGTCGCCTTCTACTTCCTGATCCAGGTTTCCTCGAACTTCGCCCAGGGTCCGTTCCAGGGCTACGTTCCGGACCTGGTACCGGCCCGCCAGGTGGGCATGGCGAGCGGACTGATGGGCCTGATGATCGTCGTGGGTACGGTCACCGGCGCCGGCATCGCGGCTTTGGGCGGGAAGGAGGGCGGTTCACTGTTCGCGGCCACGCTGGCACTGGGTGCGGTGGAGATCGTGGCGATGGTCATCGTCGTGACCCGGGTCCACGAGGGCACGACCGGACCGAAGCGCACGATGTCGTGGCCGCGCGTCGCATTGTCGGCGTGGGGGACGGACATCCTGCGCGAGAAGAGCGTGCTGTGGCTGCTGCTCGTCCGCCTCCTGTTCCTGGGCGCCACGGCTGCCGTCACCGCGCTGGGCGTCTTCTACTTCCAGCGGGCACACGGCCTGAGCAGGGAGGAGGCCCTCCAGTTCAACTTCCTGGCCACCGTGATCGTGGCGAGCCTGTCCGGTCTCGCCTCCATCCCGGGGGCGCGCCTGTCCGATCGGTACGGCCGCAAACCGGTCATCTACGCCGGAATGGCGCTCCTGGCGGTGGGTCTCCTGGGAATGGCCCTGGCGCCGACTCCCGAGCTGGCGTTGGCGGTCTTCCTGTCGGGCGGCATCGGCATCGGCCTGTTCCTGTCGGTGGACTGGGCATTGATGACCGACGTCATTCCCAAGCACACCTCCGCGCGCTACATGGGCATCCTGAATGCCGGCACCGCCCTGGCCAGTCCGGTCTTCCTGGCGGTGGGCTCGCTGACGAGCTATGCGATCGCCATGTCGGTCGGGGATGCAGCCAGCATGCGAGCCGTGATGTTGGTGGGGGTCGGGTTCGTTGGCCTGTCGGCGCTGGCGCTGCGGCAGGTGGACGCGCGGCGGCGGGAGCTGGACGAGCGGGTCGTGGCGGAGCCAATCCCGGCGTGACAGAGCCGCGCGCCGAGAAGGGGGCGCAGATTGACCTGCACCTCCTTGGCGTCACCGTCACCTGGCGCTACCGGGTGCAATGGTTCCTGGTTCGCCTGATCGTCCGTTCGCTGTTCAGCGTGCGCGGCGAGGGGCTCGAGAACTGGCCCGCGGCACCGTTCCAGCTCGTCTCCAACCATCACTCCGGGTGGGACCCCATGTTCATCGGGGCGATCAGCCCATTTCGGCCGCGGATCACGTGGTTCGGCCCCAAGGAAGTGGACTTCACGAGGGGGACGAAGAATCGGATCATCGGATGGTTCGGTGGCGCGATCCCGTTCCACCCCCGCAAGACGAACCTGCGGTCCGCCCTCCGCGCCGTGCAATTCGTGTTCGACAAGGGTGGCGTGCTGGCCATCACGCCGGAGGGGACGCTGGGCTTTCGTGAGACCGAGCTGCTCCCCCTCCAGGACGGCGCGACCCTGTTCGCGGCCGTGTCAGGTGTCCCGGTTCTCCCGTGCGCGGTGATCGGCAGCTCCACGATCTGGTTCCGCAAGCGGATCACCGTCCGGTTCGGAGAGCCTCTGACCGTCAGCAAGACCGATGACCGCGAGGCGCGCGACGCCCTGGCCGGGCAGGTCCGGGCCGCCATGGTGGCCCTCCTCCCTGCCGAGGAGCCAGTCTATCCTCGCCGCCGCCCCGCGGGGCAATTCCTGAGCGACGTGTTCAACGGCCCGAGCGAAGTGCGCCAGCGGCGCGCGTATATGGCCGAGCTCGAGCAAGCCGATGGAGGGGAGTCGGGCTAGCATCGGTCCGTGCTGCCGTTCGCCTGGGCGCTCATGGTGCTGGCCGTCGTGGCCGGGTTCGTGATGATCGTGGCCTACTGGCTCGACGTGCAGGACCGGCCGGACCTCAGCTCACGGGCGAGGATGGGCTGGTCAGGAGCGGTCTTGGTCTTCCCGGTCTCGATCCCGGCCTATGCCCTGTTCGGTGGGCCCGGATGGCCGCTGCTCCTCAAGGTTGGGGCGTTCGTGCCGGCCGTGGCCCTGGGCCTGTTCCTGCTCTTCGTCTTCGGCGCCCTGGGCTGAGGCCGCGCCCCTATCATGCGCGGGCATGTCCGACAGCAGCCCTGAGGCCCAGCGCGCCCTCGCCTACCTGCGCGAGCACGCCGATGAGCACCTGCGCGGCCTGGACGAGTTCCTGCGCATGGAATCAGTGAGCGCGGATCCCACCAGGAACGACGACATGGTGCGGACCGCGCAGTGGATCGCGGACGCCTTCACGGCCATCGGTTTCGAGCACGCGCGGTTGACCGAAACGCGCAGCCACCCGGTGGTCACCGCCGACTGGCTCCGCGCCGGCCCTGACAAGCCCACCGTGTTGGTCTACTGCCACTACGACGTCCAGCCGGTTGATCCGCTGGAGGAGTGGATCCGGCCGCCGTTCGAGCCGCGGTACGAAAACGACATCGTGTACGCCCGTGGCTGCGGGGACGACAAGGGCCAGCTCTACATGCACCTCCGCGCCGCCGAGGCGTGGCTGAAGGGCGTCGGCCACCTGCCCATCAATCTGCGGGTCGTGTTCGAAGGCGACGAGGAGCACATCAGCGAGCCGGTGGCCGAGTTCATCGAAGCGCATCCCGAGCTCCTCAGCGCCGACGTGTGCATCGTGTCCGACTCGGACATGCAGGACGACCAGGGCACGCCGGCGATCACGTACGGGCTGCGCGGGATCGCGTACTGGGAGGTCAAGGTCCAGGGCCCGTTCCAGGACGTGCACTCCGGCTCATATGGCGGTGGGGTGGACAACCCGGCGAACGTGCTGACCCGGATGCTCGCGTCGCTGGTCGACGACAACGGGCGAGTCACCCTGCCGGGCTTCTATGACCGCGTCCACGATCTGACCGATGCCGAGCGCGAGGCCTTCGCGGCGGTTCCCTTCGACATGGACGCCTTCATGACGGCGACCGGGGTGACCGAGCCGATGGTCGGCGAACAGGGCTGGACGCTGGCCGAGCGCCTGTCCGGACGTCCCACGTTCGACATCAACGGGCTGTGGGGCGGCTACCAGGGCGAGGGCTCGAAGACGATCATCCCCGGATTCGCCGCCGCCAAGCTCAGCTGCCGACTCGTCCCAAACCAGGATCCGCGCGAGATCGAGCGGCTGATGATGGATCACCTGCAGGCCATCGCGCCGTCCACGGTGACCGTCACCGTGAAGAGCCTGTCCAACGGCTGGCCGGCCATGACCCCGCTCGATCACCCGGCGGTGGGCGCTGTCGCCCGAGCGTCGGAGAAGGCCTTTGGCAAGGCGCCCATCTTCCATCGGTCCGGCGGGAGCATTCCGTACGTTCCGGCCCTGGAGCAGTTCACGGGGATCAAGAGCGTGATGGTGGGCTGGGCCTCGCCGAACGGGAACTTCCACGCACCGAACGAGTGGATGCCAATGGCCAACTATCGCGGCGGGATGGACGCAATCGTGCACATGTGGGACGAGATGGGCCACATGACCGCCGCCGACATGCGCGGCGGGAGCGGAGACGGCTCCTAGGCGACGATCCGGAGGTCGCGACTCGAGCGGTTGAGCCGCTCGCCGCCGTCGGCGGTGCAGATCACGATGTCCTCGATCCGCGCGCCCCACCGCCCCTCGACGTAAATCCCGGGCTCGATGCTGAACGCATCGCCCTCCCGAAGCGGGTCGGAGTTGGATTCGACCAGGTACGGCTCTTCGTGCGTTTCCAGCCCGATGCCGTGACCGGTGCGATGGGTGAAGAGGGGGCCATAGCCGGCGTCGGTGATCATCTCCCGCGCGATGCGATCCACGTCGCGCGCCGGGATCCCGGGTCGGATGGCGTCGCAGGCCGCAGCCTGGGCCTGCTGGAGCACGGCATACAGGTCCTGGAACTCCTCGGGCGGCAGGCCGACGAACGCGGTGCGGGTCGTGTCGCTGGCGTACCCGTTGGCGGTGCCACCGATGTCGAGCACGATGGCATCGCCGTCGAGGATGACTCGCTCTCCGGGCGTGTGGTGCGGACTTGCGGCGTTGGGTCCCGAGGCCACGATCGCCCAGTCGGCCGAATCGTGGCCGGTGCCCCGAAGGAGCTCGCGGACCTCGGCTGCCACGTCGGCTTCGGTGCGGCCGCTCAGGTGACCGGCGGTGATCGCATCCATGGCCTCGTCTGCGGCATGGGCCGCGTCCCGCAGCCGCTCGAACTCCTCGGGGCTCTTGGTCCGGCGCAGGGCGTTGAGCATCGGTCCGGCCTCGACCATGTCCACGCCGTCCATGGCGTCTCGCAGGCGGAGTACGAATCGGGCCCACATCTGGTCCTGGACCGCGACCCGGCGACCGTTCCCGAGGAGGGCGCCCACCACGCCGAAGGGGTCATCGGTCTCCTCCCAGGGGCGCAGCTCTATCCCGTCGGCCAGCGCGCCGAGCTCGTGGCGGGCCAGGGGAACCTCGAGATGGGGCAGAACCAGGGTCGGCTGGGTGCCGGGACGGACGATGAGGCACGTCAGGCGCTCGAGCGGAGGCGCGTTGTACCCGAGCAGGTACAGGTAATCCGATGAGGGAGTCACGAGCACCGCATCCACGTCCCGACGGGCCGCTTCGGCGGCGGTCGCGTCGAGGCGGGCGCGATGGACCGATTCAGGGAATGGCTGCATTGGGGCCAAGCGTAGCGGACGTCTCGGCGGATCCGATGCGGAGCGGAGCCTCGGTGGCTTCGCCGTCGCGGATGTGCCACGCACGGAGCGCATGCTCGGGCGTTGCGGCCTCGTCCATGAGCGTCGCGAGGAGGTAGATCGCGTCGGGGTACATGGCCTGGCGACGGTCCGTGGCCGAGGGCTCGGCCGGGGTGCGGGTGTGCGAGTGGAAGATGGCCACCAGATCGTCGCCCGCGTCCTCGATGGCAAGCACGATTCGCACAAGGTCGTCGGGATGGACGCTATAGACGTAGGCCGACGCGTCCATGTTGCGGGCCGGGTGGTAGCTCGTGGCCACCTCGCCACCCGCGGGGCCGGAGAGGATGCCGCACGCCTCGTACGGGACCTCCGCCCGGGCATGGGCGAGCAGCTCGTCCGCGAGGGCGGGGCTGATGGTGAGGCCGCTCACCACAGGACCTGGCTCTCCAAGTCGTCCTCGAGCTCGTCGAGGTCGCGGTCCCACAGGCCGGCGGAGAGGTACTTCCACCCGCCGTCGGCGAGGAGCACGACCACCGAGCCGCCATCCATCTCCGCTGCGACTCGCAACGCGACGGTGAGCGCTGCGCCGGACGAAAGCCCTGCGAAGATGCCCTCCCGGGCCATCAGCTCACGCACGCCGACCACGGCTTCGCGATTGCTCACCAGGTACCGATCGTCGAGCACGGAGGCGTCGAGCACGGGCGGGACGTAGCCATCTTCCAGCGAGCGGAGGCCCTGGACATCCTCCCCGGGGAGCGGCTCGGCGGCCACCACCCGCAAGGCGGGGCGCGCGGCCTTCAGGGCGCGACCAACCCCGGTCAGCGTTCCACCGGTCCCCAGTCCAGCGACGAAGACGTCCACCTCCGGAACGGCCGCCAGGATCTCGGGCCCCGTCCCGTCCTCGTGGGCGCGCGGGTTCGCCTCGTTGGCGTACTGGAACGGCATGAAGACCTCCGGGTCGGCCGCGGCCATGGCCTGCGCCATTCGGATGGCGCCGTTCGAGCCCT
>CAWFKB010000011.1:0-142153 GCA_963816215.1 uncultured Chloroflexia bacterium | reverse complement strand
CCGCGACGGCAAGCGGAAGGAGCATGCACGCGCCGATTCCCGCGAGCAGCGCGCGACGGGTTGGCGGCCGGATGAACGCAGCTACGAGCAGCAACGCGGCTGCAACCAGCATCCAGCCAGCCACGAACCAGGATCGGCTCTGGATGCCATCGCCTTGGCCCGCGATCACCGCCAGGTAGACCACCACCAGGCCAGCGCACATGCCGCCGGCGAGGAACGCCCCTCGACTCGCGAGCCGACGTTCCGCCATCACCGTGCCGCCCTAGCGGCGGTGGGCCTTGCGACCACCGGCGGGCGTGGGCTTGGTCCGCGCAGCGACCTCCCGCCGCGGCGGCGGAACGTAGCGGCGGCGGCGGATCTCATCGTTCGCGGCGGCGATGCGCGGCGGGTAGCGGATGAAGGCCCCGTACGCCGCCATGACCATCCCGGGAATGACGATGGCGAGCACGATGATCAGGGGCACATGGATCACCGCGAGCAGCGGAACCGTGATCCACGGCACGAGGAGCATCCAGTACACCCATTCGTGGAGGGCCATGTGTGCCGGGTAGCGGCGGTATCGCCGTGACGCGATCCAGTACACGACGGAGCCGCCCACGCAGATCACGAGCGCGCTCACCCACATCAGGGTGAACAGGTTCGGGAAGCTGGTGGGGTTCAGCCCTTCGAAAAGGATCATCGGCGCGGGAGTCTAGCAGAGCCGATTCAGAGCCCCGACATGTCAACGTCCCCGAGCCAGACCGTGGACGACTGATCGCCAAGGGACTCCACCAGGAACTCGGGGCCGCGCGCTGTCGTGGCCACCGCGATGGTGTGAATGCCCTGGCTGCCGGGAATGTCGGCGGCGGTCAGCGCCGGCTCCGGGCTGACGCAGGTCCACGACGCCCCGTCCGTGCTCCTGCCGACTCCGACACGAGCAGGATCCAGGCTCTCGTCGAGGCCGTTGTAGAACAGGAGCCACCCGCCATCGGTCTCGCGCAGGCGGGGGATGGTGATGGATCGGGCGTCAAAGTCGCCGCAGAAGCCCGGCTCGATGAGCGGATCGTCGCCCTTGGTCCAGGTCACGCCGTCCGTGGACGTGGCGGACCCGATCCGCCCCTCGTTGGGCGCGCTGAGGCTGCTGCCGTCGTAAAGCATGAGATATCCAGTGGAGGTGTGGACGACCGATGGGAAGTCCAGCCCCTGGCTGTCCCACGCCCCGGCCGTGCCGCGGAGGATGGGCGCGGGGTCGGCCGTCCAGGGCCCCGCCGCCTCCGGGGCGGTGGCCCGATACAGGTTCCCACCCCGCCCACCGGGCGCTGGAACGCCCCACAGGTACATGAGCCAGGACCCATCGGGCTCCTGGAGGACGGACCCCGGGACCGGGCCGGGATCGCCCAGCTCAAGGCCCAAGGTAGCGAGCGGATCCTCGGCTCCCACGGTCCAGGTCGTGGCATCCGCCGAGGTGGCGTAGTAGCCGTGATGCTCGGTGGAATCCTGGTCGAATGCGACCCCGTACAGGTGATAGGTGCCCTCGACCCATACGACCGCACCGGGCAGAACCCAGTCGTTATTCACCGCGGCGCCCACCAGGACAGGCTCGTCGCCGAGGATGTGAACCGATACCGATCCTGCCGGCTCCTCCGTGGTTGAGGCGGTGGGAGCGGCCGAGCCGGCTGGTGACACTGACTCGGGGCCCGTGGGCGAAGCCCCCGTGGGCGTGCAGGCCACCAGACCGATGACCACACCCAGGCCGGCGAGTCGGACACGTCCTTGCATCGCCAGTAGTAGCGCCGCTCTGGCGCAGATGGTTCAGACCGATCCGGCGCGAGGACCCGCATCCCCGGCGATATACTCGCGCCACTGACCCGGGGGCTGCTGCCGCACGCCTCGCGGACAGCGATTGATACGAGGTCCCCGTTTGCGCGCCCTGCTCTCCGTATCGGACCGCGAAGGGATCACCGAGCTGACGCGTGGTCTCCAGGACGCCGGGATCGACTGCGTCGCGACCGAGGAGACCCGCGCCCACCTGGCGGAAGCCGAGGTCACTGTGCCTACCATCCCCGACCTGGCGGATCCCGCCCTCATGCGTTCGGTCGGCGCCAGGCGGGCGGGGCAGGACGTGGGGCCGGGGGAAGCCGCGGAGACATCGGGCCATATCGACATCGTCGTGGTCAACCTGGCCCCGCCGGGCGACGACATCGGTCCGGACGACCTCGCCGCGGTGGCGCTCCTCCGAGCCGCCGCCGCGAACCACGAATGGGTGGCCGCCGTCTCCAGCCCCACCCAGTACGCCACGGTCCTCCGCGATATCAAGCGTGACCAGGCGGTCGCCCCCGAGACCCGCCACAAGCTGGCGGCCGAAGCCTTCGCCCTGACCGCGGCCCATGACGCCCAGGTCGCCCAGGCCATCAACCGCCAGACCGGGACCCTGTTCCCGAGCCGCCTGACCCTGGTCTTCGAGAAGAAGGCTGACCTGCGCTACGGCGAGAACCCCCAGCAGCAGGCCGCCTTCTACGCCGATGCGAATCATCCCGGCGCGGTCATCAGCCAGGCCCGCCAGATCGCGGGCAAGGACCTCTCGTTCAACAACCTGCTGGACCTCGACGCGGCGTGGCGGATCGCATCGGACTTCAAGACGCCCACCGTGACCATCGTCAAGCACGGCAATCCCACCGGCCTGGCCAGCGTCGTGGACCTGGCCGACGCCTTCCGGCTGGCCCTGGAAGGCGACAGCGTGGCGGCGTACGGCGGGATCATCGGTGCCAACCGGATGGTGGACGAGCCCACCGCGCGAGCCATCGAGCCGGGCTTCTTCGAGGCCATCGTGGCGCCCGGCTACACGCCGGAGGCGCTGACCATCCTGGGCGCCAAGGAAGGCTTCGAGATCGTGGAGGTGCCGCCGGTGGACAACGGCGCCGAGGGCGGCCGACGACCGGCCCGACCTCGACCTGAAGCGCATCGGTGGCGGCCTCCTGGTCCAGACCGAGGACTCCTCGAGGAGGATCGCGACAAGCTCCAGGTCGTCACCGAGCGTCATCCGACCCTGGACGAGCTGACCGATCTGCTCTTCGCCTGGCGCGCCGTACGCCACGTCCGGAGCAATGCGGTGGTCCTCACCAAGCACCACGTCATGATCGGGATGGGCGCGGGCCAGCCGTCGCGCGTGGTCAGCGTGGAGATCGCGCTGCGCAAGGCCGGTGAGCGGGCGCCGCTGAGCGTGATGGCGTCCGACGCCTACTTCCCGTTCCCCGACGGGATCCAGATCGCGGCCCAGGCCGGCGTGACCGCGATCATCCAGCCGGGCGGGTCCGCCCGCGACGAGATGGCAATCGAGGTGGCGGACCGTCACCATATGGCCATGGTCTTCACCGGACGACGGCACTTCCGGCATTGACCGATGCCATGACCGATACCCACGGTCCTACCGAGAAGCTGATCACGGCTGACGCGGTGGCGGCCACCGAGGCGGCGGCCCTCGCCTCCGCGCGCCAGATGGGCCGCGGCGACAAGGACGCGGCGGACCACGCCGCGGTCGAGGCCATGCGCCACGCCATGAGCGACGCGGAGCTGAGCGGCACGATCGTGATCGGGGAGGGCGAGCGGGACGAGGCCCCCATGCTGTACATCGGGGAGCAGGTCGGAAACCCGGAGGCCGCGGTCCGGGTCGACATCGCGGTCGACCCGCTGGAAGGGACGAACCTGGTCGCCAGCGGGGCGCCGAACGCCATCTGCGTCCTGGCCGCGTCCGAGCCCGGTGGCCTCATGCACGCGCCCGACACGTACCTGCGCAAGCTGGTCGTGGGCCCCGGCGCGGCGGGCCACGTGAGCATCAACGACCCGGTGGACGTCACCGTCCGCACCCTGGCCGAGCGGCTGGACCGCAAGGTGTCGGACGTGACCGTGGTCGTCCTCGACCGGCCGCGGCACGAGCAGCTCATTGCCGAGCTCCGGCAGACCGGTGCCCGGATCAAGCTCATCCCCGACGGCGACCTCACCGCGGGGATCAGTGCCGCCGTCTCGGGGACCGGCGTGCATGCCGTGATGGGCACGGGCGGGGCGCCCGAGGGCGTCATCACCGCCGCGGCGCTCAAATGCCTGGGGGGCGAGATCCAGGCCCAGTTCCGATGGCGCTCGGACGAGGAGCGGGAACGCGCCCGGAAGATGGGCGTGGACGTGGACGACGTGGACCGCGTGTACGTGACCAATGACCTGGCCAGTGGCCAGCACATCGTCTTCTGCGCCACCGGTGTGACCGACGGCGAGCTCCTCCGGGGCGTGCGCTTCTTCGGCGGCGGGGCGCGGACCCACTCCCTGGTCATGAACCGGGCCCGCGGCCTGATCCGGTTCCTGGACACCGTCCACATGTTCGACCCCAACCAACCGGCCCGGGTCCGACTCTAGTTGGCCGCCCTCGACCTCGACCGATTCGAGGTCCTCACCTTCGACTGCTACGGCACGCTCATCGACTGGGAGGCCGGCATCCTGGCCGAGCTCCAGCCCATCCTGGCCCGCCACGACATCTCCCTGATCGATGACGAGGTGCTGGAGCGCTATGCCCGGTTCGAGGCCGCCATCGAAGGCGGCCCGTATCGTCCCTACCGAGACGTCCTTGCCGCCTCGCTGGTGGGCATGGCAGCGGACCTCGGAATCGAGGTCACGCCCGACGACCTGGCCGCGTTCTCGACATCGGTCCCGCGTTGGCCGCCCTTCGCCGACTCGGCTGCGGCCCTGAAGCGGCTGGCGGGCCGATATCGGCTGGGCGTCATCACCAACTGCGACGACGACCTCTTCGCCGCATCGGCGCAACGGCTCGAGGCGACGTTCGCGTGGGTCGTCACCGCCCAGCAGGTGAGTGCCTACAAACCCAGCCTGGCTGGGTTCGAACGGGCGCTGGCCGAGATCGACGTGCCGCGCGACCGCATCCTGCACGTGGCGCAGAGCCTGTTCCACGACCACGTCCCGGCCCGGTCCCTGGGGCTCACGACGGCCTGGGTCAACCGGCGTCACGACCGGCCCGGGTTCGGGGCCACGCCACCAGCCGAGGCCTCGCCCGACCTGGTCGTGCCGGACCTGCGGACCCTCGCCGTCCTGGCGGTCGGGCCCGCACAATAGGTCCGTGGCCAAGCTGAGCGATACGCGGCGGGCACAGATGCCCAAGAGCGCATTCGCGTACATCGACTCCCGCGGACAGCGGCGCCTGCCCATCTACGACCAGGCGCACGTGCGCTCCGCGCTGAGCCGCTTCAACCAGGTCCAGTTCGAGTCCGACGCGGCTCGCGACCGGGCCCGCAGCAGGCTGCTGCTGGCGGCCAAGCGCCACGGCGTGGTCCCGGTGGGCTTCATCGAGGCCCAGCTCCGCACCGAGCGCACCCGGGGCCAGGCCGACACCCAGGCCAAGCGGGTCGCGGGCCTGCCCAGCGGGACAGTCACGTTCCTGATGACCGACATCGAAGGCTCCACCGCCCTCCTGGCCGACATGGGCGTGCGATACGGAGCACTGCTGGCCGAGATCCGTCGCGTCCAACGCGAGAAAGTCCGTCGCGCCGGCGGCCACGACGTCGAAGTCCATGCCGACGAGTTCCTGGCCGTCTTCTCGAACCCGGCTCGCGCCCTCGAGGCCGCGATCGGCATCCAGCATCGCTTCGCCGAGAAGGACTGGCACGCGACGGGGCCTATCCGGGTCCGGATCGGGGTCCATCGCGGGCACCCCAACCTGACCGAGACCGGCTACATCGGTCTGTCGGTCCATGCCGTGTCGCGGGTGTGCCAGGCGGCGCACGGGGGCCAGATCGTCCTCAGCCGATCGGCCAAGGACGGCCTGACCGATGGGCTGCCGGTGGGCGTCACCCTCCGTTCACTGGGCCAGCACCGCCTCCGCGGCTTCCAGCGCCCCGACACGCTGTACCAGGTGGTCGGCGACGGGCTGGCAAGCCGCTTCCCCAGGTTGCGAACCACGTTGTAAGCAGCCGGTACACTCGCGGGAACGGGTGGAGGCAGAGGGACACGCTCAGGAGGGAAACGAATGACTGCGCCCACGGCTTCGCCCAGGCTTGGCGCAACCAGTGTGTGGCTCACGGTCGCGATCGTCGCGCTGGCCGTCACGGCGGGGCTGATCCATCTCAGCCTTGGTTCCCTCATCTTCACGCTCAACGCGCTGGGCTACTTCACGCTCACCGCGGGGTTCGTCCTGTTCGAGGTCTGGAAGAACCCCTGGGTCGTCCGATTCCGCTGGGCTCCCCGGGTTGGCCTGATCGGATACGCCGCGGCCTCGATCGTGGCCTGGCTGATCGTCGGCGGCTTCTACACCCTGGGCTACGTCACCAAGGTGATCGAAGTCACCCTGATCGCCCTGTTGGTGATTGACCTGTACCGCCGGTACGGCGGGTTCGGCGGCCTCGTCCACGAGGGCGTCGGGTCCCTGCACGACCTGGGAGCCGCGGTAGCCGCCCGCATCGGCTGAGGGGCGCATCTATAGACACTGACACCGATCTGGCGGTACATTCCTATGGATGGATGTCCGGATCGGTGAAGCCGCCGAGATGCTCGGCGTGTCGGTGGACACCATCCGCCGCTGGGAGCGTGACAACCAGCTGAAGACGGTGCGGAGTACCGGCGGTCAGCGCCAGGTCCCATTGGCCGAGGTGACGCGACTCCTGGCCGAGCGTCGTCGGGGGCAGCCCGACCGCCTGATCGTGGCCCAGTCGGCGCGCAACCGGTTCGCGGGCGTTGTCACCCACATCGATCGGGACCGCGTCGCCGCGGTGGTCGAGATCCAGGCCGGGCCGCATCGGATGGTCAGCCTGATGACCCGCGAAGCGGTGGATGAGCTCGGTCTGAAAGTTGGCGACGAAGCCGTGTGCGTGGTGAAGGCGACGAACGTGATCGTGGAGCGGCCGGCTCCCCGGGTAGGTCGGGAGTGAATCGCCGCGCGAGCGGCATCGGTCTGGTCATCGGTCTGGTCCTGGTCATCGCGGCTTGCCAGTCGCCCACGCCCGCAGCGTCTCCAAGCGCCCGTCCGAGCGAGACCGCCAGCCCGACGGCTATCGCCGCACCCTTCGACCTGACCGTCTTCGGGGCGGCGTCACTCACCGCCGCCCTGGAGGAGATCAAGACCGCGTACGAAGCCGCCGTCCCGGGCGCGCACCTGCTGATCGCCACCGACTCGTCGGCGGCGCTGCGGACCCAGATCGAAGTAGGCGCTCCGGCGGACATCTTCCTGTCGGCGGACACCTCCAACCCGGACAAGCTCGTAGAAAGTGATCTGGCGCTCGGTGATCCGGTGACCTACGCGGGCAACACCCTGGCCCTCATCGTGCCGGCCGACAACCCGGCCGGCATCCGAACCCCCGCCGACCTGGCGAACGACGGCGTCCAGATCGTGGCTGCCGGCGACGAGGTGCCCATCACGGGCTACGCCAACCAGGTCGTCGCGAACCTGGCGGCCAGCCGCTATTACCCGCCTGACTTTGCGGAGCGGTACGCCGCCAACGTCGTGAGCCGGGAGGACAACGTCAGGGGCATCGTGACCAAGATCGAGCAGGGCGCTGGCGACGCCGGGTTCGTGTACCAGACCGATGCGCTCGCCTCCGACCTGGCGGCGTCGTTCGACATTCCAGCCGAGGCCAACGTGCACGCGGTGTACGCGGGCGTCGTTGTCAGCGGGACGGACCATCCGGGCGAAGCGCAGGACTTCCTCGATTGGCTGGCTGGCCGTGACGGGCAGGCGATCCTGGCGATCTTCGGGTTCGTAGCCCCATGACCGGCGGCCACGGGGGAGTCAGGGGCGCAGGAGGCGTCACGCTTGCTGCGCTGGGCGGGTTGCTCGCGATCTTCCTCGCCATCCCGGTCGCGGCGCTGGTCGTCCGAGCCGTGGCCACCGGCTCGCTGACCGCGGCCTTCGCCACGCCCGCGGTCGTGGACGCGCTGACCCTGAGCCTGGCCACCACATCGGTCAGCCTGGTCGTGATCCTGCTGTTCGGGACTCCGCTGGCGTACCTGCTCGCCCGGCACAGGTTCCGCGGGGTTGGGGTCGTGGAAACGGTGCTGGACCTGCCCCTCGTTCTGCCGCCCTCGGTCGCCGGCCTGGCCCTCCTCCTCGCGTTCAGCCGCACCAGCCTGCTGGGCGGGGCGCTGGACGTGGCTGGCATCCAGATCCCGTTCTCCACGCTCGCGGTGGTCATGGCCCAGACCTTCGTGGCGGCACCGTTCTTCGTGCGCGCCGCGCGAGCGGGCATCAGTCGCGTGGAGCATGACCTGGAGGACGCGGCGCGCGACCTGGGCGCCAGCGAGGGCACGGTGGCGCGGCTGGTGACGCTCCCCATGGCCGCGCCGGCCCTCGCGGCCGGGGCCGTGATGTGCTGGTCGCGGGCCCTGGGCGAGTTCGGGGCCACGATCATGTTCGCCGGCAACCTGCCGGGCGTGACCCAGACCATGCCCCTGGTCGTGTACTCCAAGTTCCAGTCCGGCGACCTCGAGGCGTCCATCGCGGCGGCCACCATCCTTATCCTCGCGGCCTTTGGGGTGCTCATCGCGGTGCGCACGCTTCGCTGGCCTCGGGCGCTGGACCTGCGCGGGGTGGGGTAGAAGAATGGGGTCGTGAACGCGACCGAGCTCCTCCGCGTGCCCATTTGCTTCAAGGGGACCGATGGCTCTGAGCTGCATGCCCCCATGGTCGAGGCCACGGTGGGCGGGGTGAGGACGCTGCTGGTCCTGGACACGGGCTCGGACACGCACCTGCTGAACAAGGAGTTGGTAGACCAGATCGGTCTGGCGGTGGAGCCGGGCGAAACCGGGACCGATCACGCGGGAACGGTGATGCCCAGCTGGACGGTCGGGACCGTCTCGGCTGACCTGGCTGAATTGACCCTCCCACTGACCGATGTCGTGGTCATCCCCGCTCCCCCGCCCTTCCCCGGCTGGGGCATCGGCGGGATCCTCAGCCCGCAGCGCCTGTGGCCGAAGGCGCACGCCGTCATCGACATGGTGAATGACGAACTCGTGCTGCTCGAGAGCGACGAGCCATCAGCCCACGGATGGGCACGAGACCGTCACCTTCGGCTGCGCGACCTGGTGCTCGACCGCGTCGACGGGGAGCGAACGATCATGGTCCGGACCGCGGTCGTGCCCCACGCCGAGGTGAGCACGCTGATCGACACCGGCGGGCGGGACACCGAATTCGCGGCATCCGCCGTCCCCGGCGCGGGTGGCGGTGCGGCCGAACGCCTGGGAGGCTCCGTCAGCGGAACCGATGTCGTGGGTCAGCGGGCGGGACCGGCCGTTCTCCAGGTGAGCGATGCGCAGGTCCGCGTGGACAACCTCTCGATCCGCGACACGATGGATCCGCCGGGCTTGATCGGGATGGACGTCCTGCGCGGCACGGTCATCGTCTGCAATGACGACCCGAAGGGCCACGTCCTGTGGCTGGTCCCCCCGGCTCGCATGGTTGATGGCCCCGAGTCACGGTTGGTCCTCGGCTAGCCCGCCATGGCGGTGTGGGTGATCAAAGGCGGTCCCCTGGGTGAGCGCGACGACCGGTTCCTGGCGCATTCGATCATCGGCATCCCGTGGCCGGAGATGGGCGACCTGTCCGGCTTTCCGGACCGGGACGCGCTGAAGGCCACCTATCGGGCGCTCCACCCGGACCGATCCGATGGCCACGTGAACACCCAGGCTGGCCAGCTGTGGCGGTTCGCTCGGGGGATACAGGTGGGCGACCTGGTCGTGGTCCCGCTCCGCTTCATACGTGAGATGGCGGTGGGCGAGATCATCGGCGAATACCGTTGGACGACTGACTACGGCCCGGACATGCCCCACGTGCGAGACGTCGAATGGTTCATGACCGATGCGCCCCGCGACGCCTTTCCGCCCGACCTGCTCTTCTCGTTCGGCGGCTCGATGTCCGTCTGCTCAGTGACCCGCAACAACGCCGAGTTCCGGGTCCGCGCCCTGATCGGCTGACGCCGAGGTACACCTACTTCTCCCGATCGAGCTGCGTGCCGCGTCGGAAAATCGCAGCGCGACGGCCGAGATGGGCGTCGGGAGCGGGCGAGGGACTCCCGTCCTATGGCGTTCCCGCCCACGTGGACGCTAGGCTGCGGCCGTGCTGGAACGTAGGCCAACCCTCATAGAGAGCGCACTCGCGCTGGTCCTCGTGGCCACTGTGGTCGTGCTTGCGTTCCTCTTCCTCGGACCGACCGTTGAACCATTCCCGTCCGACGTCGTGTGCTTCAGCGTCTCTGAGCCGGATAGTCCGTACCTGCAAGCCGCGTGTCCTCCGGCGGTGATCCCGACGCAGGAATCTGACTCCGCCGTGATCAGTGTCGAACTGGTCAGCGAATCGCCAGGCTGGATTGAGGGCGGCTACTTCTTCATGCGAGCCACCGCGATGGACGATCAGGTTGTCCTCGAGCAGAAGCTCGAGTCCGCTGGCGGTACGGCGTTCCTGCCGCCCGGGCGCTACGAGTTCACCGTCTACGGCCGGTCCTGCGATGGCAACTGCGGATACCTCGACCCGCCGAGTTCCGAATGCACAACCCCCATCAGCGTCGCGGCAAACGAGAAGCTGACGATCGCGTATGACTGGAACGTCCCTGCTTGCGCTGCCATCGACCCGACCGCGACGCCGACCGCGGCGAGCGGGACGTATCAATGTACCGGCGGCGCGTACACCACCGCCCTGGGCAGCGCGCTATGCGAACGCGACGGCCAGCTGGAGGTCGACCGGTCGAACGTTCCGCCGGACGTGGAGCCGGTCAAGGTCCGCCTTTTCGGCGCGTATGAACAAAGGGAGGGTCGATCCACCGACATCCCGTGCGTTCACTCCGTCTCCATCACCTGGAACGACGACGAGGAGACCGGCTGGGTAACCGACGACTGGTGTCCCGGGCCTGGATCGCCCCCACCGTCTGGCCCACCCTCCCGGGCGCTGGGCGCTGCCGTTGAGGGCGATTTCTTCTCCACTGATGGCAGCCCATGGCAGATCGAAGGCGTCTGCGCGGCGGCGGCGGGAACCATCTTCCAGAACGGCGCGTGGGTCGAGGTCCGCGCCGCACTGGAGTTCCCGGTCTCCGCGCCGTCCGACGACGCCCCCATCACCAGCGCGACCCTGTCCTTGCGCCACGCCACGGGGAACGCATCCGAGCCGATTGCGATCTACGGCTACGCAGGAAACGGCACGATGGAAGCAGCCGATGTTCTGGTGACGGGGGTACCAATCACCTTCGCGTCTGCACCTCCGGTCTACGAACACCACGACGTGTCGGCACTACTCACGCCCGACGTGTTCGCCGCCGGCTGGGCGGGATTCTCGCTACGCGCAGAGCCGCCCGTCTTCGAAGGTTCCGGGTCCGGGCATGACTTCGCCGACTGCCAAGGCGACGTCCAGTTCCCGATCCTGATCATCAAGTCCCTGACCAAGGACCAGGACGAAGACGGCGACGGCGTGGCCGATGCCGATGATGTGTGCCCTGGCACGATGCCCGACGCGTTCCCCGAGCTCCACGAGACGCGTTACAGCTACGACGGGAGCGTCGTGGTTTCGGGCATTGGGGAAAATCCGCCGCACACGATTCAGGAGACGGGCGGCTGCTCCGCTGGACAAATTGTCGCGGCGAGAGGCCTTGGCCCCCTGCACGAGCGGTACGGGCTCGGGCACGACGCGCTCGAATCCTGGATCGCCGATCACTGAAGGATTGCCCCGTAGGGGGCCGGAAGGCAAAGCAAACGCCAGTGGAAGACCCGACGCAGGCTGGGCTAGACCTCCTCCAGCTTCTCGACCGGCTCGGACGGGTCGAGGGTCAGGGACGCGGAGTTGATGCAGTAGCGCAGGCCCGTGGGGTTGGGGCCGTCGTCGAAGACGTGGCCCAGGTGACCGCCGCACGACGCGCACATGACCTCGGTCCGCTTCATGAAGAAGGACCGATCGGTCTCGGTCTCCACCGCTTCACCGGCCGCCGGCTGGTAGAAGGACGGCCAGCCGGTGCCGGACTCGAACTTGGTGGTCGAGTCGAACAGCTCGGCGCCGCAGCCGGCGCACTTGTACATGCCGGACCGATGGTCGTCGTACAGCGCCCCGCTGAAGGCGCGCTCGGTCCCCTTCTCGCGGAGGACGTGATACTGCTCGGGGGTCAGCTCGGCCCGCCATTCGGCGTCGGACTTGGTGATCTTGGTTGCCATGGCCTGACTCTAGCCCCTTGCGGGCGGATCGGCAGAACCGCGCTCGACCGTTCCAGGACCCGTCAGCTGTCCTCGTCGGCGAGCGGCCCCGGCCCGGTGGGCGTCGCCCCGAACATCTCGACCTCGACGATGCGGTCGAGCTCGAAGCCAGCGCGTTGGTTGGCCACTTCCACGGCGCGGGCGTCTGCGGCCTCGAAGACCGATAGGCACGTCTCCTCGCCGGCCACCAGGAGCGTGATCAGGTGGCGGGCCGAGTCGTCCGTCGTTTCGGCCAGGCGCTGCGCAGCCGACTCCACCGAGCTGGAGCTGATCGACGGGATGTAGCGCTCGACCAGGAAGAAGCGCCGCGTTGGGTTGGCCACGCCGGCACCGTAGGTGGCCGGTTCCATCGGTCGCATCCGTGGAACCACGGAACTTTGAGGGCCGCGCGGGCCTACGGGCGGTCGCGCCCCCTGAGGCGGCCAGGGCCGCGGCGAGCTGGCCGCGAGACTGGATGTCGAGCTTCCGATAGGCGGCCGAGAGCTGGCTCTCGACGGTTCGGACCGACACGACCAGCTCCGCCGCGATCTCCCGGTTCGACCGACCGGCGGACGCCAACTCGGCGACCGCCCGCTCGGAGGCGGTGAGGGCCGATCCCGCCGGACTCCGCCCCCCGATCCGCCTCAGCTCCTGGGTTGCCCGCGCGGCCCAGGCCGCGGCGCCAAGCGATTGGAAGATCTCGAGCGCGGCACCGATGTCCTCGCGGGCCTGCCGACGCTGCCCTGCCCGTCGCTGGACCTGGCCACGAGCGAGCAGTGTTCGGGCGCGTTCGAAGGGCATGTGCAGTGTGTCGCGGAAGAGTTCCTCGGCTCCATCGAGGTGCCGGAGTGCATCGTCGAGCTCTCCCCGCGCGGCAGCCACGAGGCCACGACCGCGCCCGCCCATGGCGAGGATCCACGGTATGGGCACCCGCTTCGCCGGCTCATCGAAGCGGTCGTGCAGCACCCGTTCTGCGAGGTCGATCTCTCCCGATAGCACGGCCGCCTCGACCAGGTCGCCAAGGAACCCGAACTGGGACGGGATCTGGACCCCGATCGCATCGGTGTGGTCCAGCGCTTGGGTCAGATACCGCAGTGCCGCGACGGGATCTGGCTCGGAGAGCTCGACAAACCCCAGCAGCGCGCAGAAGATCGTGGCCTCCCAGAGGTCGCCGCCGACCTCCTGCCTGGTCAGGGCCTCCACCCCCATCGCGCGGGCCGTCTCCAGGTCACCCGACCAGGCAGCGATATGACTGTCCATCATCACGACTCGTTCGCGCCAGGCTTCCTCGCCCTGCTCCACCAGGTCATGACACTCCTGCGCGTACTGCCGGGCGGCCTCCCAGTCGCCCGTCATCAGGTGGAGCGCGCTCAGCGACTGGAGGATGGGCGGGAGAAGGCCCACCTGGCCTCGATCGGTGAGCCGTCGATACTCCGCTTGGTCGATGGCGATGGCGTCGTGCAGTCGGCCGAGGTGGTAGCTGCACCGGTGCGCGACCTCCTGTGCCCGCCGGGACACGAACGAGTCCCCCGAGCCGCTGCGCAGCGCGAGGCCGCGATCGATGTCGTCTGTGGCCACCTTCTCGCAGGCGAGCAGCCAATGAAAGGCCCGATCGAGCAGGGCGCAGGCGAGATGGTCCTGCGCGGGCTCCAGTCCGGGTCGTTCGAGGATGTCCACCGCGGCCAGCGCACTCCGTTGCGCCGCCTCGGGATCCATGTCCGCCATGCCCGCAATGTGGGAGTGCACGAGCGCCTCGAGGAGCGGATCCCCATCGGTGTGATCCAGGGCCGAGACGAGGAGCACAAGGGCCTCGTTCGGGTCCTCGACGTAGGCGATCTCACCCAGCGCCAGGAGCGCCTCCGCCCGGCGGCGCCCGTGCGGGACCGCGTCCAACACCGCGCGGAGATCGATCGCTGCTCGGTCGGGGTCCCCGGCGGCAACGGCCGCATCCGCCGCCGCGATCAGCGCAATGCTCTGCTGCTCGACCCCCACAGAATGGTGGGCGGAGCGCTCCAGCAGGTCGGCGGCGATGGCCGGTGCACCTCGATCGGAGGCGGTTCTGCCCGCGTCGGCGAGTGCCTCGGCGACACCGGCGTCCTGGCCCGTCGACCATGGCCGCACGGTGAATGGCTCGTTCGACGGGGTCGTCGGCGATGTCCGCGAGGGCCGCCCGCAGCGCACGCCGCTCGCCGGGCGGCGCATCGGCGTAGGCGACGGACGTGAACAGGGGATGGGCCGCCCGCAGGCGCGCGCCGTCGGCGATCAGGACGCCTTTCTCGCACGCCTCATCCACTGCCCGCCCGCCACCGTCGCCGATGATGCGCTCGACGAGGGCCAGGCTCGGGGCCGGCGACATGGCCACGATCACGACGCTTCGTCGAGCGTCCCGGCTCAACGCCGCGAGGTGATCGCGGACGACCGGCTCAACCTGCGGTGGGACCGGGAAGGGCTCACCCAGCGCCGGTTCCATCGCTCGAGCCTGGAGCGATCGACTGATTTCCAGGCCCAGGAAGGCGTTGCCGGAGCAGGCCTCGTGGAGACGGACCAGCAGCGGTCGGGGGTGGGTCACGCCCAGCCGCTCATGGACGAGCCGGCCAAGCGCTCCCACGGACAGGGGCCCGACATCCATCCGCTCGGTTCGTTCGACGGCCGTGGAGACGAGATCGGATCGGCCGGTCTCCACCGCCTCGCCAGGACCGGTTCGGCGGGCGAGGACGAACCCGACTGGTTCGGTCCGGAGGCGGCGGGCGGCGAAGGCGAGGGCCTGCTCGCTGGCACGATCGGTCCATTGCACGTCATCGACCGCAACGACCACCGGGCCTTCGGCGGACAGGATGCGCAGGACGTCGGCCACGGCCAGCCCGACCAGGCTCGGCTCGGGTCGATGGAGGCCCGGACTGACTCGACCGATGGCGGTCTCGAGGGCCTGCCGCCGTGGATCGGGCACGCGGTCCAGGAGCGGGACGAGTGTCGGTTCGTCGAAGAGCGCCGACAGCGCAGCGAAGGCCAGCTCTCGCTCGGCGCTGCTGGCCCGCCACGCCAGCACCCGATCACCCCGTTCCGCCGCCCGCTCAACCGCGTACGACCACAGGGTGCTTTTGCCGATGCCGGCCTCGCCACTGATGAGCAGCGACGCCGGACGGTTCGCCTCGAGCCATGCGTCGATCGCCCGGCGTTCCGCGTCCCGCCCGACCACCACTGCCCCGGCCGTGGGCTGTGCCTCCACCCACGATGGTAGCGGAGGCATGGCTCAGGTCAGCAGGGGGTGATCTCGTCGTTCAGATGGAACGTCATGGTGCCCGCGATGTGGAGCACCGAGCCGTCGGGGCCGGTCAGATCGTCGTCCAGGGTGAAGCTGCACACGTACCCGATGTCGACCGTGTCGAGCGTCACCTCCGCGCCGGTGCCCGCGTAGGTGGAGACCGGCAGTTCAGGCGCGGTGCTACCGAATTCAATGGTGCCATCGGTCTTGACGGTGATATTGCCGAACGTGCCCTGGTCCGAATTCAGCGTGATCCCGCCGATGTCACCGATATCCATGGCATTGCCGGGCTGCCAGGTCCAGGTCGCGTCGTAGACGCCTGACGTCGTGAGGCTGCCGTCGACCCGGTCCTCACCGGATCCAGACTGACCGCCGTTGGACGCCGCCGGTCCCTCGCTGCTGGCCCCGCCGGTGCTGGGCCCTCCGCCGCCGCCGCCGTCCGGACTGTCGGAGGGCGTACAGGCCGCGAGGGCCAGCGCGAGGCACGCCGCCAGCAGTGACACGGTGCGGCCTCGCGAAGGCCGGTGAGTGAGATGGTCCACGGTGATCTCCTTGCTGCTCATTGGCAGAAGGACCGTAGGCCGGTGGTCGTCGCCCTCGCATCCGTGGAACCACGCAACTTTGGTCCGCTGTCGGGGATCGACTGTCCTGCGCTGGAAACCCCGTGATAGGCTCGCCACGACGTTCGCCAGCACACCAGGGAGGGTTCCAATGCGCCTCATTCGTGTGGCATCGGCCGCAGCAGTGCTCGTACTGCTTCTCGCCAGTCCGGCAGCCGCTGGGCTCCCTGTTGCCGATCTTGCGGTGACAAACCTCGACCTCCCCGATCCGGTAGGCGCGGGGGCCACCCTGACCTACAACATCGGCCTCCAGAACAATGGCCCGCAGGCTGCGACCAACGTGAGCGTGTCGGACACGCTGCCAGCGGGCGTCACGTTCGTGTCCGTCACCACCCCCGTGGGTTGGACCGCCACGACGCCGCCTGTAGGCGGCACGGGCACCGTGACATGGACTAATCCGAGCTTCGGGCTGGCCACTACCGCCTTCGTCATAACGGTCCAGGTCGGCGCCGGGGTTCCCCACGGCACCATCATCACCGACACCGCCACCGCGTCGGCCACGTCCGCCGATCCGGTTCCGGGCAACAACTCGGCGACCACGACTTCCACCGTCGTCGTGCCGCCGACCCCTGCGGCCTCGAACCTGCCCAACGCGGCCATGCCCGGACCGCAAACCGGTAGCCCGCTTGCCGTCCTCGGCTTTGGCGCTCTCTTGGCGAGTGTGCTGGCTACGACCGCAGTCCTGAACCGGCGCCGCTACCGATCCGAATAAGGCCACCGGCAGCGCCTCAGGGCGCGACGAAGGGCGCCATCCCGGAGCAGTTCATCGCCACGTCCGCGCTGAGGGCAGTGGGATCACCAACCCGGACCCCGGCCACGATGGGCGCGAGGTAGGCCTCCCGCGCCCCGGCGGGCTGGAAGAACACGCTGTTGGTCGAGTACCAGTCGGGGAAGCGCAGGATCGTGTTCCGGGCCACCGCCTCCCGGGCGGCATCGCCCGCTGCCCGGGCATGGAGCCAATCGGTCTCCCACATGCACATCGAGACCATCTCGACCCACGCTCGGCCCCCCCCAGCGCTGTAGGCCACGTCAGGATCAGTGGTCAGGAAGTCGGGCCACACCGCTCCGGCGGGGAGGGGGTGATGGCCATGGCCGAGTCCAGCTCGGCCTGGAAGCCGGCGGCATTGGTCAGGCCAAAGGGGTCTTCGGTCCCGAACAGGCCGCTGGCCGCCACCAGGGTGGGCACCGCCAGCGCGACCAGCACCAGGACGGCGATCCGGCGCGGGGTCACCCGCCGCCGCGCCCGCGCCACCGGAACGGGCCATGGCCTCCGCCACGCGGGCGTCCACCACGGCGGCCGCACTCGGGCTCATGGAGCCCCCCAGGGCCGCGGTCAGCTGCGCCTCGAGGGCGCGATCAGTCGTCGTCACGGTAGACCTCCCGCAGCCGCGCCATCCCGCGGCTGATCAGCTTTTGGGTGGCGTCCTCGCCCTTGCCCAGCACCAGCCCAATCTCCCGGGCGGTCAGCCCGGCCCCGAACCGGAGCGCGATCGCGTCGCGCTGGGCGGCCGGCAGGGCGGCCAGGTGGGCGTGGAGCGCCCGATGCTCGTCGGTCGTCACCGCCACCTGGTCGGGGGTGGGGTCCGGATCCGGCCGGGCCTCGACTCCGAACAGGCCGCCCCACGGCCGGCGCCGGCGTTCGTGATCAATCGCCGCATTGCGGGCAATCCGCAGCAGCCAGGCCAGCACGCCACCACCCTGGGGCGCATACCGATGGATCGCGCCCAGCGCCCGCTCGAAGGTGACCGCCGTGAGCTCCACGGCATCGTCCTCGGTCCGGCATCGGGCCCGGAGATACCGATACACCGCGTCGCGGTGCGCCTCGTACAGGGGGGCAAAGGCGGCCAGGTCGTCCCGGGCCGCCAGGGCGGCCTCCTCGTCGCGATCCAGTCCACCCTCGCCCACCAGGCGAATCGCCTCCATGGCATTCCTTCGTGCGGGTCCGACTGGATAACGCGCCACCCGCCGGGAAACGGACATCAGACCGATCCGCCCGCGGCCCACTCGGGGCCGGCCACCACCTCCACGTCCTGGTCCATGACCGCGGCCAGGGCCTCGGCCACGGTCAGATCGCGCCGCGGGTCATCCGGCACACGCCGCCCACGGCCGCAGCTCCGGATCCAGCTCGGCCAGGGGCTCCAGGGCAAACCGCCGCTCCGCCAGCCGCGGGTGCGGGACCACGAGGCCGGGCTCGTTGATGCAGACGCCTTCGACGGCCAGGATGTCGAGATCGACCAGGCGCGGCCCGAATCGTTCCCCAGCCGGGTCGCGCCCGAGTCGCCGCTCAATCGCCTTCAGCTCGGCCAGCAACGCTCGCGGCTCGAGGTCGGTCTCGAGAATGACCGCCGAATTCAGGAATTCAGGCTGGTCATTGCGATCCCTCGGGGCGGAGCGGTACAGGCTTGACACGAGGCCCAATATCCCGAATTCGGAGGACTGAGCCGCAGCCGCTAACAGCGCGGACTCCGACCCATTCAGGTTTCCGCCGAGCCCGACGAACGCTCGATATCCTTCAGGATGAAGGTCCGCAGATCCGCCGATATCCACTCGATGTCAAGGTTACCTACTGCAAGCTCTCGACGTCCGCCTTCGGCTAACCGCTGACGCGGCCTCGAGTGGAGGTCCATTCACACTTGACCTTCCGCCCGAAGGGGGTTGACTTTCCGTGGACGCAGCAGTACTTTCCGCGGAGTACCTAGTACCTGAGTACTAGGGCAGACTCTGGACGTGAAGATCCTCGCGCTGAATGTTGGGCACTTGGGCGCGACGGGGAGCGAGTAGTGCACCCGACCGTCCGGTTCTTGGATTGGTCGGAAACAGAAGAGGGCACCTTCTGATGAAAGAATTCACGAAGGGCTGGTAGCAGCCTCCAGGGGAAGTCAGCAATGCGCAATGCCAAATGGCGAATCGGCGCGGTGCTGTCAGCCCTCGGGGGCCTAGCAGCTCTCGCACTGGCGGCAGGCGCTGGACTCCGCGGGCTCTAGCCCGCGGGCCGGTCGTAGGCCCAAATCCCTGCTAGGGTGAGGGCTCGTATGACTCGGAGCGTCCGGCGCCTCGTCGTCTTCTCGGTCGTAATCGCCGTCGCAGCGTCTGCGACGGCTATTTGGCGTTTCCCGATTCGAGATGACATCGGGGGCTGGGCCGGAGTCGCGTTTTGGACCGTCTTGACGATCGTTAGCAGCGCGCTCCCGGTCAGACTCCCTCAAGGAACCGTCGCCACTGTCAGCGCGGCCCCAATCTTGGCTTCGGTAATCCTCGGCGGGCCGACAGCGGCGATCATCGTTGCCGGGATCGGAACGACGGACGCCCGGGAAGTCAAAGGCGAGATTCCCTGGTACGGATCTCTATACAACCATGCATCCACAGTAACGACCGCTGCCGCGGCGGGCTTGGTGTACGAGTTGGCGCTCTTATTGATCCCGGCGAACGCGGAAGCCAAGCCCGTCCTTGAGTTCATCGCAATCCTTGTTGCCAGCTCCGTAGCATTTGCCGTCAACTGGACTTTCTCTTCGTTCGCTGTTGCGGCCCGCACTGGCGTGTCGGTCAGGACTGTTTGGGCGCGGGACCTACGCGGGATTGCTCTCAACCTCTTGGGGCTGGCGCCGGTGGCATGGCTGATGGCGCAGGTATTCCTCCTGCCCAACGGGGTTGGCTGGTGGGCGACGACGCTGTTCTTCGTCCCCCTTTTCACGACCCGTCTCGCGTACCACCGTTACGTCGAGACCCGGAAGCTGTTCGAGCAAACGATTGGGGCCCTGGCCAACGCGGTGGACGCCCGGGATCGGTACACGCGTGGTCATTCGAACCGGGTGAGCTACATCGCGGAGGCCATGTGCCGGGTCATGAAGCTGGATGAGGGCGAGATCGAGAAGATCAAGTGGGCCGGACTCCTCCACGACGTGGGGAAGATCGGCATCCGTGACAACATCCTGCTCAAGCCGGGGCCGCTCAACAAGGACGAGCGGATCCTGATGAACCAGCACCCCAGCATCGGGGCCGAGATCGTGGCCCCCGCCGAGCAACTGGCGCCCGAGGCGCCCCTGATCCGCGCCCACCACGAGTGGATCAACGGCAGTGGCTATCCCGACGGCCTGGAGTACGCCGACATCCCGCTGGGCTCGCGGATCATGACCATCGCCGATGCCTACGAGGCCATGACCAGCTCGCGTCCGTATCGGCTCACCGCGCTGACCCATGAGCAGGCGGTGGCCGAGCTCGTGAAGTTCACCGGGCTCCAGTTCGACCCCGAGATCGTGCCCGTCCTGGTGGGCCTGGACCGATCCGTCCTGGACTACCGACCGGGGCTGGACGAGATCCCGAGCATGTTCCGCGACGACGACGTGACCGTCCCGGACGAATCGCCCACACCCGAAGGGAGCGCACCGACGAGGCCGGCACTCGCCTCGGACGATGCTCCTTAGCTCCATCCTGGTTGGCCTCGCCCTGGGGGCGATGGCCGGGGGACAGCTCCCCCGCCTGGGCGAACTCCGCCTCCACTGGACGTGGCTGCTCCTGGCGGCCCTGGTCGTCCGCCTGGCCGCCGGGGTGGCGGTCACCAGCGGGAACTACGCCGAGTTCGCCGGGGCGTGGGGCCTGCCGCTGACCTACGGCCTGATCGTCATCTGGCTGTACCGCAACTGGAAGGTGCCCGGGCTCCAGGTGGCGGCAGTCGGCGTGAGCATGAACATCCTGGCCGTCCTCCTGAACGAGGGGAAGATGCCGGTCTGGGATGGGGCCCTGTTCGCCGCGGGCCTGACCCTGGCCGACCTGGTGGGTGACCCGTTCCACGTGGTCCTCACCGCCCTGACCGCGGGCCAGTTCGTGACCTCGGGCGGGATCTTCGGGGACGTGGTGCCCATCCCCATTCCCATCCTGCGCGACGTGGTGAGCATCGGTGACGTGCTGCTCTGGGTGGGCATCGTGTGGGCCGTGGTGGCGGCCATGACCCGCCCGTCCGCGTTCAGCCGCCGCTCGGTGGCCCTTGGCTCCTCCCCGTCACGGCCCACGCCCGGCGGCGAGTTCCAGCTGGGCGTGGCGTACGCCACGACCATGACCCTGGACGCCGAGGGGGCGATGGCCGGTGGGACGCCGGCCGGGGTGGCGGTCGCGGGTGGTGCAGCGGGCGTGGCCGGGGAATCGGCGCTCGAGGAGGAGGGCGGCCAGTCGCCCTACCTGCGCCTGGTCGTCAACCGCAACTTCGCCCTGCTGTGGATGGGGCAGCTCATCAGCCTCATGGGCGATCGGGTCCACACCATCGCCCTGGGCTACCTGGTCGTGACCCGGGCCACGCCCCTGGACGTGGGCCTCGTCTTCGCGGCCACCGCCGTCCCCAACGTCCTGCTGGGGCCCTGGGCGGGTGCCCTGGCCGACCGATGGGATCGCCGCCGGACGATGATCGCCTGCGACCTGGTCCGCGCCGTCCTGGTCCTGGCCGTGCCCTTCGCGATCAACATCCACATCGTCCTGGTGTATGGCATCGCCTTCGCGGTAGCCACCGTGGGCCTCCTGTTCCGCCCCTCCAAGGACGCCCTCGTGCCCCGGATCGTGGACCGCGACGACCTGGTGGCCGCGAACAGCGCGACCAGCGTGACCGAGACCCTGGCCGACCTCGTGGGCTACCCGGCCGCGGGGCTCCTGGTCGCGGCCCTGTCCAGCATCATCGGTGCGGCCTTCGTCCTGGACTCGGCCACGTACCTGGTCTCCGCCGCGCTCCTGGCCTTCATGACCGTGGCTCGCTCCGAGCGCGCGGCCAGCGCGCTCAGCATCGGTCAGCTGTGGCTCGACGTGAAGGAGGGCGTCAACTTCCTCGCCCACCAGGCCGAGCTGCGCGCGAACACCCTGGTCAGCACGGTGGCCCAGGTGGCGGTGGGGACCGAGGTCGTGTGTTCGCTCCTGTACGCCGAGACCGTGCTTGACCAGACCGAGATCCCCTTCCCCCAGAACTACTCGCTGCTCATGGCCTCGATTGGCCTGGGCTCCATCATTGGCGGGCTCGTGATCGGGGCGGTGGGCGGCCGGTTCAAGAAGGGACCCATGGCCATCGCGGGATTCATCGGCCTGGGCGCCACGTTCGTGGTGGCCGGCCTCGTGACCGATCCGATCTGGGCCATCCTCCTGTTCTTCCTGGCCGGGGTGGCCAACATGGCGTTCGTCATCCCCAACATCACGCTCTTCCAGGAGCGGACCCCGCAGGGCATGTTCGCCCGGGTGGTGAGCAGCCGCCAGGCGCTCGTGTTCGGGGTCATGGCCGCGGCCATGGGCGTGTCGGGGTACCTGGCCGGGATCATCGGTCCGGAGACGATGCTCATGGTGGGCGGGGCGGTAGCCATCGCCGCCGGGCTGGTGGGCATCCTCATCCCGTCCATGCGAAACGCGAGATAGCGGCGCGATGGGCTAGGCTTCCCGGCCGATGACCACCGACAAGTCTCCCGAGACCGCTCCCGGCTACCGCGGTGCCCTCCCGCCGCGCAACGACTGGCTGGCGCGCGGCTGGGTGCTGGTGGTGATCGCGATGTTCTTTGGGATCTTCGTCCTGGCCGCCCTGAACGTGCCCACCGTGCTGCTGCCGGCGCCCACCCCGTCGGCGGTGCCGTCCGCGACGGCGGCGCCCAGTGGCAGCGCCGAACCGAGCCAGAGCCCCTCCCCCACGCCGTAGGGCCCGGCCTCGCTCCCTTCCACCTCCTCGTTCAGCGAAGGATTTAGCCCCGCCGCTCCGTCTAATGGGATGTGGCAAGCCCTTGTCGACGCATGATCCTGGGACCAGCATGAGGACCGAGGTGGCGTCAGCAGCCCAACCGACGGCGCTCGAGGACCTCGTCGGGGACGACGAGGCCTTTCGTGACTGGTACGACCGCACCCTCCCGCGCATCTACCGCTACCTCCTGGCCCGCTGCGGCGACGAGTCCTTGGCCGAAGAGCTGACGCAGCAGACCTTCACCGAGGCCATTCGTCATCGGCGCCAGTTCGCCGGTCGGTCGGATCCGGTGACCTGGCTGATCGCCATCGGTCGGCGCAAGCTGGTCGACCACTATCGCCGAGCAGGCGCTGACCAGCGGCGCGCGGTCCGCCTGAGCGAGCAACCGCTCAACCCCGGCTCTCCGTCGGAGACCCGCATGGCGGTGCTCGAGGCCCTCGCCCAGCTGGCGCCCGATCAGCGCCTGGCGCTCACCTATCGGTACCTGGATCAGCTCCCGGTGCGCGAGATCGCCGAGGTGCTGGGCCGCACGGAGTCCGCCACCGAATCCCTCCTGTCCCGGGCTCGGGACGCCTTCCGCACTGCCTACGGAGCCGAAACCGATGCATGACCCCGAGCTCACCCGCCTCTTCGGCGCCCTCGAGTCGGAAGTCGAGCTGGCCGAACCAGAGCGAGCGTTCGCCGATGGACCTGTACCGCCGCCTGCGCACCGAGGCCCGGAGGGCCCACCCGGGCCGCGCGCTCCTCCTGGCGGTCGCGGCCTTCGCGCTGACCGGCCTCGTCGGAGGGGCACTCGTGGTCGGCTCGGGCATCCTGCCCAGCCCCGCGCCATCCTTGACACCCTCGCCGTCGCCAGACGCCACGTCCTCAGCGAGCCCCGCTGAAAGCTCCGCTGGTGCCCATGTGTCCGCGGGATTTCAGCCGGCCTTCGCGTACACGCTCCCAACGGGATGGCACATCGACGCCGACGAACAGAGCGCATTCGTTCTCACCTGGACGGCCAGCGGAGATGGTGCCAACAACATCGAAATCCTCAGCGACCTGTACCCACCCGTCCTCAACGACGAGCTTTGTCAGCAGTCGCCCCAATGGGAGCGGCCGCATGCCGCATCGGACCTGCTCGCCTACCTGACCAGCAATCCAGCGCTCAGCGTGCTTCCGCGACGCCAACCAACATTGGCGGCTTGGCCGGATGGTCGGTCGATGTCGCCCTACGGGACGACGCCCCGCCGTGCTCGGTCGCCGAGCCCGGCGTTCCCACCGGCATGCCGATCTACGTCGTGCATTGGTCAGATGGCATACCGTCCACCGGCGGCCTCGGTGGTGGAGCGATGAGCTTCGTCATCCTGGACGGTGGCGACGGCACGACATTGGGAGTCTTCGTTCGCGGGGAAGAGCCTGCCTTCGCCGAGTCAGCGGAAACCATTCTGGCCAGCATCGAGTTCGCGCCCTAGAGGTTGCCGCGCTTCTCCTGCTCGCGGACGGGAGGGTCCTGCTCTGTCGGGGGGTTTGGCGCAGCAGGGCCTATGGCAGAGGTGGACGAACCCGGCGGCAACTGAGGGCTCGCGCCAACTCCCTGAGGGCCGGTGGTATCCTCGTCCTCCGACATCGCCGAGGTTGCTGCATGTTCAGCCGCGTGAAAATCGCAATCCGCTTCTTCTTCGTGGGCCTGGTCGTAGGCGTGCTGCTCGCGCCCCGCAGCGGCCGCGCCACGCGCAAGCTCCTCCGCGTCCGCGCGGATCGATTGTTCAACGAGCTGCTGGATACCGCCACCCTGGGCGCGTACGAGTCTGGCCCCGATCCGCTCGGCGCCGACGACGGTGCCGACGACGGCGCCGGTCCGGCCGACGCTCCGGCGCCCCGGAAACGCACCGCCGCTTCCGCCCAGTCCTGACCTGACGCTTCTCTGGGCACGCGGCCTGGTCTGACCCTGCGCCCCGCGTATCCGCTCCTCACCGAGCGGCTGCTCCTCCGTCCCTGGACGGCGGGGGACGTGGACGCGTTCTACGAGATGCACGGTCGGCCCGATGTCAGCCGCTTCCTGATCTGGGTGCCCGCGACGCGGGAGGACGCCGTGGTCAAGCTGCGGAAACTGAGCCGAATGCGGCGGATTGACGACCGACACGGCGCAGTGCGCCTGGCAGTCGTGCTCCGCGCGACCGGCGCGGTCATCGGTGACGTCAACGTGGAGATCATCAGCCGCCGCGACGAGGAAGCGGAGATGGGCTGGGTTCTGCACCCGGACTACCAAGGACAGGGCTACGCCACTGAGGCCGCGGCCGAGATGCTGCGCCTGGGATTCGAGGATCTCGGCCTGCACCGGATGATGGCCATCTGCGACGCGCGGAACGTGCCCTCGGTCCGGGTCATGGAGCGGCTCGGCATGCGCCGCGAAGGCGACTTCCGCGAACGCGAGAACGTGCGGGGCGAGTGGTGGGACACCCTGTACTACGGAATCCTGGCCTCGGAGTGGCGAGCCTCTTCCCCTCGGTGATCGAGGCCCCTAGGATGGGGTCATGGGAAGGACCCTGTGGAACGTCGTTCGGCTGGTCATGGCCATCGCAGTCGTCCTCGCGATCATCGTCCAGTCGAGTGCGGCCGCCCTTGCCCAGGAGGGTGACTGGGACCCGAGTCGCTACTACGCCTACTTCAGCATCCAGGCCTACTTGATCGGGGCAGTCGTCCTCTTCTGGGCCTTCCGCCGGCGCAACGCGCCGCCGAGCCGGCTCCTGGACCTCTTCCGCGGTGCCTCGACCGCGTACCTCATGGTCACATTCTTCGTGGTCCTCCTCTTCCTGTCGGAGCTAACCGCGTCCCTTGAGTTGCCGGGGGTCGACCTCCTCCTCCACAAGATCTTCCCCGTGGTCGTGGTCATCGACTGGATCCTGTTCCCCCCCGCGACCCGGCTGCGCTACACCGATGCGCTGCGCTGGCTCATCTACCCCGTCGCCTGGCTCGCATTCACGCTCGTCCGAGGGGCGGCCGATGGCTGGTATCCGTATTCATTCCTGGACCTCGCCAGCGGCGGATACGGAACCGTGGCGCTTGGTGCTGCGGGGCTGCTGGTGGCCTTCCTCGTCGCATCGGCGGTCACCATCTGGCTCGGGAACTGGCGGGCCGCCATGACGCCTCCAACCTCAGGCCTTGAGGAACCGCGGGCTGCCGCTCCCCCTGAGCCGCCGGGGTGGGAACGCCCGATTCCCTGAACCGCGCCGGAATGGGCGCACAATCGGCCGATGTCGCGCAGGCGAGGTTGGTGGTGGGTTCCGTGGCGTGATCCGGATGGCGACGACGCGTCCGATACCTCCAAGACCGATCCGACCGCCAAGGCGCGATCGCGCATGGTGCGCGAGCAGCTGGAGCAGCGGGGGGTTCGCGATCCGGAAGTCCTCAACGCCATGCGCCGCGTGCCGCGACACCGGTTCGTGGACTCGGCCTATGCCTACGACGACCGGGCCCTGCCCCTGAAGCACGGCCAGACCATCTCGCAGCCGTTCGTGGTCGCCCTGATGACGCAGATGGCCCGGCCCACCGGCGGCTGGCTCGGAGCCCGGGTCCTGGAGGTCGGAACGGGGAGTGGCTACCAGGCCGCGGTCCTGGCCGAGCTGGGGGCGTCCGTGGTGTCGGTGGAGCGGGACCCGGATCTCAGCGCCCAGGCGCGGGCCAACCTGGACGGCGCGGGGTACGACAGCGTGCTGACCGAGGTGGGAGACGGGTCGGCCGGCTGGCCTCCTGGCGCGCCCTACGACGCGATCCTGGTGACGGCCGCCGGACCGTCGGTCCCCGCTCCCCTGCGGGAACAGCTACAGCCCGATGGCGGGCGGCTGGTGATCCCCATCGGCGGCCGCGAGAGCCAATGGCTGACGCTCGTGGAGCGGCAGGGCAACGAGTGGACCGAGCAGCCCATGGAGCCGGTGATCTTCGTCCCGCTCATCGGTCAACACGGCTACGACGAACGACGGAGTCGCTGACGGGGCTAGCCCTTCTTCCTGGCTTCCAGCATGGCATCGATGGCGGCCATCTTGTCCCGAACCATGCGCGTCACCAGTTCGGGCGGCAGGGGGTGGGCCGGCGTGAACTGGACCGTCCCCTTGGCGATGGTGTAGCCCTCCAGCTCGGCGGCGTAGTTGTGGACGCTGGCTCCCGGGAACAGGGAGCAGTGCTTCGTGAACGCCTCGTACCAGAGCAGGCCGCGGCCGCGGTACTTGAAGGCGGGCAACCCGTAGCTGATGGCCTCCACCGCCTCCGGAGCGGCGGCGGCAATCGTTTCCCGGAGCGCCTGGAGGGCGTCGCGCTGGTCGGCGGGGAGCGACGCCAGGTGGGCGTCGATCCGCGCGGTCGGATCTTCGGCCACGTCAGGCATCGGTCTGCCCAGCGGTCTGGCCATCCGCTTCGCGCATTGTCGGCGCCTCCTGGACCGTCCAGGCGTTCCCATCGGGATCGCTGAAGAAGATGAACGAGTTCCAGTCGCCGCCCGGGCCATCAGCCCAGCCGGTGCCGGTGTGGTGCCGTACGGGGGTGACCTCCACCCCGCGCGAGGCGAGGTCGGCCCGGGCCTCCTCGACGTCGGCCACCACCAGCTGGAGGCCTTTGACCGATCCGGGTGGCATCTCGGCGAGTCCGGTGCCGATCGTGACCGAGCAGGCCGAGCCGTTGGGCGTGAGCTGGACGACCCGGAAGTCGCCGTTCACGTGGTCGACGTCGAGGTTGAAGCCCGCCTGGTCGACGTAGAAGGCCTTGGCCCGGTCAACGTCCGACACGGGCAAGACCACGACCTCGAGCTTGTACTGAAGCGGTCTGGTCATCGGTCTGCTGGCACTCACGCGACCGGGGCCAGGGAGGCGACCAGCTCGTCCAGGCGCTCGAAGCCCTGGACCACGCCAAACTCCATCCCGCTCTGGACCATCCCGTCGCGGTCCTCGAGGGACATGAACACGACGTGGGTCGTGGCCCGGCTGCGGCCGTTGCCCAGGTCCTCGATCTTCAGCTCGGAGATCGAGACGTGGCCGGGGACACCCTCAAACTCGAAGGTCTGGATCATCTGGGCGGCCGTCTGCGGGCCGTGGAAGACGCCATGGAAGCCCCACGTGCCCCCATCGGGATCGGTCTGGACGTAGCGCCACGAGCCGCCGTCCCGCGCCTCCCACTTCTGGAGGTCCATCGTGAATCCCTTGGGACCGAGCCACTGGGGGATCAACTCGGGGTCGGTGTAGGCGCGGTGGACGAGGTCGACCGGGGCGTCGAACTCGCGGGTGTAGTCGACGTAGGGCAGGCCCTCGGGGACGTCGAACTGGGTGGTGGCCACGGGAGTGCTCCTTTCGGGGTTTGGGGGCGAATCGGTCAGCGGGTAGCGTCTGCTTCGTCCTGGAGGCGAGCCAGCAGCTCGTCCAGGCGGGCGTAGCTCTCTTCCCAGAACTCGCGGTAGTCGGCCAGCCAGACGGTCGCCTCGCGCAGGGGCTCGGCTTCCAGGTGGCTGAGCCGGGCCGTGGCCCGGCGGCTGCGGGTGATGAGACCGGCCTGCTCAAGGACTTTCAAGTGCCGCGAGATGGCCGGCTGCGAGACGCTGAATGGAGCCGCCAGCTCAGCGACGTTGGCGTCGCCCTCGGTCAGCCGCGACAGGATCGCCCGCCGCGTCGGGTCCGATAGGGCGCTGAACACCGCGTCCAACTGGGGGTCCATCATCTCTATAACCGTCCTGTTCTAGAAGGTACGCGTTATAGATACCCGATCCCCCGCGGCCTGTCAAGCCGGTTCGGTGCCCGTCTCGTCGGGAGGAGTCCAGGTGGTGTCGATCACGCAGAAGCGGTTGCCCTCGGGATCGGCCAGGATCACGAAGTCGGCATCGGGCGGGCGTTTGGCCCACGCGACCTCGGTGGCGCCCAGCCCGAGCAGGCGCTGGACCTCCCCTGCCTGGTCCTCGGTGTACAGGTCCAGGTGAATGCGCGGCGGGATCTGGAGCGGGGCGTGCCACTTGTCGAGGGAGACGTTGGGGCCGACGCCGTCCCGGGGTTGGAGCAGGGCAAATGTGTCGTCGTCGCCCTCGCGTGGGACGTAGTCCAGGGCGGCCATCCAGAACCGCTTCTGGCGCTCGAGGTCATCGACCCGAATGACGACCGAACCGACACGCAGCACTTGACGACTCTAGCGTGGCGGGTCTACCCGGCGCGTTTCTTGGCGGGCGGCGTCGTCGGGAGGGGGGCAACGATCCCGGCTCGGGTCAGCTCCTCGAGGTAGACCGATTCCACCTTCCTGACCGATGCGGCCGCGCTGAAGGCATCGGTCACCCGGCGATGACCGGCAGCCGCCAGGCGACGGCGCAGGCCGGGATGGTGGGCCAGGCGGACGATCGCCACCTCGAGAGGCACCGGCTGGCCGGGCGGAACGAGAACGCCGTCCACGCCGTCGCGGATGGTTTCGGGAATCCCGCCGACGGCCGACGCGACGACCGGGCAACCGGCGGCCATGGCCTCCAGGACGGCGAGACCCTGCGCTTCGCGCAATGACGGGAAGACGGCAATGTCCAGCGCGGCCATGACCGAGGCCACGTCACGACGCGGACCACCGAACACCACCCGATGGCGCGCCGCGGAGGGAAGCGCGCGAACCTGGGCCTGGAGGTCATCCGCCTGGGAGCCATCGCCCACCAGGAGCAGCCATGCCGTTGGAACTGTGGCCAGGATGGCCGGGAAGGCACGGATGAGCACCGCGTGACCTTTCTCCGGCTCGAGTCGCGCGACGACGCCGAGGAGGAATGCGTCTGCCGGGATGCCCAGCCGATTCCGCGTGGTCATGCCTCGACCGCGGGCGGTCGCGAACTTCTCCACGTCCACCCCGTTGGGAATGACCGTGATCTCGGCCGCTCCCCGACCTTCGCGCCGCACCTTGGCCGCGATGGACGCCGTCGGCGCGATGAGCCGATCGAACGTAGGTGTCGCGGCGGCCAGGGCGGCGATGTCCGCGTCGGATCGGACGCGGCTCGAATGGACGGTGGCCACGACCACCGCAGTCCCGACGCGCCGGGCGGCCGCCGCACCTACGAGCTCAGCCCGGAACAGGTGGGCGTGGAGCAGGTCGATCTCCCCATGGCGCAGGTAAGCGGCAAGGCCGGCCGTTGCCTCTCGGTCTTCGCCATCGATCACGGTGACCGGAATGCCAAGCCCCCGAAGGCGCCGCACCGCGGCGCCATCGGTCAGGCAGATGGCTTCCACCTCGAACCGGGATCGGTCCAGGTGGAGCAGAAGCGAGATGGCGCTCTCCTGCGCCCCGCCCAGCCCGGCGGTGGCCAGGAGCTGCGCCACGCGGGGGCGCTTCCGGCGACGGTGCGAGGGCGCGAGGGCGATGGCGGCTTCGGCGGATCGGTCCACGGCGCGACGTCCTCAGTACACCTGGTCGTGCGAGCCCAGATTGACGAGGTACGCCTCCTCCTTCTCCCACCGGACGAGGACGCGGAGATCGTCGTCAACCGTGAACGCCCAATACCCGACGAGATCACCTTTGAGCTTGTGGGTGTGTAGAAGTGGGTCGCGTGGATTGATGGCGAATCGCTGCACCGCGGCCCGCAGCATCGACGCTTGGGGTTCCCTCAGCCTCCGCGCCTTGCGCAGGAAACGGCTCGTGGCAAACAGGCGCACGCAGGTTGAACGCTAGGGCCGCAGATCGTCCAGAAGGTCCTCCACGGCGTCGTACCGATGCGCCCGTCCCGCGGCGATCTCGGCCTCGGCGTCGTGGACCTCGGCCAGAAACACCCGGCGGCGCAGGCTGCGCAGCTCGTCCTGATCCTGCTCGTACATCCGGGGGCTCACGATGTAGGCGGCCTTCCGTGAGCGCTGGAACACGACGGTAGGTTCTTCGCCGTCGTTGACCTCTTCGATGACGTCCGAGATGCGCTTCCGGAGTTCCGTGATGGCAACGGTCTTCATGACGGTCTACTGTACGGTACACAATACGGTTGTCAATACAACTCGGGTGGCGAGTAGGACCATCGGAAGCGTGGCCCCGGGCGCCCACGGCGGAGTAGGCTGCCGCCGTCATGCGCTTCCTGCTGGCCGTCGCACTGGTCGTCATCCTGCTCGTGGGCGCGTTCAAGATGGCCGGCCTCAAGCTGCCGATCCTCGACTACCCCTTGGGAGGACCGATGAGCCAGCCGCGGATCGTGATCAACCAGGACCCCGACCTCTTCCCGTGACGTTCACCCGCTGGGACGCCGTCCGGCACGCGCTGACCATTGCCGGGCTGGCCTACATCGCCGCGGTCTGGTTGCGCCTGGTCCCCTACGCCGAGCCCGTGCCGTCCTACGGACCGATGTTCGACGCGTACGGGATCTGGAACGCGTGGTCCGGCGGCCTGTACGACATTCCGTGGCTGGACTACGAGGCGTACGTCTACTCCCCGGCCTTCGCCCAGATCATCTACCCGCTCACCCTGCTCCCCTGGGAGCTGTTCGCGGCCCTGTGGACCGGCCTTGCGATCGGGATCCTGTTCTGGATGCGGGTGCCGTGGATGCTGGCCTTCCCCGGGGTCGATCGACGACATCCTGCGGGGCAACATCCACGTCTTCCTGGCCGGGATGGTGTTCCTCGCGCTCCGGGCACGACCCTGGGGAGCAGGCGCCTGGGCGTTCGCCTTCCTCACCAAGGTCACGCCCGGGATCGGGGTGGTGTGGCACGCGGTGCGCGGGGAGTGGCGCCGGTTCGGGATCGCGCTGGGGGTGACGGCCGCCATCGTGGCCGTATCGGTCCTGACCGTGCCCGACCTGTGGCGAGAGTGGATCAACCTGCTGACCGGCAACGTCGGGCGCGACACCACGGATCCAGGTCATTCCCCTGCCCCTCGCCGTGCGCCTGCCGATCGCGCTGGTCGTGGTCGCGGTCGCGGGCTGGAAGAACTGGGCCTGGCTGTTGCCCATCGGCGTGATGCTGGCCCTGCCCAACGTGTGGACCAGCTCCCTGGCCCTGCTGGCGGGGTCGGCGGCGCTGTGGGTTGCCGAGCGACCGTCGACGGCCGAGCCGGTGAATCCGACGGCAGTGACGGGGATGAACGCCCAGCCGTAGACCTCGCAGTCGCTACGCACCAGGTCTGCGCCGCTGCCTGGTAGGTCCGCGCGCACCATCCCGTTGGTGAAAGAGACGGCCTTTCTTCGGAGTTGGCTCGCTTGGAAACGCCTGTTAGCCTATCGGCCGCTTATTTCCGTTCGGAGCACGCCCCTCAGGGCGTGATCCGACTGGCACTGTTGAGGGAGGGAACAGCAATCGAGCGCACGCTATCCGCGCTGCGGCCTGGGCGAATGACGGTCGCGGTCGTGGCTTTCGCTGCGCTGACCATAGAAGGTCTACCCGTGCGGGGGGTCGGTCTCCCGCAGCTGATCATGCTCGGACTGGTGGTGCTGCTCGTTGGCGCCGCGCTAGGGCTGCGTCGCCGGGAGGCATTCGCGGCGATATTGCTGGTAGGCGCGAGCCTCGTGCTGCGGATCATGTGGTTCCACGTTGGTCAGGCTGACCAGATTCTGGTGAGCCAAGCCGCGCTTGAGCGCGTGCTCGACGGCGGTGGGCCGTATGGGATCGGCTACGCCGAGACGATTCCGCCGGGCGCTCCGTTCCCGTATGGACCTCTTGCGCTGCTCTGGTGGGCTCCCGGGCCAGACATCGAGCTCGCGGCGTCCGTCGGGGTCCTCCTTGTGTTGTGGTGGCAGCGGGCCTGGCTGACGCTCGCGGTCTTCGGCTCGCTATCCATCTCAGTGCAGATGAATACGTCAGGTGTGAACGACTACTCGCCGGCACTGATTCTGCTCCTGGCGACCGTCGCGATGCGGTCGCGGCCGGTGGTGGGGGCCGCACTCCTCGCCGTGGCAGCCGCGCTCAAACCCTACGCCTTTGCTTGGTTCCTCCCAGCCATCGGTTACGGCGGACTGTCGACTGCTGTGGTGCTCATCGGCGGCACCGCAGTCCTGTGGAGCCCGCTGTTCCTGTGGTGGGGCGGTCCGGCGGCGTTCCTGCGCAGTGCCGAACTGGCGGCATCGGTACACCGGGTATCTGAAATGGCGCTCAATGTGCCGCCCCTACGCTGGCTCGCCGTGCCACTCGCCCTCCTTGGGCTGTTTGTGCACTCATGGGAAGGCGCGGTACTCGCCGGCTCCGCCGTGTTCGCCGTGTTCCTGTTCTTTGCCCACTGGGCAAGTCTGGGCTACTGGCTTCCGCTTATCCCGATCGTTGGCCTCGTGCTGGAACGCGGACGCATCGTGCGTGGGCTGGTGAAGGCTCGTGAGCGCTACCAGAGATCGGGCGGGGATATTCCGCTGGCGGTGCCCGTACCGGTGGCCGATTCGACGAGCTCCCTCCCGGACTCGAACCAGATCGGGACTGACTTGAGCCTGCCGGACCGCCTTACCAAAGTCTCGATCTGCGACCGGGAAACTGGCTGATAGCCTATCCGCCGCATGTCAGATCGACGCCCTCCCCGTCAGCCCCACAACGCGGCTCTCGCCGCGCCGCGCCGCTCCCGGCCGCTGGTCCGCGGCGTCGTCGCCGCGGTCGGGATCGCGAGCTGGGTGTGGGTCGTCTTCTTCACCGTCGGGATGATCTGGACCGTTGCGATCGACCCGACGCCGCACCTCGTGTGGCTCTACGACTGGCACGTCTACGCCGCCAGCGCCAAGGACCTCGCCGGACGGAGATCTCTATCGGGTGGCGCTCTGAGTTTCCCGGGTGGCCGCTGCCAGTCACGACCTACAACTACCCTCCGTTCTCCGCCGTCTGGGCGTTCCCGTTCCTGGCCCTGCCCGACGAGACGGCCGGCATCGTCTGGGTCGCCGGAGGCGCCCTGTCTGATGGCCTCCGCCTGGTGGATGGCGCTCTGGACTCATCCGGGTGCCGCAGGCCTGGGCGTGGACCGGATTCGGGCTGGCGCTCTATTCCCTGTTCGTGTGGTACCGGCCAACCATCCTGCTGGGAAACATGAACAGCCTGGTCCTCTGCCCTGGTGGTGGGCTTCGCGCTCGCGAACCAGCGCGAGCACCGGACGGCGGCGGGTCGTCCTCCTGGGCGCTGGCCATCGCCACCAAGATCTGGCCGGTCGTTCTCCTGGTCCCGCTGATCCGCGAGCGAAACTGGGGCTCGGCATCCTGGTCGGTGGCGACCGCCGGCGATCCTCACCGTGCTGCCGGTGCTCTGGTTGGGCCTCGACGTGATTCCGTCCATGGTCGACGCGCTTCGGCTGGTGGTGCCGGTGGGAAACGGACAACGCGGTGCTCTGGACGACGGCGCTCAGCGAGCTGGACTGGTGGCCCGCCTGGGGTGCGACCCTCATCGCCGTCGTCCTGCTCGCGATTCCCGCGCGAGGCCTTCCCGCGATCGGCCTGGCCATCATCGCCGGGGTCACCCTCATCCCCAACATCTGGCATCACTACCTGCCGACGCTGATCGTCGGCATTGGGTTCGTGCTGGCCGGGCATTCCGTGGCGCCAGTGGGCGGTCGGCGCGCGCGAGGCGGTGTCTCCTCGCCCTTCCGGTCAGCAGCTGGCCGAGCCCGAGTCCGTGAACCCGCCGGGGGTGGTGGGCACGAACTCCCAGTCGTAGCCACCGGTGCGCAGCGTCAGGTGGAGCACGCCGAACGTCGAGTTGTCGTGGACCGCGCTGGTGGGGAGGATGTCTCCGAACTCGTGGTGCGACCGACCGCCGGTTCCCACCACGAACTGGACGAGACCGCCCGGCGTCGGTTGGCCCTCGCCATCCATCGGGACGAAGCGCTCGTAGTCGTGGTCGTGCCCGGACAGGACGATGTCCGCGCCGCCCAGGGCCAGCGTCTGCCATAGGGCCTGGGTTCGGTCGTCGGACCCGTGCTCGCCCCCGGAGCTCCAGCGCGGGCTGGTGCCACATCGCGAGGACGCACCTGGGCGGATTGCCCTGGGCTGCCCCGTCGATGATCTCGGCGGTGAAGACGGCCTGGGGCGCCGCGCTGTCGCAGCCGCCGGCCTCGCGGCAGTTCGCGTTGAGGCTCAGGATGACCCAGGATCCGAGGTCCCATGCCATGAAGCCCTCGTTGGGGAGGCCAGCGACGGCCCCGAAGTATGCGAAGTAGGGTGCGGCGCCGCGCTGGTGGTATTCGTGGTTGCCGGGTGTCGGGAGCGTCTGCTCTCGCCAGCGACCCCAGGTCGGGTCGTAGCAATCCGCGAAGTTCTCGGTGGAGCCATCGGGGTAGGCCAGGTCGCCCAGCGCCAGCACGATTCCGGCCGGCTCGACCAGCTGATCGAGCAGATCGGCGGTGGCCTCGTCTCCGGTCGTGTCACAACCCGCGATGTCCCCCGCCGCGAAGACCTCGATTGGCTGCCCTGGCACGGGGGTCCCAAAGGGTGGGTTCGCGATGGTGGGAAACGGACTGACCGATGGCGATCCAGGCCCCGAGCAGGCCACGAACACCAGCGCCGCCGCGGTCACGAGTCCCCGGCTGCCTCGCATCAGGCCATGGCCTTGACCAGGCGCTCGGCGAGCTCGATGGAGTAGTTCTGGCCCCGGTCGTGGGGGTAGACCTGGAACATGTTGGCCACCCACAGCCCCGACACCGGCGTGTGGAAGGGCGGAATACGCTTGGGGTAGTCCACGGTCACGATCGGTTGGGCGTACGGCGCGGAGAAGCCCCAGACGCGCGTGATCCAGGATCGGTCCAGGTCAGGGTTGATGCGCTGGAGGTCGGGCAGCCACTGGTCCAGCAGGGTCTGCGGATCGGTCGTGAGAACCGGGTCGTCCATCTTCCGGTAGCTCCCCAGATAGACCAGGTGCTGGCCGTCGTACTCCGCGGGCGTGCGCATGTTCG
Source organism: uncultured Chloroflexia bacterium (assembly GCA_963816215.1). Classification (GTDB taxonomy): domain Bacteria; phylum Chloroflexota; class Limnocylindria; order QHBO01; family QHBO01; genus DASTEQ01. Next base: position 106,599 of record CAWFKB010000011.1, on the reverse strand, counting down.
TGTGCTCGACCAGGGCCAGGAAGGGGTAGCCGGGGTCGTTGACGTTGATCCAGTAGGCATCGGTCAGCGGTCGGTCCAGGGCCAGGATCAGGCAGTGGGCCCCCAGGGCCGGCCCCGGGTCGTGCTGGTCGCGCCAGGAACGCGGCATGGCGGGGGTCAGCTCGGCGGTGAGCCGGGTGGGAAGGGTGGACACGACCAGGTCGAACTGCTCCTCGGTGGCATCCGCAGCGCCGGTGGCCGCGTGGGCGACGACGAGGTGATTGCGGCTGGACTCGATGCGGCTCACCTGGCGCCCCAGGTGGACCTCGCCGCCGGCCGCGATCACCGCGCTCCGCCAGGGCCTCGTAGAGGCGCTGGAACCCACCGCCCAGGTAGCCCGAGCTTGGAGGTGCGGTCATGGACTCGGGCCCAGAACCAGGGGAGGCCGATGGTCTCGGCGGCCGAGCCGAACTTCCCGCGCAGGAGCGGCTCCCAGATGATGTCTGCCGCGGCGTCCCCCATCTGGCCGCGAATCCAGGGCATGGCCCGGGCGCCTTCCAGCCGTTCGGGCGAGTCCATCCGCTTCAGATAGAACAGGGCCATGCCCATCCGAAACCGACCGCCAAGCGAGAGCGGCGCGAAGCGAACCAGCGAGAGCGGCGAATCCAGCTGGTGGAGCGCGCCCCGGTGCAACACGACCGTTCGCGGACGGTGCCATTTCAGGTCGTCGCCAAGCCCCAGCTCCTCGATGAGCCGAATTGCGTTCCTGTCGCTCTGGAATAGGTGGTGATAGAACTTCTCGAGCCACGGCCCTTCGGGTCCGGCCGGCTGGAAGCCCCCAGCCAGGCCGCCGGGCACCGCCTCGCGTTCCAGGACCGTCACCTGGTCGCCGCCCTGCGCCAGCCGCAGCGCGGCCGTGAGACCCAGCGCGCCCGCGCCCAGGACGGCGACTCGGCGGCCGCTCACGGGGCGGTCCAAGCGAGGATCGTGGCCCCCGGTCCGTCGTACACCGGCACAAAGGCTTCGGCATCGGTGAGGAGGTGGCGCAGGTCTGCACAGCAGTCCTCCGGTCCGCCCGGCCCTCGAAGCGGGCCCTTGGGCAGGTAGAGGTAATCCGCGCCCCACTCCGCCAGCCAGTCCTCCACGCAGCTGACCGATGCCGGATCGACGCAGCCCTGCAGCGCCCGGTTGGCGGTGACCTGCTCGTCAAAGGCCGCCTCGCCCAGCCATTCCGAGCCCTGGACGGTGGCCACCGAGCGGCGCGCCGCGAGGAGCGGGAACCACTCGGAGTCAGGATCTCCGGACCACACGGCGTCCGTGATCACCGCCAGTGTTGCCTCCGATTCCAGGTTGGCGTCCACCCACGCCATGGCCTCCCGGCGCTCGGGGTCGAGCGCATGCAGGGGCGCACCGGGATTCTGCACGGCCTGGACCGATGCGCCGGCCTCAACGACCAACGCCACCGCCAGGATCCCAAGGCTGACCAGCGGAGCCCTCCGCGCCGCGCGAGCAGGCGCCGTGGTCAGCCGAGCGGCGAGGTACACCGCCGCGGAACCGATGAGCAGCGCGAACGGGACCATCCCGTACTGATAGGAGAGCAGCGTCGCCACGCCGAACCAGATGGGCAGCAGGAACTGGCGCCTGACCAGCCACACGATGGCCACCACCACGCCGGCGATGGCCAGCGGATCGAAGGACGCGGTCCCGGTCACCCGGCCGGCCAGGACGGCCAGCAGGGCGGCGGCCGGTTCTGGGCCGTTGCTCGGCACGCGCAGGAGCACATCGAGACCGTGGCGACTGATGGTGATCGCGAGCCACGGCGCGGCAACGAGCATGGCAATCGCCACCGAGATGGCCGCGCTCCGCAGCGAGGCCGCGCTCCGTCCTTCGAACAGCCAGATGAGGACGGAGCTCACCCCCACGAAGATGGCAGCTCCGGGGTGGACCAGGGCGGTGAGACCGGCCAGGACGCCCACGATGATGGCCGTTCGCCGTCCCGGGGTCCGCACCAGGCGTACGACCTGCCAGATGGTGAGGACCGCCAGCACCATCCCGGGCGACCGGGTGACACCGCCACCCTGGACGAGCCACACGTAGGAGGCTGGGGCGAGCGCGTAGGCCAGCGCCGCGATCAGCGCCCCCAGGTCGGAGCGCAGGAGCGCCCGCGCGAGCAGGAAGACGGCCGGCACGACCAGCGCGCTGGCGACGAGCGGAAGCCAGCGGAAGACATCGGTCAGGTCGAATCCGAACAGCGACGAGATCCCTCCGGACAGGTAGAAGCCCAGGGGCGGATAGGCGAATGGGAGCTCGCTTCCGTTCCAGCTGACTGTTGGAGGCAAGCCCCAGCCCGCGTCTTCGATGGCCCGGGTCATGGCCACGAACAGGCCCCCGTCGTTGACCGGGAAGTCGGCGAGCGCGACCGGGATGGCTCGGACCGCGAGTCCGGCAAGCGCAACGCCCGCCAGCCAGACCCCGGTCGTCACGGCGAAACGGGGCATTCGGGCAGGTAGAGGACCTGGGTGTCGTCGCGGTACGCCTCGCACCACTGCGTGCCGCTCGGCATCGGCTGGTCCAGCAGGCCGCGGGTCAGCACGACGTCAGGCGGCCAGATCATCGCATCCACGTCGTACGAGTCGAGCAGTTCTTGCCAGCCCGGGTCCGCGGAGCGGATAGCGCTGTAGTCCTCGAGGATGGACTGGTCGTACATGTCGTTGCGGCCGTCCACGAAGACCCGGGCGCCATCGTCGAAGCCGGCGTAGATGACATAGCCGCCCCAGCCGTATTCGGCCAGGACCCGGGCGTTGGGGTCGTGCTCCAGGACGATGTCCAGCGACGCGACCGGGAAGACGTGGGTAATGGACTCCTCCAAGTGGACCGCCGGCGTCTGGGGCAGGACGAAGATGGCGCTGCCCACCACCACTACCAGGGCGGTGGCGATCTCCATGACCCGTCGCGTCCGGACCTGCCGTTCGGGTACCGGGCGCGGGGTAAGGCGGGCAGGCCAGCGGGCCGCGAGCGAAGTGGCGATGACCGGGACCGCCCAGACCGCCAACAGCGGGGCGTTCCGCAGGCTGACGAGGCTCAGCACCACCCCGCCCATGGCCAGGACCCCCATCCAGCCAGGCGTCGAGTTCCACAGGCCCACGGCCAGGAGGGTCACGATCAGGGTGAGGAGCCCCAGGTGGGCCGCGCTGTGGAAGTCGGGCGACTGCCACTCGTGGATGTTCGCCAGCCCCCAGTCGCCCGAGTCGATGTAGCGCAGCGGGTACAGGATCCCGGCCGGCCCGGCGGGCGTGAGCATCACCGCGAACAGGCAGCCGACGAACGCGGCGGCCATCCAGCGGCGGGCCTCGGGCGCGGCCATCGGTGTGCGACCGGCCAGCGTGAAGAGGCCATACAGGAACACAACCCCCAGCCCGATCACCCATAGGCCGTGAACGTTGGCCCACAGGACGAAGAGCGGGATCAGCCACAGGGCCCGGCGCGGGCGCTCCGGCCCGAGACCCCACAGGAAGACGAGCAGGATGGCCATGAACAGCCAGCTGATGGCCTGCGGGCGGATCGTCACGTACGGGATGAAGACCCACGCCGAGAGGACGCAGGCCACGGCCACCGGTCGCAGCGGGACGCCGCGCCGGATGAGGGCGAAGGCGAGGACCGCCAGCAAGGTGCCCGGGATGAGCCCGAACAGGATGAGTGACGCCAGGGCGCCCACCGAGCTGATGAGGAGGTACATGAGGACCTCGCTCAGCCACTCGTGCAGGGTCCACGGCTGGCCGTTCCAGGTGAACGAGAACGGATCGGTGGTCGGGATCTGGCCCGTGTCGACGATCAGCTGCCCGGTCCGCACGTGGGTGAAGAAGTCGGGATCGGTCAGGCCCTTGGCCAGGACGATGACCACCATGACCCCGGCCAACCCGGCCGCGAAGACGGTGGCCGTCGAGGGGAGCCGCAACACGCGGGCGAGTCTAGTCGGTGCCTCCGCGCACCGGGATGACCTGAAGGTACCGATCGCGGGGCGGTCCGCGTGGGGCGGTGTCCGACCGATGGCGGCCGTGTCAGCATGGCCGGGTGACCCGATCCACGGCCGAAACCCTGCGTCGCGCGTGGCTGTCGAACGGCAGCCTGATCATCCTCGCGGCGGTCGCGTTCCTCCTGGCCGATGCGGTGATCGTGTACATCGCGGTCCGCGGCGACTTTGCGATCGACTTCACGTGCTGCTACCAGCAGGCCGGGCAGCGGCTGCTCGACGACCCGTCCAGCCTGTACGCCTGGACCGATACCTACACGTTCCGCTACTCCCCGTGGGCCGCGGCCCTGTTCGCGCCGCTTGCGGGGCTGTCTCAGACGGCGGCGGTCTGGGCCTGGTTTGCGATCAAGGCCGTCGTCGTGGCGGTCGTGGCCGTGGCGCTGGGACGACGGTGGACCGGGGAGGCCCGATGGCTGGTGGCCGGCATGGTCCTGTTCTTCCCACCGATCTGGCACGACCTGGCGCTGGGCAACGTCAGCGTCTTCACGGTCGACCGTGCTGGCCGTCCTTCTCGCCCGTCGGGACGGGATCGGCGGCGTCGCGTTCGGCCTGCTGCTGCTCCTGGCCCCCAAGCCCCATCTCCTGCCCCTCGCCCTGTGGCTCGTGTTCCGCCGCCCGCGGGACGGGGTGGCGGCCCTCGCGACGCTCGGGATCGGCGTGCTGGCGGGGATGGCCGTGTTCGGCGTGGACCGCTGGGTCGAGTGGATCGGCACCTTCCGCGAGCCGCTGGAGCGGACGTTCACCGCCAACGTGGGCTTCTCGGGCGTCCTGGGGCCGGCGGGGGTCGTTGCGGGCGTGGCCGTGGCGGTCGTCGTGGGCGCCGCGGCGCTGCGGCGCCGCGGCGACATCGGTCTGGGGCTGTCGCTCGTCTCGGGGATCCTGCTCGGGCCGTATACCTTTATCCACTACCTGTCGGGGCTCGTCGTGGTCGTCGACCCGGTGCTGCGGAGCCGACCGCGGTGGCTGGCCCCCTACCCGTGGCTGCTGATCGTGTTCCCGCTCATTCCGGCGTGGCTGTCGGCGCTGGCGTGGACGATGTGGCGGACGCCGGACGCCGAGGCGGCAGCGGAGCCGCCAGCAGCAGCGCCAGGTTGACGAGGAGCACGCGGGGCAGGGCCACGAGCTGGGCAACGATGTTCAGCAGCCAGCCGTAGCGGGTCTCGGCGTATCGCCAGGCAAGCACCAGCATGACGACGATTCCCACCACCCAGACCGCGGGATGGATGGCCCGCAGGCTCATCCCCGGGATGGTCTCGGCCGCGGCCGGATCGGTCAGGTAGTAGCGGACGAAGTCCCCCAGCCACGGCAGCTGGACGAGCAGCAGGGCACCTGCGGCCAGGGCGTAGATGCCGAACGCGCGCCAGTCGCGCCGGCCGGCGAACCAGACCAGACCGATGACCGGGTGGATCTTCAGCATGGTGGCCAGGGCCAGCGCGGCGGGGCCGAGCCGACCGGTCAGCGGGGTGATGGCCAGCAGCCAGACCACGATGGCCTGCGAATTGCCGTTGATGAGCTGCTGGCCCCAGGCGCCCACCAGGAGGGCCGGGACGAGCAGGCCGGGAAGGCCCGCGGTCCGATACCAGAGCCAGATCGTGGCGGCGGTCGCCGCGGCCAGGATCGCGTACCACAGCGGCGGCCAGCCGAGGACGGGGATGACCATGGCCAGCAGCGGTGGATAGCGGTACTGGTTCTCCTGCCCGAGGCCGGCCTGCCCGGTGTACGGGTTCTGCCCGGACCACAGCAGGTCACCCGCGCGCTGGTAGGTGACGAGATCCTGGCCCGGGACCGTGGTCGGGGCGAGGTAGACCGCCCCGGCGATGCCCAACGCCAGGTACAGCCCGATCAGGACGGCCCAGACGAGGCGCGATCGCTGCACGGGGCGAGGCTAGCAGCCCGGCTGAGCATGGCCACGACCAGAAGTACCGCGGTCGTAGGCAGACTGGGGAACCCGTGCGGCCCCCCACGCAGGGCTAGACTCACCCGCGATGTCGCCCGCGCCACGCCCATGATCCGGCCCCGCGGCTCCGACCTGCTGCTGCTGACCGTCGCGGCGCTCGTCGCGCGCATCGTGGCGGCGATCCCGATCGGCTACCCCCCGTACACCGATCCAGCCTATTACGGGATGGTCGCCCAGCAGCTCGCGACCGGCCACGGCTTCACCGCCCCGGTCCTATGGTCGTTCCTCGAAGTGGGTGGGCAGCTGCCGGCCAACCCCATGCTCCCCGTCCCGAGCAACGGCCACTGGATGCCGCTCACCTCGATCCTGGCGGCCATACCCATGGCCCTCCTGGGACCCGACCTGCGGGTGGGCCAGATCCCGATCGTGGTCTTGGGCGTGGCCCTGGTCCCGTTCACCTACTGGGTGGGCGTGGACCTATACGGCTCGCGACGGATCGGTCTCATCGCGGGCACCCTGGCCGTGTTCGCCGGCCCGCTCCTGATCATGTATCCAACCATCGACAACTTCGCCGTCTTCGGGGCCGCGGGAGCGATGGCCATCTGGGCCGCGATCCTGGCCACGCGCCCTGCGAGGTCAAGAACCTGGCTCGTGGTATCCGGTGCCTTTGTCGGCGTGGCGATCCTGGCCCGGGTCGATGGGTTGCTCCTGGCTGCCGCCCCGGCCACCGCCTGGCTCGTGGACCGCGGTTGGGGGCCGTGGCGGGACAGCGAACCCGGTCGCCGGCTCGGCGCGGCCACGCTGCTGCTGGCCGCCTCGGCGGCGGTGATCGTCATGGCCCCCTGGCTGGCCCGCAACCTGGCCACCTTCGGCTCGGCGTTCCCGTCCGCGGGCGGCCACACCCTGTGGATCACGAGCTACAACGAGCAGTTCTCGATCAGCTCCAACCCAACTCTGGCCTCGTACCTCGACTGGGGCCTGGTCAACATCATCGGCTCCAAGGTCGCGGCCTGGTGGGAGATCGGCTGGCGGACGGTCGTCCTCTTGGGCGGCATCTTCGGATTCTTCTTCTTCGCGGGGCTGTGGCGGGAGCGACGCCGGGCGGCGGTCGCGCCTTTCCTCGTCTACTGGGTCGTGATGTTCGCGGCCATGGGCGCCATCTTCACCTTCCATGCCCCGCATGGCGCGTACTACCACTCGGCGGCGGCCTGGCTCCCCTTCGCCCTGCCTATGGCCGTGGCGGCCACCGCCCCCGCCCTGACCAGCCTCGGCCGGGCGTGGGCCTTCCTCCGACGGCCGCAGACGCATCGGTTCGTGGAGATTGCGGCCTTGGTCGGGGCGATCGTGCTGTCGCTTATCGGCTCGGCCAGCCTGTACCAGCTGTGGGAGTCGTCCCACCAGCGCGACATCGCGGCGGCGGAGTACCTCGAGCGCGAGGGCCTGACGCATGACGTCGTCCTGTACGGCGATCCGGCCAGCCTGTGGCACCTCAGCGCCAACCCGGGGGTGGCGGCGCCCTTCGATCCGTACCCGGTGATCGAGGAGGTGGTCCGCGCCTACGACGTGCAGTGGGTGATCGTCACCCTCAGCGAGGACGCCGAGATCGACCCGCTTGGGCTGTGGGACGGCTGCGCGGCGACCGACAGTCAGGGCAACCACGCGACGTGGCTCACCTGTGACCCGGTGTTCGAAGCCGATGGCGTTCGGATCTTCGGCGTCCTGCCCCCAGGCACGGTGGAGTAGTCCCCCGGGCACGGCGGAGTAGTACTTCCGGGTCCCGAAGTACTGTTGACCCCACGCACATCGGGCCAAGAGGATGACTTCCGGGTCCGGTACCAGTCGGGCCCTGGTACTCCCCGGAGGAACGCGCGTGGCCCAGGCTGCCGATCGCACCGGCATTGTTCAGATTGACCGACTCACGACCCAGGCTGCCGAAAGCATGGGCCGCGAGGCGCGACGTCTGCATCGTCATGCCGAGCGCGCCCGGGCCCTGTACCGCCGCCGACTCGGCACCTGGCTGCAGCTCCGGGCTCGCCTGGAGCACGGCCCCCAGCGCGGAGCGGCCACCCACAGCGGAGCGAACGGCGCCAATGGCGCTTCACGCGCGGGAACGACCGCGACCGCGACCGATGCGGGCGACGCGCTCCACGCCGAGCACGAGACGCTCGTCCGCGAGCTGGCCCAGCTGCAGGACCGCACCAAGCGGCTGGAGGTCGCTGCACGCCAGCTCGACCTGCTGGTGCGATACCTCCAGACCTCGGCCGCGACGACGGCCGAGCCCACCCTCGACACGACCGACGACTCGCCGGCGGCCACCTCCCTGCGCATCATCCAGGCCCAGGAGCAGGAACGGCAGCGACTGGCCGAGGAGATCCACGATGGCCCGGCCCAGGTCCTGACCAACGCCATCTTCCAGGTGGAGTACCTCGACCGGGTCGTGGCCAGCGAGCCCCGCGCATCGAGCACCCGGACCGCCACCACCCCGCAGGCTCGGGCCGAGCTGGCGCTCCTGCGCAGCATGCTGCGCGACGGCCTGGAAGAGGTGCGCGGGACGATCGCGTCGCTGCGACCGCCGGCCGTGGACGTGGGACTGGGCACTGCCCTGCGCGAAGCGGCGGCCGAGTTCCAGGCCCGGAACGCCATCGCCGTCCGCGTCGACGTGGATGGCATCGACAACGCCCTGACCCCGCCGGCCCGGGCATCGGTCCTGCGGATTGCCCAGGAAGCCCTGCAGAACGTGCGCAAGCACGCGGCGGCCACCGAGGTCCGGATCAGCCTGGATGGCAACCGGCTCGTGATCGCCGACAACGGCAGGGGGTTTGACGTCATGCGCCTGGCAACGGGCGCCACCCGCAACTTCGGCCTGCAGTTCATGCGCGAGCGCGCTGAGCTGATGGGGTCGGAGCTGCAGATCGAGTCGCGGCAGGGTGAAGGGACGCGGATCCTACTCCGCCTCCCCGAACCGGTCCGCTAGCATCGGGGGCAGGATGAAGGTCAAGGAGGAGAACGTGGCACGAGCCCAGACAGCAGAGGCTGCAACCGAAGAGGTCCAGGCCGACGACGCCGCCAAGGAACGTCGAACCGGGCGCGATCGGCGAGCGCAGTCGGAGAAGACCCGCATCGTCATCGTCGACACCCACACCTTGTTCCGACGAGGCGTGCGGAACATCCTCGAGCTGGAGCCGGACATGACCGTGGTCGGCGAGGCGGGAAGCGGCCGCGAGGCCATCGCCATCGTCGAGGAGCTGACGCCGGACGTGGTCCTCATGGACCTCACCCTGCCGGCCCCCAACGGCATCGAAACCACCCAGCGCATCAAGCGCGAGCTGCCCCACACCGGCGTCATCGTGCTGGCCAGCGGGGATGACGAGGACCAGCTGTTCGACGCCATCAAGGCGGGCGCGGCGGCCTACGTCCTCAAGGACATCGATCCCACCGACCTGGTTGCCATCATCCGCCGGGTTCGTGCCGGCGAATACCTCATCAACGACAAGGTCTTCAGCCGGCCGGCCGTCGCCAGCCGCGTCCTGAAGGAGTTCCGCGAGCTGGCGGTCTACGGTTCGGACGCCCAGCCCATCTTTGCGCCGCTGTCCCCGCGCGAGGTCGAGATCCTCGACAACATCGCCCAGGGCATGACCAACAAGCAGGTCGCCTACACCCTGGGCATCAGCGAGCAGACGGTGAAGAACCACATGTCGTCCATCCTCCGCAAGCTGAGCGTGAACGACCGCACCCAGGCCGTGGTGTATGCCATGCGTCAGGGCTGGATCAAGCTCCCCGAAGACTGACCCGTCATCAGGGCCTATGCCTGAGCGGGGCACGTCCAGCAACCCATAGCGATGACTGTACGGATCGGGGGGTCCGTCCCTGCGGTCCGCCGCGAGCTGTGGCTACTCGCCGGCTATGCCGTCCTGAACCTCATCCTCTTGCTGTTGCTCCGACCGGCGCCCAACGCAGACTGGGCGACGGCCTGGTGGCCGCTGCAATCGTGGGGTCAGCAACTGTATGACCACCCGTGGCGGTACTCCCCGCTCCTGATACCCGTCGTTGGCATCATGGTTTCTGGCGGCCCCATCGCGCTTGGGATCGCCCACCTCGGGACGGTTGCGCTCCTCGGTCGCCTCGGTGGCTGGATCATTTGGCTGGTCGGGTTCAGCGTATTTTTCTGGGTCGACCTCATTGTCGGCAACGTCTTCACGTTCGTTGCCGTGGCGGCGGCCTTTGCGATCGCCGGTTCGCGTGCGGGCGCGCTCTGGTTCATCGCGCTGACGTTGCTGATGCCGCGTCCCGTCCAGATTCCGCTCGCGATCTGGCTCGTGGTTCATCGCCCGGACATTCGACTCCCAGCGTTAGCGATCACGCTCGTCCAGATCGTTGGCCTCGCCGCATCAGGACTTGCGGAGGCATGGATCGTGTCACTCTTCGGGTCTGCGTCTCTGACCTATGCATCGTTCTCGCTCGGCATGGGCCGGATCTTCGGAAACCAGTGGATCCTCGTGGGAATCCCCGTCGCCACCGTGATGGTATGGAAGGGATCGGCCGCGGTCGCGGCACTGGCGGGCATCGTCGCGTCACCGTTCCTCTTGCCTCAATACTTCCTCATGGGGGTGGTTGCCCTGCCGACAGCAATGAACGATTGGCCTAGCGAGTGTCCAGCTGCGAGGACTAGGCCTCCAGCCGGCATCGGCCATCGGTCCGGGGCGGATCGGTACGGGAGTTCCATTTCGTCCGACCTTTGGTGGCCACACGATGCAGGCACGTTCTCCTGGGTATCCAGGAGAGCCTTCATCGGGCGAGGACCGGCGGCACTACCGGTTCTCAGGGTCTCCTCCTCCGGTCATGAGAGCCGCGCAGCAGCAGGCGCGGCTCTCATGTTTCTCCCGGAACCGCGGCCCCATCCGACCCTTGACATCGGAATGCCCCTGGCGCAAGGTACGCCGCCGGCGGGGGCCTGGTAGGACGAACGGGTCATATTCATCGGCCCGGTCTCGACCCTACTCTGGCATTCGCCCAATCCTTTGAGGAAAGGAGGTACCTGCCACACATGCTTCAGTTCATCAGCACTTTTCTCGCTCGTTTCTCTCGGGAGGACGAGGAAGGCCAGACGCTCGTTGAGTACGGTCTTCTGCTTGCCCTGATCGCGATTATCGTGATCGTGGCTCTGCTCTTCCTGGGTCCGATCGTGAGCCAGATCTTCAGCAACGTCGCCGAGAACCTTCAGTAGGTCCTCACGACCAAGCGTCAACGCCCCCGGGCTTGTCCCGGGGGCGTTGATCATTCCGGCAGCTCTCGGTCCGGCTCCATCACGCGACAACTGGGTCCTGAATCTTCGCCGAGAAAGGGCAGACCGTCAGCCCGGAAAGATGGGTCCGGGGCAGCGCCACTCCCGAGTAGTACTCCCGTCGCCTAGCCCACAAGTCCAGTCGAACACGCTGGACGCCATGCGTAGACTGTTGACCGCAGTCACAATGCTGCTCGGAATCATTGGTATCCGATTTGTCGCAATTCATTAGTTGATAGGAGACGCTCCCCGTGAAGCGATCCAACCGTCTGGTGATCCTGGTCGGCGTCCTGCTGGCGGTTCTCGCCTTCGTGGGCGTCCTATTCGTCCTCAACCAGCAGGGCGGGCCCTCGCAGGAAGAGAGCCTGCAGGCCACAGTCGTGGTGGCCAAGCGGGACATCGCCATTGGCGACGCCGTCACCCCTGACATGGTCGAGACCAAGCAGGTCGATCCCACTGCCGTCGTTGGCACACCGTTCAGCGACCCATCGGAGCTGACGGGCCGCGAGGCGATCGTCGAGATTCCGGGCGGCGGCCAGGTCAACCAAGAGGCGGTTGGTGCCGTCACTGATCAAATCTGTGTCTCGTGTGCCCTGCTCCCCGGTGAGAAGGCGATCGCCTTCCAGGTGGACCGGGTCACCGGCCTGGACTTCCTGATCCTGCCGGGCGACCACATCGACGTCGTCCTCAACCAGCAGATCCCCGTGGTGCAGCCAACCGTCGAGACGGTCAACGCTCCGCCGACCCAGCAGCGCTACGAAGCGGTGCCTGGCCTGGAGTCCGCGACCACGGTCAAGACCGTGCTGCAGAACAAGCGGGTGCTGTACGTGAGCCAGGCGCGCAGCCTGGTCACCGGCGCCGCGGCCACCCCTGCTGCCGATGGCAGCCAGGGTGAGGCAGCTCCGGAAATCACGAGCGTGATCATCGTCTTCGCCGGTACCGATCAGGACGCCGAGCTCATCAAGCTCGCGCAGAACGACGTGACCCAGCAGGGTGCACTGACCGCCATCCTGCGCGCGTCGGACGACGATGTGAACGAGGCCACGACCGGTGTGACCCTGTCGCTCCTCATCGAGCGCTACGGCGTGCCGGTTCCGAACATCGTTCTGCTCCAGTCCCAGCAGTAGGCGACCGAGGGAACCTGGCGTGATCAAGGTCCTGATCGTCGACGACATCGCCGAGACTCGTGACCACCTGACCAAGCTGCTCGCCTTCGAGCAGACGGTCGAGGTGGCGGGAGCCGCCGGCACGGGGGAGGAGGCCATCACCATGGCGATGGACCTCCGACCCGACGTCGTCGTGATGGACATCAACATGCCCGGCATGGACGGCATCGCCGCCGCCGAGCTGATCTCCCAGCGACTGCCGCAGGTCGCCATCATCATGATGAGCGTCCACGGGGAGGCCGAGCAGATGCGGCGCTCCCTGCAGGCAGGGGCCCGCGAGTTCCTGGTCAAGCCGTTCTCGAGCGACGAGTTCAGTGAGACGATCAAGCGGGTCTACGAGCGGGAAGAAGCACGACGGCATCAGATCGAGGCGTCCATGCCGGCCGGTCCGGCACCCGAGCTGCCGGACCCCGACATCGAGCACCAGGTCATCGCCATCTTCTCGCCCAAGGGCGGGTCGGGGCGGACGACAATCGCCACCAACCTGGCCATCGCCATCAAGCAGGAGACCGGCGCACGGGTCGCCCTCCTGGACGCGAACCTCCAGTTCGGTGACGTGGGGGTCCTCCTGAACCTCAACCCCAAGACGCGTTCCATCGTGGACGCCATGGACGGCGGGGAGCTTGACAACGACCTGGTCGAATCGGTCCTGATCGAGCACTCGACCGGCGTACGGGCTCTGCTCGCACCGCCTTCACCAGAAGGCGCCGACCTCGTGCCCCCGACCACCCTGAAGCAGGTCGTGGAGATTCTCCGGACGCTCCACGCCTATACGATCGTGGACCTGCCGGCCGGCATCAACGACCACTCGCTGGCGGTCATGGACATGGCCGACCAGATCGTGATCATGGCCGCCCTCGAGATCACGGCCATCAAGAACCTGCGGCTGTTCCTCGAAGTGGCCGACCAGCTCGGCTACGAGCGATCCAAGCTCCGCATCGTCATGAACCGATCCGACACGACCCAGGGCATTCGGATGGGCGACGTAGAGGGATCGATTCGGCGCCCCATCGACGGGACCATCGTGTCCGACGGGCGGCTGGCCGTCCTGGCGGTCAACCGCGGTGTCCCATTCATCGTTTCCAATCCCGACAGCCCGCTCTCGCGGGACGTGAACCGGCTTGCCCAAACCCTCATCGGTCAGTCCACGACGACCGCTGAGGACAAACCAAATCGGCGTGGTATCTTCGCGCGCCGCTGACGAGAAGGAAGTCGCAATGTCTCTTCTGAAGCGCATCGAGCGAGCCCAGCCAGGGCAAGAAGGCGATCTGACGCCGGTCCCGGCGGGGACCCCCAAGCCGGCGCCAACCGGCGAGGCTCCGGCCGCCCCCGGCGGCCAGGGGCCGGCACGCCCGTTCGCGGGCGGCGGTCCGACCCGCGAGTCATTCCGCGAGGCGAAGTACCGCGTCCAGAACCGGCTCATCAACGAGCTCGACCCGAAGATGGACCTCAGCAACCAGGTCGAGGTCAAGCGTCAGATCGAGGACCTGTTCGGCAAGATCGCCGACGAGGAGGGCCTGGCCCTCACTCGTGCGGAACGCGTTCGCATGCTCGAGCAGATCACCGACGAAATCCTGGGCCTGGGGCCCCTGGAGCCGCTGCTCCGTGACGCGACGATCACCGAAGTGATGGTCAACGGGCCGCAGCAGGTCTACATCGAGCGCGAAGGCAAGCTCGAGCTCACGGGCGTCACGTTCCAGAACGACGAGCACGTGATGAAGATCATCCAGCGCATCATCGCCCCCATCGGCCGGCGCATCGACGAGTCGAGCCCAATGGTGGACGCGCGCCTGGTGGACGGCTCCCGCGTGAACGCCATCATCCCGCCACTGTCGCTGGTGGGGCCGGTGGTCACCATTCGAAAGTTCGCGGCCAGCCCGTTCACGGTGGACGACCTCATCCGGTTCGGGACCTCCACCCCGGAGATGTTCGAGTTCCTCGAGGCCTGCGTGAAGGCCCGACTCAACATCTTCGTGTCTGGTGGTACCGGCTCGGGCAAGACGACCACCTTGAACGTGCTCAGCTCGTTCATTCCCGACGACGAGCGGATCGTGACCATCGAGGACGCGGCCGAGCTCCAGCTCCGCCAGGAGCACGTGGTCACGCTCGAGGCCCGACCGTCCAACATCGAGGGCAAAGGCGCGGTCCCGATCCGCGAGCTCGTCCGCAATGCCCTGCGCATGCGGCCCGACCGGATCGTGGTCGGTGAGGTTCGTTCCGGAGAGGCGCTGGACATGCTTCAGGCCATGAACACGGGCCATGACGGCTCGATGTCCACCGGCCACGCCAACTCCCCGCGCGACATGCTCGCCCGCCTGGAGACCATGGTCCTCATGGCCGGCATGGACCTGCCCCTGCGCGCCATTCGCGAGCAGACCGCATCCGCGGTGGACCTCATCGTCCACCAGAACCGGCTCAAGGACGGTACCCGCAAGATCGTGAGCATCACCGAGGTCCAGGGCATGGAAGGCGATGTGATCGTCATGCAGGACGTGTTCGTCTTCGAGCAGACCGGCGTGACCGAGGGCAAGATCGAGGGCCGGCTGAAGCCGACCGGTATTCGCCCCAAGTTCGCCGAGAAGTTCGAGGCGGCCGGCATTCACCTGCCGCCCAATACGTTCGGCTCGCCGTTCTGAGCGGGGGTAGAGCACGACCATGATGCCGCTCCTGATCGCCGGCCTGGGGGCCGCCGCCATCATCGTCCTGAGCGTTGGCGTTGCCATGAGCGGCAGCGGCAGCGGCGTTACCGACCGCCTCGAGCGTTACGCCTCGACGCGTGCCGGGCGGGGCGGCGACGGAGGCGAGGAGGCCGAGAAGGAATCGGTCGTCATCGCCTCCCTGTCCCGGGTCATCGAGCGCCAGGACCTGAATGCTCGGCTGGGCACGGACCTGGCCCGCGCGGACCTCAAGCTCAAGCCGGCCGAGTTCATCCTCGCCTGGATTGCGACACCGTTCGTCCTCGTCTTCGCCGGCCTGGCGCTCAGCTTCGTGTTCGAGGCCCTGAAGAGCCCGCTCGCGATTGTCGGGCTGTTCCTCATTGGCATCTGGCTGCCGCGCTTCTACCTGGGCCGACGCCAGAAGGGTCGGCTCAAGGCATTCAACGACCAGCTTCCTGACACGATCACCCTGCTCGCCAACTCGCTGCGAGCCGGCTCCTCGTTCCTGCAGGGCATGGAGCTGGTGACCCGCGAGGCTCGCCCCCCGATCAGCGAGGAATTCTCGCGCGTCGTCCGCGAGATGAGCCTGGGCCTGGGCCTGCAGCCTGCCCTGGGCAACCTCGTTCGCCGCGTTGCTTCCGAGGACCTGGAGCTGATGGTCACCGCCATCAACATCCAGAGCCAGGTCGGTGGCAACCTGGCCACGGTCCTGGACGCCATTGCGTTCACCATTCGCGAGCGGGTCCGGATCCAGGGTGAGATTCAGACCCTGACCGCCATGCAGCGATACAGCGGGTACGTGATCGTGCTCCTGCCGGTGGGCCTGGCGGCCCTCCTGTTCGTCATCAGCCCCACCTACATGACCCCCATGCTCGAACGTCCGCCCGAGCTCTTCGGTCTGCCCATGGGCATCGTCCTGTTCATGGTCGGCGGGCTGAGCATGGGCATCGGTTGGCTGTTCATCCGTCGCATCGTGGATATCAAGGTCTGAGCCATGCTTGAAAACATTCCCACCCTGATCGTTCCCACCCTGGCCGCGATCGCGATCCTGCTGATCGTCTTCGGGATGGCCAGCCGACCGCCCCAGGACGCGGTCCAGCAGCGCCTCGAGCAGCTGGTGGTCAAGCCCAAGACCCTGGAGGAAGCCGAGCTCGAGCAGCCATTCTTCGAGCGCGCCATCCGGCCCCTCGTCGGGCGACTGTCACGGTTCAGCCGCCGCGGCGGTCAGGCCAACATGATCGAGACAGCCGAAGCGCGGCTTCACCGCGCGGGGTACCCGGGAGGGCTCCGCGGTGCCGACTGGATGGGCGTCAAGGTGCTCGCCGCCATCGTCGGTGGCATCGCCTTCACCATCATCTTCCTGGGCGTCAGCGGATTCCCGATGGGCATTGTGTTCGGACTTGGTGGCGTGGCCCTGGGCTTCCTGGCTCCGGAGTTCTGGCTGGGTCGCAAGATCCGCAAGCGCCAGATGGACATGATCCTCCAGCTGCCCGATGCCCTCGACCTGCTCACGATTTCGGTCGAGGCCGGCCTGGGATTCGATGCCGCGCTGGCCAAGGTCGTCGAGAAGATGGAAGGTCCGCTGGTCAACGAGTACCGCCAGGCCCTGGCCGAGATCCGGATGGGACGCCTGCGGCGCGACGCGCTGCGCGACGTGGCCGCCCGCTGCGACGTGCAACCGGTGACCAACTTCATCGGCGCCATCGTCCAGGCCGAGCAGCTCGGCGTGCCGATTGCCAAGGTATTGCAGATCCAGTCTCAGCAGCTGCGGATCGAACGCCGCCAGCGGGCCGAAGAGGCCGCCGCCAAGGCGCCGGTCAAGATGCTCTTCCCCATGGTGGGCTGCATCTTCCCGACGATCTTCATCGTGATCCTGGGACCGGCCATCGTCACCGTCGTCCGAGGCGTCGGCATCTGACGTGCTGCCGGCGGAACGGCCGGCCATCCTGCTGGTCGACGACGACGCGACCGTCCTCTCGGTTCTCTCCCGGCACCTGTCCCGTGACGGCTTCGACGTCCGGACCGCGTCGTCCGGCCAGGCGGCGCTCAGCGCCCTGAGCCGCGGCTGGCCCTCGATCGTGGTGGTCGACCTCATGATGCCGGGCATGGACGGCTTCGAGCTCGCCCAGCGCATCAAGCGCATCGCTGACCTGCCGATCATCGTCCTCAGCGCGGTGGACGCCGACCAGACCAAGGTCGAGGCGCTCCAGCATTTTGCCGACGACTACGTGGTCAAGCCCTTCAGCCCCGACGAGCTCGCCGCGCGCATCCAGCGCGTCCTGCGCCGAACGGCGCCCAGCCGAACCCAGGTGACGATCGGGGGCGGGGAGCTCGAGATCGACCTAGCGGGTCGTCGGGTGTCGACTCCGGCCGGCACCCATCCGCTGACCCCCACCGAGGTCCGCTTCATGCAGGTCATGCTCGGATCGCTGGATCGCACCGTGCCCACCGAGCTGCTGCTCGACCGCGTGTGGTCCGAATCCGACGGAGCCGACGCGTCGTACGTATGGGTCACCGTCCGCCGCCTGCGTCGCAAGGTGGAGCTCGACCCGGACGAGCCGCGCTACCTCCTCACCGAGCGTGGGATCGGCTACCGCCTGTCATCGGGCTGAAACCACGACCAAAGGTACCGGGGGAGTACCCCGTGGAGCGCCGGTCACTGCAAGGTGCGTCGCAAGGTTCGACTGATACGGTGCGCTCCCAATGCGTTCCTATCGGAGTTCCAAGACCGCAGACATCGACCCCACGGGCGGCGCGACACGCCCGTGGGGTACCTCCCTGCGCCGGTACCTTCCGGTGAGGGCGCATCGGGCTTCCAGGTTCGATCCTATGGGTGTGCGCACCCATGACGAACCGCGCGGACAGACGGCGGTCGAATTCGCCCTCATCTTCCCGATCTTCATTCTGCTCATCGTGGGCCTGATCGAGTTCGCGTTCGCGTTCAACGCGCTCCTGAGCGTGAACTTCGCCAGCCGCGATGCGGCGCTCCTGGCAGCCGAGTCGGGGGCCAATACCGGGTCTGACTGCGTCATCCTCGATAGCATCGATGACGACGTGCAGCTGCCCGCCTCGCGCGTCCGCATCTCCCAGGTGCGCATCTTCTGGGCCGACGAACAGGGCGCCGAGCTGGCGGCCAACGTGTACTCGCGAACCGGGGCAACGATCTGCACCATGCCGGACCTTACGACCGTCTCCGTGCCCTACACCCTCCAGAGCGGAAGCTACCCGGTCAACGAGCGCTGCTCGGTCATCGCGGGGTGCCCCGAGGATCCGGGCCACACCAAGCTCGACAACATCGGCGTGGCCATCACGTACGCATACACCTGGATCACGCCTCTGGCCAAGATCATCACCTTCGGCGGCGCGGGCTTCACACTGACCCACGCCAACGTCATGCGCATCGAGCCGGTGCTGTGATCGGACTCGTGTCGCGGCTCCGGCGTCGACACCGGGAGCATCCCCGAGGCCAGGCCCTGGTCGAGATGGCGCTCATCCTGCCGGTGCTCCTCCTGATCGTGCTGGGCACCCTGGAGTTCGGCTTCATGATGGACCACAAGCTCACGCTCCAGTACGCGAGCCGCGAAGGCGCCCGCAACGGGGCTTCCCTGGCCAACGGCGGCGGCCTGCCCGGCTGCGGCAGCGGACAGTCTCCGAACGCGGCCAACGTGGACAAGGAGATCATCGCCGCCGCCCAGCGCATCCTGGAGAGCAGCGACTCCCGGATCGACCTGCCGCACATCACCGACATCCGGATCTTCAAGTCCGACCTGGACGTCGCCGACACCGACGGCCGGGAGCAGTTCGGGGTCGACCCGGTCAACGTGTGGCACTACCGGCCCGGCAACGCGGCCAACCCCCAGGTAGGCGGCGTGCCCCTGGACTTCTACGAGTTCAGCCACGGCTGGGACGTCTGCGGCCGCGTCAACTACGGCGCGTTCCCCGATTCCATCGGCGTGAGCGTTCGCTACATCTATTTCTCGCGGACGCCGCTGCAAGCGCTGATCAACCTGGTCCAGATCGGCATGTACGACTTCACCGCATTCGAACTGAATCCGACCAACCAGTGAGGCCCGAACCAGTGACCGAGACCGAAACGACCCCCGCCGAGGTGATCGAGCGTCTGACCGTGAAGGACAGTCGCAGCCGCGGGCAGGTCCTCGTGCTGTTCGCGCTGCTCCTGACCTTCCTGCTGGGGACGTGTGCGTTCGTGGTCGACCTGGCCTGGATCTGGGTCAACGAGCTGAAGGTCCAGCGCGCCGCCGACTCGGCGGCACTGGCCGGTGTCGTCCACCTGCCGGGAGCCGTGGGCCTGGCCAACAGCTCGGCGCTCGACGAGTCGCGCTTCAACGGCTATCGCGACAGCAGCAACAACGCGGTCCAGCAGCCCACCCAGAACGTCGACGTCTGGGCCCGACCGGATCCGGGCGATCCACGGAAGATGCTCGTCCGAGTTCAGGCCAACATCGAGACCTTCTTCATGCAGATCTTCGGCTTCGACACGCTCCGGATCACCCGTGACGCCAAGGCGGAGTACGTGCTGCCCGTCCCGATGGGCAGCCCGGAGAGCTACTACGGCGTGTTCGGCGCGCTGCGCACCCCGGCCGGCGGTGTCTGGCAGCCCCAGGCCGTGGTGAGTGCGGGACCGCGCACTTCGACGGCCGTAACCTCGTCGTCGACGAGCACGGGCACCAATCCGAACAACAGCAGCGACAGTTGTTCGACGTCGACGAACGTGAACGTGATCTGGGGTCAGAACCCCGCGCCTGGGGCGCCGGCGACCTCGACCCTGGACGATCGGGTCAGCGCGAGCGACAACCAGTGGATCAAGTCCTCGCTGATCAACAACCGGGTGTGCTACGGGAGCCTGGGATTCAACATCCCGAACGTGGTGACGCCCGGTAACACGAACTGCAACGGCGCCGGAACCTGGACCTGTCAGGGACCGTACATCACCGGCATTGAGGTCCGGATTGAAGGGTTCGCCACCGACAGCACCGGATGCAGCCTGAATGTCGATCTCATGTGGGGCGCCGCCGGGAGTGGTGGTGCCAACAACACCGCGGACAAGGCATTTGCCTTGACTGGCAGCGAACCTGTGGCGTCGCCCTACTCCGTCCTCGGGGGAGCCGGGGACCTGTGGGGTCATGCCTGGACCGAGGCCGAAGTCGAGAGCGCGAACTTCCGCGTCCGGCTGTGGAACACCGACCCCGCCGGTTGCAGCGCGACGAGCTTGCCGGCATACGATCCACCGGGGCCGGCAGGCCCGCCCGCTGGCGCGGTGGCCGGCGAGGTGTACATCGACCTGGTCCAGGTCGTGGTCCACTACGACTACCAGCGCTGGATCCCCGACCAGAACGTCGTGGACCCGTATGGCGGGCCACTGAATGCGCGCGGGCTGTGGGGGACCTTCATCAATCAGGGCGCCGAGAAGGTCAACGGCGACGCCTACCTCCCCAAGTGGGATCCGCGGACCTCGGGCGCGAACGCCGAATACAACCCGAACCAGTACTACAACTACGCCGTCGAGATGCCCGCCGGAGCCACAAGCGGCGAGGTCTGGGTCTTCGATGCGCCGTTCTGCGCCACCGACAGCGGCGGCCAGTACGGGACCGGTGACCGCTGGTTCGCCGGGTCCACCAACGCGACCAGCGCCTACTACACCCTGTACGACACGAACAACACGCTGTTCGACACCGGCGACGACACGATCGTGTCGCAGACGCCGGGGATCTTCGCAAACCAGCAGGCGTCCGACACGACCCTGAACGGACCCGGCGGCGTGGCCGACTGCGCCCCGGGCGCGACCGGCAGCCTGTCCGATGGACGCTTCTGGCACAACCGCTGGTATCCGATGCAGAACAACCCCGGCGGCGGCGCGAGCTCCGACTTCCCGGCCTCGGCGAGCGTGGGCGTGGCCCTGCCCCTCCAGGGCGGCCACACCTATCGGCTGCACACGCGCTCGACCAACCCCTCGAACCCCACGGCCATGGACAACGCGAACGGCCACAACTCGTTCTCGATCTGGACCAAGGCCAACTGCAGTGGCGCGTGCGGCGCCGCTCCGCGGGTCTACGGCCTGGGCGCGATGGAGGCCTTCACCCCGCTGGACGGCGGGGGATCGGCCCAGTTCTACCTGGCCGAGATCGAGCCGATCCACGTCGGCAAGAGCGTCGAGATCCGGCTCTGGGACCCGGGTGACACCGGAGTCCTGTCGGCCACGCTGCGGGTGAAGGTGCCTGTCGGTGGCGCATACGTAGACGCACCGCTCGACTGGGTCGCGACCAGGGTCGCCTCGGGCGCGGCCAACTGCACGGGCAAGACCGACAACAACGTAAACCCGCCCGCCACGATCAGCTGGCCGGACGGCTCGGGCTCGGGTGACCCGTACATCGTGACCAACACCGGTGGCAGCTCGCAGTTCAACGGTTGCTGGCTGACGATCGTGGTCGTCATCCCGGGCAACTACGACGGGGTCGCCCCCACCGCCGGGGACCAGAATTGGTGGAAGATCGAGTACTCGATGGGTGGGGCGAGCACGGACAACGCGTTCGACCTGACCACCTGGCAGGTCACGATTCGGGGCAACCCGGTCCACCTGGTCGTCCCGTAAGGGGGCAGAGCCTCCGCGACACCGAGCGGGACCCCCGACTCCGTATCATGCGAACCATGAACGGGCCGGGGGTCCTGACCGTTTCCGCGCCCGGCGCGGATCGCTAACCGACTCGGCGGTGGATCTCGGCCGACCCGCGCTCCGCCTGTTCGCCATCATCATCGTGGTGGCGCTCCCCGCGGTGGCGGTGCTCGCCCTCCTGCTCACCGTCGCCGACGCGTGGGTCTCGCGAGTAGGCGCGGGAATGGCCTTCTTCCTGGTGGGCATCGGCACCCTGGCCTGGGCTGGCATCGTGGCCAGCCTGACCGCACGCGCGGCCACCCGGGATCTGCGCGACGTTGTGACCCTCGCCGCGCGGGGGGATACGGGCACGGGGACCGGGGCGAACGCCGGCGAGGACCTGGGAGCCGTCCAACGCCAGCTGCGCGCCACCCTGGACGAGCGCAACCGTCAGATCTCGACCCTGGCCGCTGACGTGGCCGGCGCCCCCATCACCGGTGGGCCGGTCGAGGTGGCGGCGCGGGTGGTGGCGGTGGCACGCCAGGTGACCGGGGATCCCACCTGGCTCCTGGTCGTGATGCGAGCCGCCGATCCGGCTGTGCTCCCCGCCGGGGTGTACACCGATGATCCGGCTGCCGAGCCCCGCCCCGTCGGCGAGCTCGAGCAGTGGGCCGCGGTGAGCGGCGAGCCCGCCCGCCTCCAGCCGCGCTACCTGGTGGGGCCGTGGGGCGCCGTGGTGGCCGTGGACGCCTCGAGCGGCGAGGAGCTGACCGCGGTCCTCCTGGCCCCGTGGGAGGGCCGGCCCGAACCGACCCGCGCGGAGCGTGACCTCCTGAGCGTCATCGCCCAGGTGGCCGCGTCCGCCATGGACCATTCGCTGCTGTATGCCCGACTGCGGGTCCAGACCGATGAGCTGAACCGCCTGGCGGCGGTCCAGCGCGACTTCCTGCGCGGCATCACCCACGACCTGCAGACGCCGCTGACCAGCATCCGGGCACTGGCCGCCGACATCGGTCAGGAGGCAGATCTCACCGACCAGGCCCGATCCGACCTCGAAACGATCACCCACCAGGCCGATCGGTTGCGACGGATGGTGGGCCAGCTGCTGGCCGTATCGCGTCTCGAGGCCGGGGCCTTGGAGCCGCGCCAGGAGGTGTTCCGGGTCGAGCCCATCGTCGAGCGGACGTGGGAGGCGCTCCGCGCCGACCGGCTGTTCGCATTCCAGTCCATTGGTCCCAGCCCAGCTGGCGGTCGGCGACCCGGATCGGTTCGAGCAGGTCCTGTGGGCCGTGCTGGACAACGCGGTGAAGTACTCGCCCGCACGATCGGAGATCGCGGTGACCGTCACCGCCGAGCCGGCGGGGGGTCACGGGACGTCCGGCGATAGCTGGTGCGAGGTCGCCGTGGCCGACCGGGGCCTCGGCATGTCTGCGTCGGTCCAGGAGCATGCCTTCGACCAGTTCTTCCGGTCCGAGGAGGCGCGGAAAGCCGCGCCGGACGGGAGCGGGATCGGCCTGTACGCCGCGCGGGGCCTGATCGAAGCCATGGGCGGATCGGTTCACCTCGAATCGACGCCGGCCGAAGGCACGACCGTCCGCATCAGGTTGCCCGCAGAGCCGGTTGACGCCGACGGAGCCGATTGACCCAATGACCGATTGGCTCGAGGTCGGCAACCCTGCCCGGGGCACGGTCCTGGCGCACCAGATGCCGGGTCGCGCGCTCGATGCGCGACCGTACCGTGGGGCTGCTGGGGACGAGCGAGGTGGGCCCTGGAGACGGCCTGTGGATCGAGCGATCCCCGTCCATCCACATGTTCTTCATGCGCTACGCGATCGACGTCGTGTTCGTGGATGACGCGGGGCGCGTGATCCGGGTGGTGGAGCGGCTCCGGCCGTGGCGGATCGTGGCCTGGGTCCGGGGCGCGCGCGATTGCATCGAGCTGCCCGCGGGGTCGGTCGGCCCGACTGGAACGGTGCCCGGCGACGTGCTCGCCACACGGGCCGTAAGCGGGGAGTAAGCCGCCCCGGCCACGCTTCAGGGCCATGGCCATCCTGGACGTTCTCCTGCCGCCCTCGTGCGCCGGGTGCGGTCACTACGGGTCAGCCATCTGCGGCCTGTGCTGCCAGTCGTTCCGGGAGCTGGGCGCAAACGGGTTCCTCGCCCCGGATCCGGGGGTGCTCGTCGGTGACGCGTGCATCGTGGCCGTCGCCGCGTTCGCCCACGACGAGGCCATCCAACGGGTGCTTCGCCGGCTGAAGTACGGCGGCGGCGCGCGGCTGGCTGCTCCCCTGGCCGATCTCGCGCGGCCCGCACTCCGGCGGCTGCTCGGGGAGACGGGGCCGGCGATCCTGGTCCCCATCCCGCTCCATGCGGAACGGCTTCGGGACCGCGGCTACAACCAGGCGGCGCTCCTCGCCCAGCGCCTGGGCCGGCAGACGCGGACGAGCGTCTGGCCGGGGCTCATCAGGCGGCGCGCAACCGCCCGGCAGCACGGGCTCGATCGCGCTACCCGACTGCGCAACCTGCGCGACGCCATGGGAGTCAGCCCGGCCAAGCCGCCCGGGGAGGTGGAGCGCATGACGGTGATCCTGGTGGACGACATCCTGACCACGGGAGCCACCCTGGAAGCCGGCGCAGGAGTCCTGCGCGCGGCCGGGATCACCGCCGTCTACGGGTTCGCGATCGCGCGCGAGGTCTGACCCGGGTTCAGGCGCCGCTGGGCGGCGGAGGGCTCAGCCGGCCAGGATGGGCAGGAGGAGCAGAGCCGCCACGATCCCGATCAGCGCGATGAAGAACACGAGCAGCGCGATCGTCAGCAGATCGGGTCCGCTTGCGGGCTGGACGCCCTCGGGCTCAGGGTCGGTCACGCAAGCACGCTACCAGACGGGCGGACGCCCGCACGGCTCAGGAGCGGGAGCGGACCTCGGCGGCGGACGCGCCGTCGCCGTTTGATTCGGCGCGGCCCACGTCGTGGCCCGGCGCGCCGGGCCGCATTCGTCGCGACCGGACGGTGATGTAGACCTGCATCAGCTCGCGGACATCCGTATCGGTCAGCAGCTCGTCACCGCGGAGGGCGTACTCGACACGGCTGGTGGGCATGGGCTGACGAGCGGCCAAACCGGCGAAGTAGGTCGGCCCTTCCGACTCGTCATGGATCTCGCGCAGGCCTCGCGCCAGCTTGGTGGCGGTTCCCAGCGACGGCATACGGTCGCCCTTGATGAGCCGGGAAATGGTCGAATGATCGACCCCCGACTGCAGCGCCAGCTGACGCTGGCTCATCTTCTTTTCCTTCAGCTGGCCGCGAAGCCAGCTGTTGAAGGAACGTGGCGTCTGGAGCGTCATCCACGAGGCTCGTACGGCGCGCGTCACCTGCAACGCAGGTGGTGCGTGCGCGCACCCGAAGCATCCCCTTCGAGGCGAATCGCCTCAATGGGACGAAGGTACCGACTCAGCCGCCGGTCAGCGCCTCGGGTGCCGGCGGGTTGCCCAGGCCGGCGCGGTGAGCGCGTCGCACGAGCGGGCTGCGGACGTAGTCGATGCCACCCAGCACGATGACCGACAGGATCGAGATGGCACGGTCGGTGAGGGCGATCGCCACGGCGGACTCGGGACTGACGCCGTACAGGGTCAGCGCGCCCACGATCCCCGCCTCCACGAAACCGATCCCGGCCGGGGTCAGCGGGATGGCGGTGAGCAGAGCCGCCACCAGCGCGACGAAGATGGCGGCGGAAATCCCCAGCTGCGCGTCCGGGAGGTCGAGGGCCTTGAGGACGAAGAACACGCGCAGCCCTTCCGCCAGCCAGATGACGATCGTGGCCGAACCGATGACCGAGATGGCGCGCGGCGTCAACGCGGCCGTGCTCCCCTCGCGGAAGCGGGCATAGAACCCCGCCACCCGATTCGGAAGGATCCGCTCGACGTGCTGACCCGCGAATCGGAGCACCAGCAGGAGCAGGAGCAGGGTGGACGCGACCAGGAATCCGGCCACGAAGATGAAGTCGAGCTCGGGGCGCTGGCGTCCGCGGAAGCTCCAGAAGCCCGCGGCCAGGACCAGCACGAAGATGACGACGATGTCCGCGATCCGCTCCACGAAGATCGTGCCCACCGTCTTGGACGCGGACGCACCGATGTTTCCCTTGAGCAGGAAGGCCCGGTACAGGTCGCCCAGCTTGGCGGGCACCAGGCAGTTCACGAACCACGACAGGAACAGGATCTCGGTCGCCATCCAGTAGCGGACCTCGGTCCCGACCTTGCGCAGGATGTACCACCAGCGACCGCCGCGGATGGGAAACGTCAGGTAGTAGACGACCAGTGCGGCGAGCAGCAGCGCGGGATTCGCTCCCCGGATGAGGTCGAGCGTCGCCCCGAAGTCGATGTCCAGGACGACCTTGAAAAAGAGAAACAAGAGGAGGACCGCGAAGACCAGCGACCCGATGGTCCGCACGTTGAGGAAGCGCTGGGCCAGCGAGACCTCGCTCTCGGGGATGACCTCCGATGCCGGCGCGCCCAGGAACTCGCTCGGCTCGTAGACCGAATGGCCGCGCGGCTCTTCGTCGGTCATCGGTCCGGGCCGCCCCGACGCTCCACCCAGTTGGCGGCGGCGGCCCATCGCGTCCCGAGGTGGACGAGCTTGGTCGTACGACTGCCGTGCCATTCGTTGCGGGCCAACGACGACCGAAGCCCAGCCGCGCCGTCGAAGACGGGCAGAGCGTTGAAGCTCATTGCCACTTCCATGGCCGTGTGGGAGTCGGAGCACGCGATGGCTGGGATCCCGTGCCGCGTCGCGAACTCCGCGGACAGCTCGTTGTGTCGCCCCAGGGTCACCCGGCTGTTGAAGACCTCGATCATGTCGATCCGGCCGCTGGCAGCCAGCCGCTCGAGGGGCTCGGGACGGATGTGCGATTTGCGGAACGGGTCGAACGGGTGCGGCACCGACACGAGGCCGCCCTGGGCATGGATCGCATCGGCGGTGGCCTCGGCGCTCAGGTCGCGCGGGACGGTGGCCTCGATGAACAGGGCCACGATCTCGCCATCGGCGCTCGACACCTCCTCGCCCAGGATCACGGTCAGCCGCTCCTCGTCATCGCGCTCGGCAACCCGTGCGCGGACCGCCACCGAGCCCTCGATCGTGTTGTGGTCGGTGACCGCCACGTGGGTCAATCCGCGCTCGATGGCCAGCTCGACGAAGCGGTCTTCGCCCAGCCGCGAATCGGGGCTGTGGCGGGTATGGCAGTGAAAGTCGGCGAACGCCAGCCCGCGGTTGTCCGGCCCCGTCGCCTCCCGCGCGGGGGCCTGCGCGGCCACGGTCGCGGTCACGAGCTGCTCACCAGGCTCTTGCGGAACGTCCCGAACTGCTCCAGCGCACGGCCGGTCCCCACCGCGACCGAGTTCAGCGGGTTCTCGGCCACCAGGCACGGGATCCCGGTCACCTGGGTCAACAGGGTGTCGAGGTTGCGCAGCAGGCTGCCCCCACCGGACATGACCATCCCCTTGTCGATGATGTCGCTGGCCAGCTCGGGCGGCGTCTGCTCGAGCACGCCGCGCACGGCCGAGATGATCTGCTGGAGGGGCTGCTCGATAGCCTCGGTGACCTCGCCACTGGCGAGCGGGATGGTCCGCGGCAGGCCGGCGATCAGATCCCGACCCTTGACCTCCATCTGGAGTGGTTCGCTGAGCGGCAACGCCGAACCGATCCTGATCTTCACCTCCTCCGCCGTCCGCTCGCCGATCATGAGGTTGTACTTGCGCCGGATGTACGACGCGATCGCTTCATCCAGCCGGTTGCCGCCGACCCGGACCGATTCGGACACGACGATCCCCCCCAGCGCGATGACCGCGATCTCGGTGGTGCCGCCGCCGATGTCGATGATCATGTTCCCCGACGGCCCGCTGATCGGGATGTTGGCCCCGATCGCCGCGGCCAGCGGCTCCTCGATCAGGAATGCGTTCCTGGCCCCGGCCTTGAGGGCGGCATCGCGCACCGCGCGCTTCTCCACGCTGGTCACGCCTGACGGCACGCTGATCATCACGTCGGGGCGAAAGATGCGGACCCGGGTCACCTTGTTGATCACGTAGCGAAGCATGGCCTCAGTGATGAGGTAGTCCGCAATGACCCCATCGCGCATGGGGCGGATGGCCCGAACGTTCCCCGGCGTGCGACCGATCATCTCGCGCGCCTCTTCTCCGACGGCCAGGAGGCGGTTGTCGTCATCGGAGATGGCCACCACCGACGGCTCGTTGAGGACCACGCCCTTGCCCTGGACGTAGACCAGGATGTTGGCGGTGCCGAGGTCGATACCGATCTTCATGGCGTGGCCGGACGGGTCATGCAGGGTCCTGGAGGGGATTGGGGCGGGGCGGGTGGGCGCTGATTGTACCGATGCCCTGCCCGATCTCGGGTCGGTCAGTCCCCGACGCGGCTGATGCGGGCTCCGAGGCCCACCAGCTTGGCCTCGAACGCGTCGTATCCGCGGTCGACGTGCTCCACTCCGCTGATCGCGCTGGTGCCCTCGGCAGCCAACGCCGCCAGCACCAGGGTGGCTCCGGCCCGCAGGTCCGGGATCTGGACGGTGCGGCCGTGGAGCGGGGTGGGTCCGGCAATCCTGGCGTGGGTCGCGTCGGTGACCTCGATCACGGCCCCCATCTTCACCAGCTCGGTCGTGTACTCGAGGCGGTCCTCGTAGATCGTTTCGTGGATCGTGCTCTCGCCATCGGCCTGGGTCATCAGGACGGCGAGCGGGGCCTGGAGGTCGGTCGCGAGGCCTGGGTACGGCTCCGTCTCGACCGACGTGGCGCGATACCCGTCGGGAGCGCCCCCGCGGACCCGGATCCCGCGCTCCCCGTTGGCGGCGAATGGCTCGTGGGCTACGCCCATGGCGGTCATGACCTCGGCGAAGGCCCCCAGGTGCGCGGGGTCGAAGCCGGTGATCGTCACCTCGCCTCCGGTCGCGGCGGCGCCCACCGCGAAGGTTCCCGCTTCCACGCGGTCGCCGAGGACCGTGTGCTCCACACCACCCAGCTCGGCCACGCCCTCCACCTCGACGACGTGCGGGGCAGTGCGCCGAATGCGCGCGCCCATGCTCACCAACATGGCGATCAGGTCGTCCACTTCCGGCTCCTGGGCGGCGTTCTCGATCACGGTGAGGCCCTCGGCCAGGGTGGCCGCCAGCATGGCGTTCTCGGTGCCCATGACCGTCACGTAGGGGAACGTGATCCGGGCGCCGCGCAGCCGCCGGGCGCGCGCGAAGTAATAGCCGTTGCGGTACTCGATCTCCGCGCCCAGGGCGTGCATGGCCTCGACGTGGAGGTCCACCGGGCGGCGCCCGATCCGGTCGCCGCCGGGGTTGCTGATGATCACCCGACCGTGGCGGGCCAGGAGGGGGCCCAGCAGGATGAACGAGGAGCGCATCTTCATGGCTGCCTCGAGCGGCACGAACAGCCATTCGGGGCCGCGGTCCGAGAGGGCCAGCGTGTGCTCGTCGACATCGGTCCAGCCAAAGCCGATGTCGGCCATCGTCTCGCGCATGATCGCCACGTCGCTGATCTGCGGCACGTTGCGGAGCACGACCGGCTCGTCGGTCAGGATGGCCGCCGCCATCATCTTCAGCACGGCGTTCTTGGCGCCGGCCACCCGGACCTCGCCCTTGAGCGGCACTCCGCCTTCGATCACGAAGCGATCCATCGGACAGCCCTACGCGGGCCATGCCTCCTTCCATTCGTGACCACCCAGGTGGTGCCCGTCACACAGGCCCAGCCGGCCACCCATGTGGCGCGAGGGCAGCAACGGTTGCATCCCTTCCTCGACCCCGGTTGGCTGACGGTTGCACAGCATGTACCGATTCTCGCGCAGCCACTCGTACAGGTGCGCGCTGGAGCAGAACGCGAAGCGGCGGGTGAAGTTAGGGCTGCCCACCAGGTCCGGACCGCCGCCCATGCCGATCGGGCCGCTCTCGCGCACGATGTCGATCCGTACCGGCAGGGCCCCGCTCCGCGCCCCGCACCGTTCGCAGCTCAGCATCGCGGCCTGTCAGTCAACCCAGGTAGTGGTCGCCGTCGTCCTCGCGGTGGCCCGCGACGAACTCGGGATCCAGGTTGGGGTCTGATCCGGGGGGCGACCCGCGATGCGGCTTGAAGTCCACCGGACAGATGAACGGGTAGTCCCGGCTGATCTTCCGGAACTCCTGCATCCGTCGGAACGGCTTGTCTGGCTGGTCGCTCACCGGACCAGTATCGGTCAGCCCCGGTTCGAGCGCCGGGTCGCGATCCGCTCGCGCATGAGGGCTGTCTGGAGCGCGGCGCGGACGCGGGCCAGGTCCACCGGGTCGTGGACGTCGTTGATGTCGGCCTCCGCCTGCCGGCGCGCCTCCGCGGCGGCGGCGGCGTCGATGGCATCGGAATGCTCCGCAACGAAGGCCATGATCACGACCTTGTCGGGGCGCACCTCCACGAAGCCCCCGCTGATGAGCATGTACTGGGTCGTCCCGGCGCGCCGGATGCGCAGCTCCCCGGTGCCCAGGGCGGTGACCAGCGGGGTGTGGTGGGGCAGGATGCCCAGCTCCCCGTCCACGCCG
The DNA here is from genome assembly GCA_963816215.1 of uncultured Chloroflexia bacterium. Classification (GTDB taxonomy): domain Bacteria; phylum Chloroflexota; class Limnocylindria; order QHBO01; family QHBO01; genus DASTEQ01. Next base: position 76,409 of record CAWFKB010000011.1, on the reverse strand, counting down.
GGCACGACCACCATATCCACCTCGTCGGTGAAGACGCGGCCCTCGGGGGAGACGATCTCCAGCTGGAGCGTCATCCGGCGGCCGCCATCTGCTCGGCCTGGGCCACCGCCTCGTCGATGGACCCGACCATGTAGAACGCCTGCTCCGGGAGCTGGTCGTGGGTGCCGTCCAGGATCTCGCGGAAGCCGCGGACCGTCTCCTTCAGCTCCACGTACTTCCCGTCGCGCCCGGTGAACTGGGCGGCCACGAACATCGGCTGGCTCATGTAGCGCTGGAGGCGCCGCGCCCGGGACACGGTGACCTTGTCCTCCTCGGACAGCTCGTCCATGCCCAGGATGGCGATGATGTCCTGCAGGTCCTTGTAGCGCTGCAGCGTCTGCTGGACCTCGCGAGCCACCGCGAAGTGCTCCTCGCCCACGACCCGCGGGTCGAGCACGGTCGAGGTGCTGGTCAGCGGATCCACCGCCGGGTAGATGCCCAGCTCCACGATCGAGCGCTCCAGGCGAATGGTGGAGTCGAGGTGGCCGAAGGTGGTCGCCGGGGCCGGATCGGTGTAGTCGTCGGCCGGGACGAAAATGGCCTGCAGGGAGGTGATGGAACCCTTCTTGGTGGAGGTGATCCGCTCCTGGAGGTCGCCCATCTCGGTGGCCAGGGTGGGCTGGTAGCCCACCGCCGACGGCATCCGGCCCAGGAGGGCAGACACCTCCGAGCCGGCCTGGGTGAAGCGGAAGATGTTGTCAATGAACAGCAGGATGTCGCGGCCCTCCACGTCGCGGAAGTACTCGGCCATGGTCAGCCCGGTGAGCCCCACCCGCTGGCGGGCACCCGGCGGCTCGTTCATCTGGCCGAATACGAGGACCGTCTTGTCGAGGACGCCGGAGTGGGTCATCTCGCCAATGAGGTCGTTCCCCTCGCGGGACCGCTCGCCCACCCCGGCAAACACCGAGTAGCCACCGTGCTCGGCAGCGATGTTGCGGATGAGCTCCTGGATGATGACCGTCTTGCCCACGCCGGCCCCGCCGAACACACCGACCTTGCCGCCACGCTTGAACGGCGCGATCAGGTCGATGACCTTGATCCCGGTCTCGAAGACAGCGGCCTCGGTCTCCATGTCCTCGAACTTCGGTGCCCGGCGGTGGATCGGGAGCGTCACCGAGCTGTCGACCGGACCCTTGCCATCGATCGGGTGGCCCAGGACGTCGAATACCCGTCCCAGGGTGGGAGCGCCCACCGGGACGGAGATGGGGCTGCCGGTATCCACCGCGTCCACCCCGCGGCCGAGGCCGTCGGTCGAGGACATGGCCACCGTTCGGACCCAGTTGTTGCCGAGGTGCTGCTGGACCTCGACCGTCAGGTCGCCGATCTCGAGCGCGTTGTAGATGCTGGGCAGCTCGCCCGCGGGAAATTCGACGTCGACCACGGGTCCCGTGATCTGGATCACCTTGCCGGTGGCCATGGGTCTGTGTTGCTCCTTCTTCCGGTCTGAGATCAGCCCGCCGACGCCTCGGCCCCGGAGACGATCTCGATCATCTCCCGGGTGATCGTGGCCTGGCGAGTCTTGTTGTAGACGAGGGTGAGCTCACCGATGAGCTCGTGGGCGTTGTCGGTCGAGTTGCGCATGGCGATCATCCGGGCCGAGTGCTCCGAGGCGATGTTCTCGAGCACGGCCCGATAGATGTTGTTGGCGACGTAGAACGGCAGGAGCTGGCCGAGGATCTCGGCCGAGGGCTCGAACAGGTACTCGTCGTTGCGTTCGGCAGCTTCCTCGTCCATGAGCGGGCGCTCGGCCGGAAGCACGATCCGGACGGTCGGGCGCTGGACAAGGGTGCTCTGGAAGCCGCTGAAGCTGATCACGACCTCGTCGTAGGTCTCCGCCAGGAAGTCCTCGATCACCAGGTGGGCCAGGGGCTGGACCTCGGCGAAGCTCGGCCGGTCGCCGAACTGCGCGAAGTGGGCGGCGATGGGGATCCCCGCCCGCCGCAGGGCGTCGCGACCCTTGCGGCCCACGGTGACGGCGGAGATCCGGATGGGCTCACCTTCGACGTTGGAGCCCGCACGCTCGGCAATGAAGCGCAGGACGTTGCGCACCGCGTTCGAGTTGAGCGCCCCGGCCAGGCCCCGGTCGGTGGTGACCATGATCAGGGCGATGTGGCGCACCGGGCGGCGGGCGAGGAGCGGCTCCTCGCGGTCATCTGCCGCGCCCGCGACCCGGGCCAGCACGTCGTCCAGCTCCTCGGCGAACGGACGGGCAGCGATGATCGCCTCCTGCGCGCGCTTCATGCGCGACGCGGCCACCATCTCCATCGCCCGCGTGATCTGGGCGATGTTGCGGATGGAGCCGATGCGGCGCCGGATGTCGCGCAGGGATGCCATCAGGCCGCGGACTCCTCCGCTCCGAAGCCGGCGTCGCGCCGGTACGCGGCAACCGCGGCCTTCAGCGCGTCCTGCGACGCGTCGGAGATGGCCTTCTCCGAGGCGATGGTCGGGAGCAGCGTGGCGTGGTTCTGGTCGAGGAACCGATAGAACCCGGTTTCGAACTCCTTGACCTTGGGCGTGGGCACGTCGTCGAGGAAGCCGTTCGTGCCGGCCCAGATGATCGCCACCTGGCGCTCCACCGAGAGCGGGGCGAACTGGGGCTGCTTGAGGATCTCGGTCAGCTTCTCGCCGCGGGTCAGCTGGTCACGGGTGGCCTTGTCCAGGTCCGAGGCGAACTGCGCGAACGCGGCCAGCTCGCGGTACTGGGCCAGGTCCAGGCGGAGGCGACCGGCGACCTGGCGCATGGCCTTGATCTGCGCGTTGCCACCCACCCGGCTCACGCTCAGGCCGGCGTTCACCGCCGGGCGCTGGCCCTGGTTGAACAGGTCGGTCTGCATGTGGATCTGGCCGTCGGTGATGCTGATCACGTTGGTCGGGATGTAGGCCGACAGGTCGCCGGCCTGGGTCTCGATGATGGGCAGGGCGGTCAGCGAGCCGCCGCCATGCTCCTCGCCCATCCGGGCCGCCCGCTCCAGCAGACGAGAGTGCGCATAGAAGATGTCGCCCGGGTACGCCTCGCGACCCGGCGGGCGGCGCATGAGGAGCGACACCTGGCGGTAGGCCCAGGCGTGCTTGGACAGGTCGTCGTAGATGCACAGGGCATCCCGACCGTTCTCCATGAACTCCTCGCCCATGGCGGCCCCGGCGTAGGGGGCCAGGAACTGGATGGGGGCGGGATCCGAGGCGCCGGCAACGACCACGATCGAGTGGCCCATGGCCCCGTGCTCTTCGAGCTGGGCCACGATCTGGGCCACGGTCGACAGCTTCTGTCCGATGGCCACGTACACGCAGATGAGGTCCTGCCCTTTCTGGTTGATGATCGTGTCGACCGCGATCGCCGTCTTGCCGGTCTGGCGGTCGCCCAGGATCAGCTCACGCTGGCCCCGCCCGATCGGGATCATGGAGTCGATGGCCTTGATCCCGGTCTGGACCGGGGTGTCCACCGGCTGGCGGACGATGACGCCGGGGGCGATCCGCTCCACAGGGCGGAACTGGCTGGTTTCGATGGGTCCCTTGCCGTCCAGCGGGTTCCCGAGCGGGTCCACCACCCGACCGATGAGCGCGTCCCCGACCGGCACCTGGACCACGCGCCCGGTGGTCTTGACCTGGTCGCCCTCCTTGAGGCCGGTGTAGTCGCCCAGGATCAGGGCGCCGACCGTCTCCTCCTCGAGGTTGAAGGCCATGCCCATGACCCCACCGGGGAACTCGAGCAGCTCCGAGGCGAGCGCGCCCGACAGGCCGTAGATCTGGGCGATGCCGTCGCCCACCTCCACGATGGTGCCGACACCGGCGACGTCGGCGCCCTCGGTGAAGCTGCGGATCTCGTCGCGAATGATCGACGTGATCTCATCGGAGCGAATGGCCATGCGAACGGTTCTCCTCAGATCGTGGTCAGGCGCGCCCGGAGCCGTTCCAGCCGGCTTCGGACGCTCGCGTCATACAGTTGGTCGCCGATCCGGACCGCCACCCCACCGATCAGGCCCGGATCCACCACCTCGGTGATCTCCACCTGACGCCCGGCGAGGCGCTCCACGGTCCGTTCCAGCTCGGCCCGCTCTTCGTCTCCCAGTGGGAGCGCGGTGCGAACCTCGGCCCGGGCTATCCCTCGGTCGCGCCGCACCAGCTCTTCGAAGTGCTGGCGCATGCGGGGAATGGCTGCGGGGCGGCCCCGGCGAATCATGAGCAGGACCAGGTTCATCGGTCCGGTGGCCACGTCGGTGACGGCTCGTCGGAGGACGCGCTCCTTCTCCGCGAACGGAATGGCGGGATGCTCGAACACCTCGCGCAGCGCGGGAATCGCTGCCGCCTCGGTCAACACACCCAGGTCCGCCTGCCAGGCGTCGAGGGCACGGTCATCCCGGGCCACCTGGAAGGCGGCCTCGGCGTAGCGGCGAGCGGCGGTGTCGCGTCCAGCCATCGGTCAGTTGCGGTTCTCCGCCAGGAACTGCTCCACCAGGCGGCGCTGGGTGGGCTCGTTCATCTCGGATCCCACGAGCTTGCCCGCGGCCTCCAGGGCGAGGTCGGCGACCTCCCCGCGGATCTCGGCCAGGGCTCGATCCTTCTCCGCCGCGATCTCGTCCCGGGCGCGGGCCGTGATCTGCTCCGCGTCGGTGCGGGCCTTGGCCAGGATGTCGGCACTCGTGGCTTCGGCCGTCTTGGCCGCGCGCTGGACCATGGCCTCCGCCTCGCGGCGAGCCTCGGCCATGGCGGCCTCCCGCTCGGCACGAGCCAGCTCCCGGTCACGGGCGGCTGCCTCGGCGTTCTCCAGCCCCTCGCTGAGCTTCTGCTGCCGCTCGTCGATCCGTTTCAGGCCGGGCTTGAACAGGAAGCGGTTGAGCAGGTACAGGAGGATCAGGAAGTTGACGATCTGGAAGGCGAGCTTCAGAACGTCGACGCCGAATGCCTCGAAGAAAGCCATGGCCGGACGCTCAGCTGACCGCGAAGATCAGGATGAGGCCGATGACCAGGGCGTAGATGGCCATGGCCTCGGTCAGCGCCAGTCCCAGGATGTAGGGCACGAACAGGGTGCCCGACGCGTCCGGGTTGCGACCGATGGCCTCCATGGCCTTGCTGAAGCCGATCCCGATGCCAATGCCCGGACCGATGGTGCCCAGGCCGATGGCCAGACCGGCGGCGAGAAGTTGGAATTCCACGGTGTTCGATTCCTCCTCTGCGCTCCGCACCAGGCGCGGAGCCTGTGATTTCAGGCCGTGCCCGGGGTCGGGCTCGCCTCTCGTTCCTCGGGCTGGTGGCCCGTGTGTTCGTCCCCCGACTCGTGCTGCCGGTGCTCGGCGATGGCGAGGGTGATGTAGGTCATGGTCAGCAACGCGAAGACGAGGGCCTGGACGAAGCCGAAGATGATCTCCAGGCCCAGGAAGACAACGGGGACGAAGAGCGGGACCAGGGCGAGCATCACCGCGAGCAGGACCTCCCCGGCGAAGACGTTGCCGAAGAGTCGCATGGACAGGCTGATCAACCGCGACAGCTCGCTGATGATGTGGATGGGTGTCAGGAGTGGCGTCATGTACGCAGGCTCCGCGATGAGCAGCTCCTTGAGGTAGCCACCCACCCCGTTCGCTCGGATGCCCCAGCCGATGAAGGCCACGAAGGCGATGATCGCCAGGCCCAACGTGAAGTTCAGGTCGGCGGCGGCCGGGCGCACCAAGGGCACGATCACGGTGGAGCCGCCCTCGCCCACCTCGTTGATCCCCACCACGCCCACACCCGGCAACAGGCCGATGAAGTTGGCGACCAGGACGAACATGAAGATGGCGATGACGAGCCCCACGAACTCCTTCCAGCGCTTCCCACCGGTTCCCTTGACGATGCCGGCCAGCCATTCGATCGGAAACTCGACGAGCGCCTGGAAGCGACCCGGAACGAGCGTGGCGCGGCGGGAAAGGTAGGCGGTGGTCAGGAGCAGCAGGGCGCTGGCCAGCAGCGCGCCGACCATGCTGTTGGTGAAGATGAAGGGGCCGATCTGGAACAGGGGTTCCGCGGCGATGTCGACGTGGACCAGGTTGTGACCCTCAGAGCCAAACAGCTATTTCCGCATTGCTCGCTTCGCGACGTCCCAGATGGTGTACATCGCGGCCGCCACCCCAAACGTGGCGCCCACCAGGGTCAGCAAGGGCCGGGTCCCGAGCAGGTTATCGAGCAGCAGGCCGCCGAAGAACCCGATCATCACCGACGCCCCGAGCCGGATCCCCAGGTCGAGAGCGATCCCCCAGTTGTTGTTCACGACCGCTGGCGCTTCCGGATGTAGAGCCAGATACCGGCGGCTGACGTGAGGCTGCCGAGCACCAGACCGCCGAGCACGAAAATCGGCGAGGTCCCAGCCTGCGCGTCAAGCATCAGACCGATGACCACGCCGCCGAGCATCGGGATGACCATGATCAGGGTGACTTCACCAAGAATCCTGGCCGGCCCGGGGCTCGTATTGGGCATTCAGCTCGACTCCGGGCGATCGGAAGCCGCGGCGAGTATAGCGTCTGGCCTCGGCGCCCGCCCCTGATCGGTCAGGCGCGTGTCCACGCCAGTCCGGGCACCGGGAACCGCTCAGCCAGGGCCACCACCCGCGCTCGGACGGCGGCCTGCGCCACGGGGTCGCCGCGGGCCGCGATGCCGTCCACCAGAAGCGCCCCGATGTCGGCCATCTCCGCCGTCCCCATCCCCCGTCCGGTGACGCACGGCGTCCCGACCCGGACCCCGCTCGCCACCATGGGCGGGTTGGGGTCATAGGGAATCGCGTTCTTGTTGACCGTGATGTCCACCTCGCCCAGGGCCTGATCGGCCTCCTTGCCGGTCACCCCGAACGGGGTCACGTCCACGAGGAGCAGGTGGGTATCGGTCCCGCCCGAGACGAGCGACGCCCCGCGCTGGGCGAGCGCCTCCCCCAGGGCCCGGGCGTTGTCCACGGTGCGCTGGGCATCGGTCCGAAACTCGGGGCTCATGGCCTGGTGGAAGGCGACCGCCTTGGCGGCGACGACGTGCATCAGGGGCCCGCCCTGGATGGCGGGGAACACGGCCCGGTCGATGTCCTTGGCGTGCGCCTCGCGGCACAGGATCATCGCCCCGCGCGGGCCACGAAGCGTCTTGTGGGTGGTGGTCGTCACCACGTCCGCATGCGGGACGGGGCTGGGGTGGACGCCGCCGGCCACCAGGCCCGCGAAGTGGGACATGTCGGTCATGAGCAGTGCGCCCACCTCATCCGCGATCTCCCGGAAGCCGGCGAAGTCCCAGTGCCGAGGGTAGGCGGTCGCCCCGGTGACGATCATCTTGGGGCGGTGCTCGCGAGCCAGGGCGCGGACCTCCTCCATGTCGATCAGGTGGGTCTCGCGGTCCACGTGGTACGGAACGAAGTTGTAGTACTGGCCGCTGAAGTTCACCGGGGATCCGTGGGTCAGATGCCCGCCCTGGTCCAGGGCCAGGCCCAGGACCGTGTCCCCGCGCTCGAGGAGGGCGTGAAACACCGCCATGTTGGCCTGCGCTCCGGCATGGGGCTGGACGTTCACATGCTCCGCCCCGAACAGCTCGCGCGCCCGATCGCGGGCCAGGTTCTCGGCCCGGTCGACGACCTCGCAGCCGCCGTAGTAGCGGCGCCCCGGGTAGCCCTCGGCGTACTTGGCGGTGAGCACCGATCCGGTGGCCTCCAGCACCGCCCGGCTGGGATAGCTTTCGGAGGCGATCAGCTCCAGGTTGGAGTACGCCCGATGCTCCTCGTCCTGGATCACCTTCCAGATCTCGTGATCCTCGGCCTCCAGGCCGGCCCAGGCATCCATCGGTCTGTCTCTCCTCCGTCGGGTGGTCGGAGGGCGAGTCTAGACCGTGACCGTGCCGTCCGAACCGATGTCGACGGCTACGCCGTCGCTGATCTGAGCCAACTCGTCGGGCCCCAACACGACGATGGGCACCTGGAGGCCATACAGCTCGTCCCCGACGGCCGCGCCGAGGGCCAGGATGAGGTCCACCTCCCCCAACACGATGGCTGCCGGTGCGGTGCCCGCCCGGATGGCCTCCGCCAGCACGCTGGCCGACGACGACGACCCGCGGGCGCTGGACATGACCACCACCCGCCCGGCAAGGCTGGCGCCGGCCTGCGGATGGCGGGGCTCGAGCACGAGACCGGTGGCCGGGTCCATCCCGCCCCACAGGGACAGTGGCTCGGCGAGGACCAGCGCGGTGCCGCGGGCGGCTCCGGGTGCCAAGTGGCGGCCGATCACGCGCTGCGCCATCCGCGGTCGTCGCGCATGACCCGTCCCGCAACCGCCGACTCGACGCATTCCGCCATGGAGCCGAAGAGCACCGTGGCCCCGATGTTGCCGGCCGCGTAGTAGGCCCACTTTCCGGAGTCGGTCATGACCCGGCCATGCGGGCCGCGGAGGATGGGACTGATGTAGGAGCAGGTGTCGACCAGCAGCTCCGCGCCGCCGTCCCTCAGGCGCCCCGCGGTGCCGTCCGACTCCGCCGCGGCCAGCGTGTCGCGGCCGGTGGAAATCAGGAACTCAACGTCAGGGGCAACGCGGCGCCCGTTCAGCAGGGTTGCGGCCCGCGCCAGCTCGGAATACGAGGCATGCGGCGTGCCCAGGCTGACTGCGCTGATCGGTCCGTCCTCGCCCTCCGACAGCTCGCCGTGCACCGCCTGGAGATCGGTGAACGAGACGGTACGAACGGCCTCGGGTTCGCGGCCCTGGAGTCCTTCCTCGAGGGTTGACGCCTCCGGGGTGGATCCGGCGACGTGGAGGAGGGCCACCGAGCCAGAGGATGCTGCCGCTGCCCCCAGCGCCTTGAGGCGGTCCTCGGAAACGCCGGCCGGCAAGCCGTCGACCACCGAGACGGTGCCGCCCACCAGTCGCCCCACGATGATGCCAAGCACCGGGTAGAGGGCGTCGTCGTCGAACAGCGCGGGTGGAACGTCGGGGGAGAGGCGGACCACGACCCGCGCGGCGCGGTTCTCGGTCCGATGGAGGCCAGCGTCGGGCGCCCGACCCACCACGGCGCACGCGATGTCGAGGAAGTCCCCGTATCGGTTTGTCCGCGCCCCCAGCACCGAGTTGGCAAAGACAATCGCGTTCGACTCACCCCAGGCGACCTGGTCGCCCAGGCCCGGGCGCGAATCAGCCAGCTGGTACGGAGCGCAGGTAAAGGTCGGCCGGCAGCCCAGGGCGCGGTACTGGTCCATGAGTCGTCGACCGCGGTCCGCCAGCTCCGCGTCGCCGCGCCACAGCTCGGGATGAAGGAGGTCGATCGTTCCGACGTTGAGTGTGGTGGGAACCCGTGCGGACGCACCGCCTTCCACAAGGCGATCGACGAAGTCCAGCGTCGCCTGGCCGTGGTACAGGCACGAATCGACATGCGCTCCCGTGATCGGGATGAGTGCCTTCGCACCCAGGATCTCGGCGGCACGGACCACGAGCCGCATGGCGAAGGCCGTTCCCGGGCCATCCTCGCCCGCCAGCATCCGCCGCTCGTCCGGGGCCAGGTCCAGGTTCAGCCGCGGGCCTCCTCGGCCTCGATGGTCGCGATCTTCGCCACCCGCCGGATGTGCCGCCCGCCCTCGAACTCGGCCGACAGGAACTCACGGACGCAGGCCTCAGCCTGCTCCGGCGTGGTCACCCGGGCACCGATCGCCAACACGTTGGCGTCGTTGTGCTCTCGTCCCAACCGTGCCACGACCGGGTTGTTGGCCTGCACACAGCGAACGCCCCGGATCTTGTTGGCAACGATGGCTTCCCCGGTCCCGCTGCCGCCCAGGACGATCCCGAAATCGAACTCGCCGCGGGCCACCGCCCGGGCGACCGGCGCGATGTAGTCCGGATAGTCCACCGGCTCCTCGGAATCGGTGCCGAAGTCGCGGAACTCAATCCCCAGCGTTTCCAGCAGCCGGCACAGCTGGCCCTTCATGACGAAGCCGGCGTGATCGGAGCCGATGGCGACCCGCATGGGCCGAGTGTACGCGCCGGAATCGGCTCAGCCGGTCACCTCCGGGCTCACGGCTGGAGGTCGACCACCTCGGCAATCTCGAGCGGACCAATGGGTCCGGCGCGGAGCAGACGGGCCGGTGTCACGGTGAGGTCGACCACGGTAGACGGGACGCCGCCCGGCGACGCGCCGCCGTCGACGACGGCCGCCAGCTCGTCCTGCTGGGTGGCAAACGCGATGAGTACGTCGTCCGCGCCCAGGGTGTCCGGCTCGCTGGACCGATTGGCGCTGGTCGTGAACAGCGGACCAGAAGCCCGGATCAGCTCGAGGGCGACGGCATGGTCGGGTGCCCTGAAGGCCTGTGATCCGCCGGGGCCGGGGAGGACCAGGGTCAGGGGGCCGGGCCAGAACCGTTCTGCCAGTGCGGTCGCCCGGTCGTCCGCTTCCCAACCTCTGTCGGTGGCCTGGGACAGTTCGGACACCAGCATCGGGATGCGGCGGTCAGGGGGACGGTCTTTCAGCACGAACAGCGCCTCAACCCGCTCCGGGTCGGCGGATGCCACCCCGACCCCGTACACCGTGTCGGTGGGGAACGCGACGATCGCGCCGCCCCGCAGCAGGGCCGCGGCGGTGGCGATGCCCTCCGGGGTGGGCGGCAGGACGTCGGTCATGGCTGGCGGCTCATGACGACGATTCGCTCATGGCCGGCCAGGTCGGCGGCAACGGTTTGCGACCAGCGCCCGGGCAGGCCGTCCACCACAGCGCAGACGTCTGCAGCCTGGCCGGCACCGACCTCCAGCAGAGCCACGCCGCCGCGGGCCAGGTGGTCCGGCAGCCGATCGAGGAGGCGTCGCACGACGTCCAGCCCGTCGGGTCCCCCATCCAGCGCGGTGCGCGGTTCCCAGGCAAGGCTCCCCGCGCCGGCATCCACGTCACGGGCCGGCACATACGGCAGGTTGGCGATCACCACGTCCGGCTGAGCGGGACCCTCGCCGACGGTTTGAAGGAGGTCGGCAACCTGGAGCACGACGAGCCGGTCGACCCCGTGCGCGGCCAGGTTCTCGGCCGCCAGCTCTACCGCATCGGGTGACACGTCGCTGGCCACCAGCCGGACGCGGCCGAGGGCCAGCGCGGCACGGAATCGACGGGCCAGGGCGACCGCCACCGCGCCGCTCCCCGTCCCCACGTCCCATACCAGGATCGGCTGATCGTCCGCGGTCAATCGCCGGGCAATCTCGGCGACCGCCAGGTCGACCAGGAGCTCGGTTTCGGGGCGCGGGATGAGCGCCCGCTGATCGGTGGCTAGGCGGATGCCGTACCACTCCTTGAATCCACGGAGGTAGGCAACCGGCTCACCGGCCGCCCGGCGCTCCACGAGACCTGCCAGCCGCGCCTCGGCCGCGGCAGGGAGTGCCGCTTCTTCATGGGCCAGCAGCCAGGTCCGGTCGCGGTCGAGGACGTAGCCCACCAGCAGCTCGGCGTCCAGGCGCGGGGTCGGCGACTCGGCCGCGCGCAGCCGCCGCGCCGCTGCGTTCACGGCGGCGCCCGCCGTCATCGTCGAAGCCGAGGCCTCAGCGGTCACCGTCCACCCCTGCCGCGGCCAGTCGCGCGGCCTGATCGGCCTCCACCAGCGGCTCGATCAGCCGATCGAGATCACCGTCCAGCAGGCCGGGCAGGTTGTGGACCGTCAGCCCGATCCGGTGGTCGGTCACGCGGTCATCGGGAAAGTTGTAGGTCCGGATCTTCTCCGACCGTTCGCCGGTCCCGACCTGCGCCCGCCGGGCGTCGCCGCGCTCCTCCGCCTGCCGCGCACGCTCCGCCTCGAGCAGCCGCGCGCGGAGCACGGACAGGGCCTTCGCCCGGTTCTTGTGCTGGCTCTTCTCATCCTGGATGGCGACCACCAGCCCGCTCGGCAGGTGGGTGATGCGAACGGCGCTGTCGGTGGTGTTGACCGACTGCCCGCCGGGCCCGCTGGACCGATAGGTCTCGATCCGCAGGTCACCCTCGTCGATCTCGACCTCCACCTCCTCGGCCTCGGGCAGGACCGCCACCGTGGCCGTCGACGTGTGGATCCGTCCGCTCGACTCCGTGACCGGTACGCGCTGGACGCGATGGACTCCGCTCTCGAACTTCAGGCGGGCATAGGCGCCGTCCCCGGCAACCTCCGCGATAACCTCCTTGAACCCGCCCGACGAGTTCTCGCTGGTGGACAGCAGCTCGACGCGCCACCGCCGGCGCTCGGCGTATCGGCCGTACATCCGGAACAGGTCGGTCGCGAACAGCGACGCTTCGTCGCCACCCGTCCCCGCCCGGATCTCGAGGATCACGTCGCGGTCGTCGTTCGGGTCGCGCGGAACCAGCAGCCGTCGGAGCTCGGTCTCCAGGACGGCCAGCCGCTCCTCCTGGACGGCCATCTCCTCGCGGGCCATGGTCCGGACCTCGGGGTCCGGATCGTCCAGCATGCCCCGCGTCGACGACAAGGCCGCCTGCGTCTCGTCCCGCTGGGCCAACAGGTCCACGATCGGCGCCAGGCGAGCGAGCTCTCGTCCGGTCCGCGCCAGGAGCGCCGGGTCGGTGGCCGTCTCGGGCTGGGACAGAAGCTCGCTCAGCTCGCGGTGCCGCGCGGTCATCTCGGCCAGGCGATCGGTCATCAGGCGGCTCCGGCTGGCTGGGTGCCTCCGGCGTCGGCGTCTTCGGCCAGGACCCGCTCCAGGGCGGAGATGCTGACCTCGAGCATGTCGTGATCCGGGGGCCGGGTGGTGAGCGACTGGAGCCAGAGGCCCGGTGCGTAGATGGCGCGCACCAACCGGTTCCCGTAGTGGCGCGCGCCGAAACGGACCAGCTCGTACGCCACCGAGGCCACGACCGGGATCAGGGCGATGCGCGACAGCATGAGCAGCGGCAGCGGCACCCCGCTGCGCGGGATGAACGAGAAGAACACGATGCTCAGCACGACCACGATCAGCACGAAGGTCGTCCCGCATCGCGTGTGGGCGGTGCTGAACCGATCAACCGATTCGGGCTCGAGGACGGCATCGGCCTCGTGGGCGCTGATGGCCTTGTGCTCCGCACCGTGATAGGCGAAGACGCGGCGCACGTCGGACATGAGACCGATGAGGGCCAGGTACACGACGAAGATCCCCAGCCGGAAGAGGCCCTCCAGCAGGTTGGCGACCAGGTCGCTGCCGGCCACATCCTCGGCCGCAGAGGACAGGACGAGGGGCAGGACGAAGAACAGCGCGACCGCAAAGCCCAGCGAGGCGATCAAGGAGATGGCCAGGGTCCCGCGCCCGATCTGGATGTCCTCGCCCTCCGCCGCCAGCGCCGCCGAGCGCATCAGCATCCGGGTGCCGAGCACGAGCGTCTCGTACAGGACCAGGACGCCGCGAACGAAGGGGACCTTGAGCCAACGCCCGCCACTCAACGCGCGGGGCAGCAATTCGGAGGTGGTTCGGATCTCGCCATTGGCCATGCGAACGCTCATCGCGGCCGTCGAGCGGCCACGCATCATGACCCCCTCGATGAGGGCCTGCCCGCCGTAGAAGAAGTCGGGCATCCGGTAGCGCCGCGTGCCGGCGACCGACTGGATGACGAACGGCCCGGCAGCGATCAGCTGCTCCGGGATGAGGAAGACCAGGTGCGGGACGAGCCGCGCGAAGCGGCCCGCGGGTTTACGCGCCGCGGTCAGCGGCTGGCGCGCTCCATCCGCCGCTGGAACCGCTCCACCTGGCCCGCGGTGTCCACGATGTTCTGGGTGCCGGTGTAGAAGGGGTGGCAATTCGAGCACACCTCGACTCGGATCGACTCGGCGGTCGAACCCACGGTGAAGGTGGTCCCGCAAGCGCAGTGCACCTCGGCCTGATGGTACTGCGGATGAATCTGTGGCTTCATGGGTCAGGCCTCGGCCACCACCGACACGCGCTTGCGAGCGCGTGTCTCGTGGGTGAAGCGCACGCGGCCATCGGCCGTCGCGAACAGGGTGTAGTCGCGACCCATCCCCACGTTGGAGCCCGGGTGGAACGTGCTGCCGCGCTGGCGGACGATGATCGTCCCGGCCAGGACGGTCTGCCCGTCGCCGCGCTTGACGCCCAGCCGCTTACCGGCGCTGTCGCGCCCGTTCTTCGAGGACGAGCCTGCTTTCTTGTGTGCCATGAGTTACTCCTCGTCCTTCGCGGGACTGGTCTTCCGGGTTCGCGGCGCCTTGGCAGCCGTTGCTGGTGCCGCGGCCTTGCGCGGCTTGCGGGTGGTCGGGGCAGCCTTCGCGGCAACCGCCTTCTCCGCGACCGCCGCCTTCCCGGCCGTCGGTGCCTCGGGCTCGGCGGTCTTGGAGGCGCGCTTTGGCTTCTCCGCCCCGGTGGCGATCTCGTCAATCCGGATGCGGGTCAGCGACGCACGCTGACCGTTGCGGCGACGGTAGTGGGCCTTGGGGCGGAAGTGGAAGACGATGATCTTCGGCCCGCGGCCGTGCTCGAGCACCGTTCCACGGACGGACGCGCCGCTCACGGTTGGGGTGCCGACCGTGACGCCGTCGTCGTCCCCCACCAGGAGGACACGGTCGAACGTCACCGTGGCTCCCGTCGCGGCGTTCAGGCGGTCAACGACGAGCGTGCTGCCCGTCTCGACCCGATATTGCTTTCCGCCGCTGTCGACCACGGCGTACATGCGCGTTCTCCATGGAATTTGAGGCACGGTCGGACACCGGTGAGGCGCCGTCGCGGAGTTGGGAGTCTATCGGGCGACCGGGGGAGTGTCAACGAAGAGGAGGCGGTGCCGGATCGTGCGGGTGGGCCGCAGGTCCAGTCCCAGCGCATCGATGACGTCACGCGGGCGACCCGCGCCGCTGGGGTCCAGGCGGAGCTGCATCCGCAGCCGAGCCATCCGCTTCGCAGGGTCCGTCTCCAGCAGCTCGAGGTCCTCGACGTAGGGACGCAGGTCGCGTTCGGCCGCGTCGGACTTCCGTTCCGACTCGCCCCGTCGCCGCAGCCCGGGGAGCGAGGGAGCTGCCAGCAGCTCCACCACCGCCGCGCGCAGATCGTCCTCCGTCACGCCTTCCTGGATCGTCACCACGACTTCGTACTCCCCGCCCCGCACCTGGGAGGCGGCCGACGGAAACCCATGCCAGACCTCGCGCGCGTCGACGATGGCGAGCCCGTCGGCCAGCGCCGAGCCGGCGGCCATCACCTGTTCGAGCGGGACCAGGTCGTCGAACCAGACCTCCACGATGTCACCGCGCAGCTCCATTCCGGGCGGTGCGGTCGCCGCCAGTCGCAACCGGGGTCGCGGGCGCGCGGCCGCCGTCTGCGAGACCGGCAGCTCGGCCGCGGCCAGGACGCGAGCGAACTCGGCCAGGATGTCCTGCTGGCGCAGGTGCATGGCCGGATCGGTCCGGGAGTACAGGATCTGCCATCGCTGGCGGGGCTGGGCGGGTTGGCTGCTCATGGCTGCGCGCGATGGTACCGCCGCTGGAACCGCCCGGACACCCTCGGCTAGGATGACGGGCCATGGAGTTCATCTCCCGCCACCGGCTGGGGCTGTTCGTCTCCTTCACGATCGCCATCGTGGCGCTCGTGCTGTGGGAGGCGCGTGGGGCGCTCCCCGTCTTCGGCATCGCCATCGCCCTGGCCTTCCTGCTCGACCCGCCGGTCACCGCCCTGAACCGCCGGTTCGGCGTGCCACGGATCGCGGGAATCCTGCTCGTCTACGTCGTCGTCGTGGTGGGGGCCATCGGCCTGGGATTCCTCCTCATCCCCCCGCTGTTCGACCAGATCCGTCGCTTCCTCGAGGACCTGCCCAACCTGGCGTCCCAGTTCATCGCCTGGGAGCAGGCGATCGTCGACTGGCTAACGGGTCTCCCCCTGCCGGAGCCGATTCGCGAGGCCCTGGACACGGTCATCAAGAGCGGACAGCAAGCCGTCATCGGCCTCCTGGAGACGATCGTCGGGCCGCTGCTCAGCGTCGTCGCCCGGACCGCCAGTTTCGTCGTCGGTCTGGTCGTTGTCCCGGTGTGGCTCGCCTACGTCCTGAAGGATCGCGAGCGCCTGCCGAACGGGGTCCTTGGGCTGCTGCCGGTGAACTGGCGCCCGGACGGGAAGAACACGATGGACATCACGGCTGGCGTCATCGGGCGCTGGATCCGCGGCCAGCTCCTGCTGGGAGCGGTCATCTTCGCGGCAACCCTGATCGGCCTGCTCGTCCTGTCGGTCATCGGCTTCTCGGAGTTCGCGGACTTCGCCATCCTGCTCGCCCTGATCGCCGGCATCCTCGAGCTGGTCCCGATCATCGGTCCCATCATCTCGGCCATCCCGGCGGTGCTGATCGGCGCCTCCATCTCGCCGGCAGCCGCCGTCGCCGCCATCGCCCTGTACACCGTCATCCAGCAGCTGGAGAACCACCTGATTGTGCCCAAGGTGATGGGCGACGCGGTGAACCTCCACCCGGCGGTGGTCATCTTCGCGTTGATCGTGGGCGCGTCGCTGTTCGGACTTTGGGGCGCGATCCTGGCCGCGCCGGTCGTCTCGCTCCTGCGGGACATGTACCGCTACCTGTTCCGTCGCCTCGAAGGCGGGACACCGGAGGAGGCACTTGCCGTGGCCGGCGGCGCGCGGCCACCGGCGGCCTTCTCAGCACCCCCACCATCACCGCCCGGCCAGGGGCCCCCTCCGCAGGTGGAAGCGGTCTAGAACGTCTCGGTCCGGGTGTGCATCCGGACCGACTGCAGGATTCCCATTCCGAACAGGATCGACACGGTCGACGACCCGCCGTAGGTGATGAGCGGGAGCGGGATGCCGGTCACCGGCAGCAGACCGATGACCATCCCGATGTTCACCACCACCTGGAACAGGATCATGGTCGCGAGGCCCATGGCCACCAGGCGGCCCAGCCCATCGCGCGCCTGCCAACCGATGAGGACCATCCGCCACAGCAGCAGGCCGAACAGCACGAGAAGGATGAGTCCGCCGGCCAGCCCCAGCTCCTCGGCCACGATGGTGAAGACGAAGTCCGTGGTCTGGACCGGCAGGAAGCCCAGCTGGTTGGCGTGGCCCGCGGTCAGGCCCTGGCCCAGCCAGCCGCCCGAGCCGACGGCGTTCATGGCCTGCACCAGCTGGTAGCAGGCGCCCTGGGGGTCGGCCGCGGGGTCGAGGAAGCACAGCAGCCGCGCGTGCTGGTACTCGGCCAGGGCATTGAGCGCCACCGGGGTAAGCGCCACCGCCACGCCCAGCAGGAGCGCCATCCATCCGATGCTCGCCCCGCTGATGAAGAGCATCCCGCCCAGGATGGCCACGAAGACGAGGGCGGTGCCCAGGTCCGGCTGGCGCAGGACGAGGGCGGTGGGGAGGGCGGTCAGGAGGCCGGCGCCCAGGATCGTGGACAGCCTGCCGACCCGCTGACCGCGGCTCGACAGGAAGGCCGCCAACACGACGACCATGAAAACCTTGCTGATCTCCGAGAACTGGAAGTCCAGGCCCCCGATGCTGACCGACAGGTGCGCCCCTGACACCTCGCTGCCGATGAGCAGGTTGAGCACCAGCAGACCGAGGGTGACCAGGTAGATCGGTACCGCAAACGTCCGGAGCCAGTGGTAGTCGACCGATGCCGCGACCAGCATCAGCGTGAAGCCGACCCCGGTCCAAACCAGCGTCCTGACCGGCTCGGGAACCGTGCCCGGGGCCGACGGGTCGTTCCACGCGGCCGAGATGCCCAGCACCACACCGAAGCCCAGGAGCAGGGCCAGGTACAGGGTCAGCTGCCAGTCGAAGTCGCGCCACCGTGCCTGGCGGGCGACGGCGATGGTCGAAACGGCCACGCCCATGTCCTAGTTGCCTCCCACCAGCTGGCGCAGGGTGACCGGGTCGAGGCGCAGGTCCTGGCTGGTGTGGAAATACTGCTGGAGGAAGTACTTCACGACCTCGGTCGACACGTTGCCAATGACCGTCGCGTGGTACGTGAACGTGATCACGGCCAGCGGCGAGTCGGTCGAACCCGGGGTCGACGGCAGGAAGGCGACGAACCAGGAGTGGAAGGGCAAGACGCCGTTGGCATCGGGCAGCCCGAACTCCGCGGTGCCCGTCTTTCCGGACAGGGCGCCGGGCAGCCGCAGGTCCCTGATGTTGTAGGCGTGGCCGGTGGTGATGACCTGGCGCGCACCGATCCGCAGCAGTCGCAGGTTCTCGTCGCTGGCGCCCACCTCGGCCAGGACCTGGGGCGTGTACTCGCGGATCAGGTTTCCGTTGTCGTCCGCCTCGCCGCGCACGACCATCGGCTTCATCAGGTGCCCGCCGTTGGCCAGGGCGGCATACGCATTGAGGAGCTGGAGCGGCGTGACGGCGATCACGTTCTGACCGATGCCGGCCTGGGCCAGCTCGCCGGTGTACACCCCGGCCCGACCCTGGGAGTGGGCCCACTCGGTGGAGGCGATGATCCCGCTCGCCTCGTTCGGCAGGTCGATTCCGGTCGGGGCCCCGAAGCCCAGGGCGTGGGCCCAGCGAGCCAGCTTGTCCACTCCCAGGTGCACGGCCATCTGGTAGAAGAACGTGTCGGAGCTGATCGCGAACGCCTCGACGATGTTCAGGTGGCCGAAGCCGCGGTGGTTCCAGTCGTACAGGCACTCCCCGGCCGGCGCGTCGGGGATCTGGTAGCACCCGTAGGTCTGCCAGCGCTGCGTGGCCGTGGTGACGCCCTCCTGGAGCGCCGCCAGCCCGGTTGCCAGCTTGAAGGTCGATCCCGGCGGATAGATGTCGCTGATGGCGTGGTTGCGGAGCGGCAAATTTGGATCAGACAGGTAGGACTGGTACAGCTCGTCGGAGATCCCTCCCGCGAATGCGTTGTTGTCGTACGACGGGAGCGAGACCATGGCCAGGATTTCGCCTGTCTGCGGGTTCATGACGATCGTCACGCCCTGCGACACGTTGGCCTCGCGCATGCCCCACAGGAGCGAGTCGGTCGCCATGCGCTGGATGTTGGCGTCCAGGGTCAGGACCAGGTTCTTGCCCGCGATGGGCGCCTGGGTCTCCTCCAAGGACTTCACCAACCGGCCGGTGGCATCGCGTTCCCACAGCTGCGATCCGTATGTCCCGCGCAGCGCGCCCTCGAAGGTCGCCTCCACCCCATTCCGACCGATGGCGTCGTCCGGAAGGTATCCGTCGTCGGCGAGCCGATCCAGCTCCTCGCCGTTGATCGGGCCGGTGTACCCCACCACGTGAGCCAGGAGCGTTCCGTCCACCGCTCCCCTGTCGTCGAGGTACTCGCGGCGGGCCGTCACCTGCAGCTCGATCCCCGGCAAGTCCCCGGCCGCCTCCTCCAGGAGCAGGGCGGCGTCGCGATCAATGTCGCGCCCGACGGGCACCAGGTCGAACGGTGAACCCTGGAAGGCTGCCAGCCTGGCCTGAAGATCCTCGAGCGGGATCCCGGTGATGTGGGCCACGCGACCCAGAATCGCGCTCTGACCCACCTCCGGCAGGTCTGCGGGCCGGACGGCCAGCGTCCATGTCGGGACGTTGATGGCCAGCGGTCGGCCCGCGCGGTCGAACAGGAGACCACGCTCAGACGGGATTGCGACCGAGACGGTCCGGGCCGCCTCCGCCTCGGCGGCACGGACCTGGCCCTCGAGGACCTGGAGCTGGAACAGCCGCCCGCCCAGCATCGTGAACAGCAGGATGCCGATCACGACGAACGCCACGAATCGCCGACCCAGGCGCGGCAGATCATGCTCGCCGAACGCGGAACTCATCGCTCACGCACCGGCAGGCTCCTGGCCCACGCGCACCAGGACGGCGCGCAGCCCATACCAGACGGCCAGGGCCAGCATGGCGTTCACGAGCGCGCTGGGCACCAGCAGCGAGACAAATGACGTTGGCGACAGCGCCATCGAGGCGCTTCCCGCGAATGCGAGAACAAGGAGGCCCGTGACATCCACCACGAGGGAGCCGCTGAAACCGCCCAGGAGCACCGCGGCGGCCGGGGGACGCTCAATGAGGCGTACCAGGCCTGCAACGGCGGCAGCGGCCAGCAGGAGGCCCAGCGGCAGGCTTCCGAGCGGGTCACTGGTCAGGAGATTGGCGGTCAGACCGCCAAGAAACGCCCACATCGCTCCCGAACCGAGTCCCAGAAGGGCCGTGACGGCGACCACGAACGCGAGAATGAGATTGGGTCTCAAATCCCCCACGGCCAGAACGGGGGCAAGGCTGGCGTGGACGATACCGATGGCGATGGCGAAGAGCGCGCTGATGGCGTTGATCGGTCGATTCTCGCGGGGTCTATGCAGCTTGTGGGCGGCTCGGCCAAGTATAGGCGGCGGCGCACTCCCGGGACCGCTTTGCCGCCTCGGGGAGGGCCGGAATTCGATCCACACGGCGTGTTTCACGTGAAACATTGAGCGCTTGGTAAGCGGCCGAAAACCGCCCAAACTGGTACAATTGAGGCTGCCCGACAGGAACTCGCAACGGAGTGCGCGTGGCTAGGGTCACGGCCTGTACCAACCAGAAGGGCGGCGTCGGAAAGACGACCACCGTCATCAATCTCGCGGCCTACCTTGCCCTGTCAGGCACGCGAACTCTTGTCATCGACCTCGACCCCCAGGGGAATGCCTCGACGGGGCTGGGCGCCGATCGACGGTCATCTCTCACGATCTATGACGCCCTGATCAATCGGACCCCGATCTCGGAAATCGCGCGCCCGACCGCGATTCCCGGCCTGGACCTGGCACCGGCGAACCCAACATTGGCGGGCGCAGAGATCGAGCTGGTCAGCATCCCCGCCCGCGAACATCGGCTGGCGGCGAGCCTGGCAGAGGTCGACGACAGATATGACAGGGTGCTGGTGGACTGCCCACCGTCACTCGGATTGCTCACGGTCAATGCGCTCACCGCGGCGGATGGGGTGCTCATCCCCATCCAGGCGGAGTTCTACGCCATGGAGGGGCTCGGCAACCTGGTCAACACGATTCGTCTCATCCGGGGATCCCTGAACCCGCGCCTCGAGATAGAGGGCGTGGTGATCACCATGTTCGATCGGCGAACGCGCCTTTCCTTCCAGGTCGCTGACGAGGTCCGGCGCCACCTGAACGGTGCGGTGTATGACACCGTCGTGCCGCGCAGCGTCCGCCTGAGCGAGGCGCCCAGCCATGGCATGCCCATCGCGATGTATGACCCCGCCTCGCGCGGCGCTCACGCGTACGAGGCCCTGGCAGCGGAGGTGACCGCCCGTGGCTGAGGTGTCCACACCCCGCGCGTTCGGCCTGGGCCGCGGGCTCGATGCGCTCATTCCGCCTCCCCCCGACAGTCACACCGGGCTGCCGGTCCCACTCGAGCGGATCGTGGCCAACCCGGAGCAGCCGCGCGCCCGATTCGATACCGACGAGCTCGATGCCCTTGCGGCCTCCATCGCGGCCCACGGCGTGCTGCAGCCCATCCTCGTTCGTGGCCTCCCGAACGGGAACTACCAGCTCATCGCGGGCGAGCGTCGCGTGCGCGCCGCCCGTCAGGCGGGTCTCACCTCCATTCCGGCCGTCGTCCGAGACCCGAGCGAAGAGGAGATGATCGAGCTCGCGCTGGTCGAGAATCTCCAGCGCACCGACCTCAACCCGCTCGAGGAAGCGCTCGGCTTCCGGGCCCTCATCGAGCGGTTCGGCATGCCGCACGAAGCCGTCGCATCCCGTGTCGGCCGTTCACGCGCATCGGTCACCAATGCCATCCGTCTGCTCGACCTGGCGCCTGAGACCCAGGAGGCCCTGCTCGAGGGACAGATCTCCGAAGGTCACGCCCGTGCCCTGGCCGGCCTCACCGTGGCCGAGCTCCAGGTGGCCGCGCTCGAGCTCGTGCTCGAACGGCACCTCTCGGTGCGCCAGACCGAGGAGCTCGTCCGACGCCGTCGCCGCCCTGCCCGCGACCTCACGACCGCCGATCGCGACGATCTCCAGGAGGTCGAGCAGCGCCTGCGCGAGATCCTCGCCACCAGGGTCGCCATCACCCGCACCCGTCGCGGTGGACGAATCAGCATCGATTTCGGGTCTGACGAGGAGCTCGGCCGCCTCCTGTCCTGGATCGTCGGCCATGCCGCCGGCCCCGGAGCAGAGCGACGCCGATCCAGTGGCCATCGGTATCGGGGAGCTGGGCGAATGACCGCGCAGCCGAGCCGCGCCCGCTCGCGGGCGGCGTCGTCCTACACCGCCGCCGACATCCAGGTCCTGGAAGGCCTCCAGGCCGTTCGCAAACGGCCTGGCATGTACATCGGTTCCACCGATGCGCGCGGCCTGCACCAGCTGGTGTGGGAGGTCGTCGATAACAGCATCGACGAGGCCATGGCCAACCAGGCCACCCGGATCGACGTGACCATTGGCAAGGACGGCCATCTCGAGGTCGTTGACGACGGACGGGGAATCCCGGTCGACAAGCACGCGACCGGCAAGAGCGCCCTCGAAGTGATCATGACCGTGCTCCACGCCGGCGGGAAGTTCGGCGGGAGCGGGTACAAGGTCTCCGGTGGCCTGCACGGCGTGGGCGTGAGCGTGGTGAACGCGCTCGCGTCCGAGATGCGGGTCGAGGTCCTGCGCGACGGCAAGCGCTATGTCCAGGAGTTCCAGCGCGGCACGCCCCTCAAGCCCGTCAAGCAGGACGGCGGCGAGGCGGAAGCCAACCGCGGCCTCGATTGGCCGCGCAAGCACGGCACCCGGACCCGGTTCGTTCCCGACTCGGAGATCTTCGACGAAGTCGAGTTCAACTGGGAAACGATCGCCACGCGCCTGCGCGAATCCGCCTACCTCAACAAGGGGCTCTGGATCCGTCTCGTGGACGAGCGCGCGGACCGCGAGAAGAACTTCGTGTTCCAGGGTGGGGTCACGTCGTTCGTCCGCCACCTGAACCGCCACCGCGAGCCACTCCACCAGGTACCCATCTACGTCGAGCGTGTGGTGGACGGGACGAGCGTGGAGGTCGCGCTCCAGTACAACGACGGCTTCGTGGAGACCGTCCTGCCGTTCGCCAACAACATTCACACCGTGGACGGGGGAACGCACGTCACCGGGTTCCGTGCCGCGCTGACCAGCTCGCTGAACGAATGGGCGCGCAAGGCGGGCGTGTTGAGTGACAAGGACCAGAACCTCAGCGGGGACGACGTTCGCGAGGGGCTCACGGCAGTCATCAGCGTGAAGCTCACCGATCCCCAGTTCGAGGGCCAGACGAAGGCCAAGCTGGGCAATGCCGACATCAAGGGCATCGTCCAGACCGTGGTCTCGGACGGGATCATCCAGCACCTCGAAGAGAACCCCGGCGACGGGCGGCGGATCATCGAGAAGTCGCTCACGGCAGCCCGCGCCCGCGAGGCGGCGCGCAAGGCACGTGACCTCGTCATCCGCAAGGGCGCCCTCGACGGCATGGCCCTCCCCGGCAAGCTGGCCGATTGCCAGGAGCGCGACCCCGCGCTGAGCGAGCTGTACATCGTGGAGGGAGACTCGGCCGGCGGCTCGGCCAAGCAGGGTCGTGATCGTCGCTACCAGGCCATCCTGCCGTTGCGCGGGAAGCTGCTCAACGTCGAAAAGGCGCGCCTGGACAAGGTCCTGTCCAGCGAGAACGTGCGGCCCCTGATCATCGCCCTGGGTGCGGGCATCGGCGACCAGTTCGACCTGGCCAAGCTCCGATACCACCGCATCTGCCTTCTCTCGGATGCCGATGTCGACGGGGCGCACATCACCACCCTGCTGCTCACCTTCTTCTACCGACACATGCCCTCCGTCATCGAGAACGGATACCTGTACCTGTGCCAGCCGCCGCTGTACCGGGTCAGCACCGGCAAGCAGACGCGGTACGCCAAGGACGAGAAGGAGCGCGAGGGCGCCCTCCGCGAGCTGTCGCGTGACGGGAAGGGCCGCAACGTCAGCGTCCAGCGCTTCAAGGGCCTGGGCGAGATGAACCCCGACCAGCTGTGGGAGACGACCATGAATCCGGAGACCCGGACCCTGCTGCGGGTGGACATCCGGGACGCGGCCGAGGCCGACGAAACTTTCAGCACGCTCATGGGCGAGCGGGTTGAACCGCGCCGCGACTTCATCCGCGGCGAGGCCCGCAAAGTTCGCAACCTCGACATCTGAGAGACGAAACCGATGCCATCCCGACACGTCGCCGACATCCGCCAGGTCGAGTCCAAGACGGGCCGAACGCTCGAGGACTGGTGCTCGCTGCTCGAGGCTCATGGGATCGGCGAGCGCCGCGAAGCCGTGAACTTCCTGCGCGATGGATACGCCGTGGCCCATGCCTACGCACTGGCCATCGCCGACCACTGCCTCCGCCCCGGGCGCGACGAGTACAGCGACGATTGGGACGAGCCGAGCTGGTGACCGATGTGAACACGGTCCAGCCGGCCGCACCCCGCTATGGCTTCGCCGACCACCACTGTTTCGCGTGCGGCACCACCAATCCCATCGGAATGGGGCTGAAGATCGAACTGGGAGACAGACGCGCGAGCACGACCTGGACGCCAAGCCCCGATTTCGTGGGCTGGAGCGATCGCGTCCATGGCGGCCTTCTGGCCACGGTGCTCGACGAGATCATGGCCTGGGCGCCGTCGAGCGAGGACGCCTGGGCGGTGACGTCGCGCATGGAAATTCGATTCCACTCACCGGCCGAGCCGGGGGAGGTCCTGCGAGCCGACGGCTGGGTCGAGAGTCAACGGCGGCGGATCTACGACGTTCGCGGCGAGATCAGGGGAGCCGACGGGCGACTGGTGGCAGAGGCCACGGGCAAGTTTCTGGGAGCCTCGCCGAGTCAGAAGGCCGAGCTGAAGGAGCGCTACGGGTGGCGCCCGACCAGCGGGACCGCCGAATGAGTGGTCTAGCGCGACAGACGCGACATACGCGACACTGCCGACGGGGAGGCGGGGCGTGATCGACGACCGCCTGGGCACGGTCCGCGAGGTCGGCATCTCCGAGGAGATGCGCTCGGCGTACATCGACTACGCGATGTCGGTCATCGTGGCGCGCGCCCTTCCCGACGTCCGCGACGGCCTCAAGCCGGTCCATCGCCGAATCCTGTTCACGATGCACGAGATGGGGCTGCGCTCCACCTCCGGCTACCGCAAGAGCGCCGGCGTGGTGGGCGAGGCCCTGGCCAAGTACCACCCGCATGGTGACGTGGCCCTGTACGACGCTCTCGTGCGCCTGGCCCAGGACTTCAGCCTGCGCTACCCGCTCGT
The DNA here is from genome assembly GCA_963816215.1 of uncultured Chloroflexia bacterium. Lineage (GTDB taxonomy): Bacteria > Chloroflexota > Limnocylindria > QHBO01 > QHBO01 > DASTEQ01. Next base: position 51,272 of record CAWFKB010000011.1, on the reverse strand, counting down.
CGACGGCCAGGGCAACTTCGGCTCGATCGACGGCGACCCGGCGGCCGCGTATCGGTACACCGAAGCGCGGCTGTCAGCGATCAGCGACGAGCTGCTGGCCGACATCGAGCGTGACACGGTCGATTTCATCGAAAACTTCGACGGTCGGCTCCAGGAGCCCACCGTCCTCCCCGCTCGGCTGCCGAACCTGCTGGTCAACGGGTCGTCGGGGATCGCGGTGGGTATGGCCACCAACATTCCGCCCCACAACCTGGGCGAGATCACGCGGGCCATCGAGAAGCTCATCGACGAGCCTGATGCGACCGTCGACGAGCTGGCGGAGATCGTCACCGGACCCGACTTCCCGACCGGCGGTACGGTATTCCGGTACGCGGATCAGCGCTCCATCGCCGGCGAGAAGGAGCGGATCGACGCCATCCGGCACATGTACGCGACCGGCCGCGGCCGGATCGTGATGCGCGGCCAGGTCGCGTTCGAGGAGATCCGCCCGGGCCGAATGGCGGTCGTGATCACCGAGCTGCCGTACCAGGTCAACAAGACGACCCTGATCGAGAAGATGGCGGACCAGGTCGGTGCCAAGAAGCTGACCGATGTGAGCGACATTCGCGACGAATCCGACCGCGACGGCATGCGGATCGTGGTCGAAGTGAAGCGCGACGGCTCGCCGCACACGGTCATGTCCCAGCTCTTCAAGCACACCCAGCTCGAATCCAGCTTCTCCGCGAACATGCTGGCCCTGGTTGACGGGCAGCCGCAGACCCTGGGCCTCAAACGGATGCTCGAGCACTACATCGCATATCGGCGCGATGTCATCCGGCGTCGGACCGAGTTCGATTTGGCCAAGGCCAAGGAGCGAGCCCACGTTCTCGAGGGCCTGAAGATTGCGCTCGACCATCTCGATGAGGTGATCGCGACCATCCGGAAGGCCGCCGACGTGGACGCGGCCCGGGGCGCGCTGATCAAGGCCTTCAAGCTCAGCGAGATTCAGGCCAACGCCATCCTCGAGATGCAGCTGCGACGCCTGGCCGCCCTGGAACGCAAGAAGATCGAGGACGAGTACGAAGAGCTCATCCAGGTCATCGCCGGCCTGGAGGATTTGCTCGCCAACCCGCGCAAGATCCTCGACGTCATCAAGAGCGAGCTGGAGGACCTGCGCAAGAAGTACGGCGAGGAGCGCCGCACGCGGATCCGCGACGACGCCAACCGCGAGCTGTCTGCGGAAGACCTGGTCACCGCGGAAGACGTGGTGGTGACCCTCTCGCAGCGGGGCTACATCAAACGCCAGCAGATCCGCACGTTCCGGTCACAGCGCCGCGGGGGCAAGGGCAAGCTGGCGATGATCACGCGGGAGGAGGACGCGGTCCGCCACCTGCTCGTCGCGAACACGCACGACAACATCCTGTTCTTCACCAACCGCGGGCGGGTGTTCATCACCAAGGTCCACGCGTTGCCCGAGGCGAGTCGCAACGCCAAGGGCATCCCGATCATCAACCTGCCCGGGGTCCAGGTCGATTCCGGCGAATACGTGAGCTCGATCATTTCCTTGCCTGGCTTCGAGCCGGACCACTACCTGGTCATGGCCACCAGGCGCGGGCAGATCAAGAAGACCTCGCTTGCGGACTACGCCAAGATCAAGGCCAACGGCCTGATCGCCATCAACCTGGTGAACAACGACGAGCTGCGCTGGGTCGATCTGTCCGACGGGGCGAGCGACATCATCATCGCCACCAGGAACGGACAGGCGGCGCGCTTCACCGAGCGCGAGGTACGGGCCATGGGCCGCGACACCATGGGCGTGAACGGCATCCGGCTCAAGGGCAACGACGAGGTCATCGGTATGCAGGTCATCCACGACACGGCCGCCCAGCTGCTGGTCGTGACCGAGCAGGGCTACGGCAAGCGGACCGACATGAGCGACTTCCCGACCAAGCACCGGGCCACCGGAGGCGTGATCGCCAACGCCTTGAACGAAGAGACTGGTGCGGTGGCCGCGGTTCGGCTGGTGGGCGGCGTGGACGAGGACGTCATGCTCATCACCGAGGAAGGGACCATGCTGCGGACCGAGGTGGCGAGCGTGAACAACTATCGGCGCTCGTCCCGGGGGGTCACGGTCATGAAACCTGCGGACAAGGATCGGATCATTTCGATCGCCGTCTTCGTCGACAACGGCCTTCCAGACGAGGCCGATCAGCCCGAAGAGCCCGGTGAGGGGGAATGAGGCGGTAGAATCGGCGGGCCGGGGTCCTGTCCGGCGCCGCGCACGGAGCGAGCCGTTGTACGCCGACGAGTTCAGCATCTACTCGGGCAATGCCAATCGGCCGCTGGTGGAGAACATCTGCCGCTACCTCGGAACCCGGATGGGCGAGGCCGACGTCTTCCAGTTCCAGAACGAGAACATCTTCGTCCGCATCCTCGAAAACGTCCGCGAACAGGACGTGTTCCTGGTCCAGCCCACCTGCCGCCCGGTGAACCACTCGATCATGGAGCTCCTGATCATGATCGACGCCTTCAAGCGTGCCAGCGCCGGGCGGATCACGGCGGTCATCCCGTACTACGCGTACGGACGGTCGGACAAGAAGGACCAGCCCCGGGTTCCGATCACCGCCCGCCTGGTGGCCGACATGCTGACCGTGGCCGGCGCGGACCGGGTGCTGACCATGGACCTCCACCAGGGCCAGATCCAGGGCTTCTTCTCCATCCCGGTCGACGAGCTGACCGCAGTCGACATGCTGGCCCGCTATGTGACCGGACTGGACCTTGACGACCTGGTCGTCGTCAGCGAGCTCGGATTCGCCAAGAAGGCGCGCAACTTCGCCGAGAAGCTCGACGCCCCGCTGGCCATCGTCGAGAAGCGACGAACCGCAAACGACGATCGGGCGGAGCTGAAGAACGTCATCGGTGAGGTAGATGGCAAGACAGCGGTGATCATTGACGACGAGATCAACACCGGCGGCTCGCTGATCGAGACCGTCAACGCGCTCATCGCCGAGGGCGCGCGCGAGGTGTACTCCTGCGCGACGCACGGGGTCCTGTCCGGAGCGGCGCTCGAACGGATCGAGGCCTCCCCGCTCAAGGAGGTGATCGTGACCGACACGATCCCGCTTCCCGAGGGAACCGACTCGGAGCGCATCACGATCCTGTCGGTGGCCCCCCTCTTCGGTGAGGCCATCCGCCGCATCCACCGCGGGGAGAGCGTGGGGGCTCTCTTCTCGTCGGAGGTGGAACTGGTGGAAGAGATGACCTTCTGGGGCGCCCACGGCGACGACGAGGAAGAAGCCGAGGCCGTCACGGTCGAGGGCTGAGCCGAACGGCACTTGCGCCGTTTCCGATCTCGGTCCACGCTGAAGGCGACCAATAGAAGGGGATCATTCCAATGCGTAAGTTCCTGTTCGCCGTGGCCGCCGCGGTGGCTGCGGCCGCCATCACCTTCCGATTTGCCGTTCGCCCCTGGTGGAAGAGCTGGGGTGTGACCCCGGAGGAAGCCACCGAAGTCCTGCCCGGCGATGAGGTCATCGCCAACCCGAACGCCGGAGAGACACGGGCCATCACTGTCAACGCGCCGGCAGTCGCGATCTGGCCATGGCTCATGCAGATGGGCTACGGCCGCGGCGGCTGGTACAGCTACGACGCGATGGACATGCAGGGATCGAGCGCGTTCAAGATCCTGCCCGAGTTCCAGGACCTGAAGGTCGGGGACGTCATCCCCACGTTCCCGGGCGGCGGATTCGTCGTCTCGGCGCTCGAGCCCAACCGGGCACTCGTTCTGTACCTCGACACCGACCTCGTGCGCCAGCAGGCGGAGGCCGCCAAGGCCAGCGGGATCCCTGACCAGCCCGCGAACATCAAGGCCACCGGGGCGCTCATGGAGAACGCACAGCCGGTCGAGTTCTCGGCCAGCTGGGCCTTCGTGCTCGACGAGCAGCCAGACGGACGGACGCGGCTCATCGAGCGGTTCCGCGTGCGGTTCGGCGAGACCGACAAGCCGTGGACCCGCTACACCCTGCCGTTCATGGGCTTTGGCGTGTTCGTGATGATGCGCAAGCAGCTGCTGGGCATCAAGCACCGAGCAGAAGCCGAGGCTGGACCGATCGAGGTCCTCGCCTAACCGCGTTTCGGGACTCATCCGGAGAGGCGGATATACTCGCCGCCGACCAATGCTGAAGCTCTTCAACCGGATGATGGACTCCAACGAACGGGAAGTCCGCCGTCTGGAACCCCTCGTCGAACGCGCCAACGCGCTCGAGCCCGAATACCAGGCCCTGACCGATGCCGAGCTGCGCGGCAGGACCGCGCAGTTCCGGGCGCGGCTGGCCGAGCGCCTCGGGTCGCTCGCGGCGCCGGCCGAGCCGGGCGCCGAACCGGAGGTCGACGACTCGGAGCTGGTGGGCGGCGACCCCGCGCGGCGGCTCGAGCGCCAGCGCGAACAGGCCAAGCGCGAGATGGACCAGATCAACGAGGCGCTCGAGGAGCTGCTCCCCGAAGCCTTCGCCGCCGTCCGCGAAGCCATGGTTCGGGCCCTGGGCAAGCGTCACTACGACGTCCAGCTGATCGGTGGAGCGGTGCTCCACGGCGGCGCCATTGCGGAGATGCGGACGGGCGAAGGCAAGACCTTCGTGGCCCCGCTGGCCGCCTACCTCAACGGCCTCGCCGGACGCGGCGTGCACGTCGTGACCGTGAACGACTACCTGGCCAAGCGCGACGCGCAGTGGATCGGTGCGGTCTTCCATCGGCTCGGGATGGAGGTTGGATCCATCCAGCACGAGGCCGCCTTCGTCTTCGACCCGGACTACCCCGCGACCGACGAGCGGCTGCGCGATCTGCGCCCGGTGACCCGGCGGGAGGCCTATCAGGCGGACGTGACCTACGGGACGAACAACGAGTTCGGGTTCGACTACCTGCGCGACAACCTGGTGGTGGACCTGAACCTGCGGGTCCAGCGCGGCCACTTCTACGCGATCGTGGACGAGGTGGACAACATCCTCATCGACGAGGCGCGGACTCCGCTGATCATCAGCGGACAGGCTGAGCAGTCCACCGACCGATACATCCAGTTCGCTCGCCTCGTCCCGCGGTTCGGCGAAGAGGACTACATCCTCGACGAGAAGTTCCGCCAGGTGGCCATCACCGAGACGGGCACCGCCAAGATGGAGCGCTGGCTGGGCGTGGACAACCTGTTCGACGACTTCGGGATGGCCCGCCACCTCGACCAGGCCCTCAAGGCGCAGGTGCTTTACAAGCGCGACCGCGACTACGTCGTCAAGGACGGCGAGGTGGTCATCGTGGACGAGTTCACGGGTCGCCTGATGCCCGGTCGTCGTTGGAGTGAGGGCCTGCACCAGGCGGTCGAGGCCAAGGAAGGGGTCCGCATCCAAAGCGAATCCCAGACGTTGGCCACCGTCACCTTCCAGAACTACTTCCGGATGTACCGAAAGCTGGCCGGCATGACCGGTACCGCGGAGACCGAGGCGGAGGAGTTCAACAAGATCTACAACCTCGAGGTCGTGGTCATCCCGACCAACGTGCCCATGGTCCGCGACGACTTCGCGGACCTCGTGTACGCCGGACAACAGGCGAAGTGGAACTCGGTCATCGACGAGATCGTGGAGGAGCACGAGCGCGGCCGCCCGGTCCTGGTGGGGACGATCAGTGTCGAGATCAGCGAGATGCTGTCCGAGATGCTCAAGCGGCGCGGCGTCAAGCACAACGTGCTGAACGCGAAGCTCCACGAGCGGGAGGCAGAAATCATCTCCCAGGCCGGACGGAGCGGTGCGGTGACCATTGCCACCAACATGGCCGGCCGCGGGACCGACATCCTGCTCGGCGGCAACCCGGACACCCTGGCCGCCGAGCTCCTCCACCAGCAGGGGACCACCATCCTGGAGGCCAGCCCCGAGCAGATCGCGGCCGCGCAGGCGGAAGCGGAGGCCATCTGCGCCGAGGACCGCGACAAGGTCATCGCCGTCGGCGGTCTGCACATCCTGGGAACGGAGCGGCACGAGGCGCGGCGGATCGACAACCAGCTCCGCGGACGCGCCGGACGGCAGGGTGACCCGGGCAGCAGCCGCTTCTACCTGTCCCTCGAAGACGACCTCATGCGCCGGTTCGCCAGCGACCGGGTCCAGAGCCTGATGAAGACGGTCGGCTTCACCGATGACATGGCGCTCGAGTCGGGGATCGTGAGCCGGACGATCGAAGGCGCCCAGACCCGGGTGGAAGGCTACAACTTCGACCTTCGCAAGCACGTCGTGCAATACGACGACGTGATCAATCTCCAGCGCGAGACGATCTATTCCGAGCGCGACCACATCCTGCGCGCGACCGATCTGACGGAGACGATCCTGGGCCTGGTGGACGCAGACATTCGCGCCGTGGTCGGCGAGTTCACGGCCGATGACTCGTCCGAATGGAACCGCGAAGGGCTCAAGGCCCATCTCCAGGGCATGATCCCCACCCTCACCGCCGACGAGCTGGCGGTGGTGGACGAGTCACGAAACGCCGAAGCGCTGGGGGACCATCTCATCGAGCTGGCCGGGGAGCACTACCGGCGCAAGCGCGAGGAGCTGGGGGAGGAAGCCGCGGGCAGCATGGAGCGCATCGTCCTGCTCCGGGTCATCGACAGCCTGTGGGTCGAGCACCTGACCGAGGTCGATGACATGCGCAAGAGCATCGGCCTGAGGGCCTACAGCCAGCGCGACCCGCTCAACGAGTTCAAGGTCGAGGCCTTCCGGATGTTCGACGGCCTCAAGACCCTGATCCGGCGGGACGTGGCCCGGGTCATCTTCCGCGCGACCGTCATGCGGCAGCCGGCGATCAGCGCCACCCGCATGATCGAAAGTCGCCCCGATGTGGCGGGCTCGAACGGCGATGGGGCCGGCGCGGCAACGGGGGGAGCAGGCGTCGTCGTCGCGGCGGCGGGAGCGGCCCGCCAGCCAACCCGCACGGGCACCAAGATCGGCCGCAACGACCCGTGCTACTGCGGCTCGGGCAAGAAATACAAGCGCTGCCACGGGGCTTGACCGGTCCGCATCGGTCCTGAACCGGCCCCATCGCGCCTGACCGGCCCTGAATCGCGATTCAAGCCAGCTTGAAAGCCGTCGGGCCAAGATTGGGGGGTGACATCGAGCGCTCGTCCGGGTAGGATGCTGACCTCAAGGCACGTCGGTCCTCGGAACGGCGCGCCCCCCGTGGGCGGAGGCGTGAGTGAAGCAACTGGCGGGTGAGTCTCCCATTCAGATCTCTGATCTCCCCGCTTCGGCGCCCCCTCTTCCCGCACAGGATCTCCCCCTCGTCACCCGCTTCCGGGATCCATCGGTCCCGTACGAAGACCTGATCCAGTGCGAGCGGGACTGCATGCGATGCAGCTACGCGGCCACCCTGGGATGCGACGGCAACTGCGGAGCCTGCCCACGCCAATCGTATTGCCCGTGCGTGAACCCGGCCAAGCTGCGATCGCGATCCGGCCGCCTGGCCGACGTGGAGCTCACGCTCGTCAACGACCTTGGACGAAATTAGGACCGAGGCGGAGCGCCTGGCGCGCCTCGTGGCCGACACGGCGGTGCGACTTTGACTTGGTCACCAAGCAGGTCGAGCTCGAGGAGCTGACCGCCCGTTCGTCAGACCCCAACCTGTGGGACGACCCGGCTGCAGCCCAGACCGTGCTGCGTCGGGCCGATGAGCTGCGCGACGAGATCACCTTCTGGACCGATCTCCAGGCGCGTGCCGCCGGACTGGCCGAGCTGGCCGAGCTGGCGGCCGCCGACCCGGAGACCGATGCCGCGCTGCGCGCCGATCTCGAGAAGGACCTGGCCGGCCTCCAGGCCAGCTGGGCGTCGGCCGAGCAACGGCTCCTCCTGGGCGGGGCCTACGACGAGCGTCCGGCCATTGTCTCGATCCATGCCGGCGCGGGCGGGACGGAGAGCCAGGACTGGGCCGAGATGCTGCTCCGGATGTACCTGCGCTGGGCCGAGCGCCACAAGTACAAGACCGAGATCCTTGACCAGAGCGAGGGCGAGGAGGCAGGCCTGAAGAGCGCCACGGCCGCCATCGACGGGCGCTGGGCGTACGGGCGGCTCCGCTCCGAGCGGGGTGTGCATCGCCTGGTCCGAATCAGCCCGTTCGACGGGCAGAAGCGGCGCCACACCTCGTTCGCGCTGGTGGAAGTCATGCCCGAGGTGCCGGCCGACGCGGAAATCGAGATCCGCGACGACGACCTGAAGATCGACACCTATCGGTCCAGCGGAGCCGGCGGCCAGCACGTGAACAAGACCGACTCCGCGGTGCGGATCACGCACCTTCCGACCGGAATCGTGGTCACCTGCCAGAACGAGCGGAGCCAGATGCAGAACAAGGAGCGGGCGATGACCGTCCTGCGCGCCAAGCTCGTGGAGCGGGCCGAGGAGGAGCGCGAGGCCGAGCTGGCGCGCCTGCGCGGCGTCCACGTGGAGGCGGGCTGGGGCAACCAGATCCGCAGCTACGTCCTCCAGCCGTACACGATGGTCAAGGACCTCCGAACCGGGGTCGAGACCTCGAACCCGACCGCCGTCCTGGACGGGGAGATCGACGACTTCATCGAGGGCTATCTGCGCGACCAGATCGGGACCGATGTGAATGAGGACGGCGCCGGATGACCGCTCCCGCGACGACGACCGAGGAAGCGCTCATCCGCCTGGTGGACGTCAGCGTCACCTACCCCAACGGCAAGGTGGCCCTCAACAACGTGGACCTGGACATCCGGCGCGGTGACTTCATCTTCCTGGTGGGGCCGTCGGGCGCGGGCAAGTCCACCCTCATCCGGCTGCTCATCCGCGAGCAGGTGGCGAGCAGCGGGCGGGTGTACCTGGCAGGCCGCGACCTGGCCCGGGTCAGCCGCAGCCAGGTTCACCGCCTCCGGCGCCGGATCGGGGTCGTGTTCCAGGACTTCCGCCTCCTCCCCAACAAGACGGTTCGCGAGAACGTGGCCTTCGCCCTGGAGGTGACCGGGGCGCCGCTGTCGGAGATCCGGCGTCGCGTGCCACGCCTCCTGTCCCTGGTGGGCCTCGAGGACCAGGCCAACCAGCTGCCGAGCCAACTGTCCGGCGGCGAGCAGCAGCGGGCGGCCATCGCCCGGGCTCTCGTCCACGACCCGGCCATCCTCATCGCGGACGAACCCACCGGCAACCTCGATCCGGTCACCGGCTGGGAGATCGTCCAGCTCCTGCTCGAGATCAACGGGCTGGGGACGACCCTGGTCATGGCCACCCACAACCAGGAGATCGTGACCGCCCTTCGCCGCCGGGTGGTGGCCCTCGAAGGCGGCAAGATCGTGCGCGACGAACTGGGGGCTGCCTACCGTCGCGGCTGACCCCGGGTAGGATGCGCACCGATGGGCTTCCTGCGCTTCCTGCGGTTTGCCCTGGTCCGCGCCGGCCAGGGCTTCTGGCGCAACAAGATGATGAGCCTGGCCGCGACGGCCACCGTCATCCTGATGCTGGTCCTCCTGTCCGGGCTGGTCATCGTCCTGGGCGGGTTGAACTCGGGCCTGGCCTACATCGAGAGCAAGGTGGGGGTCACCGCCCGCTTGGTCGAGGACCTGGCCCCGGCAGACGTGGATGCCCTGCTCGCCGACGTGGAACAGATCCCCGGCGTCGCATCGGTCACCTACGTCTCTCCCGATGAGGCCATGCGTCGGCTGGAGGAGGCCTATGCCGAGCGCGGCCAGGAGCTGGACACCGGCGGCGCCCAGATCAGCCTGTACGCCAGCATCGAGGTGGACCTGACCGATCCGGTCATGGGCGACTCGGTCGCGGCGGCCTTGGCCGAACGGCCGGAGATCGAGCGGATAACGACCCGCCAGGAGCAATACGACAAGCTGCTGGGGGTCACCAACGTCGTCCGCCTGGCCGGGATCGCGGCCATGGTCCTGGTGGGGCTGACCGTGGTCTTCATGATCGTCAACACGATCCGGATCGCGGTCTTCTCCCGCAGTCGGGAGATCGAGATCATGCGCCTGGTGGGCGCCAGCGACGCGTTCATCCGCTGGCCGTTCATCGTCGAGGGCATGCTGTGCGGCCTGCTCGGAGCCCTCGTCACCGTGCTCCTGGTGGCCCTCGTGTGGGGCCCGGTCCAGCCGCTGCTGATCGAGATCTTCCAGATGCCCACCGCGGTCGGCGCCCAGTTCTACACCTTCGTCGCGGCCCTCATCCTGTCGGTGGGCCTGGTGGTCGGCATGCTGGGCAGCTGGATCAGCGTCCGTGCCCACCTGGGAGCGGGCGCGTGACGCATTGCGAAACCCCCATCTGACCGAAACCGGGCCTTGACCGGGCCGCTGCTACACTCCAGCACCCCAAATGGACGACACCACACCTTCGGACCTGCCTGCGGCAGATCTGCCTGACCCCGCGCCGGAGCCCACGGGCACACCGGCCGGCCCTGCGCCGCTGCCCACCGAGGCGCCCACGCGCTCGACGGCCGGCCGCTCGCTGCGCTATGCGGCGCTCTTCGGCCTGGCCGCCCTGCTCGGCACGTTCCTGTTCATCGGCGGCTACCTGGCCGCCGGCGGCAGCGGCAGCTCGTGCGCGGCTCCCAGCGAAGCCTTCGCGGCCTTCTGCGAGGCCTACGACAAGCTTCACGCGGAGTACGTGGACCCGCTCGACGACGACCTGCTGGTCGACGGTGCGCTGCACGGGATGTTCCAGTACGGCGTCCCCGATCCGCACAGCGGCTACATGAGCCCGCAGGACTACGAGAACTCGCTCGGCGACCTGCAGGGCACGTTCAGCGGGATCGGGGCCGAGCTGGCCGTGAGCAACACCGAGAACCCCGACGACCTGGCGGCGTGCCAGACCCTCTCCGACACATGCGTCCTGGAGGTTGTCGCCCCCATCCACGGATCGCCGGCCGAAGCGGCCGGCCTCCAGTCAGGGGACGTGGTCCAGGCCATCGACGGCGAGAGCGTGAACGGCGGCACCATCGAGGACGCGATCACCAAGGTGCGCGGCCCGGAAGGAACCGACGTAACGCTGACCATCAGCCGCGACGGCGAGGTTTCGGACCTGACCATCACCCGGGCCCAGATCACGGTGGTGGAGGTCGAGAGCCGGATGATCGACGACCACGTGGGCTACATCGCGCTCCACGGGTTCAGCGCCGACGCCAGCAAGCAGTTCCACGACGAGCTGGAGAAGCTGCTCGACCAGGGCGCGGACCAGATCGTGTTCGACCTGCGCGACAACCCTGGTGGCTACATCAGCGCCGCCCAGGAGGTGGCGTCGGAGTTCGTGGCCGAGGGCCTGCTCTTCACCCAGGAGTCCTCGGGCGGTGAGGTCAAGCGCTGGGAGGCGACGGGCGATGGCCTCGCCACCGACCCGCACGTCTCGCTGGTGGTCCTCATCAACGGCGGCTCGGCCTCCGCGTCCGAGATCGTGGCTGCCGCGCTGGACGAGACTGATCGAGCCGAGATCATCGGTGAGCCCAGCTACGGCAAGAACACGGTCCAGGTCTGGGACCAGCTGGTCAACGGGGGCGGCGTCCGGATCACGATCTCGCGCTGGTTCACCCCGGACCACAACAGCGTGGCACCCGACGGAATCCAGCCCGACATCGTGGTCGCCGTTCCCGAGGGCACACCGCCCAACCAGGATCCCGTCCTGGATCGCGCCCTGCAGTACCTGGGCACGCTGGACCAGCAGGCCGCCTCGGCACCGGTTCCGGGGGCGGGCGCCGCCGCTGGCCTCGTGCCCATGAGCGTGGTGGGTCGCGTCAGTCCCGGATGGGTTGTGGGCTGATTGCGGCGCGTGCTAGCATCCGCGGCCACGAAAGGAGGTGGTGTGCAGATGGACAGTTCCAGGCGCGCCACCACCGGGGCGGTGCATTAGACACAGCCATCGCGTGGTAGCGCAGGATGGAGCCGGCCGGCAGGCCGGCTCTTTCCATCTCACCCCAAGGGACATGCCTGACCAGACCGTTGCGCTGAACCGCCGCGCCCGCCACGAGTTCGCTGTCGAGGAGACGCTCGAGGCCGGCCTCGTCCTGACCGGAACCGAGATCAAGAGCATCCGGGCCGGCCGCGCCAACCTTGCCGAGGCCTACGCCCGAATCGAGCGGGGCGAGGCCTGGCTCATCGGTGCGCACATCGCTCCCTACGAGCAGGCCAGCCGCTTCAACCACGAGCCCACCCGGACCCGCAAGCTGCTCCTCCATCGGGACCAGATCTCGGAGCTGGTGGGTAAGACCCAGAGCAAGGGCTACACCCTGGTCCCCTTGAAGCTGTACATCCGCGACGGGCTGGCGAAGGTGGAGCTGGGCGTCGCGCGCGGGCGCAAGACACACGACAAGCGCCGGATCATCGCCGAGCGCGATGCGCGGCGCGAGCTCGAGCGCGAGTCGAAGGTCCGGGTCCGCTTCTAGCCCAACTCGCCCAACCGGAGCCGCAGAGGGCCCGTGGTATGCTCGATGGACCGGGCACAGCCGTCCGGTGTTCGTGGGGATGTCAGGTTTCGACAGGGCCCAGGAACCGGGAATCGCGAGCCGAGGTCGCCCGCAGGCCTCGTTAAACCGCGGGCAAACCGTAACTGGCAACCGTCAGTTCGCCCTCGCTGCCTAGGCAGTGAGCACGGACACCGTCCCCTCTCCCCGGGCGGTGAAAGTGTCATTCAGGGGAGATGCGGCACCGCCGACTCCGGTGAGCGGTGACAAAGAGCCGAAAGGCGGCCGGATAGGACTCGGAGCACCCCGCCGGTTGGGGGCCCGAGACCCGAAACCCAAATAGGCCGGAAACGCTCGTAGTGAGACCCGGCAACTCAGTTCTGGACGGGGAGTTCGATTCTCCCCCATCTCCACCATTCCTCCTTCACATCGGTCTTGCCTGACCGATGCCGCGCACGGTAGGGTCTGTGGGCCGAGGATTTCTCGCGCCATATGCGCCGAGTTGGAGAAGAAACGCCCATGTTCTCTGCCCTGAGCGGCAATGACCGCATGGCCGCCATCGCTGCCGTGGTGGCCCTCATCTGCTCCCTGATCAGCCTCGTCTGGGCCTGGGGGTTCCTCATGGTGATTCCACTGCTGGCCGCAGTGGGCGTCCTGTTCGTGGTCTTCCGGGCCAGGGTGGCGCCGAACGTCAACCTCCCCATGGCGCACGGCATGCTCCTGCTGGTCCTGGGCGGCGCCGCGGCCCTGTTCTGGGTGCTGGTGACCCTCCAGTGGATCAACTACATCCTCGAGCCGCCGATCTTCACGGTCGACACGATCCAGTTTCTGATCGGCCTCGTGGCCTCGCTGGTCATGCTGTTCGCCGGGTGGCGAGCGTTCCAGGCCGAGAAGGGGACGGCAGCCGCGCCGCCGGCGCCCCCCGCTCCTCCCGCTGCCTGACGACGGCCGAGGTGCGCCTAGCGCGCCTCGCTGAGGGTCCGGTAGCGAGTCTGCAGCACCTCGGCTGGGTCCGGACTGTCGGGCGGCAGCAGGCGCTGCAGGCGCAGGACGACCGCGTCGCCCGGCAACCCGTCGTCCACCGCGTCCAGGGCTTCGGAGGCGAGGGCGCGGTCTGATCCGGTCATGCGCGCCCGCAGCTCGGTGAGCAGGGCCGCCATGTCGGCCTGGGTCGCCTCCAGCTCCCCGGGAGGCTCGGGGAGGGACGCGAGGAAGTAGACGATCGCGGCGGCCACCAGGCCCTCCCGGACCCGCGCCGGGTCATCGGTGAGGTCCGGCATGAGCGCGCCGTCGGGAGCGCCGAAGACGAGCCGATAGCCGCTCGCGAGCGGCTCGATCCCCACCCACGCCCCGGAGGGCGCGAGCCGCCCGATGGCGCGGACCGGGCCGCCGGCCCGCTCCACGTCGGTGGGCCCTACTCGACCTTGTTGGCGGGGAGGATGACGACCCGCCGGTTGGGCTCCACGCCGACGCTTTGGGTGCGCACCTCGGTGTGCTCGGCCAGGGCGAGGTGGATGATCCGCCGCTCCATGGCCGGCATGGCCTCGAGCTGGATGATCTTCCCGCTCTGGGCGACCCGCTTGGCGGCCCGGTCGGCGACGTCGCGCAGCTGGTCCTCACGGCGGCCGCGGTAGTTCTCCACGTCGACCATGATCCGGTTGGGCTGCCCCTCGTCCTTGCGGGCGACGATCAGGTTGACGATGTGCTGGAGGCTGGCCAGCTTCTCGCCACGGCGACCGATGAGCACGCCCAGGTCGTCCCCCACCACGTTGAGCTTGGCGGCCTCGGTGCCCATCTGGATCTCGACGGTGCCCTTGAGCTCCATGAGCCGCAGAAGCTCCTCGAGAACAGACTTGGCCTCGTCCAGGGTGGCGCGCTCCGAGTCGGAGAGCTCCTCCATGGGCTTGGCCGGCACGAACGGACGCGGCTCCGGCCGGGAGTCGCCGTTGCGACCCTCCGACGACCGGCCCTCTGACGGCGGTCGACGGCTGCTGCCGCGGTCCCGGCCGCGGTCACCGTCACGTCCCCGTCCGCGGCCACGCGGCGCGCCACGAGGAGCCTCGGCCGCCTCGACAGCCATCACCGGCACGGAATCAGCTTCCGCGTCGGCCAGCGCCGCCTCGGCGGCGTCATCGGGGTCGGTTGGATGCGAGGCCGGGGCCGGCTCATCGGCCTCCGCTCGGTCATCGGTCTCTGGCTCAACCCGCAGGGTGGCCGCTCCGGCCACCGCGGACTTGGGCGCGGCCAGGATCCGCGCCTCGTCGCCGCCCACGCCGAGGATGCCTCGGCTGCCCTGGGCCAGGATCTCGATGTCGAGGTCGGACAGGTCGGCGCCGAACTCTTTCATGGCGGCCCGGATCGCCTCTTCGACGTTCTTACCGCTGAATTCCTTGAAGGTCATCGTCGTCGGCCCTCCCGGCCTTTCTTCCGACGGCTTGGGCGACGCTGCCCGGCATTGGGAGCCGGGGTGGCAGCGTCCTGCCCGTTGGTCGGTGATGGATTGGCGCTCTTGGTGGTCTCCGTCATGCCGAGGTCTCCGGCGTCAGGGCTCGGAGCCCAGCGGGGCTGCCACCCGAAGAGCGGGAAGAGATTGCCCCACCCCATGATCAGGAACTGCTGAACGATGAGGTAGGCGGTGTAGACGCCCCAATACAGGACCAGGCCGCTGGGGAAGATTCCGCCCCAGACGATGGTCATGATCGGGAACAGGTAGGTCATGGTCTGGGTCGTCGTCGCGGTGGGGTCTGCGCTGTTGCTGCGCGGCGACGTCATCCGGACCTGGATGAACTGAAGGGCGGCCGCGATGACCGCCAGGAGCGAGAGCGTGAAGCCGAAAACCACGATTGAGAACGCGTGGTCCACGGTGGCCAGGTTCAGCGAGACGTGGGTGAACGGGTTGGTGAGCCACTCGATGACCGTGTCGATGGGCAGGTCCAGCTTGAACGGGGTGATCAGCTGGCAGTTGAGCGGCAGGAACTGGTGGAAGTCCGGCGGGATGGTGCACGTCCCGTCGATGGGGATCTGGTACTGGTTTTCGCCGACGAGCTGAATGGCGGGGTTGGCCGCCAGGAACGCCTCGAAGCTGGCCTGCTGGTCCTGGGGCGCGGTGTAGGTGATGACACTCGAGGCGCGGCTCAGGGTCTGGTACAGGGCGAACAGGATGGGCAGCTGGAGCAGAAGGGGCAGGCAGCCGCCGAACATGCTGACCCCGTGCTCGCGGTACAGGGCGGCCTGCTCCTCGCGCACCTTGGTGGGATTGCCCTTGTGCTTGCGCTGGACCTCGCGGAGCAGCGGCTGCAGCCGCTGCATCTCCTTCTGGGACTTGATCTGGCGGATGAAGAGCGGGGCCAGCAGGGTCCGGATGATCAGGGTCAGGGCGATGAGGGCCAGGGCCAGGTCGCTGAACAGCAGGTGATACAGCCCGATGAGGGCGTTGAACAGGGGGAGGAAGATGACGTCCCAGGGCGGATTGAATACCTCGATCCCGAAGAATCCGTCCGCGAGCAATGGCGTCACAGTGCGTTCCTAGCGGACCGGGTCATAGCCGCCCGGATGGAACGGGTGGCAGCGGGCGATCCGCTTGGCCCCCATCCACGAGCCCCGGAAGAACCCGTACTTCTCGACCGCCTGGTAGGTGTAGGCCGAGCACGACGGGGTATAGCGGCAGGTGGGCGGCATCCACACGGTGAGGACCTGGTAGGCGCGGATCATGCCCATCCCCAGATAGCGCACGTCAGCGCTCCCGCACGCCGGCTCGGGACAGCACCTGATCCAGGGCGTCGCCCAGCTCTGCGAACGACGCATGACGCGCCCCGGGTTTCGTGATCACCAGCAGGTCCCAGCCCGCTCCCATCTCGCCATAGCGCTTCCGGACCAGCTCGCGCATGCGGCGTCGTACCCGATTGCGTTCCACCGCCCCGCCCAATGTGGCGGGAGTGGCCAGGCCGATCCGGGTGATCGGCTCTTCCGTTTGTCGGGCCCGCAGGACCAGGAGCCGGGTGGCGTTGAGGCTTCCCGAGCGAACCACCGCCTCGAAGTCGGCCCGGCGACGAAGTGTCGGGTAGGCCGCCACGAGTGTGGGCGTCGGGCTCAGGCGCTCAGCCGGCTGCGCCCCCTCGCCCGACGGCGGGAAAGCACGCGGCGACCGCCCTTGGAAGCCATGCGAGCGCGAAAGCCGTGATTCCGCTTTCGGGCGCGCTTCTTGGGCTGGTAGGTCCGTTTCATCGTCGCTCTGGCTTTCCCTCTGTTGAACCATGGCGTCGCAGCCGTCAAACACTGTGCGAGGCTGGCGTCTCGCCAGCCTCATCGGTCCATCACGGACTGCGGTGCGCGGCCGCGATTCTATCAGCGGTGAACAATCATTGCCCACCCCACCGGCTGGCGCTACACTACGCCGACCTCCGGGACCAGACGCCCCACGACTACGGGCCGTGCCCGCCCCGGTGGCATACCAGATTCTCGGATTTCGCCCGGTCCGTGGTACTCCCAAGGCCGGCCTGGAGGCGTCTGTCGAATGGATGCGAAACAGGTGTGGCGCGCCGTCCTTGGCGAGCTGCAGGTCAGCCTCTCAGCTGCCAACTTCGAAACGTGGCTGAAGGACACCTCGCTCGAGGAGATAGACGAGCACCTGTTCCGGATTTCTGCACCCAACGGCTTCACCCGGGATTGGCTCGATAACCGCTACCGGACCCTGATCAGCCAGACCCTCGCCCGCGTGGTGGGCCGCTCGGTCCGGGTCGAGTTCGTGGTCGCGGACGCGCCCGGTCCCGCGCCGGAGCAGGCCAGCGACGAGCTGACCCCGGTCCCGGTCACCACCCCCAGCGGCAACGCGGTCAACCTGAACACGCGCTACACGTTCGCGAACTTCATCGTGGGCAGCGCCAACCGCCTGGCCCACGCCGCGGCCCTCTCGGTGGCCGAGCGCCCCGGCCACGCCTACAACCCGCTCTTCCTGTACGGCGGGGTGGGCCTGGGCAAGACCCACCTGATGCATGCCATCGGTCATGCCGTGGCGGCCAAGTTCCCGCGCAAGCGGATCATGTACGCGACCAGCGAGAAGTTCACCAACGACTTCATCAACTCCATCCGCGAGCAGAAGATGGAGGACTTCCGTAACCGATATCGACGCATCGACGTCCTGCTCATCGACGACATCCAGTTCATCGCCGAGCGCGAGCGGACGCAGGAGGAGTTCTTCCATACCTTCAATGCGATCCACGAGGTGGGCAAGCAGATCGTCCTGTCCTCGGACCGCCCGCCCAAGGCCATCACCACCCTGGAGGAGCGGCTCCGATCGCGGTTCGAGATGGGGCTCATCGCCGACCTCACGCCCCCCGACCTGGAGACCCGGATCGCGATCCTTCGCTCCAAGGCCGAGGACCAGCTCCATCTCATCCCGTCGGAGGTCATCGACTTCATCGCCCGCAAGGTGGTGAGCAACGTCCGCGAGCTGGAAGGCGCCCTGAACCGGGTCCTGGCCTACGCGTCCATGAGCGGCGCTCCCATCAACATCGAACTGGCGTCCGCGGTCCTGAGCAACGTCATGTACAACCCGCGCAAGCGATCGATCACCCCCCAACGCATCGTGCGCGTGGTGGCCGACTACTACGGCGTGAACCTGGACCAGCTGCGCAGCAGCAAGCGGGAAAAGGCCATCGTCGTCCCGCGCCAGATCGCGATGTACCTGATCCGCGAAGAGACCGATATCTCGCTCCTGCGGATCGGTGCCGAGCTGGGTGGACGCGACCATTCCACCGTCCTCCACGCCTGCGACAAGATCAACCGCGAGATGCAGGAGAACGACGAGCTGCGGCGCGAGATCAGCGCCGTGCGGGAGATGATCTACTCGGAGTGAGCGGTGCATAACCAGCCCCGGGCTGGTGACCCACGGGGGACAGCGGACCGCGCGACGAGGACCTGGCGACCGGCGCGACGAGCGGTCATCCCCGGCCCGTCGGCCCCGACAGGCGGCAAGCCCACCACCGGTCCCCACCACGCGCACCGCGGTTTGGCGGACCGGATAGGTTCACCAGGCAAGGATGTCCACACCGTCCACACCCCTACGGCCAGAGACGGCTATTCAAAGACTCTATTCTTCAGAGGTACCGTAGTGAGCAGCTCGTTCAGCCCAGTGAGCCCCTCGTGAACATCTCCGTCTTGCAGGAAAACCTCGCCCGTGGCCTGGGCACGGTCAGCCGCGCCGTGGCCACGCGGGCCACCCTGCCGGTCCTCGCCAACGTCCTGATGCGCACCGAGGAGGGGGGCCTGAAGCTCACCGCCACCAACCTCGAGATCGGGATCACGTACTGGGTGTCGGGCAAGGTGGAGGACCCGGGCGAGATCACCGTGCCGGCCCGCCTCCTGACCGACCTGGTCAGCTCGCTAGCCCCGGGCAAGGTCGATCTCGAGCTGTCCGCCAAGGACCGCAGTCTCAAGGTCACGTCCGGAGGGAGCCGCGCCTCGATCAAGGGCATCGAGGCCGATGAGTTTCCGGTCGTGGGCGGGATCGGCGATGCGCCGGTCACCACGGTGAAGGCTCGGCATCTGCGCGAGGCCCTGAGCCTGGTGGTCTTTGCGGCGGCCAGCGACGAGTCGCGCCCCATCCTGACCGGGGTCCTGACCAAGCTTGAGGGCGACAAGATGACCCTGGCCGCGGCCGACAACTACCGGATCGCGGTCCGCGAGCTCACCCTGGAGCGCCCGGTCTCCACCGAGATCACGGTCGTCGTCCCGGGTCGCAGCTATGCCGAGCTGGTCCGGATCCTGCCCGACGCGGATACAGAAGTCGAGGTCACGATCACGCCCAACAAGAGCCAGATCCTGTTCCACGTCGAGGACGTGGACCTGGTCAGCCGCCTGATCGAGGGCGCGTTTCCCAACTACGAGCCCATCGTCCCGCGCAAGGACGCCTGGACTGCGCGCGCCACGCTGGACCGCGAGGACTTCCTGGCCGGCACCCGGCGCGCCAGCTTCTTCGCCCGCGACTCGGCCAACATCGTGAAGGTCGAGGTCGGCGGGGAGGACGGCGAGGCGGCCGGGGTCACGATCAGCGCTCATGCGGCCGATATCGGTGACAACGCCGATGTGCTCGAGGCCCAGGTGGAGGGCACACCCACCACCATCGCCTTCAACGCCCGCTACCTGACCGATGTCCTCGGCGCCCTTGGTTCCGAGCGGGTCGTGCTCGAGCTGTCCGGGCCGCTGGCCCCCGGCGTCATCCGAGGCACGGACGGCACCGCGGTGAGGGACGACTACGTCCACGTGATCATGCCCGTCCGCACCGCGTCCTGACCTTGATGTGCGTCTCGTCCGCCTCGAGCTCGATCACTTTCGGAGCTACCCGTACGCGGAGCTCGAGCCCGATCCTGGGCTGACCCTCATCGCCGGGCCTAACGGGGCCGGCAAGACGAACCTCCTGGAGTCCATCTGGGTGGCCGTGTCCGGCCGTTCGCACCGGGCGGCGACCGATGTCGAGCTCGTCACTCACGGGGCGCCCATGGCCCGCGTCCGCCTGGACGTGGGACCAATTGACCGGGTTGCCGGTGCTGACCCGGTCGAGAGCCGCCTCGAGCTCGTCATCCCGGGGGAGATGCCGCTCCCCGGGGTCCGGCGGCGGCTCACGGTGAACGGCGTATCGCGCCGCCAGGCCTCGCTGCCCGAGGTCGTCCGGGCCGTACTCTTCCGGCCGGAGGAGATGCTCCTGTTGGTGGGGGCGCCGTCGGAGCGGCGACGGTTCCTGGACGCGATCCTGGCCCAGCGTTCGCGGGGCGTGGCCCAGGACCTGGCGGACCTGGCCCGGGTGCTGGCCCAGCGCAACGCGCTGCTGCGCGCGATCCGGGCGGAGGAGGCCGACGAGACCGGGCTCGCGGCCTGGGACGAGCACCTGGCCGTCACCGGTGGACGGGTCCTCGCCGCCCGGCTGGACCTGGTTGCCGCGCTGGGCCTGCGCATCGGTCCGTTGCACGACGCGGTGGCGCCCGATGACGAGCTGGGCCAGGAAGTGGGCCTCGCCTACGTGGACACATTGAAGGACGCCTGGCCGGGGCGAGCCGACGCCGTGACGGACCCCGGGGCCCGGGACCCGGGCCTGTTGGCCACCGCGCTCCGCCGCCGCCTGGCCGAGGTCCGCCAGAAGGAGATCTGGAACGGCATGTCGCTGGTCGGCCCGCAGCGCGACGACCTGGCGGTGACGCTGGGTGGCGTCCCCGTGGCCGCTCACGCCAGCCGCGGCCAGCAGCGGACGATCATCGTGGCCCTCAAGCTGGCCGAGACCGATCTGCTGGCGGAGTCCGGCGGTCCGTCGCCCATCGTCCTGCTCGACGACGTATTCAGCGAGCTGGACCCGGAGCGCTCCGAGCGGGCCCTGGACCTGCTCCGGCAGCGGGGCCAGGTGCTGGTCACGATCACGGACCCGGGGCTCCTCCCCGCCCGCCACCGCCACCGGGTCCCCGTCTGGACCGTGGGCGACGGCCGGCTGGCCCGCGCCTCGCGCGTGGCCTAGGCAACCCGATGGGCACACCCGCGAGCACCGAGGAGGCCATCAGCGCCGTCCAGCGCGCCCTGCTCCAGTGCGTCGGTCCGGGGGCTGCTGAGCAGCTGGCGCTGGCCCAGGCACGCGTGGCATGGCAGGAAGTCGTCGCCGACCTCGGCCTGGCCCCGGCCGGGATGTGGAGCCGGCTCGTGACCGTCCAGAATGGGACCGCCAGCGTGGTGGCCTCTGAGCCGATCCTGGCCGCCGAGCTGAACCTGCGCGGCCCGGCGCTGACCCAGGCGGTGAACGAGCGGCAGCGCGGGCGACCCGGAGCGCACCACCAGCTGCGAAGCCTGGCCGTCAGCGTCCGTCCCGGCGAGGCGCCGCCCGCGGAGGCACCGTGAGCCAGCGCCTGGCCGCCCGATACGGCCTGGTCCCCCAGGCCGAGCGCGCTCCCGACGCAACCGACCTGGTGCGGGTCAACGAGCCCACCGTCGGCGCCCCGGTCCGGACCAAGGGCAGCCTGTACCTGCTCGCCCAGCTGACCGATCCCACCAGCGGCACGATCCGCGCCGCGCGCGAGACGCTCGAGGCCATCGAGCACGAGTACTACTACGACATGTCGGCCGGGCCCCAGGACACACTGGCGCGGGCCCTGGCCCAGGCCAACCGGCGGCTGTTCCACGGCCGAGGGCGGGCAGGGCTGACCAAGGGCGCGCAGCTGAGCATCGTGGGGGCGGTGATCCGGACCGGGGTGCTGCACGTGGCCAAGATCGGCCCGGCCGGGGCGATCATCGTGCGCGGCGACCGGATCTTCGAGCTCCCCCCGCCACTTCCCGCCCCCACCGACGACCTCGGCCCGGAACGGTTGGTGGCCACGTCTCTCGGGGAGGCGCTCGAGGTGGAGCCCGTGACCTGGTCCGGTGAGCTGACCGGCGGCGACCGGGTGGCACTGATCAGCCGAAACCTGGCCGAGGTGGTGGGGGCCGAGGACACGCGGACCGCCCTCCTTGCCGGCCGGCCGGGTGCGGCGGCAGAGCGCATCCACGAGCTGTTCCGCGAACGCGGCGGCATCGGTTCCGACGGGCTGATCGCGATCGAGCTGACGGCCATCGGTCTGACCACCACCACCCATCGGCTGGAGCCGGTGCGCGCCGCCGACCCCCTGGCCGGCCTCCCGGATCGCAGCCCCGTCCCCGGGGCCGACGCGGTGGGCGGCGCCATCCGTCGCGCCGACCGGGCGGTGGACAGTGCCCAGACGCGGTTCGGGAACTCGCTGGACCTGGCCGTGGGGCGCGTGATGTCGTATCTGCCGCGCCGGCGGGTGAACTACCCACGACGGGTCGTGCGCACCGAGGCGGTCGAGGCCCGCCGGAGACGGCGGATCGGGATCCTGGGCATGGTCGCCGTGGCCGCCACCCTGGCCGTGGGGGTCACCGTGGCCAGCTATCCGTCCCTGGACCCGACCCAGGCCATTCCCCGCCTCACGGTGGCTCGTGAGGCGGTGGCGGAGGCCGAGGATCGGATCTCGACCGTAGAGGCGCGGGTGGACGGCCAGGACCTGGTCGACCGCGACCCGGAACGGGCCAAGGACCTGCTCGCGGATGCCGCGGTCGCGCTGGACCGGGCGGAAGGCGCCGGAGTGAGCCCCTCGGCCCTGGAGCCGCTGCGCATCCGGCTGGACGGGCGGCTGGACGCCATCTACAACGTGGCCCGCATCCGTGAGCTCACGACCGTTGCCGACCTGGCCTCGTCCTTCACCGCGGTCAACGCCGAGCGGATGGTGGCCGCCTCGGACGGCTCGCTGTGGATCCTGGACACCGGCCGGGGCCGCATCTTCCGGGTCGATCCCGTGGCCGGCACGACCGAGGCGGTGTACCGCGCCGGGCAGCAGCTGGACGGCGGGGTGGCCGGCGACCCGTGGCTCCTGGCCACCGCCGCCACCGACGTGGTCATCGTCGACCGCGACCACCACGCCTGGCGCGCGGACCTGGTGGAGCGGGTCCCGCGCCTGATGCCACTCGCCGGGATCGAGACCCTCGACCCGGCAAGCACCCTGATGACCGCTCTCCAGCACCGCCCGCCGCTCGAGATCTTCACGCTGTACGCGGTGGACCACGCGACGGGCGAGGTATGGAAGTGGACCCCCCCGCCCGTTATCCCGGTCACCTTCCCGGACGCTCCCGAGTCATTCCTCACCGATCCGCCGGACCTCGACCCGGCCACCGCCACCGACCTGCATGCGGATGCCAACCTGTGGCTCCTGCACCGCACCACCGTGACCCGGGTCAACTTCGGGACGCCGGTCCCCCAGACCGACTTCTCGCTCGACCGCCCGCCCGACGCGGCCGTCCGCGACCCGCTCGACTACCGCCTGGTCGACGCCGCCACCATCGGTGACCGCGACGAGTTCTTCGTGTACGACCGGGGCAACGCCCGGATCATCGCCTTCAATCGGGCCGACGGCTCCTTCGTCCGCCAGTGGATGGCGCCGCGCCGCGGCGATGCGGCCGACGTCCTGGACGACGTGGTCGGGATGGCGGTCCTGTCCACGCCCGACGGTCCGCCCGTCGCCTACCTGGCCACCGCGGATCGGGTCATCCGCGTCGTCCTCGAGTAGCAGACACTAGAATCGCGCCCGTGACCCAGCTGATCGAGATGGTCGTCGAGAGCGTGCGCGTCCACGTTCTGTCGAGCCAGCACGTGGTGATCCTCAAGGAGACCGAGCGAGACCGATACCTGCCCATCTGGATCGGTCCGTCGGAGGCGAACGCCATCGCCATGCGTCTCCAGGGGATCAGCGCCGAGCGGCCCCTGACCCACGACCTGCTGGTGTCCGTGCTCGGAGCCGTGCACGGCAACCTGAGCCGGGTGGTGGTCACCCACGTGAGCGACGGGACGTTCCATGCCCGCATGTACCTCGAGACGGCCGAGGGGGGCGAGACCGAGATCGACTCGCGGACGTCCGACGCCATCGCGGTCGCCATCCGGACCGGCTCCACGATCTACGTCGACGAGCGTGTCCTGGACGAGGCCGGGGTCGAGCCCGAGTCCAATGGGGAGCTGGGCGGTCCGGATGACGAGAAGCTGGCCGTGTTCCGCGACTTCGTGAATTCGCTCGACGTGGACCTGGGGCCAACCGAGGGCCTGCCGCCGGCCGAATAGGCCGGGCCGAGCGGCTGAGAGCGGCCGTGGCTACTTGGCGGAGAGCGTCCGCTCCCGATCGGTCCACAGGGCCCAGCGGAGCGTGAAGATGTCCCGGAACGTCCGCAGGATCTTGGTGAAGCTCGCCCCTGTGTTCGTGCCCGCCGTGCGCGGGTAGTGGGTGACGCCCACCTGGTCCATCTTCGCGCCCCGGGCGTTGAGCTTGATGAGCAGCTCCGCCGACAGGAACGGGCCCTCCGAGTCCAGGCGCAGGCCCGAGAAGACCTGGCGCCGGAACACCTTCATCGCGCAGTCGATGTCGCGCACCCGCAGGCCGAACAGGACCGACACGATGGCGTTGTACGTCTTGGCAATGACCAGCCGATGGGTGGGGTCCATCCGCTTGATCCGGTAGCCGATGACCGCATCCACGGGGCGTGACTGGTCGTTGAGCCGATCCAGCAGTCGTGACAGCTCGGCCAGGTCGAACTGGAGGTCCCCATCGGAGAAGGCGATGAGGTTGCCGCGCGCGTTCGCGAAGCCCGCCTTCAGCGCGCCACCGTAGCCGCGGTTCTCCTGGTGTACGACCCGAACCCGTGGGTCGCCGGCGGCGAGGGCGTCCGCCAGCTGCGGTGTACGGTCGGTCGAGCCGTCATCGATCGCGAGCACCTCCAGCGAGGGGACCAGCGGACCGATGTGCTCCAGGGCCAGGGCGACCGTCCGCTCGATGTTCGGTTCCTCGTTGTAGGCGGGGAAGAAGAACGTCAGCGCGGGGCGGGTCGAGGTCGTCACGTTCAAAGGGTGGCGCGGATGGTAGCCGAAGTGCGGCGCTATACTCACCGCCGCCTTGCCGAGCGACACCGACGGCGGATCACGCCCCACGCCGCCGACCATGAGGATCTGGGGCGCCCAGCGCATCGACGCGGTCGGCGCGATGCTCCTTCTTCTGATCGCCGGACTCGCGCTCCGCGTCGTTGTGGCGGCCGTCCTGCTGCCCCAGAGCGGCTTCCACACCGATGTCAACGCCTTCTCGGCCTGGGCGCTTGCGCCTCGCCGACGTGGGCCCGGGCGGCTTCTATGCCCCCGGTTACTTCGCCGACTACCCCCCGGGCTACATGTACGTCCTGTGGGTGCTGGGCGCCGTGTCGCACGCCCTCGAGCCGTTCATCGGCGGGCAGGCCATCACCGGCCTCATCAAGCTCCCGGGCATCCTGGCCGACCTGGGCGTGGCCTGGGTCATCTATGTCATCGGCTCTCGCTTCTTCGGCGACCGGCCACCGGTCAGGTGGCTGGGCTCCGGTGCCCGGATCGGCGTCATCGGCGCGGCCGTCTACCTGTTCAACCCCGGCACCGTGTTCAACTCGGCCGTCTGGGGCCAGATGGACTCGGTGGGAGCCCTGGTCATCCTGCTGGGGCTCTACGCGCTGGGCCGCGGATGGACCGAGGCCGCCGGGTTCGCGGCCATCCTGGCGTTCGTCATCAAGTTCCAGTTCGGGTGGCTGGTCCCGATCGTGGCGGTGGTGGGCATCAAGCGCCACCTCTTCGGCCGATCCACCGATCCCGCGCTCGCCGCGCGCCCCGACCCGGTCCGGGTCCTCAGCTCGATCGCGGTCGGCGTGGGGTCGCTCGTGCTCCTCATCTGGCCGTTCGGGATGACGGTCCTGCCGACCGGGGACCCGGCCACCGGGTTGATCGACAAGTTCTTGGCCGCCACCGACCAGTACCAGGGCCTCTCGATCAACGCCTTCAACATCTGGCGCAACCCGTGGAGCGGGCTGGGCGACACCCAGTTCTGGGGGTCGGACCAGGGGATCGTGTTCAGCCTGGGCAGCCTGGACGTCGCCTGGTGGATGGTGGCCACGACCCTGTTCCTGGTGGCTGCGGTGATCCCGCTCGTGATGGTGGCCCGACGCGACGACATGCAGGGCCTGCTGGTGGGCGCACTGACCATGGCGGTGGCCTTCTACGCGCTCCCAAACCGCGTCCATGAGCGCTACCTCTTCCCAGCGCTGGCTCTGGCCGCACCGCTCGTCGGCAAGGCGGGGCGCTGGGCGGCGGTCTACGTCGCGTTGTCGGCCATCTTCTTCCTGAACATCTACTGGGTGTACTCGGCTGACTGGTCGTATGCGTCGCCCCCCACCATGAATCCGGGGCTGGGCGGCGAGCCGTTCGGGCGCGACCCGCTCCTCGCGGCCACGCTGTTCACCGACTGGGGCATCTACCTCATCTCGTTCTCCGTGGTCCTCCTCCTGGGTTGGATCATCTGGCTCGGGTTCCGTCGCGACCCGCAGCCTGAAGCGGCTGTCTCGCCCGACGAGCTGGCCGCCGAGCAGGAGGTCGAGCGGGAGGTCGAGGAAGCGGCCGCGGCCGCGACCGCCGTGCGCGCCGCCCGGGGACGCTTGGCACTCCGATGGCTGCGCCAGGATCCGGTCTCCGAGGCAGACCGCAATCCGCCGCGCCGCCTGGATCGGCTCGACCTGGGGATCTTCACCGTCATCGTCCTGGTTGCGCTCGTGTTCCGGCTCTGGCGCCTGGACCTCCCGCGCCAGATGATCTTCGACGAGGTCTGGCACGCCCGAACCGCGGTCGACTTTCTGTCCGACTGGAAGTGGGGCTGGAGCCGCGACGCGTACGAGTGGACCCACCCCATGCTGGGCAAGTACCTGATCGCGGCGGGCATGGAGCTGGCCGACCCGAACCAGGTGAGCGGCAGCGCCGACCTCGATGCGCCGCCGGTGGCCCTGACCATCGCCCCCCAGCGCACCCAATCGGGCTGGCCGGCATCGGTCGCCTTCTCGTCGGACGGCACCCGCGAAATCGTGGCTACCGACCTCCGCTCGGGAGCACGAATCGCTTCATGGGATGCGCCGGGGCTGGTCGCCAGCCTGGCCTGGGATCCGGACACCCGCCGCCTGCTGGCCGGGATGACCGATGACGGCAACATCGCGGCCTGGGACCTGACCGAGTTCCTGAAGGGGAACGGGGAGCGGGCACCGCCCGTCTCCACGCCCGGCATCGACACCGGCACGACCGGCGTCCTCCAGATGGTCCTGCCCCTGGACGAGTCGGTGATCGTGGTTCGCAGCGCGGACCAGGTGAAGATCTTCGAGCGCACGACCGGCGCGGAGATGGCCAACCGCGACATCGCGGTGGACGCGGTGACCTATACGACCGAGGTGAGCGGCGACAGCCCGGTCACGGCCCGGGTCATCGCGCTGGACATGGCGCGCCAGACGATCATGTCGCTGGAAGGCTCGAGCCTGGAGACGACCTCCACCCAGCGCCCCGAATCCGCGCCCCTCGGGAGCCTGCTGACCACCGGCCACGGCTCCAACCAGCTGGTGTGGGTCCCTGTCGGCCCTCTTCCCGCGGACGACGAGCACCCGGCCACCGATGGCGGAATGCTCGTCCTCAAGGGCGGCACGATCATCCCCGACGACACGGTCCCGCTCCCCGGCCCGGCGCGGTCCATGGGCTGGGACTCGGTCGCCAACCTCGTCTTCGTGGCCGGGCCGTCGCAGGTGTGGGCCATCGAACCACACGGGGACAGCCGATCCGGCTACGGGGTCTTCGACGAGACCCCGGTGGACGGCACGCCCGGCGAAATGGCCTTCGACATCAGCGACACCTCCCAGACCGATGACCACGGGACGCTCGTCCTCGCTACCCAGCGGGGCGACGCCGGCGCCCTGGTGAGTATCGACGTCAGTGACAACGCGTACGCCTGGCGCCTCGCCTCCGCCCTCTTCGGGGCGGCGCTGGCCGGCGTTGTCTACCTGCTGACCGCCATGCTCTTCCGCCAACGGCGGATCGCGGTCCTGGCCGGGCTGTTCATCGCCTTCGACCTGATGGCCTTCGCCATGAGCCGGATCGCCATGAACGACATGTTCACCGCGGTCTTCATCATGGCCGCCTACGCCCTCTTCTGGCCGATCTACGGGGGGCGCTGGCTGCGAAGCGCATGGTGGGTGCTCCCCATGGTGGGGGTCATGATCGGTCTCGCGGCCGCGTCCAAGTGGGTGGGCTGGTACGCCCTGTACGGCCTGTGGTTCCTCGTCCTGCTGCGCTCGCAGCTGGGCCGATTCGTGCTCATCGGTGCCACCGGCTTCGCCGCGGTGGCGGTGGGGATCGGTGCCCCGTGGCCGTTCACCCTGGTGGCGTTCGCGACCCTGGCCATCGGTCTGGCCATCGCATGGGTCAAGCCGGTGCGCCTGACCTCGGGCGAGCTCATGGCCCTCCCGGCCACGGCATTGGTGATCGGGGCCATCGGCCTGGCCTTTGCCATCGCGTGGCCCACCATCGAAGGCGCGAGAGAACCGCACAGCCTGATCGAGCTGGCCTTCTCGCTCCTGTTCCGGGGCCTCCAGGCCGGCTGGCCCGCGGTCGTGGCCCTGGGCATCACCGCCGTCCTGCTCCTCTGGCGGGCGGTCCGGAGCCTGTGGAAACGGGGGAGCGACGAACGCTGGTTCGCGCCGGGGGAGATGACCGGCTTCGCGTGGCCGTGGATCTTCGCCTGCCTGTTCATCATCCCGACCGCGGTGTACGTCGTGACCTACATCCCGTGGCTGAACCTGGGCCACACCTTCGCCATCGGGGACGTAGGCCCCGGATATGGCTGGTCACTCGACGAGCTCCACGCCCAGATGTTCGGCTACCACTTCGGACTCCAGGCCGGCCACCCGGCCTCCTCGCCGTGGTGGAGCTGGCCGCTGGACCTCAAGCCGGTCTGGTTCTACAGCCACTCGTTCGACTTCAACCAGATCGCGGTCGTCTACAACGGCGGCAACCCCGCGCTCTTCTGGGCCAGCGTGCCCGCCATCCTGCTTGCCCTGTTCCTGGCCTGGCGACGGCGCTCGTGGGCGCTGCTCCTGATCACCATGGCCTTCGCCTTCCAGTTCGTGCCCTGGATGCGGGTCGAGCGGGCGACGTTCCAGTACCACTACCTGACCGCGGTGATGTTCGCGTTCATCGCGATCGCGTACCTGCTCGACGAGATCCTCCGCGACCGCACCCTGCGCGACTACGGGATCGCGTTCCTCGTGGCGGCCGGGATCCTGGGCCTGATGATCTACCCGCTCAACTCGGCGCTGGCCATGCCCGACTGGTACATCAACGCGGCCCGCGCCCTGCCGCCGTGGAACTACGCCTTCCAGTTCCCCGATCCGCCCAAGGGCGAGCGGCCGCCGCTCATCAGCGCCGACCCCTTGGTCCTGATGCTGGCGACCGTGGTCTCGGTGGGATCGGCCGCGTTTGCCTCGTTCGGGCGTGACCTGCTGGGCCGGCCGGAGCCCGCGTCAGCCGGGGCGGCGGACGGCGGCGAGGAGGATGATGACCCCGATCACGACCAGCCCGATCGGCCACAGGAGGCCCCAGTTGAAGCCGGGGATGAACTCCCGGGCGAGGGCCCAGCCGCCGATCAGGATGAGGATCGCGCCTAGGATCACCCGTCCACTGGGGCCGCTCGACGCGACCGATGACGGTGCCCAGGATCCGGGTGGCGGTGGCGAGCCAGCTCCGGGCGCTCCGGCGTCGGGTGCCGCGGCTCCGCCGGGAGCCACGTTGGCCGCGGTTTCCCCAGTCGGGTCGGCCCCCGGAACGGAGGCCGTGCCCCAGATCGTGTTCGGGTCCCAGGGCTCCTCGGGCACCACCGCCCACATGACCAGGTACACGATCAAGAATCCGCCCCCCGAGAAGACGGCGAGCAGGAGCCACAGGACGCGCGCGATGGACGGGTCAATGTCGAAGAACTCTGCCGTCCCGGCCGCGACGCCCCCGATCCTCCGGTCTCGCACGGACCGATACAGCCGCTTGGTGTTCACGAGCAGCCTCCCTCCGGATTCACGCTGAACGACGCAGCGTTCCCGCTGAAGTCGATCTCGATCTTCGTATCCGCAGCGTCATAGCCGGGACTCCGCCACCGGTCGCCGTCCTGGGTGAAGCCCTGTTCGTCCAGGTTGTGGCCCATCGCGATCTCGCTGCCAAACGTGACCTGCAGGCCCATGCCCTCGGGAGCGCAAACTTGGACGGACCCCGCGTTGGCTGAAACGTCGACGGACCCAATCGTGGTGTCGCTGTCCAGCTGGAAGGACATCGACCCAGCGTTCAGCGACACACCCAGCGAATCCAATTCGGCCCCTGAGAGGTCAACCGTGCCCGCGGACGCGTTTCCCGTCAGGTCGAGCTCACCCCACCGCCCGTCTGCCAGGTCGAAGGTCGCCTCACCGGCGTTCAGAGACACGTCGAGGTTCGTGCCCTCGTCCGCGGGAACCGTGAGCGCCACGTGCCGGCGCCCCTCGAACACGACGCCTGCATCGGTGTGCAGATCGAGGCTGTCCGAATCGGACGTGACGGTCATATCGTGGGTGCTCTGTTCGTCGGCCTGGACGGCCCAGTCCGATCCCGGCCCACCGGCGACGTCAAACGTGACACAGCTCAGGTCCACGGTGATCTCGGCTCCCGACGCATCAAACGACCCGTCCTGGTAGGCCTGGACGGCGCTCGCCTCATTCCCGCAGCTCACCGGGATCGAGGTGGCGCCGGAGATCAAGGCTCCCGCCATGACCCCCAACAGGACCCCGGCCAGGGCGGTGGCGACTGATCCCATCACGCCCGCAAAGATGACCGCCACGCCAACCCCGATGAGGAGCAGGGGCCACCATTGGCCGGCGTTCGCGAGCAGCTGATCGTCGACGAGACCCTGCTGGACGAGCAGGATGACAATCCCCATCGTGATGAGCGCAGCGCCCCAGAAGATGGCTCCGCGTGATACGCGTCTCATGCGAGTGGACTCCCTCCGAATTTTCCCCATTCTGGCAGCGGTTCAAGCACGCGCTCAAGGGCCATCCGGCTCATTCCTTGACAGGCCCGAAGGCACGCTCGTAGACTCCGCGGGCGTTCCAGCGCCGGGTGTCGCCGCCACCTGCCATCCCTTCCCGTTCGCAACGAGGAGACGCTGTCCGCATGACACGCACCGTTCTCAACGACCCGCGAAACGGGAGATCTATGCCCACGACCAGCTGATTCCGGCGGGCAACCGCCGACCAGACCCAAGCCGTGGGACCGATCCGGACCACGGCCTTTTTGTTGCCCCGGTCCGCATCGGTCAACCTGACGACATCGGTTCAGCCAGACAGGAATCTCAGATGCAGACCGGACTCAGTCCTGAGCAGAAGACGGTGACCGACGAGCGCCCGGCCGAGACGGCCGAGGCGCCGCAGGTCGCCATGCCTGAGACGGCGCTGCCCAGCCCCCTGCCCGCCCTGCTGGCCGAGCACGTCACCAAGCAGTTCCGGATTGGGCGCAAGAAGAAGCCGGTGATGGCCATCAACGACGTCTCGCTGCGCATCGAGCGCGGCGAGATCTATGGCGTGCTGGGCGCTAACGGAAGCGGCAAGTCGACTCTGATCCGGCTGTTCTCGACCCTGCTCACCCTGGACACGGGGCGGGTGGAGGTGTTCGGCCACGACATCGAGCGCGACGAGATGGCGGTCAAGCGGATGATCAACCGGGTCAGCGTGGATGCCGCGTTCTTCAAGAAGCTGTCGCCCTTCGAGAACCTGGCCTACGCCGCGCGCCTGTACGGGATGGACCCGACCGAGGCGAAGGCCGAGTCGATCCGGATCCTGGCCCGGCTGGGCATCGCGGAGAAGCGCCTGAGCCGGCCGCTGGAGCAGATGAGCCGGGGCATGCAGCAGAAGGTGGCGATTGCGCGCGCGCTGCTGACCAGCCCGATTCTTCTGCTCATGGACGAGCCCACGACCGGGCTGGACCCGCGTTCCAAGCTCGAGGTCCAGAGCTTCGTGGAGCAGCTGCGGGATACCCATGACGCGACCATCGTGCTCACCACCCACGACATGGACGAGGCGGAGCGCCTCTGCCGGCGGATCGCGATCCTGAACGACGGAAAGATCGTGGCCGAGGACACCCCGGAGCGGCTCAAGGCCCAGGTGGCCGCCGAGCACGGGGAGGAACCGACCATGCATAACGTGTTCATGACCTACACCGGGCGCTCCCTCGATGACGACCTCGATGAGGACGAGTCATCCGAGGACGAGGAGGACTAGAGATGGCATTGCTGACTCGTGACGTGAAGGCATCGCTGGCCTTTGTCGAGCGGAACTTCAACCTGACCAAGCGCTACTGGGGCTGGGAAGTGGCCTGGCTCGTCTACTCCGTGGCCGGGGCGCTGTCGGTAACGCTCATCGGCAAGAGCCTGGGCGACGACGAGCTGCTGATGATCCTGGTCATCGGCACCATCTTCTGGAGCTACCTCGCGATCATCTTCGAGTTCATCGGTGAGTCGGTCCAGTGGGAACGCTGGGAGGGCACGCTGGAGTACACCTTCATGGCGCCCATCCGGCGTCCGGCCCAGCTCCTGGGGGCGGCCCTGTATGCCGTCATCTTCGGGCTGGTCCACACCCTGTTCGTGCTCGTGGTGCTGACTCTATTCTTCGACCTGGACCTGTCGAACGCGAACTTCGCGACGGCAGTCGCGTTCACGCTGCTGGGCACGATCTCGTTCACGGGGATCGGGATCGCCGCGTCCATCCTGCCGCTCATGTACGTGGAGCGAGGCGCGCAGATGGTGTTTGTGCTGCAGTCCGTCCTGCTCCTGGTGAGCGGGGTCTACTACAGCATTGCCATCCTGCCCGAGTGGATGCAGTTCATCAGCCAGTTCAGCCCGGCCACCTACGTGCTCGACGGGGTGCGCGAGGGCCTCATCCATGGTGCGAGCATTGGAGACCTGTTGTACGACGTGTGGCCGCTCCTGATCATGGCCGTGGTCTTCATTCCGATGGGCCTGTGGGCCTTCGGGCGAGCGGAACGCTATGCGAAGCGGACCGGCCGGCTGAAGCGGGTGGGCTGACATGACCGTGCCCGGAGCATCCCGGCCGTTGCCCGCCGGAGTCACCCTGCGACCGTACCGCGGGGCGCCCGATGTCCCGGACATCGCCCGCATCCTGAACGCCGCCCTGGCCGACGCCGGCCTGGACGAGTTCTTCAGCGAGGACCAGCTGGCGATCGAGATGCGCCCCACCCGGGTGTTCGACCCGCGGGCCGACGCGATCGTGGCCGAGGCCAACGGGGCGATCATCGGCTTCGCCCGCCACGAGTGGGTCGACACCACCGACGGCAAGCGCGAGCACCGCGTGTGGGGCGACGTCGACCTGCCCTGGCGGCGCCGGGGGATGGGGACGGCTCTGCTGGGGTGGAACATCGACCGGGCCCGGGCCGTAGCCGCCGGTCACGACACGGACCGACCGCGACTGCTCGGCTCGTTCACGGCCGAGGGGGAGACCGCGGCCCAGGCGCTTCTGCGTGGCGCCGGCTTCAGCGAGGCGCGCTGGTTCTTCCACATGGTGGCCCGCGACCTGGCCACCATCCCGTCATGGCCCCTTCCCGACGGGGTCGAGTTCCGGGCCGTGACCCGTGATCAGGCGCGACAGATCTTCGACGCCGACGTCGAGGCCTTCCTCGACCACTGGGGCGGGTTCGACGCCAGCGACGAGGCCTTCGCCAACTGGCTCGAGGATCCGGACTTCGACACCAGTCTGTGGGTGGTCGCCTTTGCGGGCGACGAGGTGGCCGGGGCGTCCATCAACGCCGTCCGCGCCGCCGAGAACACCGCCCTGGGCATGAACCGTGGCTGGCTGGAGAGCGTCTTCGTCCGCCGGCCGTGGCGCCGCCGGGGCCTCGCCCGCGCGATCGTCGGTCGGAGCCTCGAGCTGCTTCGCGAGCGCGGCGTGGACACCGGCATCCTGGGCGTCGACGCGGACAACCCCACTGGAGCGCTGGGCGTGTACACCGCGAACGGCTTCGTGGTGGACAAGCGACTCGCCGCCTGGCGCCGGCCGCTGGAGGTGGACCGATGACGGTGGCCCCGGCGCGGATCGAGGTGCCCGAGGCGCCGCCCATCCCCGGGTTGGCCTTCCGGCGCATGCGCCTGCCCGAGGACCTTCCCGCCATGGCGGACCTGTTCAATGCGGCAAATGCCTTCGATGGGGTCGAGGACCGCCACAGCGTCGACCGACTGGCGCAGTGGTACGCCACCGCATCGGGCTGGGACCCCGCGGTGGACTGCCTGCTGGCCGAGGTGGACGGATCGGTCATCGGCTACGGCAAGGTCCAGTGGTCGGAGGACACCGACGGGGGCCGCAACTACAGCACGCACGGGTCGGTCCATCCCGACTGGCGCCGCCGCGGGCTGGGACGGGCCATTCACCGCGCCAACGTGCGCCGGCTGCGCGAAATCGCGGCCGGCCAGGATCTCCCGCCCACCGTGGAACGCCGGCTCGAGGCCTGGGTCATGGAGTCGCAGGTCGGTGCGATTGCCCTGCTCGAGTCCGAAGGATTCAGCGTCGCCCGCTACTTCCTCGAGATGCTGCGTCCGAATCTCGAGACCGCGGTCGAGATGCCAATGCCTGAAGGCCTCGATGTGCGACCGATGCGGCCCGAGCACTATCGGGCGGTCTGGAATGCCGATGCCGAAGCGTTCGCCGACCACTGGGGCGGAATGGACTCCTCGGACCAGGCGTTCAACCGCTACTTCAGCGGCCCGAACTTCGAACCCGACATCTGGCGCGTGGCCTGGGACGGGGATGAGGTCGCCGGAAGTGTGGCCAACGTCGTCATGCACGAGTACAACCTCCAGACCGGGTCCCAGCGCGGGATCCTGGCCGGCGTCAGCGTTCGCCGGGCGTGGCGCGGTCGGGGGCTGGGCCGCGCGCTCGTCTCGCAGAGCCTCATCGCGCTCCGCGAGCGCGGGATGACCGAGGCGGTGCTGGGCGTGGACGCCGACAACCCGACCGGGGCGCTGGGCGTGTACGAGGCGAACGGATTCGCCGTCCACCAGCGCGAGATGACCTACCGCAAGCCCTTCTAGGCGCTCAGCGCCTCAGCGGCGGACGCGACCCTCGGCCAGGGCGCGCTCACGGACCTCGCGGTAGAACGAAACCAGCTGCTGGGTGACCCGCTCCCAGGAGTACTCGGGAGCCTTGACCCGCCCCGCCTCGCCCATCCGGTTGCGCAGGTCCGGGTCACCGGCCAACTTGTAGAGGGCGGCGGCGATGGCCCGCGGGTTGCGCGGCTCGACCAGGTAGCCCTCCACGTCGCGCGCGACCACGTTCTTGTAACCGTGGATGTCGCTGGCCACGATCGGGAGCCCGGCGGCCATGGCCTCGAGCAGCACGATCCCGAACGACTCCTGGCCGGTGGACGGGGCGCAGAACACGTCCGCGCTGGCGAAGTAGCGGAGCTTGGCCTCCTGGGGGACGTGGCCCACGAACTCGACGTCGCGGATCCGCCGGGTGGCGACGTAGCGGCGGTATTCGCGCAGCTTCGGTCCGTCGCCCACCACGATCAGCCGCGCGTCCACGTGGCGCTTGCGCATCCGGTGATAGCCGCGGAGCAGGTAGGTGAGGCCCTTGCGGTCCTCCAGGCGGCCCACGAACAGGATATTCAGCGTGCCGTCCCGCAGCTCCTCGAACGGCTGGGCGTCGGCGAACAGGTCCAGCTCCACCCCGTTGGGGATGATCCGGTAGTCCCCGGGGAAGTAGCGGCTGATGAAGTGGCGGGCCGCGCCACTGACCGCGATCCGCCCGTGGAGCCGATCCGCGAGCCGCTGTCCCGCCCGACCACCGACCCAGTACGAGGGCGAGAACCCGCCGAACGCGTGGAAGGTGCCGATGTTGACCGTCTCCGACTCGGTCAGGACGGCCGGGCCCAGGAACGGGACGAAGGGCTCGTGGTAGTGGAGGATGTCAAACCGATGGGCGGCC
Organism: uncultured Chloroflexia bacterium; assembly: GCA_963816215.1. GTDB lineage: Bacteria > Chloroflexota > Limnocylindria > QHBO01 > QHBO01 > DASTEQ01. Next base: position 15,479 of record CAWFKB010000011.1, on the reverse strand, counting down.
AGCATGTCGCGAATCCGCGGCCGCATCCGCCAGCCCAGGGTCAGGCGGCCGACACTGCCGTTGCTGGGCACCGCCCACCCGGTGCCGAGCCGGATGACGTGGCCCTCGCTGTCGCGCTCCTTGCCGTACTTGGGGGTCAGGATCCAGGCGTCGTGGCCCAGCGAGCGAAGCTCTTCGTACGTGTGGCTCACGTGCTCGTTGACCCCGCCTGGATGGGGGAACCCGTACGGGCTCACGATCCCGATCTTCAGCGGGGCATCCTGGGACGCGGGGTCGGCTACCAGGGATCGGATGTCGGGGCGCTTGGCCTTCGGGGCGTCAACGACGCTCATCGCCACTCTCCGGACGGGCGCAGAGTATGCCCCAGCTTCCTGCCCTTGGCCACCAGCTGACGCCCGTACACCGCCACGTTGTGGCCGGTCGTCCAGTGCTCGCCGACGGCCTCCACCGTGCCCGCGGCGAGGGACGCGCGGAAGTCCGCCGCCGTGTGGCCGTCGAACGCGGTCCACGCGCAGCCCACCGTCTCGAGGACGTGGGCATCGGAGTTGCCCATCCCCGGCAAGTGCAGGCGCTCGGCGTTCAGCCGGGCCAGCGCCCGGTGTCGCAGCCGCCCGCCCAGGCTGGGGTTGATGAGCTCGAGCGCATCGAGATGCCGTTCCGGGCGGGGATCGGCCTGGAGGCGCAGGAGGCTGCCGCTGCCCAGGGACAGCCAGACCCCCAGGGCGTGGGGCACCACCGCCAGGCCACCCTGGTCGTGGATGCGTTCCACCGTCTCCTGCACCGGGCGCCAGGGCGGGATGGGATCGGTCAGGAAGAGACCCAACAGGTGGCCGCTGCGGGTGGTGACCTCCTCGCCCACCACGAATTCGAAGGGATAGCCGTGCTCGGCGTGCATGGCCCGGGCGCGCAGCGCGCCGTCGATCCGATCGTGGTCGGTGATGGCCACCACGTCGAGCGTGGTCCGCTCGTCGATCCAGGCCAGCAGGTCGGCCAGGCGGGCGGTGCCGTCGGAATAGAGGGTGTGGAGGTGGAGGTCGGCCATGCCGCGGCCACCGGCCCGGGCGCTCCCCTGCCCGGCCTGACCGGTCATCGGTCCAGCGACTCCGAGGTCAGGTCGGGCCACACCGTCTGGAAGGCACCCCACCACTGCTCGGGCGCCTCGGCCATGTGGCGGGCGAGCACGTCGGTGGTGGCCTGGGTGAGGGTACCGATGTCCGCGTCGCGGTCGCCGGTGGGCGTCCATGGCACGGGCTCGATCCACGAGGCGAAGTGGCCCGGCGTCGTGCGGCGCAGGGTGCCCACCACGACCGGCGCCCCGGTCAGGACGGCGAGCGTCGCGGGACCATCCGGCACCTGGGTGACGTGACCAAAGAGGGTGACGTCACGGTTGGACGTCCCGACGTCGCGATCGGCGGTGATCGCCACCAGCTCGCCGCGCTTGAGGCCGCGGAGGACCCGCTTCCCCACGCCCGGTGGGAAGACGAGCTCACCGCCCCCGGAGCTCATCGCCCGGCGCGCCGCGAGGTAGTCGAACAGGGCCGGAGGCTTGATCCGCTCCATGGGGGCCACCCATTTGTGGTTGTGCCAGGCCAGCCACGCGGCCGCCGGCTCGAAGTTGCCGTAGTGGCCCGAGACGGCCACAACCCCGCCATGACCGAGTAGCTCCCCCAGCTCGGCGTAGTCCGCGTCGTCGACCATGGTCAAGATCTCGTTGCGCCGGGGCGGGAGGCGGACGATCTCCATGTAGTAGCGCGCGTGCGAGATGAATGCGTCGCGGACCAGGCGCCGGAACGCGGGACCGTCCACGGGACGCCCCAGGGCTGCGTTGGTGCGCGCCAGGTTGGCGGCCACCAGGCGCCGGCGACCCGGGGCGAATCGATGCCAGGCCTTCCCGCCGAGGTCCGCCAGACCGTAGGCCACGCCGTGCGGGAGCAGGTTGAGGATGGCGTCGACGAGCTCGAGCCCAGCGCGCAGGAGGAGGTTGCCGGCCCGGCTCATGGGTTGGCGGGGGCGGCCCAGTCCTCGCCGGCCCGCGCCCGGGCCAGGGCCGCCGCCGCCGAGGCACGCTCGGCATCGGTCTGCGGCCACACGGGGCGGAACATGTACCACTGGCCGGGGTCCCCACCGATGACCTCGCCCAGCGCGTCGGCCAGGGCCTGGGTGGCGCGGTAGATCTCCGCCGGCTCGTCGCTGGCCGCGCGGATGACGGGGTAGCCCCACACGTCGATACGGTCGTCCCCGCTCCGTCGCGCGCCCACGGGGAGGATCGCGGCGCCGGTCCGCGCGGACAGGACCGCGGGCCCGGCCGGGAAGGTGGTGGGCGCGCCCAGGAACTCGACCGGGACGTCACCCGCGCGGTACGCGCCGTCGCAGAACAGGACCAGGTTGCCGCCGCTGTCGAGCACCTTGAACAGGCGTCGCAGGTTCCGCCAGCCGATCACCTCCACCCCGAACGCGGCGCGGACCGCCGCCAGGTGCTCGTACAGCCGCCCGTAGGTCGTGTCGTCGGCCACCGCGCTCATCTTCTCGCCCTCGGCCACCACGGCCGGCGCGAGGAGGTCCATGGCCCCCACGTGCACCGAGCAGATGAGGACACCCTTGCCCTCCGTCCCCCGCGCGGCGGCGAGCTGCTCGAAGCCGTGGAACGTGACGCGTTCCTTCGCCTCCTCGACGCTCATGGCGGGCAGACGCATGACCTCGGCCAGGTAGCGGCCGAAGTTCTGGAACGCGCGGCGCGCGGCATGGGACACGCGCGGGTCGTCCACCGGCAGGCCCAGGGCCTGGGCCATGTTGGCCCGGACCACGGCGCCCTTGGCGCCCGACAGGTCGTAGGCGCCGTTGCTGACCGCCGCCGCGCCGGAGACCACCAGTTTGCCGGGCAGCGCACCGAGCGTCCGTTCCAGAGCCCGGTACGCCCAGTACGTGAGCTTCTCGCGCGTCCGCTCCTCGCCGCGCGCGGCGAGTCGCCCCGCACCGGCGCCATTGGACCGTGATTCAGCCGACATGGCCCGAGAGCCTACCGCCGGGGGCGTGGTCCCGATATCCCCCTAGCGCCCTGCCGCCGCGGCGACCTTGGGGGCAGCCTTGGGAGCCGCCTTGCGGGTCCGTGCCGGGCGCGGGGCCTGGGTTCCATCCAGCGTCTCGTTGTCCTCGCCCCGGATGAAGGCCTCCACCCGCTCCCGGGCCACGTCGTCGTGGATCTGGATGGGCGGCGACTTCATGAAGTACGACGAGGGCGCGACGAGCGTGCCGGACAGCCCTCGGTCGAGGCCCAGCTTGGCGCAGCGGAGGGCATCGGTGATGACGCCGGCGCTGTTGGGGCTGTCCCAGACCTCGAGCTTCATCTCCAGGTTGAGCGGGACGTCGCCGAAGGTCGTGCCCTCCATCCGGATGTGGCACCACTTGCGGTCCTTGAGCCATGGCACGTAGTCGCTGGGGCCGACATGGATGTCATCGGGGCTCAGCTCGTAGTCGAGCATGGATGTGACGGCGTTGGTCTTGCTGATCTTCTTGGACTCCAGCCGCTCGCGCTCGAGCATGTTCAGGAAGTCGGTGTTGCCCCCGAAGTTCAGCTGGTAGGTGCGGTCCACGCGGACGCCGCGGTCCATGAACAGGCGGGTGAGGACCCGATGGGTGATGGTGGCGCCCACCTGGGACTTGATGTCGTCACCGATGACCGGCAGGCCGGCCTCGGCAAAGCGGCGCTGCCAGTACGGCTCGCGACCGATGAACACCGGGATGGCGTTCACGAAGGCGACACCCGCCTGGAGGGCCTGCTCGACGTACCACTTGGTCGCGTCCTCGCTGCCCACCGGCAGGTAGGAGACCATGACGTCAACCTCGCGCTCCTTGAGGATGCCGACCACGTCGGCCGTCTCGCCGGGGGCCTTCTCGATGACCTCGGACAGGTACTTGCCCAGGCCGTCGAGCGTCATCCCGCGATCCACGGTCACGCCCGTGTGGGGCACCTGCTGGAAGACGTAGGTGTTGTTCAGCCCCGAGTAGATGGCCTCGGACAGGTCCTTGCCAACCTTCTCCTTGTCCACGTCGAACGCGGCCACGAACTCGATGTCGCGGATGTGATAGCCGCCCAGGTCCACGTGCATGAGGCCCGGGATGTCATCGCCCGGTCGGGCGTTCTCGTAGTAGTACCGACCCTGGACCAGGGACGAGGCGCAGTTGCCCACGCCCACGATGGCGACGCGGACCTTGCCGTCGGAGCGGCGCTTGCCGTTCCGACCGTTGGCCGGGCGGCCGTTGGTCGGTCGCCCGTTGGTCGCGGTCTTGTGCTCGGTGGTGGCCACGATGTTCAGTTCTCCTTGTCTTGACCGATGGTCTCTTGACCGATGGTGGTGGGGGGCACAGCGGCAGCGGCCGCCTGCTGGTGAACGTTCCAGATGCGCTGGGCCACGGTGACCCAGGCGAGTACGGCGATGAGGCCCATGGCGATGGGCAATGCGAAGGAGTAGCCCAGGCCGGTGATGGCCAGGCCCAGGACGATGAGGATCAGGCGCTCCGTGCGGGGAGCGAGGCCGTTGGAGGCCGCGAACCCGGCGGCCTCCGCCCGGGCGCGGGAGTAGCTCACGAGGAAGGAGCCGCTCAACGCGAGGCCGGCCAGCATGACCGGGGCAAAGGGCTGAGACGCGGCTCCGAGGTAGTAGGCGGTGATGCCCAGGTAGACGATGGCTTCGGCGGTGCGATCCAGGGTGCTGTCGAGGAAGCCGCCGAACGCGGTTCCGCCGCCCTGGGCCCGCGCCAGCCCGCCATCCACGCCGTCCAGCGCGGCACCGATGGCCAGGAACACCGCACCGGCGAGCAGGGCGTGCTGCCAGATGAGGATGCTGGCGGCCAGGACGATGACCAGCCCCGCCACCGTCACCGAATTGGGCGTGGCGCCCGTGGCGGCCAGGACATTGACGATGGGGGCGAGGGCCGCGCGTCCGCCGGCCTTCAGCCGATTGGACAGGATGGCGTCGCCGCGCTCCGTGGGTGTTGGGTTGGGGGTGGTGTCGGGCTCAGCGGACACGGAGCGCTCCCCGAGGTTCGAGGTCGTGAGTGGCGCCGAGGCGCAGGTCGCCGGCGACGAGGCGCTCCTGGGCCGCGGTCAGGGCCGCGAAGGCTGACGGTCGGAGGGCGCATAGCTTCTCGCGGCCGTGCGGGCGCATCTCGACCAGGCCCGCGGTGCGCAGGATGCGCAGGTGCCAGCTGATGAGCGGCTGGGAGAGGCCGAAGCGGGCCGACAGCTCGTTGACGGGGAGCGGGCCCGACTCGCCCAGGATGGCGCAGATTCGGAGCCGGGTGGGATCCGACAGCGCGCGATACAGGTCGCGGAGGAGTCGGAGGTCTCGGGTCGCGAGCTCCGGGGACGCCGTCGGGTCCGGGGTGTGCATCGACATCAGCGGGATCAGCACCTGAACGGGGATGGAGAAGTGAGCCTTTATATAAGGCGGCGCTTATCTTATGGCCCGCACGTGGGCGTGTCAAGCACCTGAAGGGGGATCGGGACAGGGTAGAGTCGGCGCATGTCACCCTCCACGCCGGACGCGCTGTGGGCCTCGCCGGCCGTCGGCCGGCTGCGCCCAGTGGCCGTGGACGTGGCCGGTCTGTCCCGGAAGGTGGGGGCGGTGGCCATGCTCGATGGGTTCGACCTGGCCGTCCCGGCCGGCGCGCGGGTCTTGGTGGCGGGCGTGGAACCTGACGCACCCTCGCTCCTGCTCCGAATCATGGCCAGCCTGGCCCACGCGGACCGGGGATCGGTCATCCTGGCCGGACTCCACCGCGAGATGGCCAGCGCCGAAGGCTGGGCCCGGCGCATCGGTTTCGTGGGGTCCGATCCGGGACTGCCCCTGTGGATGACACCAGCCGAGAGCCTGGAGCTGGCCGCTCGGCTGGCCGGGATCGATGGTCCGGAGCGAGAGCGGCAGATCGAGGACACGCTCCAGCGCTTTCAGCTGGGGGCCATTCGTGACCGTCCCCTGCGTCATGCGGGCCGCCTGATCCAGGAGCGGACGGCCCTGGCCGCGGCCCTGCTCCCCGATCCGGAGGTGCTGCTCCTCGACGAGCCGTTGCGGGCGCACGCCCCGCCGGATCGGCTGCGGCTCCTGCGCATCCCCGGTGCGCGCCGGACGGTGCTCATCGCCAGCCGCTATCCCGCCCAGGAGGGCGGGATCGTGGACCGTGTGGTGCTCATTCGCGACGGCAAGGCGGCACTCCACGCCCCGGTCAGCGAGCTCGACGCGCGGCGCCTGCCGCTCTCGCTGCGCGGCCTCACCGCGCTTGCCGACCTGGCGATCGTCCCGTCCGGACCGCCGAACCTGCCAAGCGGACCCGAGGCATGACCCTCCCCGTCCATGTCGCCCGTCAGCTGTGGATTCAGCTCCGCCTGCTCGGGCTGCTCGTGCTGCCCTCGGCCGCCGCGATCGTGGCGGTGATCATCGAGGGCCAGGCCGGGTCCGAGGCCGCGCGGGTCGCATTGGGGGTCGGTTTCGCCGTCGCGGCAGTGCTCAGCGCCGCGCTGGTGGGCACCGGCTTTGCCGAGGAGATCAGCTCGGGCGCCGCGGCCTGGCTGATCGTGCGGGCGGTGCCGCGCAACGCGGTCATCGGCGCCTGGCTGGGGTTGCCTGCGGCCGCCATTCTCTTTGCGTACGTGCTGGCTGGCATCCTGGCCGGGCTCGCCATCCCGCCCTCGCCCGAGCGGACCCCCGACCCGCTGGCCGTGGCGGTGGCGGTGGTTGCCTCGGCCGCGCCGGCCTTTGCCCTGTCCGCGGCATCGCTGGCCATCGCCGTCCACGCCACCGGCCGGATCACCGCGGCGGCGACCGTCGGGGGAGCCGCCATCCTGGCCGTGCCCCTGGTCCTGCTGGGGACGAGCGCGGTACACCCCGCCAGCGGGTTCTGGCTGGCGGCCGGGATCGCACCCGGAGGTCAGCCCATCACCGTCGGGCTGGAAGCCATCGGTCTGTGCCTGCTTCTCACGGCCCTGATCTGGGTGATCGCCGCTCGACGGTTCACGGGCCGCGACCTGTAAGGGCTGGGGTTGCGGGCTGCCGCCATGGGCCAGCCCAGTCGGGAGCGCTAGTGGATAGGCAGCGCGATGACGACCAGCTCGCCCCAGTTGCGGTTGTAGCCCTGGGAGGTCTGCATCGTGAGGCGCTCGTGGTCGGTGGGGGCCGTCCATCGAGCCCCCTCCGCGCAGCCCGGAGCCGCGTACAGGAGGGCCAGGGGAATGGGCGGGGTCATGGGGTCGGCGTCCGGGTCGGGGCACGACACGTTGGGATGGACCTCGCTGACCGCGTAGCGCAGGACCTGCCCGTCGGACATCAGGATCCGAACCTCCGCACCCAGCAGCACGTTCCACAGGCCCTTCATGAGCGGCAGCAGGGCGTGGCCCGCGATGTACGCGTTCGTGCCGTGGCCCGGGTCGGCGGTGTTGGCCAGCAGGTACGCGCAGCAGTCGCCCAGCGCCTCCCCTGGCTGGAGGCGGTGGATGGCGACATTGATGCCCACCGAGTCGATCTGGATCTGGGTCGCGCTCCAGTTCGCCGGGATGGGGGTTGGCGCCGGAGTGGCCGTGGGCTCGGCCGTGGCCGGGGCGGCGGACTCGGTCTCGGCCACCTGGCTGGGCGTGGGAATGGGGGCCAGGCTGGGGGCCGGCGATTGGTCGAGGGGGAGCTGGCCGATCACGATCAGCAGCACGCCGAGTCCGGCCAGGAACAGCGGAAGGACCAGCCCCCGCGAGCGCCGGCTGTTCATGAGCGCGAACCGCGGAGAGCGATCAGTGCCCTACCAGCCCGGCGGCGCTCGCCGCCCAGTCGGCCGGCAGCCAGCCCAGCAGGATTCCGGGGAAGACGCCCAGCAGGATGACCCCGAGCACGCTCAGGCCCAGCGCCAGGCGACCCACGCGGGATCGGTCCACCTCCGCCGGCTCGGCCTCCGGGTCACGCATGTACATGTAGACCACGACCCGAAGGTAGTAGAACGCGGCCAGGGCTGCATTCAATGCAATGGCCACCGCCAGCCACACGAGGCCCGCATTCACGGTGGACAGCAGGATGTAGAGCTTGGCGAAGAACCCGACCGTGGGCGGGATACCGGTCAGTGACAGGAGCAGGACGGTCATGGCCGCGGCCAGGGCGGGTTGGCGCGACGCGAGGCCGGCGAAGGAGGCCAGCCCACCGTATCGCCGTGGGTCGCGCTGGAGCATGCCCACCACCGCGAAGGCGGCGATGTTCATGACCCCGTACCCCACCAGGTAGAAGACGACCGCCTCGACTGGCCGACGTGGCCACCGCGGGATCGGTGGCCGCGGCGTAGGCCACCAGCCCGGCCAGGATGTACCCGGTGTGGGCGATGGACGAGTAGGCCAGCATCCGCTTCACATTGGTCTGGGTCAGGGCCACCACGTTCCCGAAGGTCATGGTCACCACGGCCAGGATCGCGAACACGTCCACCCAGTCGGCCCGCAGCGGGCCCAGCGCCTCCCCGAACAGGCGGAGGAGGAGCGCGAAGGCCCCGAGCTTGGGTCCGACCGAGAGGAAGCCGGTGATGGGCGTTGGGGCGCCCTGGTACGCGTCCGGGGTCCAGAAGTGGAACGGGACAGCCGCCACCTTGAACGTGGCGCCCACGGTCAGGAAGGCGATCGCGACCAGGACGGCGCTGTTCATCAGCCCGTCGGAGAAGACCTGTGCGATGTCCACGAACTTGGTCGAGCCGGTGAGCCCGTAGATCCACGCCACCCCGAACAGGAGGATGGCGCTCGCGAAGGAGCCGAGCAGGAAGTACTTCAGCGCGCCCTCGTTGGAGAACCGATCGGTCTTGTGGAAGCCGGTCAGCAGGTAGGCGGGCATGACCATGAGCTCCAGGCCCAGGAACAGGGTGATGAGGTCCGCGCTGCTGGACAGCACGAAGATGCCCAGGGTCGAGAACAGGAGGATGGCGTTGAACTCGCCCAGCGGGAGCCGGCGCTGGACGAGGTAGCTGGGGCAGAACAGCGCCGCCAGGGCGGCGATCCCCACCGCGGCCAGCTTCAGGACGAGCGCCAGGTGGTCCACGGTGAAGATCCCGGCCAGGGAATCGGTGGGTGCGCTGTTCCAGACCAGCGCGATGGCCCCCGCGGTCAGCCCCAGACCCACGACGGTCAGCGGCGTGAGCCACCACTTGTTCTCGCGGGCCAGGAACAGGTCCACCGAGATGACGACCAGGATGGTGAGGGCCAGGGCGCCCTCGGGCAGGAGCGGGTACAGGCTGGCCGAGTCGTTCATGCGCTCACCACGGCCACGCCAGCGAGGTCAGACCCGCGGATCCCTGGATCGCGTCCAGGATCCGCTGGACCGGCTCGGCGGTGGCCTGCAGGACGGGGATGGGGAAGATGCCCAGCGCGAAGACCAGGATCACGAGCGGCGCGAGCGAGAGCCACTCGATCCGGGTCATGTCGTGGAGGCCGTCCCAGGCCCGGCGCATCCAGTCCGACGGCACGGCGAAGAACGCGCGCTGGAACATCCACAGCATGTAGACCGCGCTGGCAATGACCACCAGCATGGCAAAGGCCGCGACCCAGCCCGAATACTGGAAGGCGCCCAGCATGACGAGGAACTCGCCCACGAATCCCGACAGTCCGGGTAACCCGATGCTGGCGAAGGTGAACAGCCCAAACATGGCCGCGTAGGCCGGCAGCCGGGCGTTGAGCCCGCCCATGTGCGCGATCTGGCGGTCGTGGGTCCGCTCGTAGATGACCCCGACCAGGAGGAACAGGGCGCCGGTCGTCACGCCGTGGCTGACCATCTGGAAGATCGCGCCCTGCAGGCCCTGCATGTTGAGCACGAACGCCCCGAGGATCACGAAGCCCATGTGCGACACGCTCGAGTACGCGATCAGCTTCTTGAGGTCCGGCTGGACCATGGCCACCAGCGCGCCGTAGATGATGGCCACCAGCGCCAACCCGATCATGAGCGGGGCGAACGAGTGCGCGGCATCGGGGAGCAGGGGCAGCGAGAAGCGCAGGAACCCGTAGCCGCCCAGCTTGAGCAGGACCCCGGCCAGGATGATGGAGCCCGCGGTGGGTGCCTCCACGTGGGCATCGGGCAGCCAGGTGTGGAACGGCCACATGGGTACCTTGATCGCGAACGCGAGCCCGAACGCGATGAAGGCGCCCGCCTGGAGCAGGTCCGGGAACGCCGTCCCCCGCAGCGCCTCGTAGCTGAAGGTGAACGTCCCGTCCCCGAGATTGGCGTGGGCAATGACCACGGCCAGGATGGCGACCAGCATCAGGAGCGAGCCAACCAGGGTGTAGATCACGAACTTGACCGTGGCGTAGATCCGGTTCGGTCCGCCCCAGATACCGATGATCAGGTACATCGGGATCAGGCTCAGCTCCCAGAACACGTAGAACACGAACAGGTCAAGGGCCACGAACACGCCGAGCATCCCGGTCATCAGGAGCAGCATCGCGGCGTAGTACTCCTTGACCCGCACCTGGATGGGGTCCCACGAGTACAGGATCGCGACCACGCTCAGGACCGTGGTCAGGAGCACGAGGACGGCGCTCAGACCGTCCACGCCCAGCGTGTAGCGGATCCCGAAGGCGCTGATCCAGGGGATGTCCTCGCGGAACTGGAACTCCGCGCCGGATGGGTCGTAGCCCAGCAGGAGGATGCTGAAGGCAAATGAGCCGATGGCCGCCAGGAGCGCGACCCACCGGATGAGCCGATGGTTCCTGCCCGGCACCAGGAGCAGGACTCCCACCCCGATGAGCGGGGCGAAGACGATCAGGGACAGGACCGGCAGGCCCAGCTCGGTCACCGAGATGAGCGGGGTCATCGGACCACCGTCGCGTACACGATCAGGACGATGACCAGCCCGGCCGCGATGCCCAGGCCGTAGTTCTGGACCCGCCCGGTCTGGAGGCGGCGCAGCAGTCCGCCGATCCACTGCGCGAATCCGCCGGTGCCGTTCACGAGCCCGTCCAGCACCTTCACGTCGAACCACCACAGGGCCTTGGACACGACCACGCCGCCCCGCGCGAAGATCAGCTGGTACAGGTCGTCGAAGTAGTACTTGTTCACGCTGGCCCGATACATGCCCGGGCCCATGCCGAAGGGCACGCGCTCCACGAATCGGGCCGGTGCCGCCGGATCGCGAACGTACCAGCGGTGTGCCACGTAGATGCCCGCCAGTCCGACGCCCGCTCCGATCGCCAGGAGCAGGCCGCCGAGCCCGAACAGCTCGAAGGTGTGGGGCTGGCCGCTGGCGAGGGCCTCTGCCGCGATCGATCCGGGCAGGATCCCGGCTCCGAGCTCCTCGGCGCCGCGGAAGACCTCTTCCAGCCAGGTGTGGATGGCACCGCCATCGGGTGGGATGCCCAGCAGGAGGCCGGCCAGGACCGTGGGCACGGTCAGGATCACGAGCGGGGCGACCATGGTCGGCGCGCTCTCGTGGACGTGCTTCCACGCCTCGGCCGGCCCGCGCCACGACCCGTGGAAGGTCATGTAGATCATCCGGAACGTATAGAAGGCGGTCATGCACGCGACCGAGATGCCGATCAGCCAGTACACCCCGTAGCCACGCGTGAAGGCCTCGCCCAGGATCTCGTCCTTGCTGAAGAACCCGGCGAAGATCGGGATCCCGGCCAGGGCCAGGGCGCCGATGACCATCGTCACGTAGGTCCAGCGCATCTTCTCCCGGAGACCGCCCATGAAGCGCATGTCCTGCTCCCCACCCGCTCCGTGGATGACCGATCCGGAGGCCATGAACAGCAGGCCCTTGAAGAACCCGTGGGCCAGGAGGTGGAAGATGGCCGCCACCCACGCCCCGATCCCCAGCCCGAAGAACATGTACGCCAGCTGGCTGACGGTGGAGTAGGCCAGCACCTTCTTGATGTCGTTCTGGGTCACGGCGATGGCGGCGGCCAGCACGGCGGTGAAGACACCGATGGCGGCCACCACCCCCATGGCCGTCGGCGCGAGCGAGAAGATCGGGTTCGCGCGCGCCACCAGGTACACGCCCGCGTTGACCATGGTCGCGGCGTGGATCAGGGCGCTGACCGGGGTGGGGCCTTCCATGGCGTCCGGCAGCCAGACGTGGAGCGGGAACTGGGCTGACTTGCCCACCGCACCGGCGAACAGGAGCAGGGCGATCAGCGTCACCTGCCACTCCTCCAGGCCACCGACCCCGGCAAACACCCCGTCGTAGGCCAGGGTTCCCAACAGGGTCCAGATCAGGATCACGCCCAGGCCGAATCCGAAGTCGCCGACCCGGTTGACGATGAACGCCTTCTTGGCCGCACCCGCCGCGGACGGCTTCTTGTACCAGTAGCCGATGAGCAGGTAGGAGCACAGTCCCACCGCTTCCCAGCCGACGTACAGGAGCAGGAAGTTGTCGGCCAGGATCAGCAGCAGCATGCTGAACATGAACAGGTTCAGGTAGGCGAAGAACCGCCACACGCTGCGGTCGCCGTCCATGTAGCCGATCGAGTACACGTGGACGAGCAGGCCCACCGTGCTCACGACCAGCAGGAGCACGGCGGTCAGGGAGTCGACGAATAAGCTGATCTCGACCGTGAAGTCGCCCGACACGATCCACTGGTAGACCGTGACGTGGTACTCGGCGCCGCCGAAGATGACCGATCCGAAGAGGGCCATCGAGATGACCCACATGACCGCCACCAGGCCCAGCGGGACCCACCAGGAGCGATAGACCGGTCGCGGTCCACCCGGGGTGACGTGGCCGGCCTGGCCGAGCCCGTCATTCAGGTCGTCGGGGATGACGCCATCGGCGCCGTTGGCATTGGCCAGGTCGTCGGCGTGTCCCCGGTGGGGTGAGGTCTCGCGCTGCTGCTCCTCGGTGGGCACGGTCTGGAACCCGGACTCGTCCACCGGCTCGTGATGCTCGGCGTGCGGGTCTCCGCCCGGGTCGTGACTCGCTCCGGGGCCGTGCCCCTCTCCGTGCTCCCCGTGCACGGGGACACGGTCGAACCGCCCGCGGACCAGCACGGCGAAGACAAAGCCGATCAGCGGCAGGGCCGGGATCAGGGGGATGAGCGGCTGCAGGTCCAGCGCCCTACTCCTTCAGGTCCGAGTAGTCGTCAACCTCGGGGGTCTGACGAGTCCGGATGATGGCGATGACCAGGGCCAGTCCCACGGTGGCCTCGGCTGCGGCCACGGCCATGATCAGGAGGGAGAAGATGGCCCCGGCGTCATCGGTCGCGAAGTAGTCGAACGCGTTGAAGGCGACCAGCGACAAGTTGACCGCGTTGAGCATGAGCTCGATGCAGATCAGCATCATGATCGCGTTGCGCCGGGACAGGAATCCAAAGGCCCCGATCCCGAACAGGGCGAGGGACAGGAACAGGTACCCGGTCAGACCCATCGGTCAGTTCGCCCGCTCGTCTTCTTCAGGCCGGCGAGCCAGGTAGATGGCACCGATGATCGCGGCCAGGAGCAGGAAGGCCACGATCTCAAAGGGCAGGGCGTAGTCGTTGAAGATGGCCGCGGCCAGCGCGTTGAGGTCGACCGGGACGATGACCGACCCGTTGGGCCACTCGGTCTGGGTCAGGACCCAGCCCACGATGCCCACGATGGCCAGGGCGATGACCGCCGCGACCGGCGCCTGACGCTGGAACGGGGCCGGCAGGTTCGCGTCCCCGGCCTGGGTGAGCATGATCGCGAACAGGATCAGGACGCTGATGGCGCCCAGGTAGATCAGCACCTGGGCTGCGGCCACGATGGGCGCGCCCAGCAGGGCGTAGGTGCCCGCCAGGGCCCCGAAGCAGACCATCATCGCCACCGCGGAATGAATGACATTCCGCAGGAGGACGGCGGCCAGGCCGCCACCGATCACACCGATGGCGAGCACCACGAAGAGGACGGTCGAGATGTCCAGAGTCGAGACTCTCCGTTCGAGACCGGGCGCTCAGGGCCTCGCTCTGGAGGCCGAGCCGATTCTAAAGGACGAGCACGTCACCCTCGCGCGCGGCCGTCACCGCCAGGCCGTCGGCGAGAGCCTCCGCTTCGGCCACCAGGAGATCCATCTGATGGTCGGTGCGCGTGGGGTCGTGGTGGAACAGGACGAGCTGGCCGACCTCCGCGGTCTGGGCGAATTCGATGGCCTCGGGGACCGAGGAATGGCCCCAGCCCAGGCGTTCCTCGCGCTCGGCCTGGGTGTACTGGGCATCGTGGATGAGGATGTCGGCGTTCCGGGCGATCCCCATTCCGCTGATCCAGGAAGGCCCGCGGCTCCCGTCCGCCGCGAGCGCCGGCTCGTGGTCGCTCAGGTATGCCAGCGAGCGGCCGTTCTCCGAGACGCGATAACCAAGCGTGGCTCCGGGATGGATGACCTCATCGGCCTGGACCGTGAATGGACCGATGGTGAACCGGCCCTGTGGGGCGTCGTGGAACTCGAACTCGGCTCGGAGGTCGCGGAGGCGGATGGGGAACAGGGGAGGAGAAAGGTAGCGCGTCAGGCGCGCCCGCAGGTGCTGGGTGGGCGAAGGCGGGCCCCACACGTGGATCTCGCAGCCGCGTTGAAAGATGGGGGCGAAGAAGCCCAGGCCCTGGATGTGATCCATGTGCAGGTGGGTGAGCAGGATGTCGATTCGGTGCAGATCGGCCTCCAACTCGTTGCCCAGGCGCTGGATGCCGGTCCCCGCGTCCAGGACCAGGAGCGTGCCGTCCTCGCTCCGGACCTCGACACAGGCGGTGTTGCCGCCGTATCGGGCGGTCTGCGGACCCGCGCTGGCCACCGAGCCGCGCGTGCCCCACAGCCGGGCCTTCACCGTTCGGTGGACTCCCAGAACATGGTCACCGAGCCCATGACGTCGCCGTGGCCGCCGGTCAGCGGGAAGGCGGTGATCACGATCTGGCGGGCGACCCCGTCCGCCCCGGTGATCTGGAGCGAGGCGTGCTGCGGCTTTCCTTCGCGGAGGGCCTTGACGGGGGGCAGGTCGTCGCCCTTGATCGGGTTGCCTGCCAGGTCCTTCGGCGCGAAGCCCGTCGTCCAGGCCTCGTAGGGCATCTGGTCCACGTCATCGGCGCGGAGGCCAAGCGTTGGTTCCGCAGCCTCGTTGAAGAAGACGAGATCGCCCTGCCCGTCGATGACCCACATGGGGATGGCGAGGTGTTCCGCCAGCTGGCGGAGGAGGATCATCTCGATGGGCTGCTGCGGCAGGTTGGTCATACGGAGCGAGGATACCGAATGGATTGGCTCAGCCGCCACCTCGCGGGCAGGATCAGGCCACGACTGACAGACTGGGCGCGTGAGCGTTCGCTGGGTGGCCGGGATCGTGCTGGGCGTGTGGCTGGCCGCCGGCCTGCTGCTGACCCTCGAGCCGATTGTGCCGCCCGCCGGCCTGGTCATCGTCCCCAATGCCATGCCGCTCCACACGATCGCGATCTACTTCGCGAACCTGGACTCGCCGTTCTGGATCCGGCAACTCGTCGGCAACTTGCTCCTCCTCATGCCCATCGGGCTCTTGGGGCCGATCGCCT
>CAWFKB010000010.1:0-160925 GCA_963816215.1 uncultured Chloroflexia bacterium | reverse complement strand
GGGAATCGGCGCCTGGACCGGCGCCGGTGACAGGCGAGCGGCGCCCAAGCGGTACGCGGGTCCCTCGTGGGTGACGGTTTCCCCGGCGAACAGGCGGCGAATGATGCCCAGCGCCTCCTCCAGACGGTCGATCCGCATCGCCGGCGGGTCGTACGGGATGCCGAGCTGCCGGTAGTCGCTGACCCGCCATCCGGCGCCGAGCCCGAACTCGAGCCGCCCGCCGGACAGCACATCCATCGTCGCCGCCTCGCGCGCGAGCATGAGCGGGTGACGGAAGTCGTTCGCAAAGACGTAGGAGCCGATCCGCAGGCGGGTCGTGACCGCGGCGGCGGCCGCCATGGCCGGGACCGGCGACAGCTGACGGGTCAGGTGATCGGTGACGAGCAGGACGTCATAGCCAAGCGCTTCCGCACGCCGTACGCGGTCCAGGTACACCTCTCCGCGGGTCGCCACGCTCGAGGTCAGCCCGAATCGGAACGGCCGCATCGCACCGCCAGTGTGACCGATCGGCGCTACAGTCTCCCGAACGCCGGAGGCAGCATCCGTTGGCTGAGACCGATCATGAGCGGTTCATGCGAGAGGCGATCGCGCTCGCCCGCCAGAGCGCCCTCGTCGACCGAACGGGGAGCCCCTTTGGCTGCGTGATCGTGCGGGACGGCGAGGTGGTCGGCCGCGGCGTCAACCAGGTGCCCCCGACCAACGACCCCACCGCTCACGCCGAGATCGTCGCCATCCGCGACGCCTGCCAGCGCCTCGGCACCTTCGTCCTCGACGGCTGCCTGGTGTACACGACTGGCGAGCCGTGCCCCATGTGCTACGCCGCGGCCTGGTGGGCCCGAATCGATCACATCTACTACGCCTCCACTATCGTGGACGCGCTCGAGTACGGCGACTTCGACGACGAGTCCATTTACGCGGCCGTCCGCCTTCCCCCGGCCGAGCGCGTTCTGCCCGCACATGAGCTCCTACGCGACGAGATGGTCCCCGTCTGGGAGGCGTTCCACGCCATCCCGAACCGGATCCACTACTGACCGATGAGCACCTTCGCCGGCTTCGAGCCCGATGCCATCCGCTTCCTGCTCGAGCTGCGCGCCAATAACGAACGGGTCTGGTTCCAGCCGCGCAAAGCCGAGTACGAGCGTCTCCTCAAGGATCCGCTCGAGGCACTGTGCGAGGCGCTGGGCGAGCGGTTCCGGGCTCGCGGCATCCCGCTCCGGGCCGACGCCCGCTCGCCGTTTCGGATATACCGCGATGTTCGATTCTCGAAGGACAAATCGCCGTACAAGACCCATGTTGCCGCCGACTTCCCCTGGACGGAGGATGGCGGACCGCCGGAGAGCGCCAGTCGGACCGAATCGGTGCACGGCGTGGGCGGATATTTCCACTTCGAGCCCGATGAGGGCTATGTCGGCGGCGGGATGTGGCATCCCGACCGACCGCGCCTCCAAGCGTGGCGCGCGATGGTCGTGGAGAGGCCACGCGACGTGCACCGGGTGCTGGACGCTCCCGCGTTTACGGCTGTCTTCGGCGAGGTCGGCGGCGAGCGCCTGAAGCGCGTTCCGCCTGGTTTCGCGGCGGACCATCCCGAGGCCGAGCTCCTCAAGCTCAAGGACGTCACCTTCGGGCGCAGCCTGGGCGACGATGAGATCCTGTCCCCGGCTCTTCCCGACACGCTGGCCGACGCCTTCGAGGCTGCGGTACCGATGCTGCGCCTCCTCGCCACGCTGCGTGCGACGTGATCGAATGCCGGCGGTTGGCCCTGGCCGCTAGCTGGCTGGCGACAGTGGTGGCCGTGGCGGGATGCGCGACGGGGACCTCCCACAACCCGGCCTCGTACGTGGAGGGCGAGACCTACCAGCCCACGATCGAAGCGGCCAATTTCGTGGACGTCGTGGACAACTCCTACTTCCCCCTCGTGCCGGGGACGGTCTACACCTTCGAGGGGGGTGGGGAGCACGTGGTCGTGACCGTGACCCACGACAAGAAGGAGATCCTGGGCATCACCACCACGGTGGTCCACGACCAGGTCACGGTCGATGGCGCGGTCACCGAGGACACGACCGATTGGTACGCGCAGGACACGGCCGGCAACGTCTGGTACATGGGCGAGCAAACCGCCGAGTACGAGAACGGGGTGGTCACCAGCACCGAGGGCACCTGGGAAGCGGGCGTGGACGGGGCGCAGCCTGGCATCGTCATGCTGGCCGATCCGCAGGTGGGGGACACGTACCGCCAGGAGTGGTACGAAGGCCAGGCTGAAGACCTCGCCAAGGTCTTTGCGCTGGACCAGGCCGTCACGGTCCCGGTCGCGTCCTACAGCGGCGTCCTCGTGACCGAAGAATGGACGCCGCTCAGCCCCGACGTCGTCGAGCACAAGTCATACGCGCGCGGGATCGGGGTCGTGTACGAGGAGCAGACCCAGGGCGGCACCGCGACTCTGAGCCTCATGAGCATCCAGACCGGGCAATAACCGATCCACGGGTACACTCCCCCGCGTGAAACGTCGAGAAGTCCGCGAGCGCGACGAGGCCGCGGAACGGGAGCGCCTGGAAACGCGGACCGAGAGGCTCTTGGCCCAGCTCAAAGCCAACGAGGCCGCTCGGAAGGCTCCCGTGGCTCCGGCCGCGGCAGCCGAGGAGCCGGCAGCCGAGAAACCGGCAGCCGAGAAACCGGCGGCGGAGGAGTCGGTGGTCGCAGCAGAGCCGATATCTGCCGAGGAACCCGCGGTTGAGCCTGACCCGGGGAAGGACGATCCGGCCTAGGCGTTCGCCCACAAGACCCGGCTACGGGGCTGGGCGGGTGCGGATCGCGCGTTCGAACTCCGGAAAGTAGCGGCCAATTGCCGAGAGACCGAACCTCCGCAGAATCGACTCGCGCTGTTCGCGCTCGAGCAGGAATTCGAACGACAATTCGACCAAGCGCTCGACCGGCACCCCCCGCGGGGCCAGGCGCTCGAATTCGTCAGCCGTGACCGTCACCTGGTGGGTGGTCGCTCTCGGGTCGTCGCCGACGACGACGGTGCAGCGCCAGCCGTCGAGGTCTGGCTCGCAATGAACACGGACTGCGTGGCGCTCGTTCATCGGTCAGGGTGGAGCGGGAGACGGGGATCGAACCCGCGACATTCAGCTTGGAAGGCTGACGCTCTGCCAACTGAGCTACTCCCGCCCGTCAGCAGGCGATTCTAGGCGCAGCGCGGCCCACGGGTATTCAGCCGAGAGGCACCACCGCCTTGACCAGTGCCCGCGCTGCCGATCGGTTCCGATGCCATAGCTTGTCCACCTCGGCGAAGGTCGCCGACTCGAGTAGCAGCGCATGAGTCCGGAAGACAGCCAGGTTGGGTCTCGGCCTCTAGGGTGTCTCCGGTGGCCAATCGGCCCGAGGTCCGAGAAGAGCGAATGCCAGCAGGACCGCCACGATGAGGCTCGCGAGACAGAATCCGGCCGCGTCGAGGAAGACGTCCCAGCAGCTGTAGCAGCCTTCGGATCCAAAGAAGTCGAGGACGTTCCTGAACGGGGACTCGAAGGGTTGATTCGCCTGCACCGTCACGAACGACGCCGCCACGAACCCGATACCAGCCAGGATCATGCCGGCCCAACCGGCCCGCCGATTGCCGGCCACAACACCAACTCCGGCGAGCACAAACGGTAGGCCCATGGCGACGCCCGGAATCCAGCGCAACGGACCAGCAAACGCCTGATTCCAGAACAGGCCGACGCCCATCAGCACCAGGACTGAGCCGGCAATCAAGCGTTTTCCCATCGTTGGCACCTCGCATGCATCAGCGCAGCGAGCATGCGGCTCGATGACTGCGGTACGACTGCGGCGCGGCCTTCCTGCGGGGCATCGGATCGGGTGTAGGGTGCTGAGACACACACCAGATGGGGATGGCTGTGCCGGTTGAACGCAAGAACCTGGACCAACCCGACGAGCACTTCGAATACGGGGCCGCCGGGGAAGCGAATTACACGGTCGTGGGCGGCTCGATGGTCGGGCGGTCCATCCTGCAGCCCGGCTGGAACTGGGACGAGTACGTCAAACCCCACACCGATGGCGACGAGAGCTGCCCGATGACCCACAACGAGTACGTCATCTCGGGCCAGATCCGCTACCTGACCGATGAGGGTGACGAGGTCGTGGCGGGTCCGGGTGACCACCTGTGGATCGGGCCGGGTCACCGCGCCTGGGTGGTCGGCGACGAGCCGTTCGTAGCGATCGACTTCGAGGTCGGCGAGCTCGAGGACGACGAAGGCTAGCTCGCCGACCCGCTGGCCAGCTCCTGCAGTTGGTCGGCGTGTTCCTCCAGGTGGCTGACGACGAAGCGGTCCACGATGTCGGCCACCGTCATCTCGCCGCGACGAGGATGGATGCCCCGGGCGCCCCACTGGGCATCGGTCAGTCCCACCAGGTAGGTCCGCATGAGGGTCAGGGCGCCCGCCAGCCGGGCCATCTGCTCGCTCGGCGGATCGTGACGATTGGCCTCGATGGCGCCCACACGACTCGGGTCGGTCACCTGCCGCCCGAACGGCACCGGCTCGCCGCCGGCGCCGGCCACGACGTGCTGCAGCTCGCCCTGCCAGAAGGGGACGAACTCGGCCACGTGGGCCCAGGCCTGGCCCGCATCCCACTGCTCCCCGGTGGCCGCGTCCGGGGTCGTGAGCCCGGGCGGGGGATTGTCGGCAAAGGCCGCCATGCGCCCCTCTGCGACCGCCATGCGGGCCATGAGATCGATATGCGACAGCATCACGCGCTCCTCGTGCTGGGCCGATCGACGATCGGCGTGGTCAACTCACCAAGACGCTCGATGCGCAGGACGACCTCGTCGCCCGGCTCGAGCCACCGCCCGAATCGCTCCTCGCCGACCTCGAGCAGGCAGCCGCTCCCCACCGTGCCGCTGCCCATGATGTCCCCGGGCCGCAGCCGGACGTCCGCGGACGCCCGCGCGAGCATGTCCCCGAACGAGAACTGGGCCGCCGACCAGGTCCCGCGGCTGATTTCGGTTCCGTTGATGGCGGCGGTCATGTCCAGGGTGTATCCGGTGCCCGACCGGGCAACGGCCAGCTCGTCGGGCGTGACCAGCCACGGACCGATGCTGGTGGCGAAGTCCTTGCCCTTGGCCGGACCAAGCCGGACGGTGGTCTCGTCGCGCTGGAGGTCGCGCGCCGACCAGTCGTTCAGGACGAAATAGCCGCCAATCGCCTCCTCTGCCCGTTCCGCCGGCAGGTCCACCGCCGGTGTATCGACCAGGGCACCGACCTCCAGCTCGTAGTCGAGCTCGACCGATCCATCGGGGGCCCATACCGCCTCGCCTGGTCCGCGGATCTCCGACACGTTGCTGAAGTAGAAGATCGGGAGGCGGAACCACGCCTCGGGGATGTCGTGACCCCGCCGCTTCCACATTGTCCCCACGTGTTGCTCGAAGGCGTAGAAGTCGCGGAACGAGGTAGGGCGCAGGACTGGCGGCCCGAACTGCAGCTCCGCTGCGGCGCTGGATCCGTCCTCGTCCACGAGCGTTGCGCCGGGCAGCAGCTCGCCCAGGGCGGCGACCCGCAGCCCACGCTCGAGGTGCGCGTCCAGGGTCGTCACCGGCTGGCGAAAAAGGACCGCGTTATGCGCGCGACCGGGATCCGCGGTCACGAGCGCCAGGCGCGCGGCCTCCAGGTCCAGCCACCGTGCGCCCTCGCTGTCGAGCGCCGCCGCGAGGCGCCACGGGGCACCCATGGGCGCGGTTCGTTCCCGAACGTGAGCGAGGCGCATCGAGGCGGAGTGTACGCGGCGAAATCGGTACTTCCGGTTCATGGTGCGTTGGAGGGCGGTTGGGTACGGTCTGGCCCAGATGACACAGCTGGTGAAGCGGGGGGTCGCCGACCTGCCGGTGACCGGGCATGCCGATGCCCGGCGGAAACGTGGTACCCGGCGCACGGACGCCCGGGTCGTCCGCGGCCGCATGACGCTGCTCAACCGCCTCGCCCACGACCCGTATCTGGTGTACACCGCCCTGCTGGCGCCTGTCGCCCTGGCGGTCTCGATAGTGAGCTTCTTCGACGAGGACACGGTGATGGTCCTCGTCCTGACGCCCATCTTCCTGGGCCTGCAGGCCATTGCCGGCCTGGTGCCGCCCCGGCATCGGTTCCTCACCACCCGGGGCTGGTCGTTCCTCCGCCTGATCATCGCCCTGATGTACGTGTGGGCGATGGTGAATACAGTCGGCGGCGCGGCCCACCCGCTTTTCCCGCTCTACTTGCCGGTCGTGGTCGCGGCCGCCGCCATCGGCCCAGCCCAGGCGGTCGTCATCGGCATCACGGCCGCCGTCATCTACCTCGTCCCTGAGCTGGCCGCCCTGCTGGATCCGGCCACGGTCATCAATCCGCTCGCCGTCGCGGAGCTGACTCCGCGGGGCGTGGCGCTGGTCGGCGTGTCCACGGTCCTGGCCATCGGTACCCGCCGTCTCGTCGCCCAGCTGGAGGAGGCGAAGGCCGAGTTCCGCTCCGCGGCGTTCGCCGAGCGGCGCCGCTCGCGCCAGATCGCCGGTCTCGAGGAGGTCAGTCAGTTGCTGGTGACCGGTGGCGCCACGCCGGAGCTGCTGGAGGGGGTCGCCGACGTGCTGGTACAGCGCTTCGGATATCACCTGGCGGTCATCTTCATCGCGGATGGCGCGGCCTTGAAGCTCGGGGCGCAGCGTGGATACGCCGTCGACATGGCTGCATTCGACCCATACAAGGGCGTAGTCGGTCGGGCCGCCAGGACCCAGGAGATCCAGCTCGTCCAGGACGTGCGGTCCGATCCTGACTACGTCACCGGCGACCCGCGGGTCGTCAGCGAGATCGCCGCACCCATGGTCCTCGAGGGCGTGTTGCTGGGCGTGCTGAACATCGAATCCGCCGCGGCCGAGCCGCTGGACCGGATTGACCGGGACCTGGTGGCCACCATGGCGGGCAAGATCGCGACGTCGCTGGCCATGGCGCGGGACCGCGAGGCGCTCGCCGACCTGGCCGTCCGCGACGCCCTGACCGGTCTCCACAACCGACGCTACTTCGACGACGCCGTGAGCCGGCTGCTGGCGGGCCGCCAGGCCATGCCCGAATCGGAGCGACGGCCGGTGGCCGCCATCCTGTTCGACCTCGACCACTTCGGGACGTTCAACAAGCTGCACGGCGTGCAGGTGGGCGACCAGGCGCTGCGCGTGTTCGCGCACGCGATGCGGGAACGCCTGCGCCAGACTGATCTCGTCGCCCGTTTCGGCGGCGAGGAGTTCGTCGTGGTCATGGACGGCTCCGATCGTGACCACGCGGTGGAGGTGGCCGAGGAGATCCGCATTCGCCTCTCGTCGCGCACGATTGCCGCCGAGGACGGCGCCCCGCTTCGCCTGAGCGTATCTGCCGGCTGCGCGGCCCTCGATAACGCCGAGCCCACCGCGGAAGCCCTCCTGCGCACCGCGGACGTGGCCCTGTCCATGGCCAAGCGCGGTGGCCGCGACCGGGTGGTGGCCGCCTAGCCCATTCCCCCGCGCTCCTGGGAGCCGCGCGGCGCCCACATCGCCCCAATGTTTCGTGGGTCGGACCAATCGGCCAACATGAGTCCCGAATCGGGCCTGGATGGTGCCCTCGGGGCCCACATGTTTCACGGGGCGTACGTATCGGCCAACTTCGGGCCGCCAAACTACGTCGACCGCCCCTTCCTTGGCCGTTACGTGCGTGGGGCGAAACAACCGGCCACGATAAGGCCGCAGACGCCTCTTTCAGGCGAACTCGGGTGGCCTTCTTGGCCGTTATGTTCGTGGGGCGAAACATCCCAGGGCGGAAAGGCTCGGCCGAGGGGCGTGGTCAGGCGGAGAGGCGCTCCGCGAGCCAGGCCAGGGCCATGGGGTAGCGGTGCTCGAGGTCCGAGTGGGTGCCCTCGATCAGCTCGAAGCGCACGGTCGGCTCTGTCACGCCAATCGCCGCGAGCTCCCGATGAAATGCCTCCGCCCCGAGGTCGAGGAAGTACTCGTCCCCGCGCCCGGCATCGATCCAGATGCCGCGCAGCCCGCGGAGCGCATCCGCGTGGCTGGCCACCATCCGCACCGGGTCGTGGGCCAGCCATCGCGCCCAGACCTCCGGGATGAGCTGGCCGGTCTCGACGTCAAAGGGCAGGCGGACGGTGCCGTCCGCATCGGTCGAGTAGCAGGCGGCCATGCACCACATGTTCAGCGGCTCGTAGTCCGCCGACGGGACGACCGCCGTCCGCGCCCGGAACTCGGTCCAGAACTCGTCGTACGAACCCCCGTATGCGTCCCGCAGCCGGCGGACCGCCCTGCCGATGTCCGGGAGGTAGCACGCCTCGAACAGCGCGTCGCCGGCATGGGTGGCCAGCGCCCCGAATCGGTCCGGGCGGAGCATGGGCAGGACCATGGCCCCGTAGCCGCCCGACGATTTGCCGGCGATGCCCCGGTGCGCGGCCTCGGGGAGGGTGCGGTAGGTGGCGTCCACCCAGGGGATCACCTCGTCGCACAGGTAGGTCAGGTAGCGGCCGGTCCCCGGCGAGTCGAGGAACTGGCTGCCGCCCAGGCTGGTCCAGCAGTCAACCGAGACCACCAGCGCGGGCGCCTGCCCCGGCGCGCTGAACGCCATGTCCACCGTCTCGGGCACCGACCGCTGGAACGCCTTTCGGTTGCGCCACATATCGAGCTGGCCGGTCAGGCCCTGGATCTGATAGATGACCGGGAATCGCCGCTCCGGCTCCGCTTCGTACGCCGGCGGGGTGTAGACGAACAGCGGGCGCCGATGCGGGTCGCCCAGCGGGTTGCTGGTCAGCGCCTCGGAGTCGAAGACGTGGTCGTGGTACTGGCCCTGCCATTCGTGCCCCCACGGCGGCCCCAACCCACCGACCCCACGCTCGATCATGGCGGGGAGCCTACCCGACAGGCGGGTCGCCGGGCGAGCGGCACCGCGGGCTACATGGAGGGGGTGTAGTTCGGGTCGAGGTACCGATCCGGGTCGTCGCCGAACTCGAGCAGGCAACCGCGGCCGCAGAACCAGTACGTCTTTCCCTCGTGCTGGGCCACCAGGCCGTTGGCCTCGGCCCGGGCTGGCTCCACGCTCATTCCGCACACCGGGTCGTGCGGCAGGGTGTCAATCGTTGTTTCCATCGGTCAGCCCTCCTTTGGGGGTCGATATCGGCGCAGGCGCAGGGAGTTGGTGACGACGCTCACGCTCGAGAGCGCCATCGCTCCGGCGGCCAGCGCGGGGTTCAGGGTCCAGCCGGTGAACGGGTACAGGATGCCCGCTGCGACGGGAATGAGGAGCACGTTGTAGCCAAAGGCCCAGACCAGGTTCTGGCGAATGATTCGCATGGTCGCCCGAGCAAGACCGATGCCAGTCGCCACCGCCCGCAGGTCATTCCCGAGCACGGTTAGATCGCTGGCCTCGATGGCCACGTCGGCGCCCGTGCCCATGGCCACGCCCAGGTCAGCCTGGGCCAGGGCCGGTGCGTCGTTGATCCCGTCGCCCACCATGGCGACCCGCCCACCGCCCGCCTGGATGGCGGCCACGGCCGCCGCCTTGTCCGCGGGACTGACCTGGGCCATGGTCCGCTCGGGCGCGATCCCCGCCGCCGCCCCCACGGCGCGCGCCACCGGCTCGCGGTCACCGGTGATCAGGTGGGGCTCGAGGCCCAGCCTGCGGAGCTCGGCCACCGCGGCGGCGGCTTCCGGGCGCACGCCATCGGACATGGCCAGCGCCCCACGCAATCGGCCATTCACCGACACCCAGACCACCGTCTCGCCCCGGCCTTCCGCGGCCGCCACGTCCGCGGCCACGGCCTCGGACCCGTCCAAGGCGACTCCTTCGCCGGCCAGGAAGCGGGCCGATCCCACTGACACCGCGGCCCCGTCCGCTGTGGCGCGAATGCCGCCGCCGGGAATCGCTGCGAAATCGGTCACGGTGGGGCCTTCCGGGTCCAGCCCTGCGCGGCCCGCGCGCCGGATGACCGCCGCGGCCAGGGGATGCTCGCTGGATCGCTCGGCCGCCGCCGCGATCCCCAGCAACGCCGACTCGTCACCGTCCACCGCGATCACCTCCGTCACCTCGGGTCGTCCGCGGGTCAACGTCCCGGTCTTGTCGAACACGACCACCTGCACCGAGGCCGCGCGCTCCAGGGCGGCGGCGTCGCGGACCAGGATCCCGGACGCGGCCCCGCGACCGGTGCTCACCATGAGCGCGGTGGGCGTGGCCAGGCCCATCGCACACGGGCAGGCGATGATCAGGACCCCGATCGCGCTGGTCAGGGCCAGCGGCAGCCGCGGCTCGGGACCCAGCACCATCCAGGCCACGAAGCTCAGCGCGGCCATCAGGGCCACGGCCGGGACGAACCATTCGACGACACGGTCCACGAGCTGCTGGATGGGCGCCTTGGACCCCTGGGCGTGCTCGACCAGGCGGGCGATCTGGGCCAGGGTCGTGTCCTCGCCCACCCGCTCTGTCCGAACCAGGAGCGTTCCCGAAGCATTCAACGTCCCCCCCGTCACGCGGTCGCCGCTCGTCTTGGCAACGGGCGCCGACTCGCCGGTCAGCATCGACTCGTCCACGACGCTCGATCCTTCGACCACCGTCCCGTCCACCGGCACCCGCTCCCCGGGCCGGACCCGGGCCAGGTCGCCGACCATCACCTCGGCCACGGGCACCATCATTTCGGTCCCATCCCGCACCACCCGCACCATGGCCGGACGCAGGCGAAGGAGCGCCCGGACGGCGCTGGCCGCCTGGCCTTTGGCCCGCGCCTCGAGCCAGCGCCCGATCAGCACGAAACCGGTGATGATCGCCCCCGTCTCGTAGAACGTGTCGAGCGGGATGCCGGCTGCGGACACGGCAACCGGAAACACCGTGATCACGAGCGAGTAGCCGTAGGCGGCGCCCGTCCCCAGGGCGACGAGGGTGTCCATGGTCAGGTCCCCGTGGGGCAGGCCCCGGAGCGCGCGAATCCAGAAGCGGCGCCCGGGTCCCAGGAGCACGATCGTGGCCGGCACGAGCAGCACCAGGTTGAGTTGCTCCATGGTCAATGGCAGTCCGCCGGGCCACAGGGTCACGACCATCATGGCCAGACCGATGCCAGTCGCCAGCACTCCGTCGCGCAGCAGCGCGCGCCGCTCGGCGGCGCGCGCCGTCTCGGTGGCGTCGAGCTCCGCTTCCACCGACCGCGCCCCCGTCGCCTGGGCCGGCTGCGGCCGGACGTCGTAGCCCGCCGCCTTGATCGTCTCCACGATCCCGGATCGGTCGATCCGGGACGGGTCGAAGCGGACCGTGGCCTGCTCGCTGGCCAGGTTCACGCTCGCCGTCTCGACGCCCTCCGCTCGCCCCAGAAATCGCTCGATACGGTTCACGCAGCTGGCGCAGGTCATGCCCTCGACGGGCAGGACGAGCGTGGTGATCGGTTCGGTGGTGGTGGACATGGAGGCCTCACCGATACTATGGGGGAGTATCCAGGAATCGTCAACGAATCGCCTCGCGCTGCTAGTCTCCGCCGATGCGAGTCGTGATGCTGACCAACGAGTACCCGCCCGACGTCTACGGCGGGGCTGGGGTCCACGTGGCTGAGCTGAGCAACGCCCTGCGCGGCCGTGTCGAGCTGGACATCCGGACGTTCGGCGATCAGCGCCACGACGAAGCGGGCTGGCGCGTCCGCGGCTACTCGGTCTCCATGGACCTCGAGGCAGCGCCCGAGACCCTGCGCCCCGTCCTGGGCGCCTTCAGCCGCAACCTGGCCATGGCCGCCGATCCGATCGAGGCGGACCTCGTCCATTGCCACACCTGGTACACGCACCTGGGCGGCGTCGTCATCGCGCAGGCCGCGAACGTGCCCCTGGTCGTCACCGTCCACTCCCTCGAGCCGCTCCGCCCCTGGAAGCGCGAGCAGCTGGGCGGCGGGTACGAGCTGTCGGCGTGGGTCGAGCGGGCGGCCATGAACCAGGCCGATGCCGTGATCGCGGTCAGCCAGGCCGCCCGCCAGGACGTGCTCGACCACTTCCAGACCGATGCGGAGCGCATCCACGTCGTCCACAACGGGATCGACGCCGCCGCGTTCGCGCCGGACCTGGGGCACGACCGGCTGGATCGGCTGGGCGTGGACCGACGCAAGCCGTACGTCCTGTTCGTGGGGCGCGTCACCCGCCAGAAGGGGATCGAGACCCTGGTCCAGGCCATTCCCGACCTGGCCGAGGGGATCGGTGTCGTCCTCGCAGCCGGACAGTCGGACACGCCCGAGCTGGCAGCCGAGGTGGAGCGGGGGATCGCGGCCGCCCGGGCGGCCAGCCCCCGCCGGTCGATCCACTGGATCCGCGAGCAGCTGGACCGACCCACCTTGCGCCAGCTGTACACCCACGCCGCGGTCTTCGCCTGCCCATCGGTCTATGAGCCGTTCGGGATCACGAACCTGGAGGCCATGGCCGCGGGAACGGCGGTCGTGGCCAGCCGGGTGGGTGGCATCCCCGAAGTCGTGCTCGACGAGGTGACCGGCGTGCTCGTGGACGCGGACGACCCGCCCGCCCTGGCCGCCGCCATCAACGACCTGGTGGCCGATCCCCGACGGTGCGGCGCCATGGGTGAAGCCGGGCGCATCCGGGCCACCGAGCAGTTCGGCTGGGCGCAGGTAGCCCAGCGCACGATGGAGGTCTACCGCTCGGTCGCCCGTTGACCACGGTCGGCTACCATCGGCCGCTCATGACGACCGCCGGCCCGATCATCGTCGCGCGCGACCTGCGCAAGTCCTACGGGGAGCTGCAGGCCGTGGACGGTGTCAGCTTCGAGGTCTCCGAGGGCGAGGTGTTCGGCATCCTTGGTCCCAACGGGGCCGGCAAGACGACGACGCTCGAGATGATCGAGGGCATGCGCCCCATCGACGGCGGCACGGCCACCGTGGACGGGATCGACGTGGGATCCGATCCGCAGGCGGTCAAGGGTCGGATCGGGATTCAGCTCCAGGCATCGGCCTTCTTCGACGAGCTGAACCTGACCGAGCTGCTCGTCCTGTTCGGCCACCTGTACAACACAAAAACCGATGCGGCGCAGCTCCTGGCCGAGGTGGAGCTGACCGAGAAGGCGAAGAGCCAGGTCCGGACCCTGTCCGGTGGCCAGAAGCAGCGCTTCAGCATCGCCGCCGCGCTGGTCAACGACCCGCGGGTCCTGTTCCTGGACGAGCCCACCACCGGCCTGGATCCACAGGCCCGTCGTCACCTGTGGGGACTGATCTCGGGGCTCCGCGAACGGGGCCATACCGTGGTCCTGACCACCCACTACATGGAGGAGGCGGAGACCCTGTGCGATCGCGTGGCGGTCATGGACGGCGGCAAGATCATCGCCATCGACACGCCCGACGGGTTGATCGACGCACTGGTGGCGCGTGGCTTCCGTCGCGAGCGCGAGGAACGGCTGGCGAGCCTCGAGGACGTGTTCATCGACCTCACCGGCCACGAGCTGCGCGAGGACTGACCGATGGGACGGCGGCTCGAGATCTTCTGGCACCTGTTCGTGGCCTCGGCCAAGATGTTCATCCGCGATCGGTCGGCGGTCTTCTTCAGCCTCCTCATTCCGCTCCTGATCATGCTGATCTTCGGCGTCCTGAACTTCGGCGCCGCGTCGCAGCTCAACATCGCGGTCGTGGACGAGGCGAACAACGATTCCAGCGCCGCCCTGGTCGCCACCCTGGACCAGACGCCGGGGATCGACCTCAGCCAGCAGAGCCTGGACGAGGAGATGACCCTGCTCGAGGACGGCGACCGAGCCCTGGTCCTGGTCCTGCCCGCGGGCTGGGAGCTGCTGCCGCCGGGGGCGGACGGCTACCAGCCGCTGACCGCCTACCTCAACCAGGCACAGCCCCAGGCGGGGCAGACCGCGCTGCTGCTCGTCAATGCGGTGGTGGCCCAGTCATTGATTGCCGCGGGCGGTGGATCCCCCGAGCCGCTGGTCGTGGTGCAGGAGGTGGAGGGTCAGAACCTGGGCTACATCGACTTCCTGGTGCCCGGCATCCTGGGCCTGACCATCATGCAGCTGGGCCTGTTCAGCGTGGCCTTTGGCTTCGTGCAGCTCAAGCGCACCGGCACCCTTCGTCGGCTGTTCGCGACGCCCACCTCGCCCAGCTACTTCCTCAGCGCGCAGGTGTCCTCGCGACTGATCATTGCCATTTGCCAGACGCTCATCCTGCTGGGCGTGGGCCTGTGGTTTGGCGTCCAGCTGGTGGGCAGCGTCGTTGTCGTCCTCGCGCTGGCCATCCTCGGCTCCGTGGTGTTCCTGGCCATGGGCTTTGGGATTGCCGGTTGGGCCAAGAACGAGAACCAGGCCGCCCCGGTCGCGAACCTGATCAGCCTGCCCATGATGTTCCTGGCCGGGACCTTCTTCCCGCGCGACGCGATGCCCGACTTCCTCCAGACCGTGACCAGGTTCCTGCCCCTGACCTACCTCAACGACGCCCTCCGCGCCGTCATCAACGACGGCGCGGGCCTGGACGTGATCGGGACCGATATCCTGGGCCTGGCCGTGTGGGCGGTCATCTCGTTCGTCATCGCCACGCGGCTGTTCAGCTGGGAGTAGAGGTGGCGCGGTGACCGTCGACCGGATCCTCCGCGTGGAATCGGCCGCGGTGGGCGTGTTCGCGATCCTCGCCTACCTGACCCTCGGCGGCCCGCCGCTCCTCCTCATCCCCGCCCTGCTGGCCCCGGACCTGTCGGCCCTCGGCTACCTGGCCGGGCCCCGGGTCGGAGCGGTGACCTACAACCTGGTCCACAACTGGGCGTTGGCCGTGGCCTTCGCCCTGCTGGCGGTGGTCACCCACAGCGTGTGGCCCATGCTGGTGGCCTCCGTGGTGGCCGCCCACGTCGGATGGGACAGGGCGCTGGGCTACGGGCTCAAGCTGCCGACCGGGTTCCAGGACACGCACCTGGGTCGCATCGGTCGAAAAGCTCCACCATCGGGCTCGGCCCAATCGCCAGGCTCGGCCCACCCCGACCCCTAGGCGCCGTCCCCGCCCAGCCGGTGCTTGGCCACGAACGCGGCGGCCTGTGCCCGCCGCTGGAGGTTGAGCTTGGACAGGATGGACGAGACGTAGTTCTTCACCGTCTTGTCCGACAGGAACACCTCGGCCGCGATCTCGCGGTTCGTCTTGCCCTCGGCCACCAGCATGAGGATCTTTCGCTCCTGGGGCGTGAGATCGGACAGCTCGTCGGAGGCTGATCCGGAGGCCACGCGCCGGATGCGGGCCAGCACCTGTTCGGTTACGGCCGGGTCGAGCAACGAGTCGCCGCGGCCCACCGACTCGAGCGCGGCAACGAGGTCGCGGCCCCGGATCTGCTTGAGGAGGTACCCGCTGGCCCCGGCCAGGATGGCCGCCATGACGGCTTCCTCATCCGGGTACGAGGTCAGCATCACGACCCGCGTCTCGGGCATCTCGGACCGAATGTCGCGGCAGGCCTCGATCCCGGTCCCGTCGGGCAGGCGCACGTCCATCACGACAAGATCGGGCCTGAAGCGACGCGCCGCGGTCATGGCGTCGGCCACGGTCCCGGCTTCGGCCACCACCTGGAACGCGGGGCGGCGGGCAAGCAGCGCAGCCAGGCCTTCGCGGACGACCTCGTGGTCGTCCACCAGCAGCACATGGAGCGGTCGTTCGGCGGTCATCGGTCAGTCATCGGTCGATGGGGAGGGTAACGATGATGCGGGTCCCCGTGCCCGGAGTCGAGCGAACCATGAGCCTCCCGCCCATGGCCGTGGCCCGATCGCGCATGTTCGACAGGCCGTGCTGGGCGTGCGCTCGCCGGCCGCCGGTGGCGAAGCCCTGGCCGTTGTCGGCGATCACGAGGCGGAGCTGATCGGCCCGCACGGTGAGCTGGACCTTCGCCCGGGTGGCCGCCGCGTGGCGGGCCACGTTGCTGAGGGCCTCCCGCGCGATGGCCACCACTTCTCCGGCGTGCTCCTCGCTGATCGGCAGGTCGGGGGCGTCCACGTCCACGGCCACCGACGCCGCCCGGCTCACCTCTTCGGCGAGGTCCACCAGGCTGCGCCGCAGGTCGCCGGGCGCCAGGAGGTTGGGACGGAGGCCGTAGATGAAGCTCCGGATGTCGCCGATGGCCGCATGGAGCGCCTCGATCGCGCGTTCTACCCGCTGGTTCGCGTCCGCCGGGGACTCCGCGACCATGTCGGGGACGTCTTCGAGCGATAGGGAGATCCCGTACAGGCGCTGGATGACCGAGTCGTGGAGCTCACGACCGATGCGCTCGCGCTCCTCCACCACGGCCAGGCGCTGGACCTGGGCCAGCAGCCGCGCGTTGTCGATGGCGATCCCGGCGTGGTCCGCAAATCGCTCCACGAACTCCTGGTCGTCGGCCGTGAACGGCTGGCCGCCGCGCTTGTTGACCAGGTACAGGTTGCCCACCGGCCGCCCGCGGACCAGGATCGGGACGCCCAGGAAGGCGTGCACCGGGAAATGGTGGGCAGGGACGCCGACGGATCGCGGGTCCCGGGAGGCGTCTGGCAATCGGATGCTCTTGCCGTCGCGGATCAGGGCGCCGAGCAGGCCATGGCCGCTGGGAAGAGCCCCGATCCGGGCCCGCGCTTCGGCGCTCAGCCCGGCGGTGATGAACGTCTGCATCCGCCCGTCACGGCTGGCGATCCCCAACGCCGCATACCGGGCGCCGCTCAGGCGCCGAACCTGGTCCACGATCAGCTGCAGGACGCGGTCGACGTCCAGCTCACGGGCGATGGCGGCCAGTGCGGCGTCGAGGGCGGCGACACGGGCCTCGGCCCGTTGAGCGCGGCTTTGCCAGTCGAACACCTCGGCGGAGGGCATGGCCCATAGCCTAGCGGAGCCGCTCCGGAAACCGACCCCGGTTGGCCCGTGCCGAACGGGCCGTTCGGCCCGATCGGGTCGAGGCGCGGGCCACCTAGGCTCGCCGCATTCGGGGACATTCCGTCCGGTGATCCACTAGAGTCGAAAACCAACATGGGCCGTCTCTTCGTCTACGGCGCCGCGGTCGTGAGCGTGGTGCTGCTTTCCCTGATCTACGTCATCCTCGCCGCCGGTTCGGGCGGCCAGACTGCCAATGCCAGCCCCTCCCCGGGCGCGTCCGGTGGTGACGTCCTGGGAACCATCGAGATCCACGCCTCTGACGAGCTGAAGTTCGACCCCAACACGGTCGACGTGCCGGCGCCGGGCGTGTACGAAGTGACGTTCGTCAATGACGGCGCCATCCTTCACGACCTGACCTTCGCCAACGAGCCCGCCCAGCCCGCCGATCCGGGCCAAACGGTCATTTTCCAGGTCACCATCCCGGCCGGCGGAACGACGTTCCTGTGCGCGGTGCCCGGGCACGCCGACGCCGGGATGACCGGCACGGTGACGGTCGCGGGCGCCGGCGGCGACGACCACGGTGGGCCTGCGCCCGCGACGGACGTGGCTCCTGACCCCAGCGCCCCGCCGTACGTCCTGTACCCGGCCGCGGCTCCGCCGCTGATGGACGGTACGACCCACGACATCGATCTCGTCATCCAGGAGAAGACGATGACCGTGGCCACGGGCGACACCGGTGGCTTCGTGCAGGCGGTGTGGACCTTTGGCACGACCGCGGACAACGGCACCGTCCCCGGTCCTGTGATCCGGGTTCGCGTGGGCGACACGATTCGCGTCCACCTCGTCAACCCGGCCACCAGCCAGCTTGCCCACTCGATTGACTTTCATGCCTCGCAGGTGGCCTGGAACGACGAGATGACGTCCATCAACCCGGGCGAGGAGAAGATCTACGAGTGGACCGCGGAGTACGCCGGGGTGTGGATGTACCACTGCGGGACGTCGCCGGCGCTGCACCACATCGCGAACGGGATGTACGGCATGGTGATCGTGGAGCCGGCCGAGGGTCTGCCCCCGGTGGACGCCGAGTTCGCCATGGTCCAGAGCGAGTGGTACCTCGGCCCCCAGGGCGAGCCGGTCAGCCTGGACAAGGCATCGGCCGGCGCCCCGGCGCCGGATTACGTGGTCTGGAACGGGGTCGCCAACCAGTACAGGGACAACCCCATCCAGGTCCAGACCGGCGATCGGGTCCGCGTGTTCGTCCTCAACGCGGGACCGAACATCGACTCCAGCTTCCACGTGGTGGGCACGATCTTCAGCTCGGTCATCAAGGAAGGCGTGCACCTGTCGGTGGGGAACCCGGGCAACTTCGGGTCGCAGGCGGTGGACCTGTCGCCGGCCCAGGGCGCGATCATCGAGTTCGTGATGCCCGAGGACGGGCTGTACCCGATGGTGACCCACGCGTTCAACTTCGTGGGGCGGGGCGCGCTGGGCCTGTTCCAGGCCGGCGACGGCGATCCCCTGAACTAGGGGCGACCGAGAGACCGATACCGATGCCGGCGGGCCGCGGCTCGCCGGCGCGCCGCCTAGGCGGCCTGGTTCACCAGCTCGGGGAAGGTGACCTCGATCAGCGGGCTGCGGGCGAGGAACACCTCGAGGTGGTCATCGGCTCGCCAGTTGTGGACTACCGCCGCCATGACCTGTCGCCGCTCGACGGGCTCAGTGATCGCGCGGGCCACGGCTGGCAGGTCGGCCTGGATCGGTCCCTTGAGGTGGAACGTGAACCGGGGGTTGGCCAGCAGGTTGGCGTACCAGCCGCGGCGACCGGGCCGGCCGCTGATCACGATGGAGCCGTCGATGGCGTGGAAGACGAGCTCGATTCGGCGGGATTGGCCGGTCAGTCGACCGGTGGTTGTGATGTCGACGGTGTGGCCGCGCGACAGGGCGGTGCGCAGGCGCTCATCGGTCAGGGAGGAGATGGTGTCGGAGTGCATGGGGGCGGTGGTCTCGCTTTGAGTTGTAAAGCACAACTCTAGCCCAGAAGCCTCCGGGGCACAAAAACGCCCCGGAGGAACCTCGCGGCCCCTTTGATGCAATCTCGGGAGTCGCCCGGCTCCTCCGGGACAACCAGAACAATAGGGGCCAGCCTCATCGGTGCCAATAGGCTTTATCCACGACTTCGGAGGTTCGCGGCCGACTTATCCACGTCCTGTCCACTACGGCACGAGGAAGTCGAGCAGGTAGTGGTTCGAGAGGCCGGCCAGGTTGAGGTAGGTGGCGACCACCAGGAAGATCAGGAAGGCCGCGACCACGACCCAGGACCGGGGGTCCATGTGGAGGCGCCGATACCAGGTCCGCCGACCGATGCCGAAGCCGCGCAGGTCCATGGAGTCGATCGTGTCCTCCGCCCCGGTCAGCGACCCGACGGTGACGGGCACGAACACGGGGGCCAACCGCCGCAGCCGGGCCACGGGGCCCCCGCCGCGCTGGAGCGGGTCGAAGCCACGCACGCGCTGGGCGTCGATCGTCTCGCTGAACTCCTCGGATAGGGTCGGGATGAAGCGCACGGTGAGGTCGACCATGACCGGCAGCCGGTCGCCCAACCCCAGCTGGCGCAGCGCGGGTCCGAAGTCGCCGGGGGCGATGGCATAGGCCACCGGGAAGCCGACCGCGGCGATGGCCACGAAGCGCAGGACCTGGGTGACGACCAGGCTGATGCCCTCCGCGGTGAGCTCCGCGCCGAACGGGGGAATCGTGAGCAGGACGTGGGTTTCGGTTCCTGCGAAGCCGCCGGACTGGCCCCCCGTGATCAGGGCGTTGACGGACGCCACCGCGGTGATGACCACCAGCAGGTAGGTCCACTGGCGGCGAACGGTCTTCCAGGGGATGCCGGCCAGCAGGTAGTAGCCGATGGCCAGGACTGCGACGACGAGCAGTTGTCGGGCGTCGCGCAGCTGTGGCGCGCCGATCACGAACAGGAAGGCGGCGAGCAGTAACGACCGAGGGTCGCGGCGGGCGAGCCACGACCCTCGGCCCAGGTACGCAAAGGCGGCCCGCATGTCAGTGCGGGCGTGGGGCGATCAGCGTCCCATTTGTGCCGAGATCGGCTCCCAGGCGAGGACCAGGATGGGAGTGACGATCGCCGCCGCGATGCAGTTCGCGATCACGGTGGGGATGTACTCCTCGGTCAGGATCGCGTTGAACCCCATCTCGGACTGGGTCACCAGCTCCACGAAGATGAACAGGAAGCCGATGATGGTGGCCACCACGCCGGCGACGGCAGCCGTCGCCGCCTTGCTTCCCACGCTGTTCATGCGGCTGACCATGAAGATCGGGAACAGGCCGGCGATGAGGCCGGCCAGGCCGTTGGCCACGCTCCACGGCCAGGACGTGAACGCGCCCCACCCGGTGAGCTGGTCGCCGACCACGTTGCCCACGAAGCCGGTCAGGAAGCCCACGATCGGCCCGAAGGTGAACCCGAAGAAGGTCAGCATCCCGTAGTGCGGGCGCACGCTGACGTTGTTGGCACCCGGAATGGCGATGGCGAACGAGATCCAGTTGAAGAGTGCGTACAGCGCCGCGCCGATGGCGGCGTACACGATCACCCGGGTCGTGACGGCCCAGGGGCTCGCGGGAGTCGGTGGAGTCTGTGCGACAGCGGTCATGGGCGAATGCTCCTCCTCCGGTGTGTCAGTGCGTGGTGTTGACGAGATGTGCCGCCAGGGCTTCGGGGCCAAGGAACCGACTTCCCCGGTTGCCCCATTGCCGGTTGGCTTCCATCAGCGACGTCTCGCGCAGGTTGCAGGATCGCCACCGGTCCCGGTCCTCGACGACCTCGCGAGGAGTTCCGTCGGCCGCAATCCGCCCTTCTCGAAGGAGAATGATCCGGTCGGCGGTGGTCAGGGCCAGGTCCACGTCGTGGGTGACGAAATACAGGCTCTCCAGTCCCGCGATGCGCTCGACCTCCCTCATGAACGCGGTGGCGCTCCGATAGTCCTGCCCGGCTGACGGTTCGTCAAGCACCAAGGTGCGAGGCTGGAGGGCCAGCGCGACGGCGATCGCGAGCCGCTTCTGCTGACCGTGGGACAGGGTCCGCGGCGGGCGAGTGCCGACCTCCGGTTCCTCGTCCAATCCGACCCGGGCCAGCGACTGGGCCACCAGCTCGTCGAAGGAGTCCGGGTCGCGGCCCAGGTTTCGAGGCCCGAACAGGATCTCCTCGGTGACGGTCGCTGCGAACAGCATCTGCGACGGGTTCTGGAAGACGTAGCCGAAGGTGGCCGCCAGCTCGGCGACCCCTCGTCCCGCGATGGACACCCCGTCCACCAGGACCTCGCCGCCGGTCAGTGGCCGGAGACCGATGGCCGACTTGAAGAGCGTGGTCTTGCCCGACCCGTTGGGCCCGAGCACGGCGACCCGCTCATGAACACCCAGCTGCGCCGACACGTCGTGGAGCACGGTGCGCCCGTCGTAGCCGGCGTCCACCGCGCGCCACTCGAGCCGAGGTGGCGCGTCACCGTTGGCGGCCGCCTCAACGCGGGATTCAGGGACCGGTGGCGGTGCGCCTGCCGCGCCCGCCCCGCGGGCGCGGCGCAGCCATGCGTCGAACGGGAGCTTGACCCGGGTCGGATCGGCAGTCTCCAGGAAGCCGTCCATCGAGCCCAGGTAGCGGGTCTCGCCGTCCTCGAGGTACAGCGCGCGATCCGGCCGGGCCTCGAGCACGTCCTCGATCCGGTGCTCGATCACGACCACCGCGGTCCCCTCGTCCGCCAGCCGTCGAACGAGGGCCAGCAACCGGCTGGCCGCGGCCGGGTCCAGGTTGGCCAGGGGCTCGTCGAGGACGAGCAGCTTCGGCCGGAGCATCAGCGCGCCGCCGATCGCGATCTGCTGGGCCTCGCCCCCGGACAGCTCGTCGGTGGTGCGATCCATCAGCGGCTCGAGCCCGCTCGCCGCGACCACCGACACCAGGCGTCGCCCGATCTCGTCACGATCTAGGCCCAGGTTCTCCGGCCCAAAGGTCAGCTCGGCGGGCACGGTGGACGCCACCAGCTGTCGGGTCGGGTCCTGGATGACGGTGCCGACCACGGTGGCGAGTCCCTTCAAGGTCGTGGTTTCGGTCTGGATGCCGGTCACCCGCACCGATCCATACATGTCGCCGCTGTACGAGTGGGGGATCAGGCCGTTCAGGGCGCGAATCAGGGTCGACTTGCCACAGCCCGACGGACCGGCGACCAGGAGGACCTCGCCCGGCGCGATCTCGAGCGAGATGTTGCGGATGGCGGGCTCGATTCCGCGCCGATAGCGGAACGTCAGGTCCTCGACGACGACCACCGGCTCGCTCACCGGTGTCGGGTCACTCGGCCTGGATGCGGATGGGCAGGTCCTGGCTGAGGGCCAGCCGTTCCGCGGCGTTTCCCTGGTTGACGGCCAGCGTCAGGCGGTCATAGGAGTCGACGTACAGGATCGGTTCGCCCACCGGCACGTCGCCGAAGGTGTCCGCCCAGGTCAGCCGCTGCTCGGGCGCATCACCGGCCCGGAAGCGAATAGGTCGGCCGGCCCGCATCGGTCCGGCAGACCCTTCCAGGTCAGCGCGCAGACCGGCCAGCTTGCAGTTCCCGAACGTGTCGATGTACACGACGCTGGACGCGACTCCGCCCTCGATGGGCGTCGCATCGGGGATCACCAGGTCCGCGAGGTCGGCGGGGTCCAACGAGGGACCCAGCTCGGCGACCGGGACGCCGCTCGCCAGGTGAGCCGCCGCGGGGGCGAAGATGTCGCGCCCGTGGAAGCTGGTGCTGACCGGGTGCAGCCGATGCGCCTCGCTGGTCAGCTCGTGGACCGCGGCCACGCCACCCAGGCGGCGCGCGGCGGGGAGCAGGAGCCCGTTGTCTGGTCCCACCAGGACATCGCCGCGCTCGGTGAGGATGGCCACCGGTC
This sequence comes from uncultured Chloroflexia bacterium, assembly GCA_963816215.1. Taxonomy (GTDB): domain Bacteria; phylum Chloroflexota; class Limnocylindria; order QHBO01; family QHBO01; genus DASTEQ01. The sequence continues at coordinate 138,188 of CAWFKB010000010.1, read as the reverse complement.
GGCGGGCGGTGCCCACGCCCGGGTCCACCACTGCCATGTGGGCGCCAACCGGCAGGAACGGCACTGCGCACCACAGCATCAGCGCGCCGTCACGGATGGCGTACTTGGTGACCTCGTGGCTGATGTGGATCACCGATGCGTCCGGTGCGATGCGCAGGATCACGCCTTCGCAGATGGCGCCCGACGGATCACGGACGCCGAAGTCGGTGAGGATGCTGACGACGGGGCGGGCTGACATGAGGGCCGATGGTAGCCGGACGGCGCTCAGGAGTGCAGGTCGACGGCTTCGCCCAGGGTGGGGACTTCCGCTTCGACATGGAGATTGGCCCGGATTCGGGTCGCGAACCCGGTGGCCGCGTCGAGCTCGCCATGGGTCACGAACACGCGCCGCGGGCGGCCGTCCTGGCGGGCCGCATTCCCGAAATGCCCGATCCAGGCGTCGAGCTCGGTCTGGTCGGCGTGGGCCGAGAAGCCGGAGATGGAACGGATCCGGCACTTGACCGGCCACTTGCCGCCGTCGATGTGGGCTTCCGTGCCGCCGTCCTGGAGGTATCGACCCAGGGTTCCCTCGGCCTGGTAGCCGATGAACAACAGCGTGGCCCGCTGGTCGGGGAGCAGGTCCTTGAGGTGGTGGAGGATCCGTCCGCCGGTGAGCATCCCCGAGGCCGCGACCAGGATGAACGGCCGCGGGCTGCCGACGATGGCCTTGGACGCCTCGACGCTGGTGGTGCATGACTCGCCGGGGTACACGAGCGGGGAGTTGCCCGAGCGCAGGAGGGCCAGGGTCTCCTCGTCGTATCCCTCCGGGTGGCGCAGGTACACGTCGTTCGCCTCGCAGGCCATGGGCGAGTCGATGAACAGGGGCAGGTGCGGGATCCGCCCGGCACGGACCAGGTCGTCCAGGATCCAGACCAGCTGCTGGGTGCGACCGATGGCGAAGGCCGGGATCAGCAGCACGCCGCCGTCCCGCGCGATGTCGTTCACGACGCCGGCCAGCTCCTCCACCGCCTGGTCGGGGTCGGGGTGCTCCCGGTTGCCATAGGTCGACTCCACCACCACGTAGTCCGCGTTTGTGAGTGGGGTGGGGTCGCGGAGGATGGGTGTGTCCGGTCGGCCGAGGTCGCCCGAAAACACGATCCGGACCTGCTCGCCGCCCGGGTCGCGGGCGGTGACCTCGATCATGGCCGAGCCCAGGATGTGTCCTGCGTCGTGGAACATGGCCTCGATCCCCGGCGCGACCGTCGTGGCCGTGTTGTAGGCCACCTGCTGGACGAGGCCCATGGTCCGGTACACGTCCTGTGCGTCGAACAGCGGAGCGCGGCTCATGGTCTGCATGTGCGGGGCTGCGCGGCCGCGGCGCGCCGCAGCCGTGGCCGCCATCTCGACCTCGCTCGCGGCGGCGGTCGGTTCCTCAGCCGGTTGAGCGGCTGCAGCCTCGGGATGGTGCTTGGCCCAGCGGGCCACGGCGTGAGCCTGGAGATTCGCGCTGTCGATCAGCACGACCTCGGCCAGCTCCGCGGTGGCCGAGGTGGTGAAGACCGGGCCGCGGTATCCGGCGCGGACGAGCGCCGGCAGGCGACCGATGTGGTCGTTGTGGGCGTGGGTCAGCAGCACCGCGTCGATGCCGTCGGACGGATACGAAAAGGCCATCCGGTTGCGCGCCGTCTCTTCCATGCCGCCCTGGAACATCCCGCAGTCGACGAGGATCCGCCGGTCCCCAACGGTGAGGAGGTACTGCGACCCGGTCACCCCACCGGCCGCGCCCAGGAACCGAAGGTTGATGGCCATCGGTTCCGAGTATGGGCCAGTCGCCCGCTACCATCGCGGGGTGGCGTATCCCATCACCCCGCCCATCGATCCCATGCTGGCCAAGCCCCAGCCGTCGGTCCCCCGCGGCCCGGAGTGGCGGTACGAGCCCAAGTGGGACGGATTCCGGGCCCTCGTCTTCCGTGACGGGCCGGAGCTCCTGATCCAGAGCCGCGACCTCAAGCCGCTCAACCGCTACTTCCCCGAGCTGGAGGGCCCGCTCCGGGCGATCGGGAAGCCAGAGGACCGATTCGTGCTGGACGGGGAGATCGTGATCGCCACCGAAGGTGCGCTGCACTTCGAGGCCCTCCTCCTGCGCATCCACCCCGCCGCGTCGCGGGTGGCCATGCTGGCCGAGGCGAGCCCCGCGTCGTACGTTGCCTTCGACCTGCTGGGCGAGGGGGAGGAAGACCTCCGGGATCGGCCATTCGCCGAACGGCGGGCGCGCCTCGAGCGGCGGCTGGCCAAGCCGCCGCCATCGGTCCATCTCACCCCGGCCACGGCTGATCCAGCCGTGGCCGAGCGCTGGTTTGCCGTCTTCGAGGGCGCCGGCCTGGACGGGGTGGTCGCCAAGCGGGCGGACCAGGGCTACGTCCCGGGCAAGCGGGAGATGGTCAAGGTCAAGCACCAACGCACCGCCGACTGCGCGGTGGCCGGATTCCGCTGGCACAAGAACGGCCCGGGCACGATGGTCGGCTCGCTCCTGCTGGGGCTGCACGACGCCTCCGGCAACCTCCAGCACGTGGGCGTGACCAGCTCCTTCACCGAGGCCCGTCGCCGCGAGCTGGTGGCCGAGCTCGAGCCGCTCCGCCGCGACGCGCTGGTCGGTCATCCGTGGCAGGCCTGGAAGGAAGCGGAGGCTGAGTGGGAGGGCAAGCGCATGCCCGGCGCCACGAGCCGCTGGAACCGAGGCAAGGACCTGTCCTGGGAGCCGCTTCGGGTGGAGCGCGTGTGCGAGGTCGCCTACGATCACCTCCAGGGCGACCGATTCCGCCACGCCACCACCTTCGTCCGGTGGCGGCCGGACCGGAAGCCGTCCAGCTGCCGCTACGACCAGCTGGAGGCCACGCCGCCGGCCCTGCTCGCCGACCTGTTCGGAGACGGTTGACCGCTATCCCAGGGGGTGGCGGCGGACGGCCGCCGCGCTACACTCCCCCAGCACTCGTCTCTCCTGTCCCCCACAGACCCAAGGAGACCTCGTAAGCGTGTCCCACCACGATCCGAATGCCGCTGTCACCGACCTCGCCGATCGCTTCTGGGAGGGGGTCCTGGAGCGCGATCCCATCACCGCCACCATCTATGGCGATACTCGATACGACGACCGATGGCCGGACCTGGGTCCGGACGGCCGGGCCGAGGAGCGCGCCGCACTGTCGTCCGCCCTGGCCGAGGCGGAGGCCATGGACGCCGCCGAGCTGGACGTCGAATCGGTCATCACCCGCGACCTGCTGATCCTCATTGCCCGCAACTACCTGGAAGCCCTGGATCGCAAGCAGTACCAGCTCGCGATCAACCACATGTCCGGCGTCCAGACCTGGCCGTCGGAGCTGGCCCAGTACCAGCGCGCGGAGACGCCCGAGGGCCTGGCGGGCTTCCTGGCCCGCCTCGAGTCATTCCCGCGGCTGATCGAGCAGCACATCGGGACCCTGGACGAGGGCGTGGCCGATGGCCGCACCTCGTACGAGGTGCCGGTCCGCAAGGCGATCGAGCAGATCGACCGCATGCTCGCCGTGCCGAGCGAGCAGGCGCCGGCGGTGACCCTGGCCAACGTCGCGGACGACGCGGCCCGGGCCCAGGTCCACGAGGCCGTCGCCGCCCACGTGTACCCCGCGCTCCAGCGCCTGCGTGACTACCTGGCCGACTCGTACACCGCGCATGCCGCCTCCACCCCCGGCCTGAGCGACACGCCGAACGGCGACGAGGCCTATCGGCTGGCGATCCGGATGCAGACCACCGTCGCCGCCAGCCCCGAGGAGGTCCACACCTTCGGGATGGAGGACCTGGCCAAGATCGAGGCCGAGAAGGACGAGATCGCGCGCCGCCAGGGCTACGACGACCGCCACGGCTACACCGCTGCCCTGGCCTCCGATCCGAGCAATCGGACCGCTGACCCGGCCGAGATCATCGAGCTCGCCCGCGAGCAGACCGACCGGGCCTTTGCCACCGCGCCGAAGTACTTCGGCCGCCTCCCGGCAGCAAACTGCGTCGTCCTGCCGGTCGAGTCGTACCGCGAGCGCGAGTCCGCACCGGCGTTCTACATGCCGCCCACCATGGACGGCAGCCGCCAGGGCCAGTACTACCTGAACACCTACCAGCCCCAGGAGCGCCAGCTCCATAAGGTGGCGGCCATCACGTTCCACGAGGCCACCCCGGGCCATCACTTCCAGATCGCGATCGAGATGGACCTCGAGGGCCTGCCCCGCTTCCGGACCCTGGGCGCCAAGATGGCCGGCTCGGCCTACGTCGAGGGCTGGGGCCTGTACACCGAGCGCCTCGCCGACGAGATGGGCCTGTACCTGACCGATGCCGAACGACTCGGCATGCTCGAGGCGCAGTCCTTCCGGGCGGCCCGGCTGGTCGTGGACTCGGGCCTGCATGCCATGCACTGGACCCGGGACCAGGCGATCGCCTTCATGCACGAGCGCGGCTCGCTGCCCATGGTGGACGCCGAGATCGAGGTCGATCGGTACACGATCTGGCCCGGTCAGGCCCTGTCCTACAAGATGGGCCAGCGCGAGATCGAGCGGGCGCGGGCCAGCGTGGGGGAGCAGCTGGCCGACCGATTCGACCTGCGGGCCTTCCACGACCAGGTGCTGGCCCACGGATCGCTGCCGCTCGAGACGCTGCGCCGCGAGATCCTGGGCTGGGTGACGGCCGCCGTCACGGCGCCGGCCGGCGCGTAGGGCTCGCCCGGCGGGCACGCGGTCGATGCGCGCCCCGGAGCGGGTCGTCCTGGAGGGACGCTTTGTTCGGCTGGAACCGATCGACGAGCGGCACCGCGACGACCTGCTGGCGGCCGGCAGGGAGGACCCGCTGACCTGGCGCTACATGCGCGACAACCTGGCCGAGGGACCCGAGGCCTGGCCCGCATACCTGGCGGACGCGTTGAAACCCGAGTTCGTGACCTGGGCCACGGTCGAGGTGGCGACCGGCAAGGCGGTGGGCTCCAGCCGCTTTGGCGACATCGCGCCCGGTGACGGCCGGGTGGAGATCGGGTGGACCTGGATCGCGCCCTCGCGCCAGCGGACCGCCGTGAATACTGAGGCCAAGCTGCTTCAGCTTCGGTATGCCTTCGATGACCTGGGGGCGACCCGGGTCGCGCTGAAGACCGATGGGCGCAACGAGCGCTCGCAGCGCGCGATCGAGCGCCTGGGCGCCGTCCGCGAGGGGGTCCTGCGCCGCCACATCCGGATGCCCGACGGATTCATCCGGGACACGGTCTACTACTCGATCCTGGCCGAGGAGTGGCCTGCCGTGCGGGCGCGGCTCGAGGAGCGCCTGCAGAGCGCGACCTAGCGGTTCCGAGGGGCGCGTCCTCAGTCAGGTTCGGCGTGGATCTCCAGCGCGGCCCGAATGCCCGATTCCAGCGCTCCCTGGATCCAGGCGTGGTACAGCGAGCAGTGCTCTCCGGCGAAGTAGATGCGCCCTTCGGGCTGCACGATGTCGGCCTGCAGCTCGGTCTGCTGCTCGGGTGCAAACAGGGCGAACGCCCCGTTCGCCCATCGGTCGTTGTCCCACGCGTGCGACGCCCCCACCTCGTACACGTCGCGAATGCGAGGGTGGATGCGAGAGACGTCATCCAGGGCCTCTTCCTGCCGCGTCTCCTCGTCCATGGCGCCCCAGCGCGAGGCGTCCTGGGACCAGGTGTACGACGCCAGCAGCACGCCACGCCCGGTGTCGGGGTTGGGGGTCGGGTAGTTGATCCGGCGGATGGGCAGATCGGTCACGGTTGCGCCGCCGTAGATCCCGTCATCGGTCTCCCACACGCGCTCGCGGACCTGGAACAGCACCTTGGTCGATGCCGAGTAGTTGAGCTGGCGAATCGCCCGCTGCTTCTCCCGTGAGAACGGGGCGAGGACCTCGACCTGGCGCAGGACGGAGAACGGGATGGCGCAGATTGCGTAGTCGCCGCGCTCGGTGTACCGGCCGGCCTCGGTCTTGTAGTGGATGGTCACCCCTTCGGCATCCTGGTCGATGGCGAACACCTCGGTCCCGAACCGGATCCGATCCTCGAGCTCGCTGTAGAACCCGGCAGGCAGGAGGTCCATGCCGCCCACGATCTCCTGCATGTCCTCGAACGCGCGACCCAGGTCTTCGCGGAGCTCTTCCACGCAGGCATTGTTCATGTCGGCCTCGACGAAGTTCATGACGCCGTACATCTCGATGGCGCCTTCCGAGAACCCCTTGAGGACGAGGAACTCGCGGAGCGAGTACTGGTCGTACAGGCGCACGATCTCGTCCCAGGCCGCGTCGCCGTCGCGGTCGAGCATCTCGCGCAGGTCGCGGGTCGCGTCATCCCACATCGCCGAGTGGCTGCGGCCGCGCTCGTGCTCGGCCACTTCGAACCCCAGCCGATCGGGTTCCAGGCCGGCTTCTTCGGCGGTCATGCGCTGGCCACCGACGTAGACCAGGCCCTTGGGGTTGCCCATCACGAACGGGCGGAGCTGGAGGCCGAATTTCTCGACGTAGGCGAGGGTCAGCTCGTGCACGCGGGGGATGCGCATGGCGCCCGCCTCGCCGTACAGGCCCGGCGCGAAGTCGCGCAGGGTGTGGACCCGACCGCCCACCCGGTTCTGGGCCTCGAGGATCACCGGCTGATGGCCCTGCCGGGCGAGTTCGTAGGCGGCGACCAGGCCGGCCATGCCGGCACCGATGATGACCACCTTCTTCGGATCGCCACCGCCGGGGCCAAGTCCGTGGCGGGGCACGTCCATGACGGCGGGGGACGGGGGCGTCGCGTCGGGGGCCGGCTGCTCGTCGAACGCGGGCTCGAGGGCTTCGAGGGATGGGTCCATGTGGCCGATCCTACCCGGCGCCTCGCCGTGGTGGGTGGGACTTCGACCTCCGCGCGCGCGCCGACCGGTCAGTGGGATTCGGGGCCCACCACGTGCAGCTCGAGATCCGGGACCTGTTCGAGGAGCTGGTCGATGAGCGGCCGCTCGAGGACCCGTTTCAGGCCGCCGGTCTCGCGGAACGGCAGAACCATGTGGGTCGCCTTGCGAGACCGCACGACCTCGGCCAGCCCCGACGCCAGGTCCTTGGCCTCGACTTTGACGACCTCGGCTCCGAGGTCAACCGCGTCGTCCAGCACTTCTTGCAGATCCCGCTTGCGATCGAACGGGAGGCCATCCGAGTCTGGCGTCTCGACCACCACCGCGAGGAGGGCACCATGAATGGCGCTGGCCAGGCTTGCCCCACGCCGGACGGCGCGACGGGAGGCCGGGCTTCCGTCGACCAACACGACGACGCGGTCGGTGACGAGCGGCAGCTGCTGCCCGGCGATCGTGTTCTCGAGCTGATGCTCCACCCGCTGCGCGACCAGACGCAGCGCGAGCTCGCGCAGGGCTGTGAGGTTCGCCTCGGTGAAGAACTTCTCGAGCGCCACTTGGGCTCGGTCGGAGGGGTAGACGTTGCCGTGCTTGATCCGCTGGCGGAGCGCATGGGGGCTCATGTCCACGAGCTCGATCTCATCGGCTCCCAGCAGCACCTCATCGGGCAGGCGCTCATTGACCGGAGCGCCGGTTATGGTTGCGACCGCGTCCGCGACGCTCTCCAGGTGCTGGACGTTCATCGTGCTGACGACATGGATGCCCGCATCTCGGATGAGCTCGACATCCTCCCAGCGCTTCGCCCGCGGTGATCCCGGCACGTTCGTGTGCGCGAGCTCGTCGATCAGCGCGACGGTGGGGTTCCGCGCGAGGATGGCGTCGGTGTCCATCTCCTCGATGACGACGCCCCGGTATTCGATCCGGCGGCGTGGAACGGTCTCGAGGCCGTCGAGCAGCTCAAGCGTGCGTGGCCGCCCGTGCGCCTCCACGAAGCCAACCACGAGATCGGTCCCGCGGGCCAGCCGTCGATGGCCCTCGTCGAGCATCTTGTAGGTCTTGCCCACGCCGGGCGCCATGCCCATGTACAGGCGCAGGCGACCACGCCTGCCCTCGTCCTCCGACTTGACGCGGGCGAGCATCTCCTCGCCGGTGGGGCGGTAGTCGAGCGCGTCGCGTTCGGGATCTCTCATCGCGCCGGCCTCATCGCGAAAGGGTACGTCTGTGGTTCCACAGGCGATGGCACCTCAGTCCGACAGCAGTCCGTCCAGGTCGAGGTTGAGCAGCAGGACGTTGACCCGTGGCTGACCGAGGAACCCGAACAAGGGCTGCTCGGTGTGCCGCTCCACGGCAGCGCGCACGTCCGCCTCGGAGATGTCGCGCGCCGCGGCGACCCGCCCCACCTGGTATTCGGCGGCCGCCGGGCTGATCTCCGGGTCGAGACCCGAAGCCGAGGTGGTGACGAGATCCACCGGCACCGGCCCGCCGCCGTTCTCGGCCCGCAGGCGGTCCACCTCAGCGGTGACGCGGTCGATGAGCCGTTGGTCAGTCGGGCCGAGGTTCGAACCGGCCGACGCGCTGGCGTCATATCCCTCACCGGCCGCCGACGGACGGCCCCAGAAATACTGCGGCTGGCTGAACGCCTGCCCGATCAGGCTCGAACCAACGGCCTGCCCGTCCACGACGATCATCGATCCGTTCGCCTGGGAGGGGAAGACGACCTGGGCGATGGCGGTGACGGCCGCCGGGTACGCGACGCCCGTAATGAGCGTCAATGCCAGGAGCAGGGCAAAGGCGGGCCACAGGTACTGGCGGAGGAAGCGTGTCATGTGATCGGTCCTAGGCGAGGTGCAACGCGGTGATGACGAGGTCGATCGCCTTTATTCCGAGGAACGGGGCGATGATCCCGCCGAGGCCATAGATGAGGAGGTTGCGCTGGAGCAACTGGCTCGCGGGCGCGGCCCGGAACCCGACCCCACGGAGTGCCAGGGGGATCAGCGCGATGATGACCAGGGCGTTGAAGATGACGGCGGACAGGATCGCGCTCTGCGGCGTGGACAGCCCCATGATGTTCAGCGCGTTCAGCTCCGGGTAGACCGCCACGAACATCGCCGGCAGGATGGCGAAGTACTTCGCCACGTCGTTGGCGATCGAGAAGGTTGTGATCGAGCCGCGCGTGATGAGCAGCTGCTTGCCGATCGCGATGACCTCGAGCAGCTTGGTCGGGTCCGAATCGAGGTCGACCATGTTGGCGGCCTCCTTGCACGCGGACGTACCGCTGTTCATCGCCAACCCGACATCGGCCTGGGCGACCGCCGGTGCGTCATTCGTGCCGTCACCGGTCATCGCGACCAGGTGCCCCTCGGCCTGCTGGGCGCGGATGAAGCCGATCTTGTCCTCGGGCGTGGCCTGGGCGATGAAATCGTCGACCCCGGCCTCGCGGGCGATCGTTGCCGCGGTGCGCGGGTTGTCGCCGGTGATCATGACCGTCCGGATCCCCATCTTCCGGAAGGCCGCGAAGCGCTCGACCAGCCCTTCCTTGATGGTGTCCTTCAGCTCGATCAGGCCGAGGAGCTGGCCGTCGCTTCGGAGGGCGAGCGGCGTGGCGCCACGATCGGCCATTTGATCGGTTGCCTCCACGAACTCGGGGGGCAAGACACCCTCGATCTCTTCGGTGATCGCGTCGACCGCGCCTTTGAGGATCAGAGCCCCATCGGTGGTCTGGACACCACTCGTTCGGGTTTCGGCCCGGAACGGGATCTCCTCCGCGATCCGAGCAGCGAGCGCGTTGAAACCCGCCTCGTCGTCGGTGCCACCGGGTCGTCCCAGCTCGGTCAGGCGTTCGCGGGCGAGCCCGACGACGGAGCGGCCTTCCGGGGTCTCATCCCTGATGGAGGCGATCAGCGCGGCTTCGACCGCGTCGGCCTCGGACACGCCGGGTGCCGCGGTGATGGATGCCGCGAGGCGGTTGCCATAGGTGATCGTGCCTGTCTTGTCGAGGAGGATGACGTCCACGTCGCCCGAGGCCTCGACCGCCCGACCGCTCATGGCCAGGACGTTGAACCGGGCGACACGGTCCATGCCGGCGATCCCGATCGCGGACAGGAGGCCGCCGATGGTGGTCGGGATGAGGCACACGAGCAGCGCGATGAGCGCGACGGTATCGACGGTGGCGCCAGCGAATGTGCCGAACGGGCGCAGGGTCACGGTGGCCATCAGGAAGATGAAGGTCAGGCCGGCGAGCAGGATGGCCAACGCGATCTCATTCGGCGTGCGCTGACGCTTGGCGCCTTCGACCAGCGCGATCATCCGGTCCAGGAATGTCTCGCCCGGATCTGCGGTGACGACGATCACCAGCCGGTCGCTGGTCAGCGTGGTGCCGCCGGTCACGGAGCTGCGGATGTCGGTGCCAGGCTCCTTGAGGACCGGCGCCGACTCACCGGTGATCGCGGCCTCATTGACGAAGCCGATGCCCTCGATGACGTCGCCGTCGCCAGGGATGGTCTCGTTCGCTTCGACGACGATGATGTCGCCCTTCCGAAGCTCCGACGAGCCCACGTCCTCGAGCAAACCGTCCGCGCGACGGCGATGCGCGACCGACTCCGAGCGCGTCCGCCGGAGAGTGGCCGCCTGGGCCCGGCCCCGCGCCTCCGCGACGGCCTCGGCGTACGTGGCGAACAGGACGGTGAACCACAGCCAGATGGCGATCTGGACCTGGAAGCCCAGGCCGGCGGGTTCGCTGGCCCCTTCCATGCCCGCGGCGTTGGCGATCGCGATCAGGGTGACCAGCACTGCGGTGATCTCGACCACGAACATGACCGGGTTCTTGATGAGTAGCCGCGGGTCGAGCTTGCGGAACGCATGGGGCAGCGCCGCCCGCAGGAGCGCGGGGTCGAACACGCCTCGGGGCCGCGGCGCTTCACCGGACGGCTTCGCGCCGCCCAGGGTCACGAAGCGCTGGAAGCGCCGCGTGCCGCGACCGAGATCAACGGAATGGGAACGAACCACGCTCATGGCTGCAGGACCTTTCCGGCGTTTTGGAGGAGCTGCTCGACGATTGGTCCCAGCGAAAGGGCCGGGAAGAAGGTCAACGCTCCGACGATGATCACGACACCGACGAGCAGCACGGTCCACAGGACCCCGGTGGTCGGGAAGGTGCCCATGGATGGAGCGACGCTGCGCTTGGCGGCCATCGAGCCGGCGAGGGCGAGGATCGGGACGATCATTCCGTAGCGCCCGATCAGCATCGCGAGCCCGCCCGTGACGTTGTAGAAGGGCGTGTTGCCGGTGAGGCCCGCGAAGGCTGAACCGTTGTTGCCGGTCTGGCTCGAGTAGGCGTACAGGATTTCGCTGAATCCGTGCGGCCCCACGTTCAGTGGGCCGGCCGTGCCTTCGGGCAGGACGCTAGCCAGCGCCGTGAAGCCCAGGATGCTGGCGCCCAGGACCAGGGCAGTCAGCATCGCCATCTTGATCTCGAACGCCTCGACCTTCTTGCCGAGGAACTCGGGCGTCCGGCCAACCATGAGCCCGGCGATGAAGACGGCGAGGATGGCGCCGATGACGAGCATGCCGTACATGCCGGCACCGATGCCGCCCGGAGTGACCTCGCCGAGCTCCATGTTGAAGAGCGGCACCAGGCCGGCCAGTGGCTGGGCACTGTCGTGCCACGAGTTGATCGCGCCCGTGCTGGTGCCGGTGGTGGCGGCCATGAACAGCCCGCCCACGGCGGCCCCGAATCGGACCTCCTTGCCCTCCATGTTGCCCAGGGCCGACTGGTCAACCCCGGACGGGAAGAGCGGGTTGCCGGCGTACTCCATGTGCATAGCACCGATGGCACCGAAGACCAGGATCACGGCCATGGCGGCGAAGATGGTCCAGCCCTGACGCTGGTTTCCCGCGTACTTCCCGAACGTGTAGGTGAGCGAGAACGAGCAGATGAGCAGCGCGAACATCTCGAGCCAGTTCGTGAGTGGAGTCGGGCTCTCGAACGGATGGGCGGAGTTCGCGTTCATGAACCCGCCGCCGTTGTTGCCCAGCTCCTTGATCCACTCCTGCGAGGCGATCGGGCCGAGGGCGATGTTCTGGGTCGCGCCCTCGAGGGTGGTCACGACGTGCGTCGGGTCCCAGGTCTGGGGCACGCCCTGCCACACGAGGACGAGCGCGCCGATGATCGAGATCGGCAGCAGGACATACAGGACCCCGCGGGTGAGGTCGACCCAGTAGTTGCCGATCGTCTTGGAACTGCGCCGCGTCAGCCCGCGGATGAGGGCGATGGCCACCGCCAGGCCGGTCGCCGCGGACGTGAAGTTGCGGACGGCGAGGACCCCGGCCTGGGTGAGGTAGGTCGCGCCGGTCTCGCCCGAGTAGTTCTGCCAGTTCGTGTTCGTCTCGAAGCTGACCGAGGTGTTGAACGCGAGGTCGGGCGTCATGGCCGGAATGCCGCCCTGGTTGAGGGGCAGCACGTCCTGGAGGCGGAACACGACGTAGCCGGCCACGATGGCGACAAACGCCATCAGGAGCACCGAAACGGTGTAGCCCTTCCAGCCCTGCTCCGCGGTCTCATCGATCCCGCACACTCGGTACACGGCCCGCTCGACGGGACGAAGCACCGGGCTGAGGAGGGTGCGCTGGCCCTCCATGACGCGGAAGATGTAGCGTCCAAGGAAGGGCGTGACGACCAGGATCGCCACCGCGAGGGCGGCGAGGGTCAGGGCATCGCTGAGGGACACCGACTAGAAGTCCTCCGGCCTGAGCAGGGCCCAGAGGAGATAGACGAACCCGAACGCGGCGGCGAGCGCGCTGATGAGCTCGATGAGGTTCATCCGCGCACCCGATCACACAGCTCCAGATATCCCCACAGGACCACCACCGCAGCGGCCAGGATCAGGACGATCTGGATGTCGGTCATGCGGTCACGGTCCCTTCTTCGGCTCTCCGCGTGGTCGTCAATCGCTCGATGGTGGCGACCAGGGTCTCCAGCGGAAACGGCTTGGGGAGGTAGCCCGCCACGTTGAATTCCGTGAGGCGGACGGGGCTGACCGTGACGGCGCTGGTGATCACCACGAGCGGCGAACCGGCGGCCTCGATGGCGGGTCCCCGCAAGAGGTCCCAACCCGTGTCTCCCGGCAGATTGAGATCCAGCAGCACCAACTCCGGGCGGAGCCCGCTGTCGAGGAGCTGGACGGCCTCTTCCGCCGACGCCGCCTCGCTGACCACATATCCGTTGCTGCGGAGATGGCGGACGAGGATCTGTCGCAGGCTCTCGTCATCCTCGACGAGCAGGACCGTTGCGCGGTCAGTCATGGCTCACCTGCTCGACGGTGAGGTCGAGCCCGGCCTCGCCCGTGCTCCACACGGGCACGACCCGGACGCGGGCTTCCAGTGCCATCCGTTGCGCGGGCTCGACGAGCTCGTCGCCGAACCGCAGGCCGGTCAGCAAGATGCGCGGAGCGCCGCCCGACGAGACCATCGCGATGGCGGAACGGACGAGCTCCAACTCATGTTCGAGGGTGCGAACCGCAGGGTCGCCCGCCTGGGACGTGCTCATACGTCCACTGTGCGCGGCCCCACCAAGAGACCCAGTGCCGGATGGCCCGTTTTCGTCTAAAGGCGGCCTTAAGTCGTCGGCCGTGCGGAGCGCTCAGCCGTCGTCACCTCGTATCCGGTAGCCGACCCCGGGCTCGGTGACGATCCACTCCCCGAGCCGGCCCTCGGGGTCGGCCGCCGCCAGCTTCTTGCGGATCTGGCTGACGTGGACGTACACGTAGCTGTCCTCGCCCTGGTATGCCTCGCCCCAGACCGCTCGGAGCAGCCGGCCCTTGGTGACCAGTCGGCCGGCGTTGGTCAGGAGGACGCGGAGGATCTCGAACTCGCGCGGAGTGAAGTCGACATGCCGTCCCGCGACCGTGACCTGGTGCGTCGCCGGATCCAGCTCGACGGCACCCACGACCAGCCGGCCCATGCGGTCGCCGGCCGGCCCGGTCGCATGGCGGAGGGCGACGCGCAGTCGAGCGTTGAGCTCGTCGACGCCGAACGGCTTGGTAACGTAGTCGTCGGCCCCGCGCTCCAATGCCGCGACCTTCTCGCGCTCCTCGTAGCGACCCGAGAGGATCACGATCGGCGTCAACGCGTCGCGGCGCATCTGGCCGATGACCTGCAGACCATCCATGTCCGGGAGGCCGAGGTCCAGCAGGACAATGTCGGGCCGATGCGCCTCCCAGCATCGCAGCGCGGTCCGACCGTCCTCGGCTTCGTCGACCCGATATCCGCGGACCGTCAGCTCTCGGATGAGCACGCGCCGCGTTTCGGCATCGTCCTCGACCACGAGGACCAGCGGCCCGCGGCCCGTGTTCGACGACCTGCTCATCCGCTCTCCCCCGCGAGCTCGGCCGGAACGGTCGCGAGCGGCAGGTCGAGGTCGATGGCCAGGCCGCCGAGTTCGCCGCGGCGGGCGGTGACCCGGCCATCCGTGGCCTCGATCAGGCCGCGCACGACTGCGAGGCCGATGCCCGTCCCCGAGCGCGAGCTGCGAGCCTGCCCGGGGACCCGGTAGAACTTGTCGAACAGCTTCCGGAGCGACTCCGGCGGCACGCCTGCGCCCGCATCCTCGACCGTGAGCCGGACGAAGGACTCACCGGGAAGTGCGGAAGCCGAGATGCGGAGGCGGGTTCCGGGTGCGGTGTACTTGATGGTGTTCTCGATGAGGTTGGTCAGGGCCTCGTCGAGGAAGATGGGGTCAACGAGGACGGGCGGCGCGTCGAGCGTGATTTCAACCGGTCGGTCCGTGAGGCGCGATTGCAGTCGATCGACGGTCCGTCCCACCAGATCCTCCACCTCGAAGACGTCTCGCTCGGCCACCAGGGCGCCCGCCTCGATCCGGCTCAGATCGAGCAGGTTCGTGACGAGGCGATTCAGGTACTCCACCTCCCGGTCGATGGCATCGGCGCTCTCCTGTTGATCCTCGGCGCTCAGTCGGCTCCCCGGACGCAGCGTCCCCGCGGCAGCGCGAATGGTCGCCAGCGGCGTCCGCAGGTCGTGCGATACCGATTGGAGGAGCGCCGACTTCAGCGCATCGCTCTGGCGGGCGATCTCGGCTTCCTGGTGGTCGGCAGCCAGGCGGTCATGCTCCAGGACCTGGCCGATCTGATCGGCGGCGGCGGCCAGGAGCCGGGTCTCCGTGCGATTCGGTTCGCCTTCGGCCCGATCGCGAAGCGCCCACAGCGACCCGAGCGTATTCCCGCCGGCCTCCACCCGGACGCGGTAGGCCTCACCGGCTCCGCCGGGGCCGTCCCGCCCTGCCGGCAGATGCACGCGAACCCATTGCGCCGGCTCATCGCCCGGCATCCGGCGAAGGACGCGCTGGATCCCGGACGGTGACGGTCGCCCGGAACCCGTGTCTGCCACGATGCGTTCAGCCGCGTCGTCCGAACCAAGGGCGACCCAGATCCGCGCCATGGCGGTTTCGGTCTGGAGGACGCCCGCGATGCTGGGCAGGACGGCCGGCGTCGACTCGCGCGTAGCCAGGGCGCGGCTGACCTGGAACAGGGCACGGGCCTCGCGCTCGCGAGCGCGAGCCTCCTCGGCGCGGGACCGCTGCAGGGCGGTCAGCTGGCCGACCACGATCCCGACGAAGAGGAGCAGCACGAGGCTCAGCCATTCAGCGGGATCTCGAATCGTGAACGTATAGAACGGGACGGTGAAGAAGAAGTCGTACAGCAGGAATGACGCCACCGAGGCGACGACTGCGCCCGGCGTCCCCGCGACGACCGCCGTGAGCACGACGGCGACCAGGTAGGCCGCCGAGGCGTTCGGGACACCCGCATAGGTCTCGAGCACGAAGACGGCCAGGGTCGCCAGGGCGAGCGAGGGGATGGCTGCGCCTGCGAGCAGTCCGACCTGTCGGCGATTGAACCGCGGCATCGCCGGAATCCTAGGCCCTTCCGTCTCCGGTTCCGGCAACGGGACCCCATGGGCTGTAGTCGGGATCGGGCGGCTCGGGCTCGGGCCGGTCGCCCTCCGGGACGTGCCGGAGGTTGACCCGGACCCGCCACCAGATCGTCGAGCGGCCGCGCATGGCGTCGTACAGGACGTCGTCGACTGCCAGGTGAGGGACGACCTGCGGGTGGCGGGCCTTCCATCGGTCCAGCCCGGCCTCCACCTCCGGACGGGTCGCCGCCTGTGCCACCACCACGAGCGGCGCCTTCGACCGGCGCCTCCCGGTCGGGGAGGGCACGCCCGTCCGAGCCTTCGACGGCTGCACGCGCGGTGGCTCGCCCGGCTGCTTGGCGTAGTTCGGCGGCCACGGGGCGTCGCCCTGGCCCTCGGCCTCATGGCGGGCCACGAGCTCGAGCAGCGGTTCGAGCGAGAAGCCCCGGTCGTCGATCCCGGCCCCCACGTCGCCAAGGCGCGCAACCCGGTCGGGCACGGTGGCGACGGTGAAGTCGGCCGGCTCGCAGTCGGGCACTTCGTCCCAGGTCAGTGGGGTGGACACCCGCGCATCGGGGAGCGGCCGGACCGAGTAGACCGAGGCCACCGTACGGTCTTTCGCGTTCTGGTTGTAGTCGAGGAACACGCCATGTCGCTCTTCCTTCCACCACTTGCTGGTGGCGATGGCCGGCGCCCGCCGCTCGACCTCGCGTGCCACGGCCAGGGCCGCCCGCCGTACCTCCCCGAAGGTCCAGCGCTGCTCCAGGCGGACGTAGACGTGGATCCCGCGCGAGCCCGATGTCTTGGGCCAGGCGGTGTAGCCCACCTCGTCAAAGAGCTCGTGCACGACCATGGCCACCGCCCGCACGTCAGCCCAGCCCACTCCCGGGCCGGGGTCCAGGTCCACCCGCAGCTCGTCGGGGTGCTCAAGGTCATCGGCCCGGACCGGATGCGGGTTGAGATCGATGCAGCCCAGGTTGATGACCCACGCCAGCGCAGCCGCGTTGGAGACGACCACCTCGTCCGCCGTCCGGCCCGAGGGAAACGACAGCTCCACGGTTCGCACGAACTCCGGCAGCTTGTCGGGGGCCCGCTTCTGGAAGAAGAACTCGCCCGTCGCTCCGTTCGGCCATCGTTTCATGGCCATGGGCCGGTCGAGGACGCCGCGCACCGCTCCATCGGCGACCGACAGGTAATATCGGATCAGGTCCAGCTTGGTGACCCCGGCCTCGGGAAAGAAGATCTTGCCGGGGTTGCTGACCGATACGGACAGTCCGCCAACCTCGAGCGTGACGGTCTCAGTAGGTGCCACGCGGGTCAGGGTAGCCGGAGAACGAATGAACGCCATCGTCGATCGGGCCAGGCGACTGCTGACTGATCTGACCAACCGGTTCCCCCTGATCGGCCTCGCCATCGACGCCATCAACCATTTCAATGCCCACGAGGCGATGGCCCGCGCCGCGGCCATCGCGTACTACTCCATCCTGTCGCTCTTCCCGTTCGCGATGCTGGCCCTCTTCGCCGCCTCGCTCTTGATCCGGGAGGGGGCGGAGCTCGATGCGTTCGTCGCGCGCGTTTCAGCGACGTTCGGTCTCGACCCCGCGGTCGTGACCGCGGCCCTCGACTCGCTCGAGAGCGCGCGCTACGGCTTGGCCCTGGTTGCAGTCGGGCTCCTGGTCGTCGCCCTCATTCCCTGGGTGTCTGCCGTCCAGCGCGGGATCGTGCGTGCCTTCGAGGAGGATCGGCGCTCGTACGTGCGGACCACCTTGAGCAGCCTGCTCCTCCTCGGCCTGGCCGCGATCCTGATCCTCCTGTCCGGTGCCTGGGGCAGCCTCCTCGGCTTCGTCATCGGCGTAATCGATCGGCTGCTGCCGGACGTCACGCTCGTGGACGTCACGCTGGGCGTGGTATTGACCCTTCTCCCATCGGCCGTCGTATTCGCCGTGATGGTCGCGCTCCTGCGAGCAGTGCCGGCCCACAACCCCACCTTCTCCGAGGTCTGGCTCGGCGCCCTCGTGACCGCCCTCGGCTTCTTCGGCCTGGGCGCGGTATTCGACATCTATGTCAACCTCTTCGTGGCCAACAGCGGCAATGCCGCCGGCCCGTTCGGGGCCATCCTGGTTGGGCTCATCTACATCGACTTCCTGGCCGTCGCCATGCTCGCAGGGGCTGAGGTCGCGGCCGCCACCGTCCGCCGCCGCCGGGCCGAGGCAACCCCGGAAGAGGCCGCTCCCGAGTAGGGAGCCGGGCACAGCTCGCGGCTCGACAGGTGCGGTCTGGTGTGGTCTGGTATGGAGCGGTGTAGGACGGTGTAGTACATTCGCAACCTCGTCAGCGGTTGACGACCCGGGGTAGCATCCTCGGGCACTTCTTCCGCGGGGGCTGGATGAGGCGATGAGAACACCCTTGGGTCATACCGCTTCATGAGTCGTCGGCCACGTCTGGCCGCCTTCTTTGTCGTCCTGGTCGTTGCCGGCTCGGTCTCGTTCGGCTCGCCCCCCACCGACCACGCCTACGGCGCCGACCCGCTGACCGACGCCCAGAACCACCAGCGCGAGCTGCAGCAGACGCTCGCCGCGCAGCGTCGCGAGCTCGCCGGCCTTCAGGCCCAGGCCGCCAACCTGAACCAGCGCCTCAACGACGCGAAGACCGAGCTGGCCTCCGTGAGCGCCGAGTACGAACGCGTGTCCGGGCTGCTCGTACAGGTGGAGGCCCAGATCGCGGACGTCAGCGCCAAGCTGGATGCGCTGCGCGCGCGGATCGCCACCCTCGATGACATGCTCGTCACGCTCGCCATCGACGTGGAGCGCCAGAACCGCGAGCTCGAGGCCCGCGAGGCATTGCTCCAAGATCACTACCGCGACGCCTACGAGCAGAGCCAGACCTCCCTTCTGGAGGTCCTGCTGGCGGCGGACTCCTTCGAGTCGGTCGCCACCCAGGTGGGCTACCTGATGACCGTTTCCGAGCAGGACGCGGCCCTGGCCGACGATATCCGGGTCACCCGGGCGCGGCTCGAGTCGAGCCGAGCCACGCTGCGAGAGGGACGAGCTGAGCTGGCCGATTCCCGTGACCAGGAAGAGGCGGAGGCGGCGACGCTCCAGGCCCAGCAGCAACAGCTGAGCGATCTCCAGGCGCAGCTGGCTCAGCTAAAGGCCCAGGCCGAGCAGAAGCGAGCCGAGCAGGAGGCCGCGCTCAACGCCGCGCTGGCCGCCCAGGGCAACGTTCAGCAGCAGATCGCCGCCAACCAGGCCGCGGCTGCTGCCGCTGCCGCGCTGGTCAGCAAGCTCCTCGCCGAATCCCACGTCCAGATCAGCTCGCGCGGGTTCCGCTGGCCGGAGGACAACTTCATCGTCACCCAGGAATGGGGGCCGACCAACTTCACCCTGGAGCCGCCCTATACGTACAACGGGCACTACTACCCGCACTTCCATGGCGGAATTGACATCGCCCACGGCTGCGGCACACCCATCCACGCCGCCGGCTCAGGCGTCGTCGCGGCGTCCGGCCAGCCCCTCTGGCCGTACGACCCGGGCTATGGCGTGGTGATCGACCACGGCGGTGGGGTCATGACCTGGTACTGGCACCTGCGGGCGCAGGTGATCGTCCATCCGGGCCAGGGTGTGTCCATCGGCGACGTGATCGGCTACGAGGGGAGGACCGGCTGGGCCACTGGCTGCCACCTGCACTTCGCGGTCAACGACCACGGGGTGTGGACCAACCCGCGCTGGTACCTGCCGTAGCCCCCCGAGGCGGACGACGCCCCGGGCGCCTCAGACCCGAGGCGAGATCACCGCGCTGGCCGCGGCGATGGGGCGATAGAGTTCGGTCACGTAGTCGGCCAGGAGCCGATCCGAGCTATAGCGGGCCAGGCCGATCTCCAGCGCGCCGCGCATGAAGTCCGCCCAGCGCCGCGGGATCCCGTCCTCGTCGCGCTCGAAGAAGGTGGGAATCACCTCGTCCTCGAGAACGGAGTAGAGGGTGGCCGCATCCTCGGCGTCGCTCCCGGGCCTGCCGTCCCACGGCCGTCCGATCGCCCATCCGTTCGTCCCGTCGAACGCCTCGTCCCACCAGCCGTCGAGGACGCTGATCGACGGGACCGCATTGACGGCGGCCTTCATGCCCGAGGTGCCGGACGCCTCGAGCGGCCGTCGGGGCGTATTCAGCCAGACGTCCACGCCGGTCACGAGGAAATGGGCGATGCGCAGGTCGTAGTCCTCGATGAAGAAGATGCGGCCCGCCGTGCCGATCCGTCGCGAGGCCTCGACGACATGGGCGAGCACGGCCCGCCCCGCATCGTCGGCAGGGTGCGCCTTGCCCGCGAAGATGACCTGGACTGGTCGATCCGGGTCGGACACGATGTGGGTGAGCCGATGCGCATCGCTCAGGATGAGATCGGCGCGCTTGTAGGTGGCGAACCGGCGCGCGAAGCCGATCGTGAGTGCCTGTGGGTCCAGGGCCCCGGCCAGGTCGCCAACCGCCTCGGGCGCCACGCCGTGGCGGACGGCCTGCCGGGTCAACCGCCCACCGAGGAAGTCGATCATCTGCCGCTTCTGCTCGGTATGCGCCTGCCACAGCTCTCGGTCGGAGAGGGCGTCGGGCATCGTTCGCGACAGGGCGGCGCGCAGCGGCTCGCCCTGCCAGGTCGGGACATGGACCCCGTTCGTAATGCCCCGAACCGAGTGCCCGAGGGACGACTGCCAGGTCGCGGTGGCGGTCCGCGCGTGGAGCTGGCTGACCGCGTTCACGTCGGCCACCGTCCGCAGGCCGAATCCGGTCAGGTCGAACACGCTGCCGTTCGCGCCCTCCGGCCCATGGCCCAACGTGCGCAGGTCGTCGGGGGCCAGCCCGATGGCGGCCATGGCATCGGCCAGGACCTCGAGTGCCAGGTCCGGCTCGTACCGCTCGTTCCCGGCCGGCACCGGGGTGTGGAGGGTCATCGCCATGTCGCGTCCGGCGCGTCGAAGCGCGGCCAGCCCGTCGAGGCCCGGTTGGGATGCCTGGATGACGCGTGCCCGTTCGAACAGGACGAGCGCGGAATGGCCCTCGTTGAGGTGCCACACGGCCGGCCTGATGCCGAGCGTCTCCAGCGCACGTGCCGCTCCAACGCCGAGCAGGAGCTCCTGCACCAGCCGTGTCGGGCGGTCGGCGACGTACAGCTGATTGGTCACGCGCCGGTCGTCGGACGTATTGGCGGGCACGTCCGCGTCGAGCAGGAGCAGCGGAACCCGTCCCACCTGCGCCACCCATACCGCGAGCCGGATCGTGCGATCACCGAGCTCGACCCCGACCTCGAGCGGCTCGCCCGATTGGTCGGCGGCGCGACGGACGGGGATGTCCGCCGGGTCGACGTCCGGCTCGAGGTGCTCCTGGCGCCCCTCCGCGTCGATGCGCTGCCGGAAGTAGCCTCGGTGGTAGTAGGGCGCCACGGCGACCATGGGCAGCCGGGCGTCGGACGCGGTCTTGCACACGTCCCCGGCGAGCACACCGAGGCCGCCGGAATAGACCGGCAACGACTCCTGCAGGGCGAATTCCGCGCACAGGTAGGCGACCGGTCCCCCCAGGTCATCCCCGATGCCGGGCGTGGGTTCGTCCAGATACGCCGCAAGCTCGGCCGCGAGGGACGCGGTGTCGGCCACGAATCGGCGGTCTGCGGCCAGGACGGCCCACCGCTCGACATCGGTGTGGCGAAGGAGCGGGATAGGATTGCGGGTCCTGGCCCAGGTCTGTGGATCGATCCGCGCGAAGAGGCGACGGGCCTCCGGATGCCAGCTCCACCACAGGTTCTCGGCCAGCCCGCGAAGGCCCTCCAGCCCGGGCGGGCTGGCGAGGTCCGAGCGTTCGAGGGTCGGAACCCGGACGGGGGCGGCCATGGCGCGGGATGATATCGGGCAGAGGGGCATCGCGACTGGCCCCGACGCGGTACGCTAGGCATCCCCCTGATGGACGGCTACTCGGTCAACGAGGCGGCGGCTGTCCTCGGCATCCCTGAGGCGCGTGTCTGGGAGCTTCTCGCTCGCGGCGTGCTTGCTGGGTCAACCGAGGTTGGCGGCGACATGCGCGTACTGCTACGCGATGCCGCCGTTCCAGAGTCCCCAAAACCGGTTCCGCCAAGCAACGGAAATGGCCACGGTTCGACCAACGGCGGGCCGCACGGCGCCGAGCTTTCCGCGTTCCGGGAGCTCCTGACCGAGTTCCGAAACCTCACCGAGCGGTACGGCCAGGCCCTGCTCGCATTGGGCGAGTCGCGCGGCGAGGTCGCCTCGCTCCGGGGACGGGTCGAGCTGCTCGAGACCCGCATGGAGCTGCGCCTGGCCGCCACGGCACCCATGACCGCGTGGACCGCCCCCGAGAATCCGCCCGAGGACGCCTCCGACGAATCGGACGAACTGACCGATGGCGCCGATCCAGCGTTCGACACGGCGTTCGCCGCCGAGCCGGCGGCGGCCCCGGTTCCGCCCCGCACTCGACGGACGCCGCGGCCCACGCCCCGCCCGTCGAGCACCCGTGGCCCGCGAGCGACGTCACGCGCTCATTCGCGGACGGCCGGCTTCGCCGAGGCCCTGGCCCGCGCCCAGGATCCCTCGAGCTCGCCGGTCGGAGACGTTGACGAGGCGCTACTGAGCACGGCGCCCCCGCTTCCCGAGACCCCGTTGCCCGGGGCGGAGGAGGCCGCTGCGGCTTTCGCCGCACTCCACGACGAGGCCCCGGCGCCCGAGCCCGAGTCCGAGCTTGAGCCCGAGCCGGCGCCGCAGACGGTCGCCGTCATGGCCCCCGTGGTCTCCGTGGTTGAGCCCGTCGTCCCGGAGCCCCGGCCGGTCGACACGGTGCCCGTTGAGCGCGAACGCCCCGTGCTCGCCCGACCTGGCTATGGCACCGATACGCCCGAGCCGGACTGGATCGCCGAGGAGGACCTCGTCGTCCCGGTCGGTCCGCCGTCACGACCTGAGCGTGCGAGTGAACCGGTGGCATCCGTGGCCGAGGAAGTCGCCACGGCGGTTGCCGTCGCCGAACCTGAACCGCCGACCGCCGAGGCTGAGGCCGAGGCCGAGGCCGATGCCGACAGCGCGGCAGCGCCCGACCCCTGGCCGCCCGCATCGCCGCTCCCCGCCGTCGAGTTGGCTGCCGAGCCGCCGGCCCCCGAGGATGCGCCGCTGGTCGACAGCCCGGAACCGTTCGCCGAACCGCCGATCATTCCCAGCGGTCCAGCGTTCTGGGAGCCCGAGGGACGCGCCCAGGCGCCGTTCGCCATGCCATTTCTCGAGGCCTGGGAGCCCGACGAGGTCGACCAGCTCCGGGCCGAGCTGTCCCAGCCCGTCGTCCTCGAAGGCCCGTCGACCATGGTCCCGGTGATGTCGCCGCCGGTTGCGCTGCCAGCGGAGCCAGCCCCCGTCATCGCGGCGAAAGCCACGCCTCCACTCGCCCCCGCTACGGAGTCGGACCTGGCCGCCCCTGAATCCGCGGCGCCCGAGCTCGCCGAGTCGGCCGGCTCGGCGACCCAGGCAGCGGCCCCGGGCGCATCGCCGCGCCCGCAGCGCGGTCCCGCCGCTCGCGCCGTCCGTCGGCTCCGCCGAATCTGGGGCTGACCGCCCGAAACCCCCACTTGCGCCGATCCGGGGCATGCACGAGAATAGTTCGTGTGGGACGAACTATTCATGGCGAGCAAACAGTTACCGACGCGCTGCTGGCCGAGCTGACATCGATCATCTCCGGCGAGCGCGCGGCGGTCGCGCATCGGTGCCGCGAACGCGACATCTCGATGCCGCACCTGTACGTCATGACCATCCTCGACGCCCACGGACCCATCCACATGAGCCGGTTGGCCGAGTTGCTTGGTTCGAGCCTGCCCACGGTGACCGGTCTCGTCAGCCGCATGGAGGAGCGTCGCCTGGTCCGGCGCACCCATGACGCGACGGACCGCCGGGTCGTCTTCGTCGCGCTCAGCTCGCACGGGGCGAGCCAGCTCAAGCAGCTGAGCGCCCTCCGCCAGCGGCGCCTCGCCGCGGCCCTGTCGCAGCTCGATCCGGCCCAGCAGGATCGCCTGCTCGAATCCATCAAGACCCTTCGGGCGGCATTCGACCGTGCGAACCCATCAGGAGCCACTGCGTGACCGAACTGCAAACCCTGCACATCACCGCCCGCCAGCGGACCGAGATCTTGGCCGCGATCTTGCTGGCCATGTTCCTGTCGGCCCTGGACCAGACGATCGTCAGCACCGCCCTGCCGAGCATCGTCGACCAGCTGAACGGCAACGACCTGTACATCTGGGTCGTCACCATCTACCTGCTGACCGCGACCGTCTCCGGACCGATCTACGGCAAGCTGTCCGACCTGTTTGGGCGACGGCCGATCATCCTGTTCGGCGTGGGCCTGTTCCTCATCGGTTCGGCCCTGTCGGGGCTGTCCCAGGAGATGTGGCAGCTCATCGCGGCCCGGGGCATCCAGGGCCTGGGCGCGGGTGCCATCTTCCCGATCGCGCTGGCGGTCATCGGTGACCTCTTCGCGCCCGCTGAGCGGGCCAAGTACCAGGGCCTGTTCGGCGCCATCTTCGGCGTCGCCGCGCTCATCGGTCCGGCCCTGGGTGGCCTCCTGACCGACCACGCCTCGTGGCACTGGGTGTTCTTCGTGAACATCCCGCTCGGTCTCGTCTCGATGGTGATCATTGCCCGCCTGCTGCCGGCCGTGAAGCACCCGGAGCGGGTCCGCTCCATCGACTACCTGGGCGCGACGGTCTTCGCAGCCGCGATCATTCCGATCCTCATCGGTCTGACCAACAAGACCGGCAACGAATGGACCGATCCGATCGTGGGAGGCCTCATCCTCTTCGGATTCGTGATGCTGGCCGTGTTCGTGTGGGTCGAATCGCGGGCCGTCGAGCCGCTCGTGCCCCTTGGCCTGTTCCGAAACCGAACCTTCGCAGTATCCATGACCACCGTCTTCCTGGCCGCCTTCGGCTTCTTCGGCTCGATCATCTGGCTTCCCCGCTGGTTCCAGGTCGTGGCCGGGTCGAGCGCCACCGAGTCGGGTTACCAGACCCTTCCCCTTCTCGCGGGGCTCATCATCAGCTCGGTCGTCAGCGGCCAGCTCATCAGCCGCACCGGTCGGTACAAGTGGCTCATCACCGCTGCCCTGGCCACGATGTCGGTGGGCCTGTTCCTGATGACCCACCTCGAGGCCGATACCCCGCTGCCGGAGCTGTGGCTGTGGATGCTCATCACCGGCATCGGGATAGGACCAACCCTGGCCGCGTTCACGGTCGTGGTTCAGAACGCCTCTCCTGTGGCGCAGCTGGGGGCCGCGACCAGCGCCATGACCTTCTTCCGCCAGATCGGCGGCACCGTGGGGCTGGCCATCGCCGGTACCACGTTCGGGTCAGCCCTGGTCGAGAAGCTCCCGAGCTCCCTCGTCGATGCAGGCGTGCCGCCGGAGGTCGTCGACCGCTTCGGGTCATCGGGGATCTCCACCAGCGACCTGAGTGGCGTAGGTGACCTGGGATCCCAGATCCTGGCCAACGTCCCGGAGGCCGTGAGGCCGCTCGTCGAGCCGCTCATCCCGGCCATCGTGAGCGGCTTCCACCAGGCGTTCTCCCTGGCCATCGGGTCCTCGCTGTGGATCGGGTTCGGGGCCGCCCTCACGGCCGCCCTGATCACGGCCGTCCTGCTCCCCGAGCTGCCGCTGCGGGACTTCCGAGCCGCTCGACAGGAGGCGACCGCGGAAGGCGCACCGGCGTCCATGCCCTTCGCGGAGTAGGCGGCGCGCGACCGCTACCATCGGTCCGTGGCCACCTATGACCCATCCACCGCGTTGCTCGTGGTGGACGTCCAGAACGACTTCGCCGACCCGTCGGGCAGCCTGAGCGTTACCGGCGGCGACGACGTCGTGGGGCCTCTCAACGGAGAGATTCGCCGCGCCCTGGAAGCGGGCGCCCTGGTCGCGTACACCCAGGACTGGCATCCGCCGTCCACGCCGCACTTCGCCAAGGACGGCGGGACGTGGCCGGTCCACTGCGTGGCCGGCAGCTGGGGCGCGGCCTTCCATCCCGACCTGGTGGTGGCCGGCCCTGTCGTTCGCAAGGGGACGTCCGGCGAAGATGGGTACTCGGGGTTCTCGACCCGGGACCCGCTGACCGGCGAGACCGATGCCACCGAGCTCGAGTCGCTGCTCCGCGCCCGCGGGGTGACCCGGGTGGTGGTGGGCGGCCTGGCGACCGACTACTGCGTGCGTGAGACCGTCCTGGATGCGGTGGACCGAGGATTCGGCGTAGGCGTCCTGACCGATGCCGTGGCGGCGGTCGACCTCGCCCCGGGCGATGGTGACCACGCGCTCGCGGACATGACCCGGGCCGGCGTCTCGCGCATGACAACCGGATAGGGGACGATGGACGCAATGGACGTCCTGGGGCAGCCGGCACATCGGCTCGGCAGCTGGCTGATCGGCTTTGGCGTGGTGGGCCTGGTCCTGGCCGTCATCTTCGTCATCGGCTGGCTGGGTAGCCTGGTCGCGCTCGGCAGCATTGACCTGGAGGGAGATGGGGGATCGCTGTCGACGAGCCTGACCCAGGCGGCGGACCTCATGGACAGCAGCGCCACTGCGCTCGAAAGCAGCACCGAGACCATTGGGGCGGTGAGCGACACCCTGGGTGATACGACGGTGCTACTGAACGACCTGGCCGAGACCACCGCCGACCTGGCCGATGCGCTCGACATCTCGATCTTCGGCCAGCAGCCCTTCAGCGCAGCGGCCGCTTCCCTCGCCGACATCGCCGACGAGCTGGACACCTTCGCCCAGCACGCCAGCACCCTCGACCAACAGGTCACCGCACTCCAGCCCGACCTGACCGCGGTGACGGAGGACCTGCGCACGATGCAGGCCTCGACCGCCGCCATGGCCGAGCGCGCGGAGTTGTTCGGTGGTGGCCAGAGTCTGGTGGGCTTCGTGCGGGCCTACGCTGTCCTGTCAGCCCTGATGGCCGCGTGGCTGGGGGTCCTGGCCGGGATCTGCGTCTGGGCCGGACGCCAGCTCAGGCAGGCGGCTTCGGTGCCCGCCGCGACCACGCCCACCAGCTGAGGCCCAGACCGGCCACCAGGACCACTGCTCCGACCACGACCCAGGTGCGGTCCCCGGCCATGAATCCGTACTGGATAACGTTGAGGCCCTGGAGCATCCAGACCGTGCCGGCGAGGGCGATCAGGACTCCCACAATGAGCGCAAATCGTGTACGCACGCGTGGATGGTAGACTCCGGGCGATCCGGACCGCTCGTCCGGCGTCCAGAGCCTTTCCCTTCCCCCTCCACCACGGTTTCTTCGTCGGCTCACGGGGTAGGAGCAAGACCCGTGGCCGGCACATCGAACGAGCGACTGCCGGGTTGGTGTTCAACCCATAGTGGAGGGTCAAGGGTGACCTATTCCGACCAGGTCCTGACGTGTAGTGACTGCGGGACCGAATTCGTCTTCTCCGCCTCGGAGCAGAACTTCTTTGCGGAGAAAGGCTTCACGTCCCCGCCCAAGCGGTGTCCGTCGTGTCGCGCGCAGCGTCGCGCGTCCGGTGGATACGGCGGCAGCAGCAGCTACGGCTCTGGTGGTGGCGGTGGCTGGCTACGGCGGCGGTTCGTATGACCGTGGCCCGCGGGAGATGCACGACGCGGTTTGCGCTCGGTGCGGCAAGGAGACCCAGGTCCCCTTCAAGCCGACCGGTGCCCGGCCCGTGTACTGCAGCGACTGCTTCCGCCTCGTTCGCGGATAACCGATGGCGCCGGCTTCGGCCGGCGCTCTGATCAACGGGAACGGCGCCCTTCGGGGCGCCGTTCCTCATGTCCGCCTGACGAGCCCGCGCGCCGCGGTGGGTATCATTCGTCGATGACCCAGGAGCAGGACCTCGCAGCGTGGCGTGAGCTGGGGCAGCAGCTGCGGGTGGACGCCATCCGCTCGTCGAGCGCCGCCGGATCGGGCCACCCCACGTCCTCCATGTCCGCCGCTGACCTCATGGCCGTGCTTCTGGCCGGTCACCTCCACTACGACTTCGCTCGACCGGACGATCCGCGCAACGACCACCTGATTTTCTCCAAGGGCCACGCCAGCCCGCTCCTGTACGCGATGTACGTCGCCGCGGGCGCAATCGAGGACGCGGAGATGCTCACCTTCCGCAAGCTCGGCAGCCGCATGGAGGGCCACCCGACCCCCCTCCTGCCGTGGGTGGACGTGGCGACCGGCTCGCTGGGCCAGGGACTGCCGGTGGGCGTCGGCGTGGCCCTGGCCGGCAAGCAGCTCGACAAGCTGCCCTTCCGGGTTTGGGTCCTGTGCGGCGACAGCGAGATGGCCGAGGGCTCGATGTGGGAGGCCATGGAGCACGCCGCGCATGCCGGCCTGGACAACCTGACCGCGATCATCGACGTCAACCGCCTGGGCCAGACCGGTGAAACGATGCATGGCTGGGACCTGGACGCCTACGCCCGCCGAGCCCAGGTTGCGGGCTGGCACGCGATCGAGATCAACGGCCACGACGTCGCTGAAATCGACGAGGCCTTGACCGATGCCGCGGCCACCAGCCAGCGCCCGACCATGATCGTGGCCCGCACCGAGAAGGGCCACGGGGTGGCTGCGGTGGCCAACCAGAACGGCGCCCACGGCAAGCCGCTGGCCGATCCCGAAGCCGCCATTGCCGAACTGGGTGGCCTGCGCCACATTCGCGTCGCGGTCGCTCCGCCCGAAGGCCCCATGCCGGCCCCCCGGCCCGAACCGGAGGTCATCCGCCTCCCGGCATACGAGGTGGGGACGAGCGAGGCCACCCGCCGGGCCTATGGCGAGGCGCTGGCGGCCGTGGGCTCCGCCCGCCGGGAGGTCGTCGCCCTGGACGGGGAGGTCAGCAACTCGACCTACGCCGAGATCTTCCGGGAGGCGCATCCGGATCGGTACTTCGAGATGTACATCGCCGAGCAGCAGCTGGTGGCGGCCGCGGTGGGCCTCCAGGTCCGCGGCTATCGGCCCTTCGCCTCGACCTTCGCCGCCTTCCTGAGCCGGGCCTACGACTTCATCCGGATGGCGGCCATCAGCCGCGCCAACATGAGCCTGGTGGGCTCGCATGCCGGGGTCTCGATCGGCGAGGACGGTCCGTCCCAGATGGCCCTCGAGGACATCGCCATGATGCGGGCCGTCCACGGCAGCACCGTCCTGTACCCATCCGATGCCAACCAGGCGGCCAGCCTGGTGGCCCAGATGGTCGACCGACCGGGGATCGTGTTCCTGCGCACCACGCGCGAGAAGCTCCCGGTCCTGTACGAGCCTGGCGAGCCGTTTCCCATCGGCGGGGCCCGTGTCGTCCGGAGCTCACCGATTGACCAGGTGACGCTGGTAGGGGCCGGGATCACCCTGCACCAGGCGCTCGCGGCGGCGGAACAGCTGGCCGGCGAGGGGATCGCGGCGCGGGTCGTGGATCTCTATTCGGTCAAGCCGGTGGACGAGGCCACGCTCCGCGAGGCCGCCGCGGCGACCGGCCGCTTCATCACGGTCGAGGACCACTGGCCCGAGGGCGGCCTGGGCGACGCGGTGCTGGACGTCTTCGCCGGTGACACCCATCCGCCGCAGGTCGTGAAGCTCGCGGTCCGCGCCATGCCCGGATCGGCCACGCCGGCCGAGCAGCTCGCCGCGGCCGGCATCGACGCGGCCGCCATCGTGGTCGCGGCGCGCGACCTGGTGGGCGTCGCGCAGGAGGTATCGGTCTCGTGAACACCCTGCAACGCCTCCACGCCGAATTCGGCCAGAGCCCATGGATCGACTCCATCGACCGCCAGCTGATCGAGTCGGGCGGCCTGGCCGCCATGATCGAGGACGGGATACGGGGCCTGACCAGCAACCCGACCATCTTCGCCAAGGCGGTGGCGGGCGGCTTCTATGACCAGCTCATCGCGCGCATGCATGCTGATGGAGCCGATGACACCGCCATCTACGAGGCGATCGCCGTCGGTGACGTGCGTGATGCCGCCGATCTGCTGCGCGGGGTGTACGACGAGGCCGATGGAGCCGACGGGCTCGCTTCGATCGAGGTCGAGCCCCGCCTCGCGGCCGACAGCGACGGCACGCTGGCTCGGGCCCGCGCCCTGTGGGCGGCGGTCGGGCGGCCGAATATCTTCGTGAAGATCCCCGCCACCCCGGCCGGACTGCCGGCCATCGAGGCCGCGATCGCCGACGGCATCAACGTCAACGTCACGCTCATGTTCTCGGTGGACGTCTATCGCGACGTCGCCCGGGCATACCTGCGCGGGCTCCGTCGCCGCATGGCCGCGGGCCAGGACCTGCACCGGGTCGTGTCGGTCGCCAGCTTCTTCGTGAGCCGCGTGGATACCAAGGTCGACAAGGCGCTCGATGCGCTGGGGACGCCGGCCGCCGCGGCGGCCCGCGGAACGGCGGCCGTGGCCAACGCCCAGCTTGCCTACCAGGCCTACCTCGAGATCTTCGAGGGCGCCGAGTTCGCGGACCTGCGGGCGGCTGGCGCACGGGTGCAGCGCTGCCTGTGGGCCAGCACCTCGGCCAAGGATCCCGCCTACCGCGACGTGAAGTACGCGGAGGCGCTCATCGGTCCGGACACGGTGGACACCATGCCGCGCGAGACGATCGCGGCCATGCTCGATCATGGTCAGCTGGCCCGGACCCTGGATGCCGACTTCGCCGGCGCAGCCGCGGCGCTGGGAGCGATCGAGGGGCTGGGCATCTCCATCGAACAGGTCACCGACGAACTGATCGACGAGGGCGTCCGCGCGTTCAGCGCCTCCTTCGACGAGCTGATGGGCACGATCGACGCAACCCGGAGGGCCCTCGCCACCGCATGAGCGCGGCGCTCGACGGGGCCATCGCCGCCCGCCTGGACCAATGGACGGCCGAACGAGTGGCCGAGCGGCTGTGGGAACGCGACGGAACCTTGTGGGCCGAAGGCGGCGCCGATCCGGTCGAGGTGTCGCGATGGCTCGGATGGCTGGACCTGCCGACGACCATGACCGCCCGCGTCGCGGAGCTGCGGAACCTGGCCGACGGCGTCGCGCGCGACGGGTACCGGCGGGCCGCCGTGCTGGGGATGGGCGGATCGAGTCTCGCTCCGGAACTGTGCGGGCGCCTGTTCGAGGGGATGACCCCCCTGCGCGTGTGCGATTCCACCCATCCGGACGCGGTGCGCGGGTTCCGGAGCTGGGCCACCGCCGCCCGGACCGTCCTGTGCGTGTCGTCCAAGTCGGGCACCACGACCGAGACCAACGCCTTCCACGCCAGCCTGGCCGAGTCGGTACCCGCGCTCGACTTCATCGCGATCACCGATCCGGGCACCCCGCTGGGGGAGCTGGCCCGCACCCAGGAGTTCCGCTCCATCGTGGAGGGCGATCCGCGCGTCGGCGGCCGCTACTCGGCGCTGTCGGTTTTCGGTCTTGTCCCGGCGGCGATCCGGGGCGTTGACACCGCGGCGCTGCTGGACGGGGCCCGCGCCATGGCCGACGCCTGCCGGCGGCCGGCGGCGGACAACCCGGGGCTCGTCCTGGGGGCAACGATCGGGGAAGCAGCGCTTGCGGGGCGGGACAAGCTGACTGTCCTGACCAGCGTGCGACTGTCGACCCTGGGGGACTGGATCGAGCAGCTGGTGGCGGAGAGCACCGGCAAGCTGGGGCGCGGCGTGATCCCGATCGTGGGGGAGCCGCTCGGGACGGCCGAGCAGTACGGCGACGACCGCTGCTTCGTGCTCGCGACCCTCGAAGGCGAAGCCGATGACGAACTCGTCCGCCTGGCCGCGGACCTGCGAGCGGCGGGGCACCCGGTGGTGGAGTACCACCTCGCGCGCCGGCAGGACGTGGGGACCGAGTTCTTCCGCTGGGAAGTGGCGACCGCCGCCGCCGGGATCGTCCTGGGCGTGAACCCCTTCGACCAGCCCAACGTAGCCGAGGCCAAGGAGGCGACCGAGCGCCTGCTGGGCGAGTTCCGACGCGACGGGGCCTTCCGGGAGCCAATGTCGATCGTGGCCGAACCGGGGCTCGCGGCATTCGCCGATCCCGCCGTGCTCGGGGATCGGCCACCGACCGTCGCGGCGGCCGTGCGCACATTGGTCCAGGCGATCGGTGCCGGCGACTATTTCGGCGTGCTCGCCTATCTCCCGCCCGATGCGGAGGTGTTCGTCCAGCTCGATCGCATCCGTCGCACGGTGCGAGACGGGCTGGGGGCCGCGACCACCGCCGGCATCGGTCCGCGCTATCTCCATTCGACCGGGCAGCTGCACAAGGGAGGGCCTGACACGGGGGTCTTCCTGATGGTCACCGCGGATCCTCATCGCGACCTTCCCATCCCGGGCCGAATCGAGTCGTTCGGAACCCTGATTGCCGCCCAGGCCGCCGGAGACCTGGCCGCCCTCCAGCAGGGTGGGCGGCGTGTCTTGCGCCTCCACGCCAACGAAGCGGTCGCCGGCCTGACCCGGGTGGCGGATCTTGTCGCCCAGGCCGTGGGCAGCGCCGCCGGGTAGGTCATCATCGGTATCGAAGGAGCAGCCATGCAGGTTGGGATCGTGGGACTGGGGCGGATCGGGGCCGGGATGGCCCGGCGCCTGGCGCGCGGCGGGCATGACGTGGTTGCCTGGAACCGAACCGCATCGGTCACCACCGACCTGGCCGCGGAGCCGGAGAACGGCGGCCGGATCACGGTCGCCGCGTCGGTCGCAGACCTGTGCGCGGTCCTCGGTGTGCCCAGGCACGTCCTGCTCAGCCTGCCCGCGGGCGACACGACCCAGCAGTTGATCAACGAGCTGGCAGGCCACCTGGCCGCCGGCGACGTCATCGTCGACACCGGGAACGCGAACTTCACCGACAGCGCCCGGCGAGCCGGTGAGCTCTCCGAACGCGGCCTCCACTTCCTCGACATGGGCGTGTCGGGCGGGGTGTGGGGGCTCCAGGTCGGGTTCTGCGCCATGGTGGGCGGTGAGCGGGCCGTGTTCGATCGGTTCGAGCCGGTCGTTGCCACGCTCGCCCCGACCGACGGCTACCTGTACTGCGGCCCGGCCGGGGCCGGGCATTACGTGAAGATGGTCCATAACGGGATCGAGTACGGCCTGATGGAGGCCTACGGCGAAGGATTCGACATCCTCCATGCGTCGGACTACGGCCTTGACCTGGCCGCGATCGCTCGCCTGTGGAACCACGGCAGCGTGATTCGGTCGTGGCTGCTCGAGCTCGCGGCCGATGCGTTTGCCAAGGAAGGCAACGACCTGGCCGGTATCTCGGGCTGGGTAGCCGACTCGGGCGAAGGCCGCTGGACCGTCGCCGATGCCCTGGCGCATGACGTTCCGGCGCCGGTCATCACGATCGCCCTGATCCAGCGTCTGCGCAGCCGGCGCACCCCCGACAGCTACACCGATCGCGTCCTCGCCGCGCTCCGCAACGAGTTCGGAGGCCACGCCGTGAAGGCTGCCGAGGACACCGATTCTTCTGCCTGACCCGATGGTCGCGGAACCCGCACAGTCCGCCTCGGCCGCGAGCAATCCGCTGCGCCGTGGGCTGCGCCAGGAGCGCATGCCCGAGCCGTGCACGATGGTGATCTGCGGCGCCACGGGCGACCTCACCCTGCGCAAGCTCGGCCCGGCGATCTACAACCTGGCCCTTGGCGGCCTCCTGCCCCCCGAGTTCACCGTGCTGGGGTTTGCCCGACGGCCGATGAGTGCCGAGGAGTTCCACGAGCACCTCCGGGAGGGGATCGACCTGTTCAGCCGAAACCGGCCGGCGTCCTCGTCGGTGTGGAGCGCGTTCACGGCCGGGGTGGAGTACGAGCAGGGCAACCTGAACGATCCCGAGGCCTACGTGGCGCTCGCCAAGCGGCTGGAGCGGATCGACCGCGATCGCGGGACGGCGGGCAATCGGCTCTTCTACCTGGCCGTCCAGCCGGCACTCATTCCCCAGGTGGTGAGCCACCTGGGCGCGGCGGGCCTGGCGGGGAGCACGGTCCGGACCAGCGGGCGGCAGGGATGGACCCGGGTCGTCGTCGAGAAGCCATTCGGGGCCGATGCCGCCTCCGCACGCACCCTGAACCGTCAGATCCGCGAGGTCTTTGCCGAAGAGCAGATCTACCGCATCGACCATTACCTCGGAAAGGAGACGGTCCAGAACCTGGCCGTCTTCCGATTCGGGAACGGTCTGTTCGAGCCGATCTGGAACCGCCGCTACATCGACTCGGTCCAGATCACCGTGGCCGAGACGGTGGGTCTCGAGGGGCGTGGCGAGTTCTACGACCAGACCGGCGCGCTGCGCGACATCGTCCAGAACCACGTGCTCCAGCTCCTTGCCGTGTTCGCCATGGAGCCGCCGGTCGAGTTCGCTCCCAACGACCTGCGCGACGAGAAGCTCAAGGTGTTGCGGGCCGTGCGACCCATCGCCCCTGACGACGTGGAGGCCAACACGGTCCGGGGCCAGTACGGCGCCGGCTGGGTGGCCGGGGAGCCGGTGGCCGCCTATCGCGAGGACCCCGAGGTGGCGACCGACTCCGAGACGGAGACGTACGTCGCCTTGAAGCTTGGGATCGACTCCTGGCGGTGGGCCGGAGTCCCGTTCTATGTCCGAACCGGCAAGGCGCTCGCGTCGCGCGTGACGGAGATCGCCGTCCAGTTCCGCCGGGCGCCGCTGTCCCTGTTTGGACGGGCAGGGGACCCGGAGATCGACCCCAACGTGCTCGCCATCCGGGTCCAACCCGACGAGGGCATCCTCCTGCGGTTCGGGGCCAAGGTGCCGGGGCCGGGGCTGAACATCCGGAGCGTGAATATGGACTTCCGCTACGGGAGCTCGTTCGCCGTCGATTCGCCGGATGCCTATGAGACGCTGCTGCTCGACTGCATGATCGGCGACTCGACCCTGTTCACCCGCGATGACGAGGTCGAGCGCGCGTGGGAGATCCTGGACCCGATCGAGCAGACCTGGCAGGCCGGCGGAGGTGGGCCGCTCCACCTGTACACCGCCGGGGGATGGGGTCCGGCGGCCGCCGACGAGCTTCTGACGCGCGACGGCCGGGAGTGGCGTCGACCGTGAGCCTCGCTGCGGTGGAGACCGGGTTCTGGGAGATGCGGGCGACGTCCGTCCGCGCGGTCTCCGCCGAGCTCGACCGGCTGTGGAACGCGGCCACGAGCAAGGCCGCGACCGGCGATGGCGTCGTCGTCACCGAGAAGGGTGCCCCGAGTGCGCGAACGTCGGTCCTCAACCTGATCGTGACGGTCCATGACCGGGCGGCCAGCGACCACGTGCTCGAGACGCTCCTCAGCCTGGGATCGCGCCACCCATCGCGGGCGATCGTCCTGCAGGCCGACCCGGAGGCGACCGGCGATGCGCTCGACGCCCGGATCGGGACCCACTGCCGCGACGGCGAGAACGGGAACGGCCCCATCTGCTTCGAGCAACTGGCGCTCGATGTTCGCGGGGAGGCGGCCCGGCACCTGGACGGGATCGTGGCCCCCCTGGTCATCCACGACCTGCCGACCGACGTCTGGTGGCCTGGCGCGCCGCCCTTCGGAGACCCGGTCTTTGACCAGCTGCTCGAGATCGGCGATCGGCTCGTCGTGAACTCGACGGACTTCCTCGATCTGACCGAGGGCCTGCATCGGCTGACCGGTATCCGGCGTCGATCGGGCGTGGGCGATCTGGCCTGGGAGCGGCTTGCCCCCTGGCAGGAGCTCACCGCCCAGTTCTTCGATGCGCCGCGGTTCCGTCGGTACCTGCCCAACCTGTCGCGCCTGGCCATCCG
This sequence comes from uncultured Chloroflexia bacterium, assembly GCA_963816215.1. Taxonomy (GTDB): domain Bacteria; phylum Chloroflexota; class Limnocylindria; order QHBO01; family QHBO01; genus DASTEQ01. The sequence continues at coordinate 102,674 of CAWFKB010000010.1, read as the reverse complement.
GTACGCGGTTCCGGCCAACAACAAGGCAGGACCGCCGTCGCCCGAGGCGGCCGCGATTCTGTACGCGGGGTGGATCGCCACCCGCCTGGCGTGGAAGCGGGCGCGACCCCGGGACGCAGCCGCCGCCGGCGGGCGGCGCTGGGAGCTCGAGGGACGCTACGAGATGGTCGACGTGGCCATGGAGCCGGTGGCCACGTCCGAGCTCCCGCCGGGTGAGCTGCTGTCGGTTCGCCTTCGCGCCTACGGCGAGACGGGGTCTGCCGAGTTCATCGTGGATCGCCCAGCGTCCGAGGCAGTCATCGTCACCAACGCGGACGGGATGACCGCCCAACTCCGCCGCATCCCGGTAGAACCAGAATCCGAGGCGGAAGTCCTCCGCCGCCAACTCGTGCAGGACAAGCGGGACATGCTGTACGAAGACGCTCTGCGAGCGGCCTCCATCCTGCTCACGGCCCGCGACGCCGCGGCGTAGCCGGTGGAGCTCACCGTCCTGCCCACCGCCGACGCCGTGGCGGCTGCCGCGGCGGACGGATTCGTGTCCGCGGCCCGGGATGCAGCCGCCGCTCGCGGGCGATTCATCGTTGCCCTCTCGGGGGGACGGACACCCGACGGCGCGTTCGCGTTGCTCCGCGAGTCCCCCCGCGTCGAACAGGTCCCCTGGGGCGCGGTGGACGTGTTCTGGACCGATGAGCGCGCGGTCGACCCGGACTCTCCGCTGTCGAACGCGCGGCGCGCGCAGGAGGTGCTCCTCGACCACGCCCCGGGTTTGCGCGCCGAGGCCATCCATCGCATGCGCGGCGAGGGGCCCGACCTGGACGCCGCGGCCCAGGCCTACGAGGACGAGCTGCGCGATGCCGTGCCACGCGGCCAGAGCGGAGTTCCCGAGTTTGACCTGGTGTGGCTGGGCATGGGCGCCGATGGCCATACCGCGTCGCTGTGCCCCAACGACCCCTCGCTCGAGGTGACCGACCGATGGGTCGTGCCCACCTGGCCGCCGGGCTACGAGACCGCCCGCCTGACGCTCACCTACCCGGTGCTCGATGCCGCGCGGCAGGTCACGTTCCTGGTCACCGGGGATGACAAGGCGGCGACCCTCGCCGCCGTACGGAGCGGGGCAGACTTGCCGGCCGGGCACGTCCGGGCCCAATCGGTGACCTGGCTCGTTGACGCGGCGGCCGCGGGGCTGATCACCGGGGAGCGGCCATGACCTGGGCCCTCGTCGTGGTGGCGATCGTGGCCGGCGGAGCCGGCCTGGCCATCGGTCTGCCGGCCTGGCGCGCCTATCAGTCGCGCGAAGCCCTCGATCGCAACGCGGAGCGCTACCTGACGTGGCGCGGCCGCGCGGATCCGCCGGGAGCGTCCAGGCGGGAAGGGATGACCGTAGAGGAGCGGCGCCGGATCTGGATCGGCGCCGGGCTCGGGGCCGTGGCGCTGGTGTGCCTGGTCATCGGTCTTTCCACGAGCTGAGGAGACGACAGACCGATGCGCGTGGAGCTGCTCTTCTCGGACGACGATCCCAACGCCATGGAGGCGCGTCAGCGCCTGGTCGAGGTGCTCATCGAGGACGCGTTCGAGACCCCGATCCAGATGATCGCGGTCACCTCGCTCGACGATGCGCGGTTCCTCGCGTTCCGGGGCTCGCCCACCATTCGGATCGACGGGGTGGACGTGTTCCCCGACGAGTCCGGCGAGGTGGGGCTCCACCTCCGTCAGTACCCGGCCGAAACCGACGGATCTCCCGAGGCGATCCCCTCCAAGACGCTGATCAGACGGGCTGTCGAAGCGGCCCGCGGATGGAGCCACGGCGTGCCGGTCGAGCCGGCCGCTGAAACCAGGCCCAAGGGAGCACCCCCCGCCGAGCCGGGTTAGACTCGGCTCGATGTCCCCCACCAAGCGGCCCAGCACCTCCAGCCTGCGTCGATTCGTCTCGTCCCGTCCGTACGTGCCGGTGGCCGAGCTGCGCCGCCGGTTCGGCCTCGACGAGCCCGACGACATGGTCCGGATCAGCCGCAACGGGACGTCCGCGTTCATCGGCGTTCCTGCGCGCGAGGCCGCCAAGCTCGAAGAGCTGTGGACCCGCGACGAGCTCGGGGTGGAGCTGTCGGTGGACGTCCGCGCGCCGGTCGTGGTCGGCGTGTTCCCGATGCACATTGCCCGCTATCTCGCCGACCAGAACGGAGCCAACGGGCACGCCACGACCGCGACTGAGTCGAACGGGGACGACGCTTCGACGCTCGACGACGCGGCTGACCACGATCCCGTCGACTGATTCCGGGCTGCGCGTTGCGGCCCTTGTCCCCGACCTGATCACCGCGTCGCGGATCGAGAGCGCCGTGGCCATGGCCAACGGATCGTTCGCTCGATACGACGACCCGCGCGAGCTGGGTGACGCGACCGGCGTCGATCTGCTCGTGGTGGACTGGGGCCTCCGCCGCGACGACTGGGGCGAGATGCTGACCGCCTGGCGCGGCGCCCAGGGCGCGCGGACGCCGGAGGTCGTGCTGTTCGGTCCCCACACCGATCTCGAGGCCCATCGCGCTGCGAAGGCGGCCGGCCTCGGACCGATGAAGGCCCGGTCCGCATTCTTCTCCGCTCTGCCAGAGATCCTCAGCGAACGGCGGACGCCACCCGGCTGAGCTGGGCCACGTCCCCAAGCGCGTCGAGCCCGGCGGTCCCCACTGCGATCAGGGCCGCGTCACCGGTGAGGCGTCCCAGCTCGATCTCGAGCCGCGCGATCATCGGACGCCCACCGAAGATGCGAAACGCCTCGAGCGCCGCTCGCAGATCGTCGGCCGAGCCGGTTTGCACGCCGCGTGCGCGCAGAAGTTGGGCCGCGAGCAGGCGCTGGTCGCGTCGCTGGCTCTCCAGCAGCAGCAATTCCAGGTGCTCGGGGGGGACGCGAACCCCGCGGTCGACCGCAAGCGCGACGACGCGTTCGACCAGGTGCAGGCGGGTCACGAAGGGCTCCCAGTCGGGCAGGATCTCGGTCACGAGCCGCTCCGGATCGGGCGTGGCGTACCACTCGAGGCGCCGAAAGATGTGCCACGGCGGAAACTGCTCGGCGATGCCAATGATCACGGCCGTGGCCCGAGCCGCGAGGCGATCGTCGCCACGCGCCCAACCGACGTCGGCGGCCGCCATGAAGGCGTGCAACGTGAACCCGCTCGAGATGCGGCCGGCGTCCTCCCAGCGGCGAATCGCACCCTCTGCCATCCCCGAGACCTCGTCCCATTCCCCGAGCATCGCCAGAGACCACACGTGCCAGCTCGCAACGCTCAGTGCCAACGCCTGGGCCTGATTCGGCGCGAGGTCGCGGAGGACAAACGCCACGTCTCGCCGGACGGCCTCGAGGTCGCCCAGGGCAGCGTGGTTCCACGCGAGCATGTTGTGGAGGTCCACCCGCTCTGTCAGGGGCAGCCGGTCCTCGATCGCGAGGCGCTCCTCGGTCAAGGCCAGGCCCAGGGTCGGGTTCTGCCCGAGGAAGGACGCGGCCTGCGCATCGAGGGCGGCGCTCAGCAGATCCGGGTCGTCGATCTCGCGGGCGATGGCGGCGGCCGCCTCGGCCGGCCGGCGTGTGGCCTCCAGTTCCGCCTCGGAGGGCATCGTCTGGCCACCGGTCAGCTCGCCCAACGGCAGGAAGCTTTCGGCGACGAGTGACAACCCGATGAGCCCGCGATCCGTCGTCCCCGCACGCGCGACCTTGATCTCGGCCAACAGTGCGTTCAGCTCCTCACGCGAGATCTCGACACCCACGGAGCCCGACCATCGGCCGAGCACCATCAGCTGCCCGCTGAGCGCGCGGAGGATGAACTCGGGCGGACGGGCCTGCTCGCGCCCCAGCCGCGCCGCTGTGGCGTACGCATCCGCGGCCTGGGCCCCACCGCCAAAGATATCGCCGAGATCGGTCCACAGATCGGGGAGCTGCTCCCGAGGGGCGAACTCGATGGCAGCCCGGATGTGCCGCCCTGCCTCCTCGTACGCGGCGCCGGCACTCGCTGCCTCGGCCGCACGGCGCAGCCATGCGACCGCGGTGGGAATGAAGTCCGGCCCGAGGTCGATCCCGGCGACCCCCGCCAGGGTCACGGCCTCGCGGAAGTGGAACGCGACAAGCTCGGCGTCCTCCTCCTCGCGGCCCACGGCACGGCCCGCGAGCCAGGCGGCGGCCGCGGCATGGAGCCGGGCGCGCTCGGCTCGCGGCATCGTCTGATAGCCGACCTCTCGGATGAGGATGTGCCGGAAGACGAGCTCGTCGCTGGCGCCTCCGCGGAGCAGGTCGTGCTCGAGCAGGTGGTCGACGTCCGGGTCCACCACGACGCCAGCTCCGGGGCCAGGGCGAGCACTCCGCCGGCCGTGAAGCTTCGGCCGAAGATCGATCCGAGCTGGATCAGGCGCCGCGGACCGGGCGGCAGGAGGTCAAGGCGCGCGAGGACCGCGCCGTGGACGGTGTCGGGCAGGGAGGCGACGACCGCCTGAACCGCCATCCGGTCGTCGAGCGGAATCGCCCGCTCGCGGATCGTCCGCGCCAGCTCGCCGGCGAAGAACGGGTTGCCGCCGGATCGCGCGACGATCGTCTCCACCACCTCCGGGGGCGGCGCGCCGAGCAGGAAGTCCACGAGTGCGCTGATGGCCAGGTCGTCGAGCGGCTCGAGTGCGACCGACAGGTAATTTCGCCGGCCGCCACCCCACGTCGGGCGGCGGTCGAGCAGCTCGGGTCGGGCCAAGGCGATCATCAGCAGCGGGGCATCGCCGCGCGGCTGCAGGATGACCTCGATGAGGTCGAGCAGGCTGTCGCTCGACCAGTGGAGGTCCTCCACGACCACCACCAGCGGGCGCGCCTGTGCGCCGAGCTCGATGGCCGAGCGCCAGGTCGCGAACAACTCGGCGCGGTCGATGGGGTCGCCGCCTCGCCGCCCCGAACGTGGCCGCGAGCAGCTCAGCCGCCGAGCGCGCGGAGGGGTCGCCGGCCGGTCAGCCACGCCGGGGCGGCGGAGCGCAGTCGGTCGAGGTCCACGTCCCGGGCAGGTCGAGGAGCTGACGGAGGAACGTGTGGAGGGGCCAGTACGTCAGCCGTTGGCCGTACGGCAGGCACTGGGCGGTGACCACTCGGGCATCCGGGGGTGCTCCGGGAGCCGCTCGAGGAACTCCTCGAGAAGGCGCGTCTTGCCGGTTCCCGCCGGCGCGGTGATCGTGACCAGGTACGGACGCTGCTCGCGCAAGGCGCGCCCGGCGGTCAGCTCGAGCTGGGCCACGTCAGCGTCGCGGCCGAGGAACGGGAGGCGAGGTCGCGGACGGCGCGGTGGCGACCCCTTCGAGCCGACGGACTCTGAGCGGCGTGGTCTTGCCGCGCGCTTCGAACTCCTTCGGCGGGCCGAACACGAATCCGGGCCCGGCTGCCTGTGCCATGCGGTCGCTGCACACGATCTCCCAACTGCCCGCACCCTGCTGGAGGCGCGCTGCGAGGTTCACCGCGTCCCCCGTGACCAGGAAGTCGCTGCGCTCGGTATCCATGGCCGCCACGACCTCGCCCGTGCTCAGGCCAAGTCGAATGGGTAGCCGCTCCCCAAGACCCGGGTCGTCGCGAACCTGGTCGCGCAGCGCGAGGGCCGCCGCCGCCGCTCGTCCCGCGTCATCGTCGTGCGCGGTGGGCAGACCGAAGACGGCCATGACCGCGTCCCCGATGAACTTCTCGAGCGTCCCGCCGTGGGCCGCCACCACGTCTCGAGCGATGGCGTAGTACCGCCCCAGGAAGGCCCGCATGTCCTCGGGGTCGAGCTCCTCGCCCATCGCGGTGGAGCCCGTGACGTCCGCGAACAGGACGGTGACGAGGCGTCGTTCTTCGCTCACGCGGGCATCGTATCGCGCCCATCACGACGAAACGAAGAGCCTGGCCGAATGGCTCAGGCTCTTCGCTACTACCGGGCGGTGGCCGCGGTCGAGGTCTACCGGGTGACGCCGCTCATCGGTTCGCAGTGACCGGGTTCCGGTCGGTTCGTGTGCGTCAGGCAGGCGTGGCCACGACGACCGGCTTGACCACCGGCGCCGTCTCCGGCTCCGTGGCCCGCGTCGCCCAGACGAGGCCGAGGCCGATGAACAGGAGGGTGGCTCCCACGGCGCCAAACGCTGCCGCGAGGCCCAGGCCCATCTGCAGGGCCGAGGCCGTCACGGTGCCCACCCCGAGCTCGCCGATCAGGCCGAGGGCGGTCGGGCTCCAGGCCAGGCCGCGGGCCGGTCCCTCGATCGGGTGCGCCCGGTCGAAGTCCGCGTAGTAGCGTCCATCGACGTTGAAGTCGTAGCTGCCCGCGGCGAAGGTCTCGCCGTTGTACTCGGCTGGCTCGGCCAGGGTGACCGTGACCGTGCTGTGCAGGATGTGATAGTTGATGGTGGCCATCTGGAACATGTACTCGCTGGCCGTGTTCACGACTGGATCGTTGGGATCGAAGTCCGAATCGACCACGGTGTAGCCCCAGTCATCGGTCAGGAGAGACATGATGGCTTCCGCCTCGGCCGTCTCTCCGGCACTGGTCAGCTGCCCTGCGTCGTTGTAGCTGAGCTTGACGTTCTGCTCCGCGCTGTAGGCCTTGAGGGCGGTGTCGCCCTGCTGGGCCCGCATCACGCTGTAGCCACCGGCCGCCAGGAAGGCGAGCCCGATCAGTGCCACGAGCACACCGAGGATCTTCAATCGCCGGGTCATGAGAGTCACCCTTTCTTTGGATGGATAGATGGATTGCTTGATTCGAGGAGGCGGTCTGACGCCTCACCTGGCGAATGTCGCCGATGGCGCGGTTGGCTCACCACTGGCAAACGGCCCCTCCACGGGGGGCCGAGGGTCCCGGTTGGGCGGGACCTCTTGCTACCGGCTGTGGGTGGTGACCTGCCCCTCCGGCGTGTCGCGGACCTCGACACCGAGGGCCGCCAGCTCCTCGCGGAGTCGATCGCTGGTCGCGTAGTCACGGGCCGCACGCGCCGCAGCGCGGCGGCCGAGCAGGTCCGCGGCACCCTCGGGAAGCGCACCTTCGGTCGCCGCCGCCTCGTGGTCGAGATCCAGGCCCAGGACCCGGTCGAAGTCGAGGAGCAGCGCGCGTCGCTGAGGAGCGGTGAGGTCGTCGGCGCTGGCCACGGCATGGGCCACCGCGATGGCCGAGGGCATGGCCATGTCCTCGCTGACCGCTGCCACGAACCGCTCACGGTAGGCCGCCATCGGTGCGGCTCCCACGTCAACCGCGCCGCCATCCTCCACGCCCGCCACGGCCCGTCGGAGCCGAGCCAGCCCCGACGCAGCCGCATGCATCGCCGCTTCGGTGAAGTCGAGCTTGGATCGGTAGTGGGCCGTCAGGGCCAGGTACCGGAAGTCGAGCGGCTCGAACCCCTTGGACGGCAGGTCGCTGACCCGGATGATGTTGCCCGCGCTCTTGGCCATCTTCGCGTCGTCCAGGGTCAGGAACTCGCCGTGCATCCAGAGGCTGATGACCTGGTGGCCGGTGGCGCCGTCCGACTGCGCGATTTCGTCCTCGTGGTGCGGGAACTTCAGGTCGATCCCGCCGGTGTGGATGTCGAACCGCTCGCCGAGGTACTGCATGCTCATGGCCGAGCACTCGATGTGCCAGCCCGGGAATCCCTCGCCCCACGGGGAGGGCCAGTGCATGAGCCGCCCCGCATCGCTCGCCTTCCACAGCGCGAAGTCGGCCGGATCGCGCTTGTCGGTCTCCACGTCGACCCGCGTCCCGGCCTTGGTGGCCTCGACCCGGTGGCCCGACAGCTGCCCATACGGCGGGAACGCGCTGACGTCGTAGTACACGGTCCCGTCCACCTCGTAGGCCAGCCCCTTGTCCAGAAGCGTCTGGATCAGCTCGAGCATCTGACCGATGTGATCGGTGGCGCGCGGCATCACGTCCGCGGGCCGGATGTTGAGGAGAGCCTCGTCGGCCAGCCAGGCATCGGTGTAGAACTGCGCGATCTCCAGTGGCGCCTTCCCCTCCTCCATGGCCGCCAGGACCATCCGGTCCTCGCCGGTATCGGTCTGGTCGTCGCGCATGTGCCCGACATCGGTGATGTTCTTGACGTACCGGACCTCGTAGCCCAGGTACTCCAGGGTGCGGCGCAGGAGATCCCCGAACAGGTACGTCCGCAGGTTGCCGATGTGCGCGTAGCGGTACACCGTGCTGCCGCAGGTGTAGACCGCCACCCGGCCCGGGGTGACGGGAACGAGCGTGTCGACCTGGCGGGTCAGGGTGTTGTACAGGCGAACCGGCGGCAGTGGGTCAGGCATGGTCAGGGCCGGATTGTACCGATGCCTCCCGCGACTACCATGGGCCGATGCCCGAGCGTGACGCGACTGCGACCTACCCGCTGACCCTGGGCGAGGAGCCGGAGTTCTGTCCCGCCTGCGGCAAGCCCGTCACCGAGCGCATCCTCGAGGAGGACCATCGCGCCCGCCTCGTGTGCCCCGATGGCCACGTCACCTGGCGCAACCCACGGCTCGTGGTCGGAACCCTGCCCATGCGCGGTGGCCGCGTGTTCCTGGGACGGCGGGGGATCGAGCCGGGGATCGGGTTGTGGAGCTACCCGGGCGGCTTCCTCGAGGTGGGGGAGTCCGCCCAGGAGGGCGCACGCCGGGAGACCGAGGAGGAGACGCTGCTCAAGGTGGAGGTTGGGCGGCTGATCGGGGCGTACTCGCGGCCCCACGCCGCGGTCGTGACCCTCATCTACGAGGCGCAGGTGGTCGGCGGGGAGGCGCTCCCCGGCGTGGAGACGACCGAGGTGCGCGACTTCGGCCCGGACGAGATCCCGTGGGGCGAGCTCGCCTTCAGCACGACCGAGAGTGCGCTGCGCGACTGGATGCGGCTCCAGCCGGGCTACGAACCGCGGCACGAGCCGCAGCTGTACGTGGTGGGAGACCCGGAGCCCTAGGGAGCCGCCTGCGCGCTAGTTGTCGTAGCGGCGGAAGACGATCGTCCCGTTGTGGCCGCCGAGGCCCATCGAGTTCGACAGGGCGACCTCGACGTCCGCCTGTCGGGCGGTGTGCGGCACGTAGTCGAGGGTCAACGCCGGGTCGGGGTGGTTGAGGTTAATGGTGGGCGGAATCCAGCCGGTCTCGAGGACCTTGACGCAGGCCCATCCTTCGAACGCTCCGGCGGCGCCCATCATGTGACCGGTCATCGACTTGGTCGAGCTGATGGCCAGCTTGCGGGCGTGGTCGCCGAAGACCGCTTCGATGGCCTGGGTCTCGGACAGGTCGTTGAGTGGCGTGCCCGTCCCGTGGGGATTGATGTAGTCGATCTCGGTGGGGTCGATGCCGCCGCGCTCCAGCGCCCAGCGCATGGATCGCTGGCTGCCCTCTCCGCGCTCCGGTGGCGCGGCCATGTGGAACGCGTCGGCCGCGCTGCCGTAGCCAATGAGCTCGGCAATTGGCTTTGCACCACGGGCCAGGGCGTGCTCCAACTCCTCGAGCACGAGCACCGCGCAGCCCTCCGCGATGACAAATCCATTGCGCGTGGCGTCGAACGGACGCGACGCGATGGACGGCACGTACTCCCCGGTGTCGGGGTCGATGGGCGTGCCCAGGGCGCGCATCTGGCCAAAACCGGCGAACGCGAGCGGGATGAGGGCGGCTTCGGTGCCGGCACCCAGCATGAGGTCGGCCTGGCCCCGGATGATCGTCTCGGCCGCTTCGCCAATGGCGTGGCTGCCCGTCGCGCACGCGCTCACCACGGCCATGTTCGGACCGCGTATCCCGAACTGGATGGCGACCATGCCCGACGGGCTGTCGACAAGCATGTGCGGAATCGTCCAGGGCGACACCCGGTTGGGACCGACGTCCCAGTATTTCTTGGCGTTCTCGAGCAACACGCTGACCCCGCCGCAGCCTGAGCCGAACACCATCCCGATGCGGTCGGGATTGGCCTCCTCGGGCAGGATCTGGCCGGTGCCATTGATGAGGCCGGCGTTGCGAAGGGCCTCGGCGGTGGCGGCCACCGCCAACTGGGTTGACCGGTCGTGGCGGCGGATGTCCTTGGGGTCCATCTCCTTGGTCGGGTCGAAGTCCGGCACCTCGCCGCCGATACGGATGTCCTGGTCCGACAGATCGGAGACGGTGACCTCGCGGATGCCGGATCGTCCGGCGACCAGGTTCTCCCAGGCGGTGTCATTTCCGATGCCGACCGGCGACACGACGCCGAGGCCGGTGACCATCGCCCGCCGCCCGGTATGGGTCACAGGTCGCTCCCGGCCGGTGCCTCCTGACGGCGCTTGGCGGCGCGTCCCTTCTTGGGCTTGATCGCGCCCCCGGGCAGCCACTCTTGGTCTGCGTCGTCCAGCGCAAACGTGTTCGACTCGGGGCTGATCCGCTTGATGAGCCCGGACAGGACGCGACCGGGACCGATCTCCACGAAATCGGTCACGCCAATGGACGCCATGTTGCGAACGGAGGACACCCATTGGACGCCGTGCACGAGGTGCTCGGTGAGCTCGTCCCGGAGGCCGTCGGCGGTGCGGATCATGTTGGCGTGGACGTTGCCGACGACCGGCACCTCGGGGTCGCGGAACGGCACCTTTTCGAGGACCTTGGCAAATTCGTCGCGGGCGAGGCGCATCAGCGGGGAGTGGCTGGCCACGCTCACGGTGAGCTGCACCGCGCGCCGCGCGCCAACCGTCTTGCTCATCTCGAGCGCAAAGACGAGTGCGGGAATGACACCCGACAGGACGACCTGGCCCGGGGCGTTGATGTTGGCCACCGCGATCTCGCCGTGCTCTCGGGCCTTCTCGACCACTTCCTGGGCCTGCTCTTCCGACAGACCGATGACCGCGCCCATGCCGCCGTCGATGCCCTGCTCCTGCATGATCCGGCCCCGCTCGCGCACGAGGCGGATGGCCTCGTCGAAGTCCAGCGCCCCGGCGGCGATGGCCGCGGCGTACTGGCCGGCCGAATGTCCGGCCACCGCCAGCGGGTTGAGGGTCACGCCGGCCTCGCGGGCCCGCTCTCTGAGGTGCTCGAGTGCCGCCACGCTCGCGGCCAGGATGGCGGGCTGGGCGTTGATCGTGGAGTCGAGCTCTTCGGCCGGGCCTTCGAACATGAGGCGCGTCAGGGCGAAGCCCAGCGCACCGTCGGCCCGCTCGAGGATCGCGGCGGCGACGGGTGATCGTTCTGCCAGCCCCGCGCCCATCCCGACGTACTGCGATCCCTGGCCGGGAAATACGAAGGCGTGGGCGCCGGCCATCATCTCGTTTGTCGACATGTGGAGGCGTTCCCTTCCGGTTAAGGCGGCGAGTATAGCCGAGGGTTCGTGCTCGGCCCCTAGGCGGGGTCGACCGCGCAGAACCGCTCCACGACCTCGTGCAGGACGGGGAGGCCAAAGGCCAGGCCGCGTACCGGGATTCGCTCGTCGTGGCCGTGGAAGAGGTCCAGGAACGGGGTTCCGGGGTCGAGCCGCAACGGGGCGAATCCATAGGTCGGGATTCCGAGGTGGGCGAGCGCCTTGGCATCGGTTCCGGGCGTGATCATCATCGGCAGCGCTGCGGCTTCCGGATCGGCGCGTTCCAGCGCTGCGCGCATGAGGTCCACGATCGGGGCATCGGTCGGGGCCTCGATGGCCGGGAGGCTCATGACCGCCTCCACCGTCACGTCCGGGCCGGCCAGGACCTGCATCCAGCGGGTGAACGCTTCCTGGTCTGTGCCCGGGAGCGTTCGAACGTCGACCTCCGCCGTCCCGGAGCCGGCGATCACGTTCACCTTCGTGCCCACGTGGATCACGGTCGGGTTGATCGTGTCCCGGAGCATGGCGCCCAGGGAGCGGCGCATGGTCGGGTCCGGGACCTGCTCCTCGAGCAGCGCGATGGCGCCGTCCGGATCCTCGGCCATGCGAGCGACCACCGGGCCCAGGCCCAGCGCCTCGAAGAAGTCCCGCACCACCGGCGGCGGTTCCCCGCTGGGCGGTGCCGCGGCCAGCCGCGCGACGGCGCCGGCCAGGTGGTGGGCCGGGTTGTCCTTGTGCGGCATGCTGCCGTGGCCCGGCACCCCGGTGGCGTGGAGGCGGGTCCAGATGATCCCCTTCTCGGCGACCTGGATGCCGTACACCCGCTTCCCGCCGATGGTCATCGAGTAGCCGCCGACCTCGTTCAGGGCCACGGCTGCGGGCCCGGCGTCCGACGAGAACAGGTCGGGCCGGGCCTCGACCCAATGGCGCGCCCCGAACGTGCCGCCCGCTTCCTCGTCCGCGACCGCGGCGAAGATGACGTCGCGCCGGAGCGGGACGTGCGATCTGGCCAGGGCGGTCATGACCGCCAGCTCCATGGCCACCATGTCCTTCATGTCCACCGCGCCGCGACCCCAGACCACGCCGTCGACCAGCTCCCCGCCGAACGGGTCGCGGGACCAGGCGTCGGCTTCCACCGGCACCACGTCCACGTGGCTCAGGAGGACGAGCGGCGGCTCGGGATGAGCGACCGCCGGGTCGGCCCGCAGCCGCGCGAAACAGCTGCCCCGCCCCGGGGCGGTCTCGAGCACCTCGGCCGCGATGCCGGCCTGGCCCAGGACCTCGGCGCAGTACCGGGCCGCCGCTGTCTCTTGGCCCATTGAGTCACGGCCAGCGGCACCGGCCGGATCGCCGGGAGGGTTGACCGATGGGATGCGGATCAGGTTGCGAAGATGCTCGACCGTCTCGTCCACCGCGGTCGAGTCGATCGCCGCTCGGCTGCCAGCCGTCACTGGTCGGCCATGCGCGCGGGGCCGGGAGCCGCGGCGAGGGCAGGGGTAGATGGCCCGGCGGCGGACACGGTGCGGCGCGACTCCACCAGGCGCGCAATCCACACGTCCACGGCGAACAGGGTGACCGAGGTCACGAGCAGGATCGGGAGCTGCACGGCGATGCCCATCACGACCAGGGCCAGCAGGAAGAACCCGTGCATCGAGAAGCGGGTGAAGAACGCAAGCCGCAGGTCCACGATGGCGTTCGCCTGGCCGTCGGGAGCCTGCCGCCCGCGACCGAACGTGCCGCGCACGGCGATGACCACGAACCCGGCCAGCACGATCGCGAACAGCCACAGGCCGCCGCCGGTCTCGGCGCCGGTGAGCTGCATGATCAACGCGAAGGGCACGATGGACGTGACCAAGATCGCGAACGCCGGCGCAGGGATACCGAGCTGGAGCCACTCGGCGTCCGGATGGCGCGCGGACCAGTCGCGCAGCCATCGGGTCAGAAGGCTGAAGCCCAGGGTCACGAACAGCCAGGCGTAGAAGTTGCCGGCCGGGACCCCGAACCAGCCCTGGTCGGGGGCGACGCCGACCCAGGTCCACATCCCGATTCGGATGGCGACCGCGTCGAAGGCGAGGTCGAGCATGATCACCAGCACCGCGTCCACGAACGGCGCCGTCCAGCGACGGACTCCCAGGGCATCGGTGATCCGCATCGCGCCGGCAATGAGCAGGGCCCAGGTCAGGCCGATGATCAGCGGGGCGCGGTCCAGGACGAGCACCCAGTCGGAGCTGTAGTGGTAGGTCTGGAAGATCAACTGGTCGCCCTCCTCCAGGAGGAGGCCGAAGGCCGCGGCGCTGATGAGCTCCAGGAATGGCAGCCGACCCCGGCGCAGGGCCGCTCCGGCAGCCCCCACGAAGAGGACCGTGGCCGCCACTTCGAGGAAGAGGAAGACCGGGTTCACGACCTCCCGATCATAGGGTGGCTCGGATGCGCGGCCAAATCGCGGTCGTAGAATGCGTCCCGTGACCACCCAGGTTGGGGCTCCATCGGTCCCCATCTACCTCGCCGGCGAGTTCGTGGAGGCCGGTTCGCCGCTCGAGGTTCGCAATCCGGCGACCGGGGAGCTGGTGGCCACCACCTGGCAGGCCGGTCCGGACGAGCTCGAGCGCGCAACCGCCGCTGCCGTGGCCGCGTTCGACAAGACCCGGCGCCTGGCCAGCTTCGAGCGCCGCGATGCGCTCCAGCACGTCGCCGACGCGATCACCCGCGATGCGGACGAGCTGGCCGAGCTGCTGACCCGCGAGTCCGGGAAGCCCATCCGCGATGCGCGTGGTGAGGTGGCGCGCGGCGCCCTGACCTTCCGGACCGCCGCCGAGGAGGCTCTCCGCATCAACGGGGAGTGGATTCCCCTCGACTGGACCGCGGCCAACCGTGGTCGGAGCGGGATCGTGCGCCGCTATCCCATCGGTCCGGTGGCGGGGATCAGCCCCTTCAATTTCCCGCTCAACCTGGCGGCCCACAAGGTGGCGCCGGCCATTGCTGCGGGGTGCTCGATCGTGCTCAAGCCGCCCAGCAAGGACCCCCTGGTCATGCTTCGCGTGGCGCAGTACCTGGCCGAGACCGACCTCCCCGCCGGCGCGGTCAGCATCCTGCCCATGGACCGTCCCACCGGCGACCGGATGGTGGCCGACGACCGCTTCAAGCTGCTGAGCTTCACCGGCAGCCCCACCGTGGGCTGGAAGATGAAGACCGATGCCGGCCGCAAGAAGGTCGTCCTGGAGCTGGGCGGCAACGCGGGAGCGATCGTGGACGACACCGCCGACCTCGACTGGGCGGTCGCGCGCCTGGCGTTCGGCGCCTTTGCCTACGCCGGGCAGGTGTGCATCAGCGTCCAGCGCATCTACGTCGTGGATGCGATCTACGACGAGTTCGAGCGCCGCTTCGTGGACAAGGTCCGCCAGGTGGTCATGGGCGATCCGCTGGATCCCGCCTCCGACCTGGGTCCGATGGTCGACCAGGCCGCGGTGGCTCCGGACCGATGAATGGGTGCGCGAGGCCCTCGCCGACGGAGCCCGAGCCCTGACCGGCGGCCACGCGGAGGGCCTGTTCTACGAGCCCACCATCCTGGTCGACGTCCCGCGCGACGCACGGGTGTGCGGCGAGGAGGTCTTCGCCCCGGTCGTGAACCTGTTCCGGGTCCCGGACTTCGAAACCGCCCTGGCCGAGATCAACGACAGCCGGTTCGGTCTCCAGTGCGGCCTGTTCACCGGGTCGCTGGAGCGGACGCTCACCGCCCACGACGAGCTCGAGGTGGGCGGCATCATCGTCAACGACGTCCCCACCTGGCGGACCGACTCGATGCCCTATGGCGGCGTGAAGGACTCGGGCCTCGGTCGCGAGGGCCTGCGCTGGTCGATCGAGGACATGACCGAGCCGCGGCTGCTGGCCTTCGCCCGTCCGCTCTGAGTGACGCTCGACGCCACCCGGTTCGTCCGCATCCTGCCGGCCGCCGACCTGCGCGACGGGGAGCTGGTCCCGGTGGCCATTGACGGCCAGCCGGTGGTCCTCGTCCGTCACGCGGGCGCGTTCTTCGCGGTCCAGAACAACTGCACCCACAAGGACTACCCGCTCTCCGAGGCCGGCTTCGACCCACGCGACGGGGTGCTGGTGTGCGCCTGGCACGGCGGCTGCTTCGACGTGCGGACCGGCGCCGCGGTCGTCCTTCCCGCGGTGGCCCCGGTCGAGACCTTTCCGACCCGGATCACGGACGACGGATGGGTGGAGATCGGTTTGACCGGCAGCCTCCTGCCCAGCGGCCGTCGTCTGATGGTCTTCGCCGAGACCGTGCCGCCCACCGTGGGCGGCCTGCAGTTCGTGAACTGGATCTTCTGGGCCACGCTCGCCGGCGGCACCCTCCTGATGGTCGGCCTCACGGAGTGGCTCGGAGGCACGTCGCCGGGCTATCGCCGCTTCATGGCCGGCACGGTGCTCGTCGGAGCCATCATCTGGCTGCTGTCGGAGCTGGCCTTCGACGTCGTGCCCGGTGTCGCAGCGGACGACGCTCCGCGCCGAGTTCTGGTGTGGCTGTTCACCGCGCTGGCGGCGTCATACGTGGCCGCGACCGTGTTCGGACTTCCGAAGCCGGTGCGGGTGGCGACCTCGCTGGGTGGCGGGGTGGTCAGCCTCCTGGCCTTGTTGGACGTCGCCCGATTGGCCGACATGGCCGGACTCACCGGTGCTGATCAGATGCTCCTGTTCGCCGCCGGCCTCGTGGCGGCATCGCTCGCGCTTGGCGCGGTGAGCGCGGGAATGCTCCTCGGTCACTGGTATCTCGTGACCCCCAAGCTCTCCCCGGACCCGCTTCGGCGGCTCATCCGGATCCTCATCGGTGCGCTCGTCGCCCAGGGCGTGCTGGTCGGCTGGTCCGTGCTCGTCGCCCAGGGCACGGTCGATTCCGTGCCGTGGCTCACCGGCCTGCGCCTTTTCGTGGGGGTCGTGTTCCCCCTGGTCATTGCCGTCCTGGCGCTCCGGGCAACCGACGCGCCCTCGATGCAGTCCACGACCGGCCTCCTGTACATCGGCCTGGCGGCCGTCATGGCCGGCACGATCGGCGGCGCAGCCCTCGTGTACCTCGGCTGGGGTACGGTCTAGACCGATGCGCGTGCGCGCTCGCTGTTTTGCGACCCTGCGCGAGTTGAGCGCTGCGTCGGTGGAGCTCGACCTGGAGGTATCCGCCACCGTTGCCGATGCGTGGGGCGCGCTCGTGGAGCGCTACCCCGCCCTCGAGTCCCATCGGCCGTTCGCCCAGCCGGCCCGCAACGGGACAGCCGTGGCCTGGGACGTTGGTCTGGCGGAGGGGGACGAGGTGGCATTCCTCCCCCCGGTCTCCGGTGGCTCTGCCCAGCCCACCCGAGGCCTGACCGACCAGCCCATCGACCTGGACGCGCTGCTCGCGGTCGCGAGGGACACCGACGGAGCGGTGGTCACGTTCGTGGGGCGAGCCCGGAATCGGGCCGATGACGGACGGGAGGTGCTCGAGCTCGAGTACGAGGCATACCCCGAGATGGCGGAGGCCATGCTCGCGGCGGTGGCCGACGAGGTCGCGGCCCAGTGGCCGGACTGCGCGGTGGGCATCGTCCATCGGACCGGGCTCGTGCCCATCGGGGAAGCGGCGGTGGCCATCGTGACCGCCTCGCCCCACCGAACCGACGCATACGCCGCCAATCGGTACGTCATCGAGGCGGTCAAGGATCGACTTCCGATCTGGAAGCGCGAGCGGTTTGCCGACGGCTCCGAGTGGAAGCGGCCCGGGGCGTAGGATCGGAGCCGATGGACAGCGAGTACCGCGAACCGTCCTGGCGCGGGGTGCTCGTCACCCTGGGCGCCGTCGTCCTGGTCCTGGCCGGCCTGATTCTCCTGACGTCGTTCTTCCTGCAGCAGGGTTGCGTGCCCGGCGCATCCCAGGCCGGGGTCACCGAGTGCGCGGTTCCGTCGGGAGCGCCCGACCCGGGGTCGGAGTAGCGCCCACGCCGGCCAGGAAGCGGCGCGCTTCCACGTCGGACCGCAACCGGACCACCCGTATCTCCGGATGTTGTGCGAAGAGCAGCGGGTACTCACGGCGTCGTCGCCGAACGTTGTCAGGGCCCACCAGATGACCGAATCCCGGGCGATCGCCATGCGGAGGCTTTCCCGGTTGGTGCCCCACAGGACTTCCCCCCGCCGGGCGCGGGTGACGGTGCGTCGAATGACCCGCCACATGACCTGGCGGAGCGGCAGGTCGAGCCAGATGACCGTGTCCGCGCGAGCCCAGACGAGGTCGCGCGTGACGCTGTAGTTCCCATCAACGACCCACGCGTCGATCTCGACGGCCGCCGCCACGCGGGTTCTGAGCTCCGTCGGCTCAACCATGACCCAGCCGGGCTTCCAGGCCAGCGCGTCGAGCTCCACGTACGGAACGCCCAGCCGCCTGGCCAGTGCGGAACCCATCGTGGACTTGCCCGAGCCGCTCGTGCCGACCACGTTGATCCGCCGCATCGCGTTCGAGGATACCGATGGTCGGGTGGCGCCGACGCTCACCGGTCGGGGCACAATGCGCCCCGATGCCTGACGCGCGCGGCGATGTGCTCTGCCCCACCTGCGGTCGCTGGACGCCGCCGGCGCCCTTCTGCAACGAATGCGGCGCGGCTCTCCAGGGCGGTTTTCGTGATCCGCTCGGCGCCGAGGGATCCGACGTCTTCCGCCGAGGAAGCGAAGTGACCGATCCCGGAGCGCCATGGTCGGGCGCGGAGCGTTTCGAGCCCGAGCCCGAAGACCAGGCGGCGCGAGGTGCGGTCGCCGGGGCTGCGGGTACCGCCGGTGCCGTCGGTGGTCAGCGGATGGACAACCTGAGCGAGATGGACACTGCTCCTGCCGAGCCTCCATGGCCCGCCGAGCCGGGATGGACAGGGCGAGCCGCCGGCACCGACGCCAGCCACGGAACCGGCTCCCGAAGCCGCGTCCGTCGACGCGACCGACGTCGCCGCCGCCGCGGTCGTGGCCGCCGCGGTCACGCCTCCCAAGCGACGCAGTCGTGCCAAGGCCAAGCCGCCACCGGAGGACGCAGGGGGCGACGCACCGGTGGAACCCCCACCCGAGCCCAAGCCCGAGCCCGAGCCGGTGCCTGAACCGGAGCCGGCACCGCCACCGCCTCCGCCCCTGTCGCTGCCATCCCTCCACCTCCGGTGGCGCCGGGGACGCCGACGGTCACGGCCGGTGACGGCGACGATTCGAACGGCGGGGTGACCGGCCTGGTCTTCGTCTTGTTCCTGGGGCTCGGGATCCTCGCCCTGCTGGGCGGCGCCATCATCGGTGGCGTGTTCGAAGGGGGACCGAGCGCAACGGCGTCTCCGTCACCCACCGTGGCGGTCGAGCACCCCAACCCCAGAGGCCACTCCCCAGGGCACGACGCCGCTCGCGAGCGCGAGCCAAACGCCAATATCCACCCCCCAGCCATCCGAGACGCCCACGATCTTCCCCGACGGATTCATCGCTCGTGTCGAGACGTGCCTGGACCAGCCGACCGATTCCACCTGCGACAACAGCGGCTCGGTCAACGACGGAGAGATCTGGACCCTGGTCAGCTTCCGGCATGGCGTCCCGACCGACGTGATCGCGGTCAGCATCTACAGCGCCGCCGGTGACCTGGTCGACGGGGCGACGATCCCGCTCGACTTCTGTGGGGCGAGCACCGACTGTGCTGGCTGGACCTACTTCCACTTCCAGAACCTCGCCCCGGGGAGCTACGACGCGAGGGCCTACCGCAACGGGGCGCTGGCGGCGACGAACAGCTTCAAGGTCGAGTAGGTCTCATCAGCGCTCCGTGGGCCGCGCCGGCTCGCGAGCGTCGCGGCGCTTCGCCGCCAGCGCGCTGATGGCTTCCAGGACGCACCGATGGGCGGCGGCGGCCGTGACGTCGGACACGTCGTAGGGGGGAGCCACTTCCACCACGTCCATCCCTGCCAGCGACACCGCACCGACCACGTGGCGGACGGCGCGCAGCAGCTCACGGGTCAGCATCCCGCCCGGCTCCGGGGTTCCGGTACCGGGGGCCATCCCGGGATCAATCACGTCGATGTCCACCGAGAGGTACACCACGTCGGGCCCGTCCAGCGCCTCGGCAATGGCATCGGCCACCACCGCGTCGGCGC
The DNA here is from genome assembly GCA_963816215.1 of uncultured Chloroflexia bacterium. Taxonomy (GTDB): domain Bacteria; phylum Chloroflexota; class Limnocylindria; order QHBO01; family QHBO01; genus DASTEQ01. The sequence continues at coordinate 83,299 of CAWFKB010000010.1, read as the reverse complement.
CGCGTGACTCGATCTCGGTCATGAGGTGCCAGCGCATCTCGTGCTCGCGCATCCAGGCCAGGGTTTCGGCCGGCGGCCAGTACCCACGCAGGCCGACCTGCACGAAGTTCCGGCCCGCCACCGCGCCTGACTCGATCAGGCGTCGCATGGGCGTCCCGTGCGAGAGGAGGTTGCCCCACGTGCTGTCGCCCGTGTCGGCGTGCGCATCGAAGTGGACGATCCCCAACCGACGCGGCGCGCAGGCGGCAGCCACCGCGCCGGCCGATGGGTAGGTGATTGAGTGGTCGCCGCCCAGCACGATCGGGATGGCCCCGGTCCGCGCCACTTCCTCGACGCGGGCCCGGATGACCGCGTGCCCGCGCTCGAGTCGTCCGGGGACGATGGGCATGTCTCCGCCATCCACCACGTCGAGCCAGTCGAACGGGTTCACGTTCAGCTGGAGCGAGTGCAGGTCCCCGGAGTGGTACGACGCGGTGCGGATGGCACGGGGCCCGAAGCGCGCTCCGGGCCGGTGGCTCACCCCGTCATCGAGGGGAGCGCCCAGGATGACGACATCTGGTCGGCGCGCGGCAAGCGCGCCGATATCGGTCACCAGCGGGAGCTTCTGGAAGGTGGTGCTGCCCAGATAGGACGGCAGGTTGAAGTCGTCCCACTCGTGCAGAAGATCCGCGCCGTCTTGGGGTGCCGGGTCGTGAATTCCGCGCCCGGCTGGAGCGTCGGTCATGCGATCCGCGGTGGTGCTGGGGCGCCGTCGCGGCGCGGAGCTGGCCCTCGAGCGTGGCGATCCTAGCAGAGGGCGTACCATCCGGCGATGGCCGCGGACCGCCCCCGCTACACCCTCGACGAGGCCAATGCCCTGATCCCCCAGGTCCGCGCGGTGCTCCTCCAACTCGCCGTCGAAAAGGCCCGCCTGGAGGGGGTCGTGGCCTCGCTCACCGGCGACCAGGACGCGGGCGGCTCGAACGGCCACCCGGACCACCTGGATGCCCTTGCGCGCTCGGAGGCCGAGATGAACGAGATCAGCGGTGGCATGCGGGCCCTGGTCGAGCACCTGGAAACGATGGGCGTGGAGCTCCGGGACCTGGAGCAGGGACTGGTCGATTTCCCCGGGGAGCGGGACGGGCAGCCGGTGTGGCTGTGCTGGCGCCTGGCGGAGCCGGCGGTCGAGTTCTGGCATCCCTTGGACCAGGGATTCGCTTCGCGACGCCCGTGGTGATGGGGGCGTGACCAGCGGTCCGACCCGGTTCGTCGTGATCGGGGACGCGACCCTGGACGTCATCGTGCGCGGCGATGTTCCTGACGCAGGCGCCGATCGCCTAGCCCAGATCACGGTCGGCCCTGGAGGCCAGGGGGCCAACGTGGCCGTCCGCCTCGCCCGCGCGGGGAACCAGGTGACCCTGGTGTCCGCGCTCGCGGACGACGAAGCGGGTCATGTCCTGCGCTCGGCCCTGGCGGAGGACCGGGTGACCCTGCTGGCCGCTCCGGCGGTACGCACCGGGCTGGTCGTTGCGCTCGTCGACGGGACGGGCGACCGCTCGATGCTCAGCGACCGGGCGGCGATCGACGAGCGCGTCCTTGCCGGTCCCGAGGGCGCGGCCATCCTGCGCGATGCCGATTGGCTCCACGTCTCGGGATACCCGTTGGCCGATTCCGAGCACGGGCCCGCCCTGGCGACCATGGCCGGTGCCCGGCCGGCCCATCAGCGCTGCAGCGTGGGCGGCGGATCGTTTGACGGGGTCCGTCCCTCCCAGGCAGAGCTCGTCGCGCTCCTGCGCGAGGTGCATCCGGACCTGCTCCACGTCGACCGGGCAGAGGCCGACGCGATCGTTGGCCGGCCTGCGGGCCCGTCGGAGGGGGCCGATGCGCTCGCGGTTCGGGTTTCCGAGGTCGTGGGCGGGGTTGCCGTCGTGACCGATGGCGCGGCCGGCGCGGCGGCCGCGACCGACGCAGGCTCGGTCTGGGTCGAAGGGATCGACCGGCCGGCCGCCGATGCGACCGGCGCGGGCGACGCGCATGCCGCCGCGATCCTGACCTTCCTGGCTCCGCGTTCGTGGCCGCCCGACCTGTCCACCCTGCGCGAGGCGCTCGAGGTGGCCGGCGCGCAGGGTGCAGCGGCTGCGGGCGTCGTCGGCGCCCAGGCCCGGACCGCGAGTGAAGTGCGATGACCACCCCCAACTGGCTGGCGGTGTCTCCCGAGGTTCGCGACGCCCTGCAGCAGGGGCGGGCGGTCGTGGCACTGGAGTCGTCGTTGATCGCCCAGGGCCTTCCGGCCCCGCACAACCTCGAAACGGCGCGCGCCGCCGAAGCGGCGGTTCGGGCCCAGGGCGCCGTGCCCGCTACGACGGCCATCGCCGACGGACAGGTCGTGGTGGGCGCCGATGCGCCGCTGCTGGATCGGCTGGCGGATCCGGGAGCGCAGGTCGCCAAGGCCGGCTCGCGCGACCTCGGCCCGCTTCTCGCGTCCCGTGCGCTGGCCTCCACCACGGTCAGCGCCACGCTCCGGGTTGCCCATGCGGCCGGGATCCCGATCATGGCCACCGGCGGAATCGGTGGCGTGCACCGCGGCGCGGCGCAGAGCTTCGACGTGAGCGCAGACATCGACGAGCTGGCGGCCACTCCGGTGGCCGTGGTGTGCAGCGGGGCCAAGGCAATCCTGGACCTGCCCGCCACGCTCGAGCTGCTGGAGAGCCGCCGCGTCCCGGTGGTCGGCTACGGCACGTCGGAGCTCCCCGCGTTCTACAGCCGCAGCGCCGGCCTGCCGCTCACGCATCGGGTCGACTCTCCGGCCGACGCAGCAAAGGCCATCGCGGCCCACCTTGCGATCCCCGGCTCGGGTGGCTTCCTCCTCGTCCAGCCCCCGCCCCCGGATCTCGCCATCCCCGCCGAGGAGGTGGAGGAATGGATCGCGGCCGCCCTCGAACGGGCCACGGCCGAAGGCGTGCGCGGCGCCGCCGTGACGCCCTTCGTCCTGCGCCGCGTGGCCGAGGCATCCAACGGGCGCGCGCTGCGCGCCAACATCGGTCTGATCGTGGCCAACGCCGACGCAGCGGCACGGGTGGCCGTCGCAATGAGCGGGGTATCCTAGCCGCGGGCCTACCCGCGGAGGACAGCATGCGCATCTACGAAGGCAGCCCGCGCCAGGACTGGGAAGAGGTCCTGCGCAGCATCGGCGCCTGGGCGGACCGTGAGTACCTCAAGGAGCTGCTCCTGCTGGAGCTGGACGGTGGATTCCTGGTCCAGGGCATCACCACCTCGCAGGGTGGCCAGTGGTCCGAGACCGGCACCTTCTCCAAGCAGACCCACGAGCTGACCGATGACCAGATCGGCGACCTGATCGGCGCGGCCAAGGAGCAGCGAGGCTCGGCAGAGGTCGATCACGCCCAGATGGGGATCGCGAACTTCTACGAGCAGGCGCTGCGGATCATCGGCAAGTGGCTCGACAGCCAGACCCCGCGCGACGTGTTCTTCTTCGAGCAGGGCGGCTCGTTCGTGGTCCGCACCTTCATGGTCGGCGCCCACGGAAAGGTCGGCCACCAGCTGTCCGAATTCACCCGCGAGGAAATCCTCGCTATGATCGAGGCCGCGCCGCTGGACCGCGGGCGAGAGGCCGCCGCACCGCCGCCGGCCAGCGCTCCACCCACGGCGTGACCTTGGAGAACCGCGCATGAACATCCTCAAGACGCTCGCGATCACGATCGGAGCCATCCTCGCTGCCCTCGTCATCGTCCCGCTGACCATCCTGGCCGGCCTCTTCGTGTGGCTCAAGCTCACCGAGGAGATCGATGAAGAGCCCTGGGAGATTGACGACGCGGTCTAGTCCCGCGACGGGCCCACCAGGCTAACCAACCGGTCCCGAGGCCAGTCCCCAGGCGATCGTCCATGCCACCGCCGCGCCCAGCATGCCGGGCCACAGGCGGTCCGCGTTGCGTGCGCCGGGGAGGACGAAGAGCAGGCCCATCACGCCCAGCACCACGCTGGACGGCGGCACGGCATCCGCAAGGATGAAGGTCAGGGCCACGCCCACGCCGACCCCCACGGCCAGGCCCACCGCCAGCCAATGGGTGGCCCGCCGGCCCAGTACCTGGGCCAGGCATTGGGAGCCAAGCTGTTTGTCGAGGTCGAAGTCGCGCAGCGTGTTGGCCAGGTGGGCAGCGGTCGCGAACGGGATCACCAGCACGACCGCGGGCAGCACCCGTTCCACCGGAACACCGACGCCCACCGCGACCCAGACGGGAAGGATCCCGAAGCTGACGAGGTACGGGACGAACGACAGCGGGGTGCGCGACAGCCACAGGTTGTAGGCGAGGGCCGAGGTCGTGGCCACGGCGCCCAGGAGCAGGTACGTGCTCCCCAGGCGGGCGCTGGTCAGGATCTGGAGCGCGAGGCCGGCCGACGCAATCCACAGCGCGGTGCTGGCGGAGAGGTCGTTGGCGGGCAGTGGCTTGCGGGGCTGGAGGATGGCATCGCGCGTCTGGTCGGCCAGGTCATTGGTGGCCCCGGTGAACACCTGCGACCCGAACACGCTGGCCATGACCAGGGCCAGGGTGTCGCCGCTCACGCCTCCCGTCTCCCGCCCCAGGATGATGGCCAGCGCAGCTGACAGGGAGGTCACCGCCAGGGTCGGCGCCGGGTGGACGAGGCGAACGGCGGCAGAAACTCGGCGGAGCACCCCGGCATCGTACGCAATGCGCTACCATCGGCTCCCGGGTGGGCGAAGGTCGATCCCTTCCCGCGCGCGAGACCTCGCGTGCAACCGGCAGCTCTCGCAACAGGCCTGTGTCAGCCATGGCGAAGTACATCTTCGTGACCGGTGGCGTCACGTCTTCCCTCGGGAAGGGAATCACCGCCGCGTCGATCGGACGCCTCCTCAAGGCGCGCGGTATCCCCGTCTCCATTCTCAAGCTGGACCCCTATATCAACATCGATCCGGGCACGATGTCGCCGTACCAGCACGGCGAAGTGTTCGTGACCGATGACGGCGCCGAGACTGATCTCGACCTGGGCCACTACGAGCGGTTCATCGACGAGAACCTGTCCCAGGCCAGCAACGTCACCACCGGCCGCATCTACCAGGCGGTCATCGCCAAGGAACGGCGGGGCGACTACCTCGGAGGCACGGTCCAGGTCATCCCCCACATCACCAACGAGATCAAGGAGCGGATTGCGCGCGTGGCGCGCGAGGGCACGGGGAACGTGGCGGCCAGCGGCCTTGCGTCACATGGCGTGGTCATCGTCGAAGTCGGTGGCACGGTTGGTGACATCGAGTCGCTCCCGTTCCTCGAGGCCATCCGCCAGATGCGCAAGGACGTGGGCCGGCGCAACGTGCTGTACGTCCACGTCACCTGGCTGCCCCAGATCGGCGCAACCGGCGAAGTGAAGACCAAGCCCACCCAGCATTCGGTCAAGGAGCTGCGCGGGATCGGTATTCAGCCGGACGTCATCATCCTGCGCAGCGACGAGCCCATCGACGACGAGATTCTCGACAAGGTCAGCCTGTTTACCGATGTCGACGTCCATGCCGTCATCCCGCTGCGGACCGCGCGGAGCATCTACGAGGTGCCGCTCATCCTCGAGCGCGCGGGCCTGGGCAAGCTCATCACCCGCGAGCTGGAGCTGCCGTCCACCGAGCCGGAGCTGGGCGACTGGCAGGAGCTCGTGGCCCGCATCCGGGCTCCACGTCCCGAGGTCGAGATCGCGATCGTGGGCAAGTACACCGAGCTGCCCGACGCGTACATCAGCGTGACCGAGGCGCTCAAGCACGCCGCTCTCCATCACCGGGTCGACGTCAAAGTGCGCTGGATCGGGGCAGAGCACTTCGAGCGGATCGAGCCCGAGGAAGTGGGACGCGAGCTGGAGGGCGTGGCCGGGGTCCTCGTTCCGGGCGGCTTCGGCTACCGCGGGGTGGAGGGCATGATCCGGGCCATCCGCTGGGCCCGCGAGCAGCAGGTCCCGTACCTCGGCCTGTGCCTGGGACTCCAGTGCGCCGTGATCGAGTTCGCGCGGATGGCCCTGGGCACCGAGGACGCAAACAGCAGCGAGTTCAACGTGTTCACCGAGCATCCGGTCATCGACCTCATGCCCGACCAGGCCGATGTCACCGAGAAGGGCGGCACCATGCGCCTCGGCCTCTACCCGGCCCGGCTGGAGGACGACACGAAGGTCCGAGCCGCCTACGGGGCCGAAGTGGTCTACGAGCGGCATCGCCACCGCTTCGAGGTCAACAACGCGTACCGCGACCGTCTGGGCCAGGCCGGCATGGCATGGAGCGGGGTCAGCCCCGACGACCGGCTGGTCGAGTTCATCGAGCTGCGCGACCATCCGTGGTTCGCAGCCACCCAGGCCCACCCCGAGCTGAAGAGCCGTCCGAACCGACCGCATCCGCTGTTCCGTGACTTCGTGGGCGCAGCGGCGGCCCGGGCCGGCCTCCCGGCCACGGCCGACGAGCCGGTCGAAGCCGGCATCGCGGCCGGCACCGAGGCCTGATTCGCCGGTGACCCGCACGGCCCCGCGTCGACCGGCGACGGCGACACGTCGCCGCAGCGCTGGGGCCTTCGACCAGGTCGCCTACGAGGCAGAGGTCGAGGCCTTTAACGCCGCGGAGAACCAGGCGTACTACGACAATCTGGCCGGGCTCGACCCCGAGATGGACCTCGCTTCGGTCTACGAAGCACACGCCGGCCTGTTCTCGGAGTCGGCCATCGAGGGCCTGCGCACCGCGGTGAACGGCAGCGGGCCGGCGGCGATCCGCGCCCGCCGCCTGCTGGGCCTCGCCATCCAGGGCCATCTCCAGCGGGCTGCGGCCGACCTGACCGATCGCATCGCAACCGCTGAATCCACGGCGATCATCGTGTGGCGCGGGGAGCGGATCGGCTACCGCCAGGCGTCCATCCGGGTCGCTGAGATCAGCGACCGCGACGAGCGCAATGCGCTGGACGAGCGGTACCGGATGGCGATCGAGGCCATCAACCCCATGCGCGAGGCCCGATGGGGGCGGCTGCATGCCGCAGCCCGGGCCCTGGGCGCGAATGACTACGTGGCCCTGGTAGTGGAGGCCACCGGCCTTGACCCGGACGGGCTGGCCGCCGATCTCGGCGCCTTCCTGACCGAGTCGGAGACGATCTACTACGCCGCGCTCCGCCGCTACCTGGCCCTGATCGAGATCGAGGGAGGCGACGCCACGGTGGCGGACCTGAGCCACCTGCTCCGCGGTCGCGGCTTTGACCAGCTGTTCGAAGCCGCGCGCCTGATGCCCGTCCTGGCCCAGGTCTTCGGCGGCCTGGGGATCGACCTCGCCACCCAGGAGGGGACCACGCTCGACCTCGAGCCGCGGCCCGGAAAGTCGCCGCGCGCGTTCTGCGCTCCCATCCGGGTCCCCGGTGACGTGCGCCTCGTGGTCCAGCCTCGCGGCGGGTACGACGACTTCGACGGAGCACTGCACGAGATGGGCCATCTCCAGCACTTCGCCCACATCAGCGCCGACCTGCCGCCTGCCGATCGGGTGGTGGGCGACGAGAGCGTGACCGAAGGGTGGGCATTCCTGTTCCAGTACCTCATGAACGAGCCGGACTGGCTGACCGATGAGCTCCGCATGGCACCGGACCAGGTTCCCGGCTGGCTCGACTTCGCCGCCTTCCGCAAGCTGTTCTTCCTGCGCCGCTACACGGCCAAGCTCCTGTACGAGCTCCGCCTGCACCGCGGCGATGCGCCGGCCATCCAGCGTGCCGAGTATTCCGGCCTGCTGGGCCTCTTGACCGGGGTGATCACGCCCGAGGCGTCGTACCTGTCGGACGTCGATGACGGGCTGTATGCCGCCAAGTACCTGCGCGCCTGGCTGCTGGAGGGCAGCCTGTCGGCCGCCCTCCGCGAACGGTTCGGTCGCACCTGGTGGCGGAGCGGCGAGGCCGGCGCGTTTCTGCGCGGGATGTGGCATGACGGGCTAGGACCATCAGCCGAGAACGTCGTTGCCTCGCTCGGGTATGATCGTCTCGATTGGCGGCCGGTCCTGCGCCAGATCCGAGCGCAACTGATCGGCGAGCTGAGTGGTTACGGCGGGCCGAACATCACGACCCGAGCCGGGAGCCGCAAGGTCTGACCGGACGCCGAGCATTCCCTTCCGGACCCCGCAGCGGGCTATTGGCCTGACTTGCATTCCGGTTCCCCGTTGACGGAGACCCCTATTCCATGAGTGATGAATCTCGCCAGCCTCGACGCGGACGGCAACGCCGTCGCCCCGAGGGTGGGCCGCGCCGCCATACCGGACCACGCGGGAACTTCCAACAGCGCCGCCAATTTTCCAGCGGCAGCGGTTACGCATCGGTCTATGCCGGTGGCTTTCCCCAGGGCGGCGATGATGAGCCGGTCCTGACCCTGGCCGAGCTCCAGGAAAAGTCGATCGAGGAGCTCCGTGACCTCGCCACCGACTACGGCATCGAGGCCGACGGCCTCGAGCACTCGGACCTCGTCCTCAAGCTCCTCGACGCCGTGCCGCTGGCCCAGGGCCCGCAGCGTGACGAGACGGTCGTGGGCGAGGTGGCGGGCATCCTCGAGATCGTGGACGAGGGCTTTGCCTTCATCCGCCGCCACGGGGTCATGCCCTCCCCGGACGACCTGTACGTGTCCAACAGCATCGTGCGCCGCTTCGGCCTGCGCACCGGCGACCGGGTCGTCGGCCAGAGCCGCCCACCCAAGGACCAGGAACGCTACTGGGGCCTGGCGCGGGTCGACACGGTCAACGGCATCGATCCCGAGCTGGCGCGCCGTCGCCCGCATTTCGACTCGCTGGTGCCCGTCTTCCCCGACGAGATGTTCGACCTGGAGATCGACCCCAAGAACCTCACCCAGCGCCTCATCAACCTGATCGCACCCGTCGGCAAGGGACAGCGCGGCCTGATCCTGTCCCCGGCCAAGGCGGGCAAGACGACCGTCCTCAAGAACATCGCCCACGGGATCACCGAGAACCACAAGGACGCGCTGCTCATGGTCGCGCTCATCGGTGAGCGCCCCGAGGAAGTCACCGACATGCAGCGCTCGGTGCAGGGCGAGATCTATGCCTCCACCTTCGATGAGCCGACCGAGAACCACACCCGCGTCGCGGAGATGACGCTCGAGATCGCCAAGCGCCAGGTCGAGACCGGGCGCGACGTGGTCATCCTGCTCGACTCCATCACCCGCCTGGCGCGCGCCTACAACCTGGCCCTTCCGGCCTCGGGCAAGACGCTGTCCGGTGGCGTGGACCCGGCCGCGCTGTACCCGCCCAAGCGCTTCTTCGGCGCGGCGCGGAACATCGAGGGCGGTGGCAGCCTGACCGTCATCGCCACCTGCCTGGTGGACACCGGCTCGCGCATGGATGACGTCATCTACGAAGAGTTCAAGGGGACCGGCAACATGGAGCTCGTCCTCGACCGCAAGCTCAGCGAGAAGCGGATCTTCCCCGCTCTCGACGTGCTCCGCTCCGGCACCCGCCGCGAGGAGCTGCTCCTCGACGAAAACACCCTGAAGATGGTGTGGACCATGCGCCGCATGCTCAGCGCGGTGGGCCCCAACGAGGGCATCGAGCTCCTCATGCAGCGCCTGGGCAAGACGAAGAACAACTCCGAGTTCCTCGTCTCCCTCAGCAAGAGCGTCGAGGCCTCCGAGGGCCGATGAGGCCGCGAGGCGGCCTCCGGAGAACGCTGCCGCGCCACCTCGCCGCCGGCCTGCTGATGGGCCTGGCCGCCGGCTGCACGGCGTCCTCGCCCGCGCCATCCTCGAGCCCGTCCCAGGCCGCCGTCAGCGCGGCTCCCACCGTCGGCGTGGGCGAGGTCGTCCCCGCGCCCGGCTCGTCCAGTCGTCTGTACGAGCCCAATCCGGCGGCCATCGTGGTCGGCATTGATCCCGGCCATGGCGGCTGCCTCGACTGGGGCGTGGCCAATCCGTACGACAACACCGTGGACCGCTCCGAGAAGGCGCTGACCCTGGGCATCTCGCTCGCCCTGCGCGACCTCCTGGAGGCCGATGGGGTAACCGTGGTCATGACCCGCGACGGCGACGACGCACTGGCCGGCGACTTGGATCCGGACCTGGGCTGCAACGGCGACCCGTTCCGCGACGTCAATGGCGACGGGGTGTCCGGGTTCGGACCGGACGTTCCGGCCGAGACACGGACCCGCGACGAGCTGTCCGCCCACATCGACCTGCTCAATCTGGCCCGCGCCGACGTCCTGCTCTGCATCCACATCAACTCGCTGACCGACAACGGCGAGGTGGTCCAGGTAGCGGCGACCGAGACGTTCTGGACCGATGAGACGCCGTGGGGCGTGCCTGCCTCGGAGCGACTGGCGACCATGGTCCAGCAGGACGTGGTCCAGGGGCTGTCGGCCGTGGCGCCGTACGACCGCCAGGACCGCGGGATCGACGCGGTGAACTACTACATCATCGCGCCCGCCTCCGAGACGGGGGACCCGAGCGAGCCACGGCGGGGGAGCCTCATGCCCGGCGTCCTGGCCGAGGTCGGGTCCATGTCGCTCGAGGCCGAGGCCAACCTGCTGGCCACGGTCGCTGGCCAGGCGGCCATTGCCGAGGCGCTGGCCAAGGCCCTCGACAGCTGGTTCGCGGCGCGCGAGTTCGGTGTCAGGATCGACGCCGATGTGCTCAACGGCGTGGCGGGCGTGGCCCCAACGGTCGAGGGGGCGAGCGGTCCACCGTTCTGGGCGCCGGACCTGGGCGGCAACGGCCCGGACGACGGGCCATTGGGCTTGACGCTGACCAACACCGGGACCATGGCCTGGCCGGCCGGGACCCAATTGCTCGCGGGATGGGGGCTCACCGACGAGCCGTATCTCGCGCGGAGCCCGGACCTGGCGCCCCTGGACGTGACCATTCCGGCACTGGCGCCGGGCGAATCGGTCCACCTGGAAGTGCTCCTGCCGCAGCAACCAGCAGGGGGTCGGGCGATCTCGTGGCTGACCCTCCAGGTGGGCGACCAGGTGCTGTCCGATCTCGGTGTCCTGGCCCTCCAGCTCGCCCATCAGCCATAGGTCATGGCCCTCTCGAAAGTTGACCGGGCTTTAACCTCCTTGCTACCATCGGGCCGCACAACGCCAAACCGTGCCCCATCCGGTCTCGCTGGACCGCCCCGGTGTTGTGCTGTTCAACGAAAGCATTCGAGGAGATCCAGCGCTATTGGTTGACCCGTCCCGGCCCCTGCGCCGTCGGATCCGAGCCATCCCCGCCCGCGGCATTCCGCACGTGGCGGTCGTCGCGCTTGTCGTGGCGAGCATGGGGGTGGGGGTACTGAGCGCCCAGGGACTCCTGAACGCGTCCTCGATCCGGCCGGTCACATCGGTCCTGGGCGCGGTCTCCGAACAGGCCGCTGCTCAGCAGGACCCGGGCTTCTCGATCGACATCGAGCCATCGGTGGACCACGAGGGTGACGTCATGGACGGTACCCGGGCCATCCCGACGCCCATCCCGGCACCGGTGGCCGCCATTCCGCTTCCCGCCCCGCCCCCGGTTCGCTCCGGCACGGTTGGCGCGAGTCTGCCGTGGGCCGGCTCAACGGGCTACGTCGACGGTGACGGATCGCTCATATGGCCCGTCCCCGGCGGCTACATCTCGCAGTACTTCTGGAGCGGGCACCTGGCGGTGGACATCGCACATGCCGCCGGTGGCGCGGTGGTCGCGGCCGACACCGGGACCGTCGCTTCTGCCGGTTGGTCGAACAACGGCGGCGGCCTGGTGGTCATGATCCAGCACTCCGACGGCCGGGTGACCGGCTACAACCACCTGGGGGGCATCCTCGTGAGCGCCGGCCAGGCCGTCCTCCGCGGCCAGCAGATTGCGACCGTCGGTTGCACGGGCATCTGCACGGGACCGCACGTCCACTTCCAGGTCATCGTCAACGGGGTCCTCGTCAACCCGCTCCGGTTCCTGTAACCGGGTTGCCGGTCGCGAGCCCGCGCCCGGGCCGCGCCTGATGCCGGTCCGTATGATCGGCGCCTGATGTTCGCGGATCAGGTCCGCATCCATGTCACCGCCGGTTCGGGCGGCGACGGCTCTCCGTCCATGCGTCGCGAGGCCCACGTCCCGCGCGGCGGTCCCGACGGCGGAGACGGCGGCAAGGGTGGTTCAGTGATCCTTGTCGCGGAGGCCGGGCTCACCTCGCTGGCCGCCTACAAACGCTCCCCGCACGTCAAGGCCACGTCCGGCGGCCGCGGTGCGCGGCGCCGGGCGCACGGACGCAACGGGATCGATTCCGTGATCCCGGTCCCGCCCGGCACGGTGGCCCGCACCCATCCCGACGGGGAGCTGCTGGGCGAGGTCCTGTCCCCCGGTGACCGCCTGGTCGTCGCGCGCGGCGGCCGCGGCGGCCGCGGCAACGTCCATTTCGTCACCTCCACCCACCAGGCGCCCCGCCATTACGAGCGGGGCGACCCCGGTGAAGAGAGCTGGATCGAGCTCGAGCTGAAGCTCATCGCGGAGATTGGCCTGGTCGGGGCGCCCAACGCGGGGAAGTCCACCCTGTTGGCGGCCCTGACCGCCGCCCGGCCCGAGGTCGGTCCCTACCCATTCACGACCACGACCCCCAACTTGGGCGTGATCGCGATCGCCGACGAGGGCGCGGACGAGCGGAGTGCGGTGATCGCGGACGTGCCCGGCCTGATCGAGGGCGCGCACCAGGGGCACGGGCTGGGGCACGAGTTCCTGCGCCACGTCGAGCGCTGCCGGATCTTGCTGGGCGTGATCGACGGAGCGGCCGACGACCCCGCCGCCGACTGGGCTGCGGTGGCCGCCGAGCTCCGGCTCCACGATCCGACGCTCCTCGATCGGCCGCTCCGGATCGCGGTTACCAAGCAGGACCTCCCGGAAGCCCATGCTCGATGGCGCACCGTCCGGGCCCGTCTCCAGGCCGCCGGGCTTGACCCCATCGCCGTGTCCGCCCACGACGGGACCGGACTCGACCGCCTGCGCGACGCGCTGGCCGACGCGCTGGCCGAGGCCGAGCGTCGCCGCGACGAGCTCGAGCCGGAGCCGGTCCGCCGCGTCCATCGGTTCGATCCCGCGGTCGAGGGGTGGGAGGTCATCGCCGAGGGCGGGGACCTGCGGATCCGCGGCGCCAGCATCGAGCGCGCGGCCGCACGCACCGATTTCACGAACGAGGAGTCGCGCCTCCGCTTCCAGCAGCGGCTGGAGCGGCTGGGTATCGACGCCGAGCTGCGCCGGCGTGGCGCGCAGGACGGGACGATGGTCCACATCGGGGCCCAGGAGCTCGAATGGGGGGACGAGGAGTGACCACCAGCCCGCCATCGGTCCGTGCCAAGCCTCGGTTGGTGCCGGTGGGTCGCCCGTCCGGCACCCCCGAACCGCGTTCGTCGCGCCGCTCCGGTGCCGAGCGGATCGGGGTCCTGGGCGGCACCTTCGATCCGCCCCACGTCGGTCACCTGTGGCTGGCCACCCTGGCCGCCGACGAGCTCGGTCTGTCGCGGGTCCTCCTGGTGCCCGCTGCCAACCCGCCCCACAAGCGCGGCCGCTCGATCAGCCACGCCGCCGACCGGGTGCTGATGACCCGGCTCGCCACCGCCAACGACGCCCGCCTGGACGTGTCCCTGGTGGAGCTCGAGCGGGAAGGGCCTTCCTACACGGTCGACACCCTGATCGAGCTCACCTCCCGCCACCCAGGGGCTGAGCTGTACTTGGTCATGGCCTCGGACAGCCTGGCCGGAATTGACCGATGGCGGGAGCCGGACCGCATCCTCGAGCTGGCCTCGTGGGCCGTGGGGCCGCGTCCCGGCACGCCGTTCCCGACCCGCGCCAGCCTGGCCAAGCGCCACGGCCGCGCGGCCAGCCGCATCCACCTGCTCGGTGGGCCGGCGCTGGACATCAGCGCCAGCCAGATTCGACGCCGCGTGGCGGCTGGCCGCTCCATCCGCTACCTTGTCCCCCGGGCGGTCGAGGATCTGATCCTCGAGCGTCGCCTGTACCGCCGCGGACCGAGCCCGCGCTGAACACCAAGCGGAGAACCGAACTGCAGCAGCCGACCTCGAACCTGACGCCACTCCACCCCGACCTGGATCCATCCCAGCTGGCACACCGGATCGTGGAGATCGTGTCCGACCATAAGGCCAACGACGTCGTCATGCTGCGGACCGGCGAGCTCACCAGCCTGGCCGACTTCTTCGTGATCGCCAGCGGACGATCAGAGCGGCAGGTCTCGGGCCTGGCCGGCGCCTTGAACGACGAGCTGCGGGCCCAGGGCGTGCGGCCGCTCGGGATCGAGGGTCGTTCGGGCGCGCGCTGGATCCTGCTCGACTACGGCTCGGTCATCGTCCACCTGTTCACGCCCGACGAGCGCGACCGATACGCCCTCGAAAAGCTGTGGAGCGAAGCTCCGGCCGTCGTCCGCCTCGTCTGAGCGGCGAACGCGGGGTACGCCCCGAGTACCAGCCCCGGGTACGGGGGTCCTATTGAGAGCGCGTGGCGCGCACCGCATCGTTGCCGCCATGAGCACCCCTCGGAAGCGAGAACCCGCCGCCGTCGAGACCTGTCGCTATTGCGGCGGGAGCCTCCTGACGTCGGTGTTCGACACTTCGTTCCGCGACGAGAGCATCGAGGAGCGGCTGTTCTTCGCCCTCCCCGGCGCCCTGTGCCTGCCCTGCAAGCAGCTGTACATCGACCATCAGCTGATCGGGATCCTGGGCCTCTCGAACGCGCGCTGCACGTTCGCCATCGAGAGCGACCGGGTGCTGCGCGCCGGCGCCGCCTAGGCGTTCACCCTGCCCGCGCCGGTGGCCGCGGGCATCCCCAGCACGTAGGTTCCCAGCCACGCCGTCAACGCGGCCTCGGGCTCGGCTGCGTTGCTCTTGATCGCCAGGTCCGCCTCGAACAGGCCGTTCAGCATCGCTTCCAGCTCACTGCCGCTGTACCGACGGGCCGCGCCGACCACCCGCTCGGCGGCCGACGGGTTCCCGGGGCGCACGCGCCGCATGATCTCGGCCTGGGTCGCGCCCCTGCTGACGAGGTCGCGCGCGGTGACCAGGTCCACGATCCGCCCTTCGAGGGCGGCCATGATCCGGAGCACCGGCTCCCCCTCGGCCAGCGCCCGGCGGAGCGCCTCGGCCGCCTTGGCCGGTTCGCGTTTCTCGATCGCGTTGCCCACCGCGTTGACCGATGGCGGCTTGCTGTCGGGGACGAGAGCCTCGACCAGGGCCGGTTCGATGGGCTCGTCCCCGGCGGCCGTGGCCAGCTTGCGCAGTTCGGTGTCTGCCATCCGAGTCTGCTCGCCGCGCTCCACATCGTTCTCCCAGACGCCCCCCATCCGCTCGGCGAGCAGCGCGGCCGCGGCCGGCCGAATGACGATCTCCAGCTCGGCGGCGTGCTGGATCACCCAGCCCCGCAGCTCGTCCCGGCGCGGCGCCGGGCACGGGATCACCGTTCCACCCGCGCCCTGGACCGCCGTTTCCAGGCGCTTCAGGAGGGCCGGCGGCCGCGTGACGTCCCGCGAGGACCGCTGCTCGGCCAGGGCCAGGATGGCTCCTGGGGGTAGCTGCTCGACCAGTGCCACCAGGCGCTCGGCGGCGGCCGCGGACGTGCCGGCCGCCCGCAACGGCTGGCGCAGGACGACGCAATGCGATCCGAACAATCCGACCGATGCCGCCTCGAGCGCGGTCCGCTCGATGATCGATTCGTCCGGCGTCCGCTCCGGGCCGAGGACGATCCGATCGGTCGCTCCCATCCGGTCCGCGAATTCGGCGACCGCCCGGTCAATGCGGTAGCCGTCGTCGCCGTGAGCCAACAGGACGGCGCCACGGGAGTCGTCGTGGTGGTGCACAGCCATGCGGCGATCGTACCCGGCCCCGCGCCGCGCGGCGTCCCGACCCGGAGCGGCCCGGTCCCCGTGTCGCGATCGGTATGTACTCCGTAGGTCCATCCATCGGTCTCGACTTCGACCGTGCCGTCCAGATCGGTCCGGAAGAGGGCGAGGCCGGGAACGGCGGCCAGGTGATCGAGGGTGGACCGATGCGGGTGGCCGTAGTCGTTGTCCATCCCGACCGAGATGACCGCGACCGACGGCGCGACGGCTGCCAGGAATGCGGGCGTCGTTCCGGAATCCGATCCGTGGTGTCCCACCTTGAGCACGTCCACCGGGGAGAGCGCGCCCCGGTCGGCGAGGAGCTGCTCCACGGGCGCTTCCGCGTCCCCGGCGAGCAGGGCCCGAAAGCCGCCGTACCGGAGCAGCACCACGACCGAGGTGTTGTTCACGTCGCTCATCGGTGGGGGACGGGCCACGTCCGCCGGGGTTGGGAACAGAATCTCCAGCTCCGCACCGCCCAGCGGGATGACCTGCCCGGCCAGCGCGTTCTGGATATGGATCCCGGGCTTGGCCACGGCCGCCGCGCGGAGCTGGCGGAGCGGCCCGGTCTCGGTCGGGCGACCGCCGTCGACGTAGGCGCGAACGTGGTATCGGCGCAGGACCTCGGACAGGCCGCCCAGGTGATCGAGGTGCGGGTGCGTCAGCAGGACGAGGTCGATCGTTCGTTGCCAGAACGGCAGCGCTTCGCCGATCTCGCGCAGGGTCCGATCGGGGTCGGGTCCGCCGTCGATGAGCGCCACCGAGCCATCCGGGGCTTCGATCAGGATCGCGTCTCCCTGGCCGATGTCGAGCACGGTGAGGTGGAGGCGGCCGTCGGGACGGGTGAGGACGGTGGCCACCACCAGGATGGCGCCAAGGACCAGCGCGGCTCGCCGGGGCCGCGCGAGCCAGGCGGCCGCCGCCGCGAAGGCCGCGGCTTCGGGGAGAGCCGGGCCGGCGTGGTCCCGGGCGGGCAGGTCGGGGGAGACGGGGACCGCCGATGGCGTCTCCGGTGGCGGGCGCCGATGCCAGCGCCGCGCCAGCAGGGCGAGGATCGGGTACCAGGCGGCCGTGAGGACCGCGCTCCCCGCGATGGGCACCGCGGCCAGTGGCAGCTGCGCCGCGCCGGTGCCCACGGCAATCAGTCCGCGGAGCGGCAGCCAGGCGATGCCTCCCGACAGCCAGCTCGCCGCGTCCGACAGGAGCGGCACCGGCGCGAGGCTGGCGAGTCCCCCGATGACGCTCGCCAGCGCGGCCCCGGCCATGACCGCGGGGATGAGCGGCACGACAGCCACGTTGGCGAGCGGCGCGACGAGCGAGACCTGCCCGAACGTCGCCAGCAGGACGGGGAGGGTCGCGAGCTGCGCGGCCACGGTCAGCGCTACCGGCGTCCGGATCCAGGCCGGCCACCACTCCAGGCGTCCCTCGATCGGTGCGCCCAGCACGATCAATCCGCCGGTCGCGAGGGCCGACAGCTGGAACCCCACGTCCCACAGGGCAGCGGGCGTGACGAGGAGCATGACCAGCACGGCGCCCATCAGCGCCGAGGCGGCGTGGGCCGGCGACCCGGCCAGCCGGGCCAGCACCAGCGCACCGGCCATCAATGCTGCCCGGACGACCGCGGGCGAGGCGCCCACCAGGACGACGTAGCCGGCCACCGCGGCCATGGCCAGGACCGCGGGCACCACCGGGCCGCTCCGGCGGCGGAGCGGTTTCGTGAGCCCGCCCAGCAGGACGACCACGATCGCCACGTTCCAGCCGCTGATGGCCACCACGTGGGACAGGCCGGCCACCGCGAACGCGTCGCGGATGGCGGGATCAATCCCGGCCCGCACCCCGAGCAGGATCCCGGCCGCCAGCGAGGCCTCCGGCTCGGGAACCGTGGTGACCAGCCCGTTCAGCAGCCACTGCCGCAGGCCGCGAAACAGGTCCTCCACCGGGTTGGACCGATGACCGAGGACCGACACCTCGTAGGCCCGACCCAGCGCCCCAATGCCCTGGCGACGCAGTCGATCGCGGTATGCCGCTTCGTCCGCGTCAAGCGGAGGTCCGCGCAGCTGGACCTCGAGCGCGACCTCGTCGCCCGCCCGAACCACCACCGAGCGCGGCATGCCAACCATCAGTTGTCCGTCCCGCGGCCGCCCGTCCGCAATCACCGCGTCCAGCACGACGTCCTCGGTCGTGCCACGGGGGACCGGATCGTCGGCCACGACCCCGGTCACCCGCGCAATGGCGCCTGGTCGAAGGGCCGCCACGTTCGCAGGCCCGGTACCAGGCGTGGCCGAGCCCCGAATCCCACCCACGATCGTGCCGAGCAGGCACGCGACCGCCACCGCGGCAACGGCCACCGTCCGGGTGGGGAGGATCAGCGTCGCCAGGGCGGTACCGCAGGCGCCCAGGATCACCATGCCGGCCAGGCCCAGTCCCAGCCATCCGGCATCGGCCAGGCCAATGCCGGCCATGACTCCTGCCAGCAGGCCGGGCAGCAGCCACGCCCCGGGGCGATCCACGGATTCGGCTACGGAACGGTGACCAGGTCGGCGATCTGCTCGAGCTGATGCGCGCTCAGCACCTTGCGGCTGACGAGCTCATCGAGGGTCGCGAAGGGCTGCTCGGTGCGGGCGGCGATGATCTTGCCGGCCGTGACCGGACCGATGCCGGGAAGCGCCTCCAGCTCCGATTGGGTGGCCCGGTTCAGGTTGACGAGCCCACCGGCCGCGCCCGGTGCCGCCACCCGGCGGCGCGGCCCCGACGGACCGGCACGTAGATCTGCTGTCCGTCCACCAGGCTGGCAGCCAGGTTCAGGGTTTGCGCGGCGGCTGCCAGGTCGGCGCTCTCGGCATACCCGCCGGCCGCGGCCAGGGCGTCGGCCACGCGCGATCCGGATGGCAGCTCCCAGATCCCGGGATGCGTCACGCCGCCCTCGACGTCGATGATCAGCGCGTCTCCGCCACCGCTCCCGTCGGTCGGAGCTCCGCCCCGCCGGTCGCCCACGGATCGGGCGCCCGTGACGGCACTGCCGCGGGGCTGCTACCCGCCACCAGCGCGAAGCTCGCGGCCCCGGCCAGCACGATCGCGACCGCCACCGCCGCGAGGGTCACCACGTCGAATCGGTTCATGTGCCTCCCACGTGGAGGCGAGCAGTGGTGTCTGCGTCCGAAACCCGACGCCCGGGCACTCGACGCCGGGCCTCGGAAGCAGGCCGGCAGCCTATGGGCTGGCCTGTTACCTCGCGGTTACCGCGGGGCTATCAGGCTCAGCGAGTGACGACGTTCACCAATCGACCGGGGATCTGGACCACGCGAACGGGAGGTTGACCCTTCAGGTAGGCCTGGACGCGCTCGGAGGCCAGGGCCAGGCGCTCGATCTCCTCGGCCGACGTGTCGGGCGCCACCCGCAACCGGTCGCGCAACTTGCCGTCCACCTGGACCGGAAGCTCCACGGTGTCCTCGGCTGCCAGCGCGGAATCGGCCACCGGCCACACCTGCTGATGGATCGAATACTCGCGACCCCGCCGCTCCCACAGCTCCTCGGTGATGTGTGGCGCGGCCGGCGCCAGCAGCAGGAGCAGCGTCTCGACGGCCTGGTGGTAGGTCTCCGTCCCGGCCATCCCGCCGTCCCGTGACGCGATCAGGGCCGTCGTCAGCTCCATGAGCCGCGAGATCGCCGTGTTGAAGTGGAACGAGCGGTAGTCCTCGGTCACGTCGCGGATCGTCTGGTGGGTGATCCGCATCAGGTTGCGGCTGGAGCCCTCGATGGTCGCGAGCATGACGTCCGCGTTCGTGTGGCCGGTGCCCGGGATCTCCGCCGTCATGGGGTTGAAGGGCGGAATGCCAGGCACGTCGGCCACGACCTCGATGATCGGCGCCTGGGCCACCGCCCACACCCGGGCCAGGAAGCGCGACACGCCCTCGATCCCGGTGGACGACCACGGGCCACCCTGGTCCCACGGGCCGATGAACATCAGGAACACGCGGACGGTGTCCGCCCCGTAGCGGGCCACCAGGTCGTCGGGGTTGGCCACGTTGCCGCGGCTCTTGCTCATGCGCTGGTGGTCGGCGCCAAGGATCTGGCCCTGGTTGCGCAGGGCGAGGAAGGGCTCGTCGAACGCGAGATGGCCCATGTCGCGCAGGGCCTTCACGAAGAAGCGGCTGTACAGCAGGTGCAGCACGGCGTGCTCCGCGCCGCCGGTGTACAGGTTGACCGGCATCCAGTGGCGCATGGCCTCCGGGTCCCACGCTGCGGTCTCGTTCCGCGGGGAGCAGTAGCGCAGGTAGTACCAGCTCGAGTCCACGAAGGTGTCCATCGTGTCGGTCTCGCGCCGCGCCGGCTCCCCGCCCACCGGACAGGTGGCGTTCAGGAATCCCGGATGGGACTGCAGGGGAGAGACGCCAGTCGGCGCGAAGTCCACGTCGGGCGGCAGGAGGACCGGCAGCTGATCCTCGGGGACCACCTGTGGCCCGTGGACGTCGCAGTACACGATCGGGATCGGCGCGCCCCAGTACCGCTGCCGACTCACCAGCCAGTCGCGGATCTTGAACGTCACGCTCGCCTCGCCCAGCCCGCGCTCGGCCAGGTGGGCGGTGATGGCCTTGATGCCGTCCGCGGCTGTCATCCCGGTGAAGGCGCCGGAGTTGATCAGCACCTCGTCGTCGGTGTGCGCGATGAACGCGGTGCTCGTGTCCGGCTCCACGCCCCGCGGTGCGACCACGAACCGGATGGGCAGCTGGTAGTGGCTCGCGAAGTCGAAGTCGCGCACGTCGTGCGCGGGCACGCCCATGATCGCGCCCGTACCGTAGCCGGGCAGGACGTAGTCCGCGATCCAGACCGGAATCCGCTCGTCGTTGAGCGGGTTGACGGCATACGAACCGATGAACACCCCGGACCGATCCCGCTCGGTGGACAGGCGCTCGATCTCCGTCTCGCGCCGCGCCGCGGCGACGTAGGCCTCCACCTCGACCCGTCGATCGTCGGTGGTCAGCCGCGCGACCAGCGGATGCTCGGGGGCGAGGACCATGAACGTGGCCCCGAAGATCGTGTCCGGACGGGTGGTGAAGACCCGGATGGGGGCCACCCCATCGGTATCGGTTCCAGACGGGGCCGGCGAAGGCGCCACCGCGAAGTCGATCTCAGCCCCCTCCGATCGGCCGATCCAGTTGGTCTGCATGAGCAGGATCGGCTCGGGCCAGTCCAGGTTGGTGAAGTCGAGCAGCTCGTCGGCGTACTTCGTGATTCGGAAGAACCACTGCTCCAGTTCGCGCTTGATGACCGGCGTGTCACACCGCCAGCAGCGACGGTCCGCGCCCAGGACCTGCTCACGGGCCAGGACCACCTGGTCCTTGGGGCACCAGTCCACCGGGGCCATGGCCTTGTACGCCAGGCCCGCGTTGTAGAACTGGATGAACAGCCACTGCGTCCACCGGTAGAACTCCGGGTCGGAGGCGACCACCTCGCGCGACCAGTCCCATGAGTTGCCCATCGTGCGGAACTGGGCCCGCATCCGATCGATGTTGGCGTACGTCCATTCGGCCGGATGGACACCCCGATCGATGGCCGCGTTCTCCGCCGGCAGCCCGAACGAGTCGAAGCCCATGGGCAGCATCACGTGCTGGCCCTGCATCCGATGCATGCGGGCCACGATGTCCGGGCCGACCGATGCATACCAGTGACCGATGTGCACGTCGCCGGAGGTGTACGGGTACATGGTCAGCAGGTAGAACGGATCGGGGGCGTCATCCCGAGCGCGGTACAGCTCGTCCTCCTCCCAGCGCTCGCGCCACTTCGATTCGTAGCTCGCCGGGTCGAGGCGCTCGTGCCGCCCCGTCTCGCTGCTCATGGCGCTCCCTCCTCGGCCGGGAACCAGGCCATCAGCAGCTCATCGCGGTACGTGCCGTCGGCCTGGCGGAACTGCCAGCGCCGCAGCCCCTCCTCGACGAATCCGGCCCGGGTGTAGACCGCGATTGCCCGCGCGTTGTCCGGGAAAACGCTGAGCGCGAGCCGCGACAGGCCGCGGCTCCGAACCCAGTCCTGCGTCGCGGCGACCAGGGCGGTGCCGATCCCCACGTCCCGCCAGCCATCGGCCACCGTGATCGACAAGACGCCGACGTGGCGTGAGCTGACGTCGCGATCCGACATGACCAGCGCGTTTCCGACCACCGAGCCGTCCGCATCCGCTATGAGCACGGCCGACTCGTCCGCCCGGATCAGCTCCGCGATGAAGAAGGCCTCGGACGGGGGATTGATCGCGTTCGGCGGGGTCACCAGCCAGCGGCCCTCGGCCCGGACCGCGGCATACAACCGCGCCAGCGGCTCCGCGTCCTCGGAACGGGCGGGGCGCAGCGTCCACTGACGGCCGTCGGCCGTCGTGTGCTCGGTGATGGGGGAGATGGTCATGGATGCCACCGCGGCTCCCGTTCGTATCGGTTCAGACAGAAAACGCGACCCCGCTTCGTCAGGACGAAGGGGGTCAGCCTCGCGGTACCACCATGACTTGACCGATGGTGGTGGAGCTGGGGGGACTCGAACCCCCGACCCCCTGCATGCCATGCAGGTGCTCTCCCAGCTGAGCTACAACCCCACGGTCGGTCCACTCGTCGGCGTGCTATCGGGCGCCACCCGACCGGCTCGTCACCGGTTGCTCGGCGGGCGAGTTCGGCGCTCTGTCGCTGCCGGCTCCCACCATCCCGGCTCGCTGTGGGCGAGGCGCGCACCTACTGTTCCCGCGTCAACGCGTTCGGGCCGGAGTATACGGCAGCCCCTTTGGCGGCCTCAATCAGACGTCAGGGGAGCAGGGTCCGGAGTCCGGCCTCCAGGTCGCGCGGCGCGTAGCCGAGCTCGCGCTTGGCCTTCTCGGACGAGACCCAGTACGTCACCCCGTCCGAGGACCGGATGACTTCGGCCAGGTTCTGGCTGCCGACGGCCGGACCGATGAGCGCGCCGAGCGGGGCCATGGCCTTCATCGCCCAGGACGGGGTGGTGAACGAGGGCGGTTTCTGTCCGGCCAGGGCGGCGGCCCGGCGCACGACCTCCCCGAGCGTCGCGATCTCGCCCCCGAGAAGGTACGACTGACCGATCACGCCGCGGTCGTGGACGGCCAGCAGCCCGGCGGCTTCGTCCTCCACCTGGACGAACGATCCACCCAGGTCCGCCGCGCTGAGGATGGACAGGCGACCCGTCATGGCCTGGCGGATGACGCCGCCGACCTCCGAATGGTCGCCCGGCCCGTAGACCATCCCCGGAATGGCAATCAGAACTGGTGCCCCGGCCGCGATCCGCTCCTCCGCGGCCTGGTGGGCCAGGTACTTCGTCTCGTCGTAGTACGACAGGAACACGGGCGGCTGTGGCCGCCGGTACGTCTCGTCCACCACCTGGCCGTGCGTGTCTCCCATGACGTTCGCGGTGGACACGTACACGATCCGCGGCACGCCGGCGGCCACCGCCGCGTCGAGCACCGCCCGGGTGGCAACGACGTTCGCGGCGAACATCGCCACGTGCTCCGACTCGGGGATCCCCAGCCGGTAGCTGCCCGCAATGTGGAAGAGCGCATCGGCGCCGCGCAGCGCATCGGTCAGCGCATCGGCGGGCATGGCGGCCAGGTCGCCTTCGACCAGGGTGCAGCCCATCTCGCGCAGGGTCTCGGCCCGCCCCACCGAGCGGACGATGGCCACCACCTCGTCCCCACGCGCCTTCAGCAGGCGGACCAGCGACAGACCGATGAACCCGGACCCCCCGGTGACGACGGCCTTCATCGGTCCATCATGACGCGGCAGGACCATCGGTCGATGGCTCGATTGGGGTGGACCGGATATCCTGCCCGGGTGACCAGCAACATGAGCTCCCGCGCCCTCCCGTTCGCGGTGGTGGGCATCAGCCTCGTCTTCTTCTGGATCCTCGCGGCCTACGCCATCGGCGGCGGCGCCACGCTGACCGATCCGGCCGACATCCTCACCCAGGGCGCCCAGGCCACGGCCGACGGCGACACCGTCCACCTTTCGGTGGGTGTCACCGGCGGAGCGGCCGATCCGAGCTCGGGCATGAACGTTTCCCTGGATGGCGTCACGGTCGAGGGCGACGTGGACGTCCCGGCCACATCGGCGCACGTTACGTTCGAGCTGCCGGGCATGTTCGGATTGAGCGGGGAGGCCATCGTCATCGGTTCCGACACATGGGTCCTCACCTCGATGACCGGTGCCAAGTGGGTCCACATGGCATCAGACCAGACCGATGGCAGCGAAGACGGCAGCCACGAGCCGCCGACCGACTCCGAGATTGCCGACAAGGTGACCGAGTTCCTGGCCACCGAAGGCGTGACGGCCGAGACGCTCGACGAAGCGCCGTGCGGCGACGACACCTGCTACCACGTCCAGGTCACCGTCTCGAGCGAGGCCCTGCTCCAGCACTACCTCGACAGCATGGGCGACGGCAGGGGCGATAACGGGGACATGAGCCTCTTCGGCGTCGGGACCGGGATGGATCCGACTGACCTTCTCCGCGGCCCGCTGGTCGTGGACCTGCTCTTCCAGCAGAACGGCCTGTGGCTGCGCTCGGTCTCGGCCGGAGCAGATGTCGGCGGTCCCAATGCTACGAGCTTCACCGCGGCTTTCAGCAACTGGAACCAGTCGGTCGACATCAGCGCGCCACCCGCGGACCAGGTCACCGAAGAGGGAGACTTCAACTTCCCGATGGTCACGCCCTACAACTAGGCAACGGTCGGGGGTTGGGATGGTGGAGATGAGGGGACTCGAACCCCTGACCCCTGCGATGCGAACGCAGTGCTCTCCCAGCTGAGCTACATCCCCACGGGGCGCCTTCCGAGGCGCGCGACGAGGCGCCGGGCAGGATAGCACGGGGCATCCGGTGAGCCGTCGCCGACCCTTAGAATGATGCTCTCATGACGAACACCGTCGCGGACGCGCCTGCCATCCGGACCGAGGGACTGACCAAGTTCTACGGCAAGCGGCGGGGGATCGTCGAGATCGACCTCGAGGTTCGCCGGGGCGAGATCTTCGGCTACCTCGGCCCCAACGGGGCCGGGAAGTCGACCACCATCCGCCTCCTGCTGGACTTCATCCGCCCTACGCGGGGCAACGCATCCATCCTGGGGCAGCCGGCCCACGGCTCCTCGGTCCAGCTCCGGCGCGAGGTTGGCTACCTCCCGGGCGAGATGGCGCTGTACCCCCGGATGACGGGACGCGATCTCTTGCGGTACTTCGGGGCGCTGCGCGGCGTTCGCGACCTGGGCCTGGCCGAGGAGCTTGCCGAGCGGCTCGAGTGCGAGTTGGATCGACCCGTGAAGGCGCTCTCCCACGGTAACAAGCAGAAGGTGGGACTCGTCCAGGCGCTCATGCATCGGCCCAGCCTGGTCATCCTCGACGAGCCGACCACCGGCCTCGACCCGCTCGTCCAGCAGGAGTTCTACCGAATCCTCGACGAGGTGCGGGCCGATGGCCGCACCGTGTTCCTGTCCTCGCACGTGCTGGCCGAGGTCGAGCGGGTCGCCGACCGGGTGGGGATCGTCCGCGAAGGCCGGATCGCGGTCGTGTCCGAGGTCGAGACCCTGAAGCGCCAGGCGCGCCGCAAGCTGGAGCTCCACTTCGATGCCCCCGTCCCGGCCGATGACTTCCGTCGCCTCCCGAGCGTGGTCGAGGCACGGCCTGACGGTCGAATGCTCGAGCTCACGGTCGAGGGATCGGTCGACGAGATCATCAAGCTCGCCTCGCGTTACACGGTGCTGAACATCCTCAGTCGCGAACAGGACCTGGAAGAGGTGTTCCTGACCTACTACGCCGGGCCGACTCCGCGACACAGCCGAAGCAGAAACGGACGCCTGACCGATGTTCGGCACGATCACCGCCCGGACCCTCCGCGATGGGATGCGCGGGCTCGTGTGGTGGGCGCTCGGCCTGGTCGGCCTGAGCGTGATGACCGTCCTGTTCTACCCGTTCCTCAAGGACGTGCCCGGCCTCGAGGAGCTGCTCAAGGGACTGCCGGATGCGATTCTTCGGCTCATCGGCGACTCGGAGATGCTCTCCGCCGTCGGCTACCTGAACGCCAACCTGTATGGGGCCGTCGTTCCGATCCTGTTCCTGTTCTACGGGGTCTTCGCCGGTGCAGGGGCCATCGCGGGCGAGGAGGAGAACCGGACCCTGGACATGCTGCTCTCCAACCCGGTGGCGCGATCACGGGTGGTCGTGGAGAAGGCGCTGGCCATGGTCATCGGCCTGGCCGTGCTCGGTCTCGTGCTGTGGGTGGCGACGTATCTCGCGTCCCTGCCGACGAACATGAACATCGACGTGTGGCACCTGGCCGCCATCAACCTGAGCGCGGCGCTGTTCGGCTTCTTCATGGGTGGCCTGGGCCTGGCCATCGGCGCCTCTACCGGGACGCGCGGGCTGGCCATCGGCCTGGGAGCGTTCATCGGCATCTTCGGGTACCTGTGGAACTCGCTGGCGCCGCTGGTCGAGGTGCTCGAGCCGTTCCAGAAGCTGTCGCCGTTCTACTACTACTTCAGCGCGAACCCGCTTCGGCACGGGCTCGACCCGGTCCATGCCGCCGTCCTGGGCGTGGGTGGGCTGATCTTCGTGGTGGTCGCGGTGTTCGGGTTCCGGCGGAGGGACGTCGGGGTCTAGAAGGCCCGATTTCGGCCGTTTCAGAGCCTCCGGGGGATTGTCGTAGAACATCTGTTCTATTAAACTGACCGATGTGACCCTCCACGCCCCCCAGCCGCTCCCCGAGGTGCTCGATGCGCTTCGCGAGCGCGGCCTGCGGCGCGGCGTGGCCCCGCTCCCCGGGAAGGTGGAGATCCCCGCCGTCCCCACTGGTCACGCCGCCCTGGACGCGGCCCTGGCCACCGGCGGCTGGCCGCGGGGCGCGCTGGCCGTCCTGGATGCCGCTCCCGGCCATGGCGCCACGTCCCTGGCCCTCGATGCGGCGGCCGCCAGCCAGGCGGCCGGGGGACTGGTGGCCTGGATCGACCATGCCGGCACGTTCGACCCGGCTCTCGCCGCCCGGCGTGGCATTCGCCTGGAGTGGCTGCTCGTCGTCCGTCCCGCCGACGCGGCCGAGGCCCTGGAGCTGGCCGCCTGGCTGGCTCGCTCCCGCCTCCTCGCCCTGCTGGTGCTGGACCTCGACGGTTCGTCAGCGCCGCGATTCGAGCGGTTGGCCGCGCTGCTCCCGCGCTCCGATGCCACCGCCCTGCTCCTCGCCCCGCCGGCCCTGCGCCAAGCCGCCGGCCGGGTGGCCGGTGTTCGTCTCCGTCTCGAGCGTCAGTCGTGGCTGGCGGTGGGCCGCGACCTGGTCGGCCTCCGGGTGGAGGCCTCAGTCACGCGTCACCGATGGGCCTTGGCCGACGGCCATGCCGAGCTCGACCTGTACTTCGGGGAGGGCCGCAGCATCGACCCACTCCTGCCCGCCCTCGCTGCCCCCCAGCCCGAAGCGTCGTCCGCCGTTATCGAGCTCGTCGAGCCGCTCCATGCGCTGACCGTCCTCACCGCCTAGCTCCAGGACTAGATCACCTGTGGACACTGCCATCCGCCAACGATCTCGCGGTCCCCCCGGAGACCCGACGCTTCGCGCCGCTTGACTATTTGATCCCAGAAACCCCGGAAGCACCCGCGCTCGCCAACAAACGATGCGGATGCTCCCGGCTGAGACCTCCCCGAAAGGAGATCCACTGTGAAGCGTATCACTGCAATCCTGCTGGCCCTTGTAATCGTGTTCGCAATCCCGGGAAGCGCGGCGCCGGCAGCCCTGGTGTCAACGAAATCGACCTCGAAAGCGTGCTCGTTCACGAACTGGGGCACGCCCTCCGCGTCGGCCACTCATCAGACGGTGAGGCCTACATCATGGACAACAACCTGAGTGACACCGGAGGTTGTCCCGAGGGTGTCGAGAAAGACGAGCGGGTCTACAGCCACGATACCCAAGCGTATACCCAGTATTACGGGACCACCCACTAGCACAGAGCCGGGGGTGCTCCTCTACGGGCACTCCCGGCCCAATGCGAAGCCCTCAGCACCGGATGTGGCGTAGCACGAAAGGCCAAAAGTCACAAAAAGCCAGACGGCCAATACCACCGCCAACACCACCAACGAAACCGCCGCGAGGCGATGCGTTCGAATCCACTCCATTGCCGGAGCGTAGCACCGATGACAACCAAGGCAACGATTCGAAAGTCCGGGACATTGGACAGAGGGACGGCTCTTCCAGCCCCAAGGCAAAGGGCTGCAAATGAGGTCCAAGGACGCACTAGATGCGGGTGCTGACGCTGGTGTGGCCAACCCTGCGAGGCGAGGCGCCGGGCCCCGGGACCACGGCTCAGTGGGAGGCGCTGCTTGACAGGCTGGACGACCTGTCCCCGCGGATCGAGGCGGTAGACATGGGCGTCGCCCTGGTCGACGTGACGGGCCTGGAACCGATCCATGGCTCGGAACGACGGGTCGCGGCGCGGGCGGTGAACCTGGCCGACGTGTACCCGGTGCGCGCGGGGATCGGGGACAACCGATGGCTGGCATCCCTCGCCGCTCGGCTGGCCCGGCCCGGAGATGCCGCACGGGCCGCGTGCCTGATCCTTCCTGCCGGGGAGGGGCGCGCGACGCTCGCCCCGATGCCCATCGGTCTGTTGCCGGCGGAGCCGGCCGTGCGGGATCGGTTTAGCCTGTTCGGGCTGACGACCATGGGCCAGCTGGCGGGGCTGCCACGATCCGCGGTGGCCGCCCAGTTCGGGGCGCCCGGCGAGCGGCTCCAGGCCCTGGCCCGCGGGGAAGACGGACGGCCGCTCGTCCCGCGCCGCCGACCGGAGCAACTAACGACCACGGCCCGATTCGAGCCGTCGGCGGAGGGGACGACCGAGATCACGCTCGCGCTCCGTCGGGCGGCGACCACCCTGACCGACCAGCTTGGTGGCCGTCATCTCGCTCCGGGTCGCGCGACGCTGGTGTTGACGCGGGAGACCGCGGTGCCGCTCACCGTCACCCTGTCCCTCCCCGAGCCCTCGACCGATCCCGACTGGATTACGCGCCTGTTACTGGCCCGTCTGGAGGCGCAGGTCCGGGGTGCCAGCGCCGGCGTGATCGAGGACCACGAGGAAGAACCCCGGATCACGGCCCTCACCCTCGTCCTGGACCGTCTCACCAACCCTGCCGCCCGCCAGCTGCCTGCCTTCGAGCCGCAGGCCGGCCGATGGGAGGAGCTGCGCTGGTCGCTGGAACGGGTCGGCGCCCGCTTTGGGGAAGGTCGCCTATGGCGAGCCGTGGCCGATCGGCCAAATGCGGCGCTTCCCGAACGCCAGTCGCGGCTGGTCGAGATCGGTCACGAGCCATGACCCGCCTGTACGCCACCCACCCGCTGGTCCAGGTCGACACCGACGAGGCCGGCACCCCCATCCGCCTCCGGCTGGACGGCGAGACCCATGGCGAGATCGGGATCTGCAACCGCTGGCGCCTGGTCGACGACTGGTGGCGCGAGCCCGTCGCCCGCGCCTACTTCAAGCTCGTCACCCGCGACGGGCTGCTGTGCACCGTCTTCCTCGACGAGATCCGCGGCACCTGGCACCTGGAGCGCATCTTCGACTGAGCTGGCGTGGGTGGGGATGTGCTAGCATATATGCCATGCGGCGCACCTCGGTCCTCCTGGACCCGCAGATCCTGACCGAGCTGGAGCGTCTCGCCCGGCGCTCGGGCGTGCCCACCTCGCACGTCATCCGCGAGGCCATGGAGCGCTACGTGGCCGACGCCGCAGAAGAGACGGATAGGGAGCTGCCGTCCTTCGTTGGCATCATCTCGGGCCCGGGCAATGTGGCCGGCCGCGACGAGGAGATCCTCCGTGCTGAGCTGCCCTGGAGGACGCGCGGCCAGGAGGATCGGCGATAGCAGTCTTGGTCGACACCAGCGCCCTCTACGCCCTGGCGGATCGGACGGACCATGCCCATCGACGGGTCCGCGCCGGTTTGCGGCGAGAGCGTGAAGCCGTGGTCGTGCCGCAGGCCGTGCTGCCTGAGATCTGCCACCTGCTGAACGGGCGCGGCGGGCCCACGGCGGAACTGGCGTTTCTCGAGAGTCTGGCCGCGTCGGACTGGGCGCTCGAGCCGCTTACCGATGCTGACTTCGCCAGAGTCCGTTCCGTGCTGGAGACCTACCGGGACGCTGACCTGGGCTTCGTGGACGCGGCGATGGTCGCGCTCGCCGAACGGCTTGGGATCACGCGCCTCTACACGCTGGATCGGCGCGACTTCGCGATCGTGCGACCAGCCCACGTGGAGCGGTTCACGCTGCTCCCCTGAGTCGGGCCCCGGCCACTAGCATGGTGGGATGTTCGTCATTGATCGGTTATGGCCCGACCCGGCGACTGACCTCGAGCTGGATGCCGCGTTCGCGGACCTGGCCCTCCCCGAGCCGCCGGCGGATCGCCCATGGGTGGGACTGAACATGGTCACCTCCCTGGACGGACGGGCCCAGCGGAGCGGGACGACCGACGAGATTGGAGATCGCGCTGACCGGCGGCTCATGCGCCTGTTGCGGGTGGGGGCCGACGCGGTGGCGATTGGCGTTGGCACGCTCCGCTCGGTGGGCGGATGGACCGATGTGCCCGCCGACCTGGCCGCAGCCCGGGTCGCCGCGGGACGTCCGCCGCAGCCGCTCGGTGTGGTCATCGGCGGGACCGAACCGATTCCGACCGAGGGGCGCTGGTTCAACACCGAACAGCCCCGACTGGTGGTGGTCGGCGTGGACGGCCCCACCTACGTCCCCGGGGCCGAGGTCCTGGTTGCCCCGACATTCCACCCGGAGCCGGTTTGGCTGCTCGGCGCGTTGCACGAGCGGGGGATCCGCTCCGTCCTGCTCGAGGGCGGCCCCACCGTGAACGCCCGCTTCCACGCGGCCGGGCTGATCGACGAGCTGTTCTGGACGGTCGGTCCGTGGCTGCTCGGCGGGGAGGGGCTGCCCATGATCGCCCCGCAGCCCCCGGACCAGTCCCCCCGGCCGGCCGACCTGGTCAGCGTCCACCGCCACGAGGACGAGCTGTTCCTCCGCTACCGCTTTGGCGCGGCCACCGGGTAGCATCGGTCCATGGCCAACGGAGACCGGGGGCTCGGGCAGGTCGGGGTCTGGATCGATCCCGATTCGCTCGCCATCACCGACCTGCTGGCCTTTGCCGCACGCGTTGAGCAGCTCGGGTACGAGACCCTGTGGGTGCCCGAGTCGGCGGGCCGCGAACCGTTCAGCCTGATTGGGTTGTTGGCGGGCGTGACCTCGTCCATCGGTCTCGGCACCGCCATCGTCAGCATCTGGGGCCACGATGCGCAAACCACCCGGATGGCTGCGCTCACCCTCCAGGAGGCGACGGGCGGGCGATTCACCCTGGGCCTGGGCGTCTCCCACCTCCACCTGGCCCAGAAGCTGCGCGGCCACGTCTACGAGCGGCCGCTGACCCACATGCGGGAGTACCTCGAGGGCTACCACGCGGCGAAGTACAAGGGACCGATGCCCGATGGGATGCCCGAGCCCCTGGTCATCCTGGCCGCGCTCCGCGAGCGGATGCTGACCCTCGCCGCCACCGCAGCTGACGGCGCATTTCCGTACCTCGTCACCACCGAGCGCCTCGCGTGGACCCGGGGCGTGCTCGACATCGCGGCCTCGTTGGCGGGCCGGGACGAGCGCCCGGTTCTTGCCGTCAGCATGCCGGTCGTTCTCGAGACCGATCCGGTGTCGGCGCGAGTGGCGGCTCGCCAGTACCTGCAGCCGTACCTGCGCACCCCGAACTACCAGGCCGCGTGGGCGGAACAGGGGTTCGTCGAAACCGATTGGGGGCAGCCGGGCAGCGACCGCCTCGTGGATGCCATGGTGGCGTGGGGAGACGCCGACGCCCTCCGCTCGCAGCTCGGGGAGCGGTTGGCAGCGGGAGCGGACCACGTCGCGCTCATCGCGCTGACCCCGTCCGGCGACACGGTCGATCTCCCGGTCCTGGAGGCGCTCGCCGGCTGAAGGCCCCCGAGCGGAGCGTCAGCCGGCTGCGCGCTGCGCCTCCCACTCCGCACGGGTGATGGCGTACACGAGGAGCGGGTGCCCGCGGAGCTCGCCCGGGCCGCGGAGCGTCTCGCCCACCCGGGTGGCGACCCCGATCGAGGCCAGGTTGAGCGGGTCAATAAGGCTGATCAGCTCGGGGAAGTCACGCTCGGCAAACGCCCAGTCGCGCGCCGCCCGGGCCGCTTCGGTCGCGTAGCCCTTTCCCCAGAACGGCTTGCCGAGCGCGTACCCGAGCTCCGGCCCGGGCCAACCCTCCGGAAAGTGGATTCCGACCCGCCCCACGAACGTCCCGCTCGCCCGCTCCGTCACGGCCCATGGCCCATACCCGCGCAGCATCCAGTGGCCCAGCCAGCCGGCCACCGCCCGCCAGCAGTCCTCGCGGCTCGGGGTCTGGCCGTCCCCGATGAACCGCACCACGTCCGGGTCCTGCATCAGCTCGCAGAACGTGGCCGCGTCGGCCTCGCCGAACGGGCGCAGGATCAGTCGCTCGGTCTCGAGCGTGGGGATCGAGGGAATCGTGCCATCGGTCACGTCAGGACCGATCTTGGCCCATTCCCGGGGCATGGGCAGCCCGCGGCAACGCGCGTATCCTGCCAATGTGACCGCACCAACCCATACTCGCCGGCACAACGTCCTGCTGGGCATCCTGGGCGTGATCACCTGTATTGCGATCACCCTCTCCGCCGCGACGCTGTGGGTCCACCAGGTCGCGCTGAACACCGACCGGTACGTCACTGTCGTCAGCCGGGTCCCCGCCAACCCCCAGGTCCAGGAGGAGCTGAGCGGCCAGTTGGCCGACCGGGTGGTCGACGAGTTCGACGTCCCGCGCCTCGTCAAGCCGCTGATCCGGGACTGGATTCAGAAGCAGATCGGCGCCTTCATGGACTCCGATGTGTTCGTCAACGGTTGGGCGGCGGCGAATCGGGTTGCCCATACCGCCCTGGTCCGTGTCCTGCGGGGAGACTCGGTCCTCGACAGCACCGATGGCGAGCTCAGCATCAGCGTGCTGCCCGTGATCATCGTCGGCCTCCAGCGGCTCATTGACGTTGGCATCCTCCCCGACGATCTTGAGTTGCCCGATCCATCCGACGTGGACGCGGGGGACGTCGTGCGCCGGGTCCTCGAGGAGCGGCTCGGGATCAACCTGCCTCCCGACTTCTCCGAGATGCCGCTCGTGCGCATGTCAAACCTGGAGTCGGTGCGCCAGGTGGTCAGGGTCTTCGACATCGTCACCGTCGCCAGCCTCCTGATCGCCGCGGCCCTGGTGGGACTGACCATCTGGCTGGCGCGCAACCGCCGCCGGGCCGTCTTCATTCTCGGGCTCGGCCTGGTGGTGACGGTCCTGATTACTCAGCTGCTGGTCGTCACCGTGGGCCGGGTTGTGGCGAACGCGGTGAGCGAAGACGGTTCACGGGAAACCCTTGCCGCCATCATCGAGGCCCTGCTCGGCAACCTGGCGGCGGCGCTCACGCTCGTTCTGATCCTGGGCGTGGCCGCGGCCGCGGGCGCCGCGTTCCTCGGCCTGCGGTCGGGGCGAACACGCAAGCCGGCCGAGCCCGGGGAGCCCGTGAAACCCTAGACCCGGCCCTGGGGCACCGTGTGCCAATAGGCCTTGTTGAACACGGTCTTGCCCAGGTGCCAGACCCGGTTCGGGGTCGGCGGCTGGGG
Organism: uncultured Chloroflexia bacterium; assembly: GCA_963816215.1. Classification (GTDB taxonomy): domain Bacteria; phylum Chloroflexota; class Limnocylindria; order QHBO01; family QHBO01; genus DASTEQ01. The sequence goes on along the minus strand of CAWFKB010000010.1, from coordinate 49,786 downwards.
CGGATGCTCATAGTCGAACTGCAGGAGTGTTCCCTTCCCGTCGCCGATCTCGAAGAAGCAGATGACCTTGCCCTCGTAGGAGCCCTGCTTGGCCCGCGCCCCTTTGCCGTTGACCGAGGCGGCGATCCGCTCGGCGACGACCGGCGCTTCGAAGTGAGCCGTGGAGCCGGCCTTGGAGAGCGGCAGATCGGTGGCGTCGCCCAGTGCGAAGACGTTGGGCCGCCCGCCCACCTGGAGGGTGTGGCGATCGGTCGGTAGCCACCCGCCCGGTGCCGGTGCCAGGCCGGAATCGATCAGGAACTGGGCTCCGTGGTGGGGCGGTACCAGGATGAGCAGGTCGTAGGGGAGCTCTTCCCCCTCGAGGGACTGGACGACCTTGCGCTCGGGGTCAATCGTCTCCACGTTGAAGAAGGTGTGGAGCTCGATGCCCTTCTCGGCAAGGATGGGAGTCACCATGTCCGACACGGACTGGATGGTGAAGGCCCGTCCGATCGGCGAGCAGAAGTGGATCTCGCTCGTCTTGCGAATCCCACGCTGTCGTAGCTCCGACTCGATGAGGAGCGACACCTCCAGCGGCGCCGGCGGGCACTTGTACGGCATGCCGGCGATGGCCACCACGATCCGTCCGCCGGCGAACGCGTCCAGTGCGTGGCGGAGCTTCAGGGCTGCCGGCGCGTTGTAGAAGTGGTGCGCCTCGGTCGCATAGTGGGGCACCTCGTCGGGCGTAATCCGCGATCCCGTGGCCAGGACCAGGTAGTCGTAGCGCAGCGCCCGTCCGTCGGACAGCACGACGGTCCGCTCCAGCTCGTCCACGCGCGACACCTCTCCGACGACCAGCTCCACGCGCTTGTCGAGCAACCCCCGCTCGGGTCGCTGAAGCTTGTCGGCTTTTTCGCCGCCCATGGCGATGTACATGAAGCCCGGCTGGTAGACATGGTTGCCGGTCCAGTCGACGACCGTGATGGTCGCCTCCTCATGCTTGATTCGGCGGCTGAGCCGGCGGGCGAGGAGGTTGGCGGTGAGGGTCCCGCCAACGCCCCCGCCCAGGATCACGATCCGGTTCATCGGAGCTTTTCGACCACGATCTCGTCGTAGCCGTCTCGGGTCTCGACTCCCACCAGTCGGTGGCCGGCCTTCTCGACCCACAGGGGGATATCGGTCTTGCTTCCCGCATCGGAGGAGTACACGGCCAGGACGTCGCCGACCTGGGATTCGCGGATGACCCGGATGAGCTCCATCAGCGGTCCGGGGCAGTAGCTGCCCCGGGCGTCAATGGTGCGGGTCACCACCGGGGTGCTCAGCACGGTGTTCATCGGTCTGTCCTTCCTAGATGAAGAGCGACGCTTGCGCGTTCGTCATCAGCTCGATCGCGGTTGCGGCACCGGCGGGCTCGCCCAGCCCGTCGATCATGTCGTCGCGGGTGAGTCCGAACATGTCCATCGTCATCTGGCAGGGCACGAACTCCACGCCCAGCGCCAGTGCGGCCTCGAGGAGCTCCTTGGGGCTGGCCACGTTGTTCTGCTTGGCCAGCGTGCCCATCATCCAGGGCCCCATCCCGAGGAAGTTCATCTTCGTCAGCTTCACGTGGCTGATGCCGGGGCGCTGCATGAAGGCCAGCATCTTCTGCATCCAGTTGTGGCCGACGATCCGGCGGTCCTCCTTCACGAAGGGGAGCAGGCCCCAGTACGTGATGAAGACCTTGACCGTCATGCCGCTGGCCGCGGCCGTGGAGGACAGGATGAGCGTCGGCCAGATCTTGTCCAGGTCGCCGCTCCAATTGATGATCACGAACTCCTTGGTCTTGGCCGGCGTCTTCGACTCCGGCTGCGGTTCCACCGCGGGCTGCGGCGGCGTGCCGGATGCGATCGGTCGCTCGGTCACCAACGATGTCAGGGTCATGTCATTCACCTAGGCCTTCCGAATGACGAATCGGTAGACCGATCCGTCCTGTGTTGATTCGATGAGCTCGTTGCCGGTCGATCGAGCCCAGGCTTCGAAGTCCTTGACCGATCCGGGGTCGGTGGCCTGGACCTCGACCACCGTTCCCGGGGCGATGGTCCTGAACAGCGTCGCCGTCTTCACGATCGGCATCGGGCAGCTCAGCCCACGTGCGTCCACCATTTCGTCGGCAACAATCGATGTCGTCATATCAATCGATGTCGTCATGTCGTCGCTTCCTTTCACGAGGCTCAGATGAAGGTCACCGGCCCGTTGCCGGCATTCAGGTAGAAGGCCGTGACGCCTTCGATCCCGTCGACCAGGGGATCGAGGTCGCCCTCGATGATGCCCAGCAGGTCCATGGACAACGAGCACGCCTGGATATCCAGGCCGCCCAGCTCCTTGACCTGGCGAAGGGTGTCCACCCATGTGATGGGGCTGGCCGCCCGATGTGCGTCCACCGCCGCCCGACCGCTCGGGGCCGGCCTCGGGGGCAAGCCCGTGGTCGTCGCGGATCCGATCAGCGCGGAATGCGTCGAGGGCCCAGTACTGGAGAAAGATGTTCACTGGCCGGCCCAGGGCCACGGCCCCGGCGGCCAGAACGGTGGCCGCGTTCAGGCGGTCATCGGTTCCCGAGAAGAGGACCAGGTTGATCGGTTCGTCCATGTCATTCACCTGTGTCTCAATCACCGCGTTGGCTGCAGTTGGGGAGCGGTGTTTCGGCTCGCCTCGGACAGGACGGCCAGTCGGTCGATCCGCCGTTCGAGCACGCGTCGCATGGTCTGCGCAGGCCACGATCACGTCCGGATCGCTGATCCGGTAGCGAACCTCGCGCCCCATGCGTTCAGCCTCGACCACGCCTGCCGCCCGCATGACGGCCAGGTGCTGCGAGACGTTGGGCTGGCTCATGCCCAGCTCGGCGGCCAGGGTGGTCACCTCGACCGGCCCATCGGCCAGGCGGTGCATGATCTGGAGCCGGCGCGGGTTGGCGAGGGCCCGGAGCACATCGGCCTGCAGGTTGTTGATCTCGTCCATGGCCGCAGGATCGACGTATGCGCAGATGCGCAACAGTGCCCTGCGGCCCGTCCCAGGCGTCAAACGGCCCCTCAACCCACCACGCCCGGGAAGTCGGCCGATATGAACGCCGCGCGTTAGCGGGTGGGGTGGAGGCGGGCGGGAGACCCCGCCCGCCCATCGGTCAGGAAACTGCCGGAGGCTGGGGCGCGCTTGCAGGAGCGGCGGCTTTGGCGGGCGACACCCGTCGCACGATCCGGATCGACCACGAACAGGACGATCCCGAGGATCAGCAGGGCCGGGATGCCCACGATCACGAACCAGATGCCGGCGCTGACCAGCCACTGGCCAAAGCTCACCAGGGACGCGACCGCCTCCTTGACGATGGCGCCCGGGTCGAAGTCCTCGGTCGCCGCCTGGACCGGCTCTGCGACCGGAATGATGGTGACCGTGATGGTCGCCAGGTCAGCCTGGTCATTGAGGTACTCGAGCTGCGCCTGCATGGACTCGATCTCGCCGCGGACCTGGAACAGCTGGTTCTGGATGGCGAGGATGTCCTCGATCTTCTCCGCGCGCTCCAGGAGGGCGCGGTACTGCTCTTCGGCGGCCTTGAGGTTGGCGAGGCGCGCTTCGGTGTCCACGACCGTGGTCGTGATGTCGGTCTCGCTGGTGGCTTCGAACTTCACGTCGCCGCCCAGGTCGTGGAGGCCGGCGATAGCCTCGTCGAATCGGTCGGCCGGGATGCGCATGGTCAGGGTGGCCGCCTCCTGGACGTCGCCCTGCGAGGAATTGCTGATGTAGCCGTCCAGCTGGACGGCGAGGGCGCGGACCGCCCCGGCGGTTTCGGCCACGTTGTCGACCTCGACCGTGATCTCGCCGGTCTTCACGATCGACCGATCGGCCGGCGCGGCCGCCGGATCCCCGGTGACGCTTCCGCCCCCGGCTTCGTCAGGCGCGGGCACGGGGCCGCCAACGCTCAGGTCCCGACCGGGCGCAGCCACATCCACCGGCACCTCGCCGTTCTTGTCGGGAGCCAGGGCGGCCTGGGCGCAGGCCGAGAGGAGGAGGGCCAGGATGGTGAGCCCGATCAAGAGGACGGATCGCGGAGTCTTCACGGATGGATCTCCGATGTGTGGGGAGTTGTCAGCCCACCAGACGCCGGGTCTCCGCTCGCGGTTCCCCCTGAACTCAGATGACGGTCGAAATGGGGGCAGGGTGCTCCGCTTCGTGGGCGGACATGGCGTCCGCGTGGGTGAGGAGGTAGCCCAGCTCATCGGTCCCGTCGAGGAGCATGCGGCGGGCGAACGCATCGACCGTGAAGCTGATCTCGGAGCCATCGGGCAGGCCCAGCTGCTGTGCCTCGAGATCGACGGTCAGCTCCAGGTCGGGGTGCGCCTCGAGGAGCTGGGTAACGCGGCGTAGCTCTTCTGGCGCGACCTCGATCGGCAGCAGGCCATTCTTGAGTGCGTTGCTGCGGAAGATGTCCGCGAACGAGCTGGCGATCACCGCACGCAGACCCCATTCGACGAGCGCCCACGGAGCGTGCTCGCGGGATGAGCCGCAGCCGAAGTTGTCACCCGCGACCAGGATCTGGCGGCCGGCCGACCCGGGCTGGTTGAGCACGAAGTCCGGCCGTGGCGTCCCGTCCTCGGCATATCGCCAGTCGGCGAACAGGTTCTTGGCGAGGCCCGCCCGATCAATGGTCTTGAGGAAACGGGCGGGGATGATCTGGTCGGTGTCGACGTTGTCACGCGCCAGGAGCACGGCGGAGGACTCCACCCGACTGAAGGGCTGCCGGCTTGCGGAAGCCGTCATGCGAGTGCCCGCGGATCGGTCAGGCGGCCGGTCGTGGCTGCGGCCACCGCGGTCAGAGGCGAAGCCAGGAACGTGCGGCCGCCCTTTCCCTGGCGACCTTCGAAGTTCCGGTTGCTGGTGCTGACCGCGTACTGGCCCGGCGCCAGCTGATCGCCGTTCATGGCAATGCACATGCTGCATCCGGCCTCGCGCCACTCGGCGCCGGCTGCGAGGAAGATGGCGGCCAGTCCCTCGACCTCGGCCTGGCGCTTGACCTCGGTCGAGCCGGGCACGACCAGCATCCGCACACCTTCGGCTACGCGGCGGCCCTTGATCATGCGAGCCGCCTCGCGCAGGTCGCTGATCCGCGAGTTCGTGCACGAACCGATGAACACCACGTCGATGGGCCGGTCGAGCAGCGGCTCGCCCGGATTGAGGCCCATGTAGACCAGCGCCGCCTCGAGCGACGCGCGCTGGACCGGATCGGTCAGGTCGGCCGGGTCGGGGATGCGATCCGTGATGGCGAAGCCCATCCCCGGGTTCGTGCCGTAGGTGACCATGGGTGTGAGACTGCCGGCGTCCAGGGTGATCGTCTTGTCGTGCGACGCGCCCTCATCCGACGGCAGCCGTCGCCATCGGTCCAGCGCGGCCTCCCAGGCTGGCCCGACCGGTGCATGCGGCCGGCCGGCGACGTACTGGAAGGTGACCTCGTCTGGGGCGATCAGTCCGGCCCGCGCCCCGCCCTCGATGCTCATGTTGCAGACCGTCATCCGCTGCTCCATGCCCAGGGCGCGGATCGCGCTGCCCCCGTACTCGAAGACGTGCCCGGTCGCCCCCGCCACGCCGATCCGGGAGAGGAGAGCCAGGATGATGTCCTTGGCGGTCACGCCCTGCGGGAGCACACCTTCCACGCGGACCTCGAACGACTTCGGGCGCCGTTGAAGCAGGCACTGGGTGGCGAGGACGTGCTCGACCTCGCTGGTGCCGATCCCGAACGCGAGCGCCCCAAAGGCGCCGTGGGTGGCCGTGTGGCTGTCCCCGCACACGATCGTCATCCCCGGCTGTGTCAGGCCCAGCTCCGGACCGATGACGTGGACGATCCCCTGGTGCGGCGAACCGATGCCGTGGAGGGGGATGCCGAACTCGGCGCAGTTCTCCTCGAGGCGGCTCACCTGGGCGGCGGCCATCAGGTCGAGGATCGGCAGGCTCCGATCCGTGGTCGGGATCGAGTGGTCGACCGTGGCCAGGGTCTGGTCTGGACGCCGCACCCGGAGGCCGCGCCCGCGCAGCCCGTCGAACGCCTGGGGGCTCGTGACCTCGTGGATGAGGTGCAGGTCGACGTTCAGCACGTCGGGGATCTCGTCCGTGCCGCGCACGACGACGTGCTCGTCCCAGATCTTGTCCACGACGGTGCGGGGTGAGTCCCCGGTTCGCTGGTCGCTCATCGGTCGGGCCACCCTAGCCGACGCGTCAAGCAGGCTGGATGGGCGTCTACACTCCGATCCCATGGCGTACGACCCGCGCGGCCACAGCCGCCTGCTCCTGGACGGTCCCGACCGGGCGGCGGCGCGCGCCATGCTCAAGGCCATCGGTTTCACCGACGAGGACCTGTCGCGCCCGATCATCGGGGTGGGCACGACCTGGATCGAGACCATGCCCTGCAACTACAACCAGCGGCATCTCGCCGAGCTGGTCAAGGAGGGCGTCCGGGCGGCCGGCGGCACACCGATGGAGTTCAACACGATCGCCGTGAGCGACGGCGTGAGCATGGGCACCGAGGGCATGAAGGCGTCCCTCGTGAGCCGTGAGGTGATCGCGGACTCCATCGAGCTCGTGACGCGCGGACACCTGTTCGACGGCCTGGTGTGCCTGGTCGGCTGCGACAAGACCATTCCGGCCGCGGCCATGGCCCTCGCCCGCCTGGATCTGCCGGGCCTGGTCCTGTACAACGGGACCATTGCCCCCGGCGTTGTGCGCGGGAAGCGCGACGCGACGGTGGTGACCGTGTTCGAGGCGATTGGGGCCTACCGGGCCGGCACGATCACGCTCGAGGAGCTGCGCGAGATCGAAAACGCCTCGTGCCCCGGGCCTGGCGCGTGCGGCGGCCAGTTCACGGCCAACACGATGTCCACCACGCTCGAGTTCCTGGGCATCTCACCAGGCGGCCTGAACGGGATCCCGGCGGTGGATCCGGCCAAGGACGACGCGGCGCGCCAGGCTGGACGGCTGGTCATGGACCTCGTCCGCGACGGCACGACGCCGCGCCAGATCATGACCCGCCCCGCGCTGGACAACGCGATCGCCTCCGTCGCGGCCACCGGGGGATCGACCAACGCGGTGCTGCACCTGCTGGCCATCGCTCACGAGCTGGAGATCGACCTGGACCTGGAGGACTTCGACCGCATCTCGACCCGGACCCCGATCATCGCCAACCTGACGCCCGGTGGCCGGTATACCGCGGTGGACCTCCACGAGGCAGGCGGCATCGGTCTCGTCGCTCGCGAGCTCATCCGCGGCGGACTGGTCGATGGCACCACCCGGAACGTGGACGGGCGGACGTTGGCCGAAGTGGCCGACGCGGCCGTCGAGACGCCCGGGCAGGACGTGGTGTTCCCGATCGAGCAGCCCATCAAGCCGACCGGTGGCCTGGCCATCCTGCGTGGCAACCTCGCGCCGGATGGCTGCGTGATCAAGCTGGCCGGTCACGAGCGACGCTTCCATCGGGGGCCAGCGCGGGTGTTTGATTCGGAGGCCGACTGCTTCGCCGCGGTGCGGGATCAGCGGATCGTGGCCGGGGACGTGGTGGTCATCCGTCACGAGGGCCCGGTCGGCGGCCCGGGGATGCAGGAAATGCTGCTGGTCACCGCCGCCCTGGTGGGGGAGGGGCTGGGGGGCGAGGTGGCGCTGCTGACCGATGGCCGGTTCTCGGGCGGCACCCACGGGCTGATGATCGGGCACGTGGCGCCCGAAGCCGCGCTGGGCGGGCCAATTGCCATCGTGGAGGAAGGGGACTCGATCGTGATCGACGTCGAAACGCGCCGGCTGGACCTCGAGGTGGATCCCGATGAAGTGGCACGCCGGCTGGCCGCCTGGACGGCGCCCGCGCCGCGTTACACGAGCGGGGTGATGGCCAAGTACGCCGCCCTCGTCTCGTCGGCGTCGCTCGGAGCCATTACCGATCCGCCAAAGGTCCGGGGCGCCCCGGGTTGACACTCCTGCTAGGGTTCCCCCAATGCCTTCGCTGAGCGCGAGCCTTGTTTCCGCGACGCCGTCGCCGGTCTCGCCGGCCGTCGGTAGCCTCGTGCTCGTAATCGCGATTCTGCGCCTCGTCCTCCTTATTGGATGGCGGGATGGAGGAAGCCGGGAGCACTGACAACAGGAACCCCGAGCGAAGCCCGAATCCCGCCAGCCACCAGGCTCGGCGGGTTCTTCATTCTCGAAAGGAATCCGTTTTGAAGCGAACTGACCGATGAGCGCCCTTCGGCGGGCCGACGCCCAGCCTGAGCCGCCGCCCGCAACCGGGGCTGCGCCGCGCATCGGTGCGCGCGCCGTCATGGAGGCGCTCGTTGCACAGCGGGTGTCCACCATCTTCGGGTACCCCGGTGGCGCGGTCCTGCCCATCTACGACGTCCTGCGCGAGTTCCCAATCCGTCACGTCCTGGTCCGTCACGAGCAGGGCGCGGCCCACGCGGCCGATGGGTTCAGCCGCGCCACCGGCGGTGTGGGCGTGGCCCTGGCCACTTCCGGACCCGGGGCGACCAACCTCGTCACCGGGCTGGCCACGGCGATGATGGATTCGGTGCCCATGGTGGCCATCACCGGCAACGTCCCCCGCGCCCTCATGGGCAAGGACGCCTTCCAGGAGACCGATATCGTCGGCATTGCGCTGCCGGTCACGAAGTACGCGACCGTGGTCACCGAGGTGGACGAGGTTCCGCTGGCCATGGCCGAGGCGTTTGAGATCGCGCGCTCGGGCCGCCCGGGACCAGTCGTGCTCGACTTCCCGAAGGACGTCCTGCAGGCCGAGACCAGCGCCCCGCTGCCCGCCCCGGGCGACCTGCGCCTGCCGGGCCTGTTGCGGCCGGTCCGTGGCGACGTCCCCGAGGCGGACGAGCTGGCGGAGATGATCGCCGCCGCCGAGCGCCCGTTGATCCTGGCCGGCCACGGGGTGCAGATCGCCGGCGCGGTGGATCTGCTGCGCGAGGTGGCCGAGCGGGCCGAGATCCCGGTTGCCCACACGCTGCTGGGGATCGGGAACATCGACGAGCGTCACCCTCTGTCGGTCGGGTACGCCGGGATGCACGGCTGGATGCACGTCAACAAGGCCATCCAGCACTGCGACCTGTTGATCGGCATCGGCTGCCGCTACGACGACCGGATCACGGGCAAGGTGAGCACCTTCGCTCCGCATGCCCGGATCGTGCACGTGGACGTGGATCGGTCCGAGATCGGCAAGAACGTCCACACCGAGCTGGGGATCGTGGCTGATGCCGGCGACCTCCTGGCGGCCCTTCTCCAGCGGCTGCCGCAGTCCGAACGGCGCGACGCGTGGTGGGACCAGCTGAACGAGTGGCGCACGGTGAGCGAGGCGCGCTCGTGGCACGGTTCCGGCGCATGGCGCGAGGGCCGGCTGTCGGCCGACTACGTGGTCGACCAGATCGGCGAGGCCACCGGCCACGTGGCCACGCTCGTCTCGGACGTGGGCCAGAACCAGATGTGGGCGGCCCGCTACTTCGGCTTCCGCCGCCCATACGCCCACCTGTCGAGCGGCGGCCTGGGGACGATGGGCTACGCCGTCCCGGCGGCCATGGGGGCGGCGCTCGGCGCGCCGGAGCACGAGGTTTGGGCGGTCACCGGGGACGGCGGCTTCCAGATGACGATGCAGGAGCTGGCGACCCTGGTCCAGGACCAGATCCCCGTGAAGATCGCCGTTCTGAACAACCATCGGCTGGGGATGATCCGCCAGTGGCAGGAGATCATCTACGACGAGAATTACCACTCGGCCGAGCTGTTCGGCCCCGATCTCCTGCGCCTGTGCGAGGCCTATGGCATCCCCGCCTTCCGGGCCACCCGGCCGGACCAGGTGGCTCCCGCCATTGCCGCCGCACGCGCGGCGCCGGGCCCGTCGCTCATCGACTTCCACCTGGACGAGGCCCAGAACGTGTACCCCATGATGCTGCCCGGCAAGGGCCTCTCCGACATGGTCGAGGGGGAGGACGGGTGAGCGAGGAACCGATGGGCCGTCACCTGGTCAGTGCCCTGGTCATCGACCGGCCCGGCACGCTGAACCGGGTGGCGGGCCTCTTCCGCGCACGCTCGTTCAACATCGAGTCGCTGACCGTGGGCACCACCCTGGAACCGGGTCGATCGCGGATGACGATCGTGGTCCGGGCCGACGAGGCGCACCTCCACCAGGTGCTGGCCCAGCTCGAGCGGCTGATCGAAGTCATCGAGGTCAGCGACCTGACCCACACGCCCCGGGTCGAGCTCGAGCTCGCCCTCGTGGAGCTCGACGAACCGCTGGATCCCGCCGACCTGGCGGCCGTCAACGCGGTTGTCGAGGAATCCGGGGGAGCCGTCATCTCGTCGGACGACGGGGCGTGGCGGCTGCGGCTCACCGCCTCGCCCGAAGCCATTGAAACCGCCCTAGACACCCTGCGCGACCACGGGCTGCGCAATCTCGTCCGCGCCGGAGCGGTCGCCATGGCCACCGGCAGCCCATCCCTCCCCAGCCAGATCGGAGCAAGCAACCCATGACCAAGCTCATCTACGACGCGGACATCGACCCCAGTCCGTTGGCCGGCCAGACGGTGGCCATCATCGGTTTCGGCAGCCAGGGCGAGGCCCATGCCCGGAACCTCGCGGATTCCGGCGTGGACGTGGTGGTCGGCCTGCGACCGACGTCCGCCTCGGCGGCGCGGGCCCGTGACGCGGGACTTCGGGTGACCGATGCGGCCGCCGCCACGGCGGCGGCCCAGGTGGTGATGATCCTGGTGCCGGACACCGCGGCGCCATCGGTGTATGCCACCGAGGTGGAGCCCAACCTCCAGCCTGGGGCGCTGCTGATGTTCGCCCACGGCTTCAACATCCACTTCGGCACGATCGATCCGCCGGCGGGCGTGGACGTCGGGATGGTGGCCCCCAAGGGCCCCGGTCACCTCGTCCGCCAGCTGTACGAGGCCGGTGGGGGCGTGCCGGCGCTGTTTGCCGTGCACCGCGACGAGACGGGCAGCGCTCGCGCGCGGACGCTCGCCTACGCCCGGGGCATCGGGGCGGGACGGGCCGGCATCCTGGAGACGACCTTTGCCGAGGAGACCGAGACCGACCTGTTCGGGGAGCAGGCCGTGCTGTGCGGCGGCGTGACGTCGCTCGTGCAGGCGGGCTTCGAGACGCTCGTGGACGCCGGCTACCAGCCCGAGCTCGCGTACTTCGAGACGATGCACGAGCTGAAGCTGATCGTGGACCTCATGTACCAGGGCGGGCTCCAGTACATGCGCTTCAGCATCAGCGACACGGCCGAGTACGGCGACTACGTGGCCGGGCCGCGCCTCATCAACGACCAGGTCCGGGCCGAGATGCGGCGCCTGCTGGACGAGATCCAGGACGGCTCCTTTGCGCGGCGCTGGATCGAAGAGGGCCAGCGCGGGGCTCCCGAGTTCCGTCGCCTGCGCGCGCAGAACGCGCACGCCCGGATCGAGGGCGTGGGAGCCGAGCTCCGCTCGCACATGGCGTTCATCAATCCCAAGACTGCGCCCGAGGGCTGGGTTGACGGGGGCGGCGTGGACGCCGCTCCGGCCCCGGTGGAGACCAGCGCCTGATGGCCCGACGGATCCAGGTCTTCGACACGACCCTGCGCGACGGGGAGCAGACGCCCGGCGCGTCGCTGACCGTTGACGAAAAGGTCCAGGTCGCCCGCCAGCTGGCGCGGCTGCGGGTGGACGTGATCGAGGCGGGCTTCCCCGCCGCGTCGCCTGGCGAGGCGCTGGCCGTGCGGCGGATCGCCACGGAGGTGGGTGCCGCCAAGGGCGCGCCGGCCATTGCGGCCCTCGCTCGCTGCGTGCCGGAGGACGTGGCCGCCGCGGCCGAGGCCCTGGCCCCGGCCCGCCGCCAGCAGCTGCACGTGTTCATCGCCACGTCCGACATCCACCTCACCCACAAGCTGCGCGCCACCCGGGCCGAGGTGCTGGAGCGGATCGCCGCGTGCGTGGCCCAGGCGCGGGCCCTCGTGGGGCCGGATCAGCAGGTGGAGTTCAGCGCCGAGGACGCGAGCCGCACCGAGACGCCGTTCCTGCTGGAGGCATACGAGACGGCGCTCGCGGCCGGAGCCTCGGTCATCAACGTGCCCGACACGGTGGGCTACGCCGAGCCGGACGAGTTTGCCGCGCTCGTTCGCGAGGTCGTCCGCATGGTCGGGCGCCGCGGGAAGGTGAGCGTGCACTGCCACAACGACCTGGGCCTGGCGACCGCGAACACCCTCGCGGCGATTCGCGCCGGGGCGCGCCAGGTGGAGGTCACGGTCAACGGCCTCGGGGAGCGAGCGGGCAACGCGTCGCTCGAGGAAATCGTGATGACCCTCCGCACCCGGCCGACCCGCTTCCGGGGGGCCGCGACCAACGTCGCGTCGGATCAGCTGACCGCCACCAGCCGACTGGTGAGCTTCCTGACCGGGATCAGCGTGCAGCCCAACAAGAGCGTGGTCGGGGCGAATGCCTTCGCCCACGAATCGGGCATCCACCAGGACGGATTCCTGAAGAACGCGCTGACCTACGAGATCATGACCCCCGAATCGGTGGGCCTGACCGGGTCGACGCTGACCCTGGGCAAGCTGTCAGGGCGCCGCGGGTTCAACGAGCGGCTGCGCCGGTTGGGGATCGAGCTCGAGCCCACCGCGCTGGACGCCCTGTACGGCGAGGCGATCGCCCTCGCCGACCACAAGAAACAGGTGACCGATGCGGACCTCATCGCGTTGGCCGATCAGCGAGCCGATCCGGTCCCCGTCCTGATTCGCCTCGAGCACTGGGCCGCCGCGAGCCGCCAGGGGGAGTCGAGCAGCGGCAACGTCAGCCTCTTCTTCGACGGGCGCACCTATCGCGCCTTCGCGGGCGGGAACGGACCGGTCGACGCCCTGCTCAAGGCGGTCGACAACGCCCTGGAGCAGATCATCGGTGGCCGACCCACGCTGGTGGACTACCAGCTGCGCAGCATCGGCTCCGGCGAGGATGCTCAGGGGGAGGCGATGCTCAAGATCGCCGAGCCGGAGCCTGTGGCCGAGGGCGGGTCACAGCGCACCTACACCGGTCATGGCCTGTCCACGAACGTGGTCGAGGCCTCGTTGCGGGCCTACCTGGCGGCGGTCAACAAGCTCATCGCCGAGCACCCGGTGGCGGTGGCCGCGCTCCAGGCGGTCGAAACGGCGACCCCCACGAGCTCGAACGGGTGACCGCGTACCGCGTCGTCTACCTGCCCGGCGACGGGGTCGGCCCGGAGGTGCTGGCTGCCGCCCGCGACTGCGTGGACGCGCTCGGCGCCGACCACGGGTTCAGCGTCACGTGGGAGGAGCGCCTTGTCGGCGGCGTGGCCATTGATGGCGAGGGCGCCGCGGTCAGCGACGAGACGGTCGAGGCGTGCGCCGCGGCAGACGCCGTGCTGCTGGGTGCGGTGGGCGGCCCCCAGTGGGACGATCCGCGCGGGGACGTCCGCCCGGAGCAGGCGATCCTCCGCCTGCGCCGCGACCTGGGCCTGTTCGCCAACCTGCGACCGGTCCGTGCGGTGGACGCGCTGGCGTCGGCCTCGCCGCTGCGCCCCGAGGTCCGCACCGGGACCGACATGCTCATCGTGCGCGAGCTGACCGGCGGGCTGTACTTCGGCAAGCCGCAGGGCCCGACCGCGCTCGGCGCGGTGGACACGTGCAGCTACACCCGCCACGAGGTCGAGCGCATCGCGCGCCTGGCCTACACCCTGGCGGCCGGTCGGCGCCGTCATCTGACCAGCGTCGACAAGGCCAACGTGATGGCCACCGGCCGCCTGTGGCGCGAGGTGGTGGACGAGGTGGCCACCGAGTTCCCGGACGTCACGAGCGTGCACGCCCTGGTCGACTCCACGGCGGCCATCCTGATGACCGATCCCACCCGGTTCGACGTGATCGTCACCGAGAACCTGTTCGGCGACATCCTCAGCGACGAGGCGGCGGTGATCGCGGGATCGCTCGGCCTCCTCGCCTCCGCCAGCCTTGGCGATCGGACGACCGATCACGGCCGGTTCGGCCTGTACGAACCGATCCACGGCAGCGCGCCGGACATCGCCGGCCGCGGTATGGCCAACCCCGCAGCGGCCATCGGTTCGGCGGCCATGATGCTCCGCTGGTCGCTGGGCCAGACCGCGGCCGCCGACGCGCTGGACGACGCGCTCCTCGCGGTGCTGGAAGCCGGACCGCGCACGCCGGACCTGGGCGGCGACGCCACGACGGCCCAGGTGTCCACGGCGGTCGTCTCCCGACTGGCCCAGCGCTCCGGAGTCGCGGCATGAGCGCGCCGGTGCTCCTCTACGACACGACCCTGCGGGACGGCACCCAGCGGGAAGGGCTGGCCCTCTCGTTGGCCGACAAGCTGCGGATCGCCCGCCGCCTGGACGCGGCCGGCTTCCCGTACGTGGAAGGCGGCTGGCCGGGGTCGAACCCCAAGGACGTCGAATTCTTCGAGGCCGCGCGGGGGATGACCTGGCAGAACGCCCGGATTGCGGCCTTCGGCTCGACCCGACATCGGTCCAACAGCGCGGACGGCGATCCCAACCTCCGCACCCTGCTCGAAGCCGACACGCCGGTGGTCACCATCTTCGGCAAGAGCTGGCTGCTCCACGTCACCGACGTCCTAGGGGCCACCGCGGACGAGAACCTGACCATGATCGGCGACTCGGTGGCGTACCTCCGGGCCGCCGGCCGCGAGGTCGTGTACGACGCCGAGCATTACTTCGACGGCTATCGGTCCGATCCGGCCTACGCCCTTGCCACCCTCCGTGCGGCCCGGGCGGCGGACGCCGCCACCCTGGTCCTGTGTGACACGAACGGGGGTCTCCTGACCGATGAGCTCACGGCCATCGTGCGCGCGACGATCGACGCGCTGGGGGACGACGAGGTCACGTGGGGGATCCACGTGCACGACGACGCAGGCCTGGCGGTGGCGAACTCGATGGCCGCCGTGGCCCAGGGCGTGCGCCACGTGCAGGGGACCATCAACGGCTACGGCGAGCGCTGCGGGAACGCGAACCTGGTCACCATCTGGGCGAACCTGGCGGTGAAGGCGGGACTCGAGACCGTGCCTTCAGGGACCGATCTGCAGGGCCTGAGCGAGCTGTCCCGATTCGTCGCCGAGATCGCGAACATCGCCCCGGATGCCCACGCGCCGTACGTGGGCGCCAGCGCCTTCGCCCACAAGGGCGGCGTCCATGGCGCGGCGACCGTCCGCGTGCGGGACGCGTACCAGCACCTCGACCCTGCACTCGTGGGGAACGAGATGCGGCTGGTCGTGAGCGAGCTTGGCGGGCGGAGCAATGCCGGCTGGCTGGCCGAGCGGCTGGGACATCAGCTCGATGGCGTCATCGAACCGCGAGCGCTGTCCAACCTGGTGAAGCAGCTCGAGGCCGAAGGCGCGAGCTTCGATGGCGCGGATGCCTCGTTCGAGCTGCTGATCCACCGCCAGCGCCCCGACTACCAGCCGCTGTTCCGGGTCATCGACTTCACGGTCCTGGTGGATCGGCGGAATGGGGGAGACGTGCGCGCGGAGGCATCGGTCAAGGTGGACATCGACGGGGAGCTCATCCACACCGCGGCCGAGGGAAATGGCCCGGTGAACGCGGTGGACGGCGCGTTGCGCAAGGCGCTCGGCCCGTCGTTCCCCGAGCTGGATGCCATGCACCTGGTGGACTACAAGGTCCGGATCCTCGACGGCGAGTCAGCGACTGGAGCCCGGACCCGGGTGCTGATCGAGTCGAGTGGACCCATGGGCACCTGGGCAACCGTGGGCTCGCACACGAACATCATTGCCGCCTCGGTCGCAGCCTTGACCGATTCGCTCGAATACGGCCTGTGGAAGGCGGCCGCCCGCCCGGTTCGGCGTGCCGAGCGCCCCGCGTCTCCGTCTCCGTCTCCGCACGA
The DNA here is from genome assembly GCA_963816215.1 of uncultured Chloroflexia bacterium. Lineage (GTDB taxonomy): Bacteria > Chloroflexota > Limnocylindria > QHBO01 > QHBO01 > DASTEQ01. The sequence continues at coordinate 33,891 of CAWFKB010000010.1, read as the reverse complement.
AACTCCCGTCGAACCCCCCGCCGCCATTGCAGAGGAGGTTGCATGACCCGCACCGCGCCCGATCAAGCCCACGCGTCCGCTCCCGCGTCCGACCCTGCGACCGCGCCGCGCGGCGGAGACGGCAGCGTCCTGGCGGTCGCGGACTGGGCGTACTTCGAGGGGGCGCTGGTCCCCTTCGAGCAGGCGACGGTCAGCATCGCGACACACGCCCTGAACTATGGGACCGCGATCTTCGAAGGAATCCGGGCCTACCGCCAGCACGACGGCTCGCTGGCCATCCTGTTCGCACAGGAGCACTACGAGCGCTTCCTGCGGAACGGGCGCCTGCTCCGCGCGTCCGCTCCCGAATCGGCCGCCGAGCTGGTCGAGATCACGCGCGAGCTCCTCCGACGCCACGCGGTCGCGGAGGATCTCTACATCCGGCCGCTCCTGTACAAGTCGGCCCGCACCATCCGGCTGCAGCTGACCGGGCTGGAGGACCGCATCTCGATCTACGCCTTCCCGATGGGTGACTACATGCCGACCGATGGCCTGCGCGTTTCGGTCTCGGCCTGGCAGCGGGTGAACGACAACGCGATCCCGGCCCGCGGCAAGGTCAGCGGCTCGTACGTGAACGCGTGCATGGCCGTGGAGGACGCCCACACCGGCGGGTTCCAGGAGGCGATCCTGCTCGCGGCCGATGGACATGTCGCCGAGGCATCCGCGGCCAACATCTTCGTCGTCACCGGGGGCGAGTTGGCCACGCCGCCCCTCGCCGACGACGTGCTCCCCGGCATCACGCGCGAGGCGGTGATCGGCCTGGCTCGCGACGTGGGCTACGTCGTGACCGAACGGACGATCGACCGAACCGAGCTCTACGTCTGCGACGAGCTGTTCTTCACCGGCACCGGTGCCCAGGTGGCTCCCGTGGCCAGTGTCGACGGCCGAACGGTGGGGGATGGATCGTCGCCTATCAGCCTCGACATCCAGCGGCGGTACGTCGCCGCCGTACGCGGCGAGGACGAGCGCTACGCCCACTGGTTGACATCGGTCAGCTTGGACCCGTCATGATGATGAGGAGTGACCACACCGATGCCTGAGGCAGCCTCCACGTCCCCCGCTCCCTTCGCGGTCGTGCGCTGGTCGGCGAGCTCCAGCAACAGCCGCCCCAGCCGGGCCACGCTGGTCATTCGGGGCGGTGGCCGGAACTGGCGCGCCCACGCGACCGGCAACGGGGCGGTCGATGCCCTGCTCAAGGCGGTCGACGTGGCCCTTGGCCCGGTCCTCGAGGATGGCGTCGAGCTCCAGACTTACAACGTCCATGCCACCGGCGACGGCCATGACGCGGCGGCTGCCGTGACGGTCAGCCTCCGTGCGCGGTCCGACGACCCGCACGCTCCGTCGTACCCCGGTCGCGGGGTGCACGAGAACATCCTCGAGGCGTCGCTGGCGGCCTACGTAGACGCCATCAACCGGCTGGTGACGCACGCCGACGTGGACGTGGCGGCCGCCGCACCGGGACCGGGCGAGACGGACGTGCCGACGCTGGCGGACGATGCCGACGAGTCGAAGCACCACCACGATCGGTACGGGGAGATGTTCAACCCCTGAGCTTGCCTCGGCTCGAGGCTACCCTGCGGCTGCGGCAAGGCGGCTGCGGCAAGTCAGGCGCGGGACAAAACGCGGCTCATCCAGGCCAGCGCCGCGATGAGGAAGTAGACGGCTATCCCCACAATGAGGGCAAGCCCCGCGTCCTCGAAGTAGGGCCCGGGGAACGCCACGGGACGGGATTCCATGCAGCGGTACCTGGCGGCCTCCACGGCACGCTCGGCCTCGGTCAGTCGATTTCCGCCGTGCCTGACCTCTCTCTCCGCCGAACCCTCCGTCGAATCCGCCGCCGGCCGTTGCGGGTTGTCTCCGTCTCGAGGCGACCCCTCATCGCAGAGGATGAAGTAGGTATAGAACCCGCCATCGTCTCTCCCGGAGCTCAAGTAGGGATCCGCGACATCGTGCCACTCCAGCTTGCCGGCGTAGTCGCGCTGGCTCCACTGCCATGCACCGGCAATGAGGCCGGCCACAGTTGCGATGGCAAGCGCGCCGAGGAGCGCATTCGAATAGCGTGACCTCCAGCCCCGACCAGGCGAGGACCGTGCCGGAGGGGTAGATGGAGCAGCATCGTGGCTCTGGCCCTCTTCCGGTTTGTCCTCAACGCTGGGGTGTTCCTCCTGAAGGACCTTCGTGGCGCCGGCTCCGACCACCGCCACGAGCCCGATCACGATGAGGATGGCCATCCCCGCCATCCACACGAGAAACGCCACGAAGACCTCGAGCTCCTCGCCGTTGACGAACCAGATGCCCATGACGAGGGAGAAGACGATGACGGCGGCCAGCCAGATACCGAACGCTTTCACGACCGCGTAGCCTCGCTCGAAGTGGCGGGAGTATGCGCCCCGCCACCTACAACCATCTGGACAAACAGAACAGATGTTCTAGACTGCATCGTCCGATGCGAATGCCGGACGCCTACTGCGAGCTCCACGTTCACAGCAACTTCTCGTTCCTCGACGGGGCGAGCCATCCCGAGGATCTCGTGGCGCGAGCGGCCACGATCGGGATGCCGGCACTCGCCATCACGGACCACGCGGGCCTCTACTCGGCCGTGCGCCTGTGGAAAGCGGCTGACCAGACCCAGACCGATGACGGCCGCGCCGCGGGCCTCTCCCCGGTCGTCCCGATCCTGGGCGTGGAGCTGGCCATTCCCCGTGATGAGCGTGAGCTGCGGGCGGTGCGGCGCGGCCGACGAATGGCGCTGCCGCTCCGCGGGGAGAAGGCCAGCCGTGGCTGGCCGGGCGAGCATCACGCCGGCCCGGCCCCGGGGGACCACCTGGTCCTGCTGGCCCGCGACCCGGCCGGCTACTCGGCGTTGTCGCGGCTCGTGTCCGCCGGCCACCTGGCCGGCGAGAAGGCGTTCCCCGTGTTCGAGCCGGCGGCGGTCGAGGCCGCGCTGGACGAGGCCCGGGGCCATCTCATCGGGCTGAGCGGCTGTCGAAACGGGGAGATCCCGCGCCGGCTCCTGGCCGGGGAGCGGGCCATGGCCCGGATGGCCGCGGACCGGTGGGCGGGCCACTTTCCCGACGGGGACTTCTGCGTGGAGCTGTCCCACCACCTGCTCCCCGACGACGACTGGCTCGTCGTCGAGCTGGCCACCCTCGCCGACGAAGCGGGCCTGCCCACGGTCGTCACCAACGAGGTCCATTACGCCGAGGCGGCGGGCCATCGGCTCCAGGACGTGCTGGTCGCCATCCGGCACGGGGCATCGCTGGACGAGACCCGCGAGCTGCGCCTGCCGAACGCCGAGTACCGGCTCAAGACCGGGCCGCAGCTCGCCCTGCTGGGGGCCGGCCTGCCTGACCCACGCGCCCGGCGTGCCTGGCGCGACGGAATGGCGCAGGCGGCCGCCATCGGTCAGGCCTGCAAGCTCGACATGGGCTTCGAGCGCTATCGGTTCCCCGGTTTCACCGTTCCCGAAGGGGAGACGCCGTTTTCGTATCTCTACCAGCTTGCCCACGACGGCTTACGGCGGCGTTATCGGCCCATTACCAAGCAGGCCCTGGAGCAGCTCACCCACGAGCTGGGCGTGATCGACCGCACCAACCTGTCCGAGTTCTTCCTGATCGTGTGGGACCTCATGGAGTTCGCGCGGCGGAACAAGATCATCGGCCAGGGGCGGGGGAGTGCCGGCGACTCGATCGTGGCCTACTGCCTGGGCATCACCAAGGTCGATCCCATCGAGCACAAGCTCCTGTTCGAGCGCTTCATCAACGAAGCGCGCGCCCTGCCCGACATCGACATCGACTGGGACGTCAACCGCCGCGAGGAGGTCATCCAGTACCTCTACCGCCGCTACGGGGTGGACCACGCGGCCATGGTCTGCAACGTCATCACCTACCGCGCCCGCGAGCGCGGTGCGCGAGGTGGCCAAGGCGCTCGCCTTCCCGCCCGAGGTGGTGGACCGGGTGGCCAAGGCGCTTGACACCCGCGACGCATCCGAGGTGGCCGGCGACCTGGCCCTGGACGGCGAGTTCGGCTGGCTGTTCGCGGAGCTGGGCGGGACCGATGACGGCCGAACCGATGACCGGACCGATGCGGGTACGACCGATGCCGGTGGCGAGGCCGGTTCGCTGGTCGTGCGCAGCAACGACAACACCTGGCATTTCCACGGCCGCCCGGCACTCCGGCCCGACCTGGCCGCCGCCGAGGCCCGGGCCCGCGAGGCGGCCGGGGACCACGACGGACGGCCGTACAGCGAGAGCGGCTGGTACCCGCCCGTTCGGCCCAAGGTGCTCGATCAGTCCACGGTCCAGGTTCGCCACGAGGGCTGGGAGCGGCAGCGGTACGCGGGTGCCGGTGCCCAGCCCGCGACGGAAGGGCCGCACGCCGGCCACGTCCCGATCGATCCGGAGAGCGGCATGCCGGTCGAGCGTCGGCCGCGCCCCCCGGTCGTGGCCGGCTCGGATGGCGCCGAAGCCGCTCCCCCACGGCCGCGGAACCGGTGGCAGTGGCTGCTCGCCCTGTGCGCCGAGATCGACGGCTTCCCCCGCCACCTGGGGATCCACGTGGGCGGCATGCTCGTCACCCGCACCCCGATCACCGAGCTGATCCCCATCGAGCGGGCGACCATGCCGGGCCGGGTCGTGACCGAGTTCGACAAGGAGGACGTCGAGGCCCTGGGCCTGGTGAAGATCGACCTCCTGTCGCTGCGGACCCTGGGCGCGGTGTCGGACGCGCTGGATCGGATCGAGCGCGACACCGGGGAGCGGCCGGACCTCGACAGCCTCTCCCACGACGACCCGGAGGTATTCCGCACCATCAAGGCGGCCGACACGGTGGGCGTGTTCCAGGTCGAGTCCCGGGCCCAGATGCAGGCCCTCCCCAAGGCCAGTCCGGATCGGTTCGAGGACCTCGTGGTCCAGGTCGCGATCATTCGCCCCGGCCCGGTCCAGGGCAACGCAGTGCACCCGTATCTCCGCCGCCGGGCGGGGATCGAGGAGGCGACCTACGCCCACCCCAGCCTGCGCCCCATCCTGGAGGACACCCTGGGCGTGATCCTGTACCAGGAGCAGGTCATGCAGATCGCGATCACGGTGTGCGGCTACTCCGCCACCGAGGCCGACATCTTCCGCAAGGCCATGGGCTCCCATCGGTCCCACCAGGCCATGGAGCGCGAGCGGGAGCGGTTCATTACCGGCGCCTTACGGACCGGTTTGACCGAAGCCGATGCCGAAGACCTCTTCCGCCGCTGCTCGGCCTTCGCCGAGTTCGGGTTCGCCCGGGCCCATGCCGCGGCCTTCGCCAAGATCACGTACGACACGGCCTGGCTGCGCCTCCGCTATCCCGCCCACTACCTGGCTGGGCTGCTGAACAACCAGCCGCTGGGCTTCTACTCGCCGGCCACGCTCGTGAACGACGCCCGTCGCCACGGGCTGACCGTGCTGGGGGTGGACGTCAACCGATCGGCCTGGGAGCACGCGACCGAGCGCACCGGCGACGGCGACGACCCGCGCCGCGACTTCGCCGTTCGCCTGGGGATGCGCCAGGTCAAGGGGATCGACGAGGCCGTGCGGACCGTGCTCGATTCGGAGCGGGCCGCGGGTCCCTACCGGAGCGTGCGCGACTTCGTGGCCCGCACCGGGCTGGCCGAGCCGGTGGTCGAGCGCCTGATCGCGATCGGTGCGTTCGACTGGACCAACAATGCTCGTCGCGAGCTGCTCTGGCAGCTGCGCGCCACCCTGCCCGACGCGGACCGGGATCGACCCCCGCTGGGCCTGACCGATGCCGCCGCGGCCGAGGTGGGGGCCACCCTGCCGCCCATGAGCCGCGCCGAACGGGTGGCGGCCGATTACCGCGAGCTGGGCCTGTCGCCCACGACCCATGCCGTGGAGCTGTTCCGCGAGCAGCTCACCGCGCGCGGCGTGCTCACCGTCCGCGGCGCCGGGGAGCAGCGGAACGGCGCCACCGTCCGGATGGGCGGGGTGTCGACCTCGATCCAGCACCCCATGACCGCCAAGGGGTTCGTGTTCCTCGCCCTCGAGGACGAGACGGGGATGATGAACGTCACCCTCCGTCCCGACGTCTACCGCCGATACCGCGCGGTCCTCCATCGCCATCCGCTGCTCGTGATTACCGGCCGCCTCCAGGTCGAGGGCGCGGTCCTGAACGTCGTGGCCCGCCACCTGGAGCCGGTGGAGGCGGTCATCGCCGAGCCGGCGGATCCTGGCGGCTCTTCGCCGGCGCGCGACCGCGAGGCCCGATTCGACCTCACCCGCCAGCGTCGGATGTTCCGCTAGGACCACAGTGGCCCCAAGGAGGCAGACGCATGTCCGAAGGACACGATCCCGAGACGGCGGTGGGGACCGTCAACCATTACTTCGGCCACCTGTCGGTGGCAGCCGTGACCCTGACCGATACGCTCCGCGTGGGCGACCGGATCCACATCACGGGCCACACGACCAACGTCGAGCAGACGGTCGACTCCATGGAAGTCGAGCACGCCAAGGTGGAGTCGGCGGGGCCCGGTGACGACGTGGCGCTCCACGTGAACGACCACGTCCGAGAACACGACACGATCTTCCGCGAATCCTGAATTGGACCGCCCCTGACGGGAACCATCGGACCGCCTGCGCCGTCCTGCCGCCATCAACGTAGTCGCGGCCCGCAGCCAGGCCGCCCGATGGAGGTCTCGTCCGATGCGACGCCTGTTGTCCGTGGCGGCCGCCACGTCCGCACTCCTCGTCTTTGCCGGTCCAGCGCTCGCTTGCGGCGGCCTGATTGGTCCGAACGGGGCGGTCAACCTCCTCCGAACGACCACGTTGGCCGGATACCACGACGGGGTCGAGCATTACGTCACGGCCTTCGCATTCGCCGGTGGGGAGGGCGAGTTTGGAAGCCTCGTGCCGCTTCCCGACATTCCGACGAGTGTCGAAAAGGGCGGCGATTGGACGCTCCAGCGGCTCGTCCGAGAAACCGACCCGCAACTGTTCTTGGCGGAGGACGCCGCGCTCGCGGGCGCGGCTCGAGCCGAGGTCCTGATGCAGGTCCGGATCGACGCGCTCGACATCACTATCCTCCGTGGCGGAGGTCCCGAGGTAGGCGCTTGGGCGACCGAGCATGGCTTCCGCTTGCCACCTGACGCGCCCGAGGTGCTCGACTTCTACGCCAACCGGTCCCCGATCTTCCTCGCCGCAGTGTTTGACGCCGATGCGGCCGCCGCTCGGGGGCAGGCGGTGGGCGACGGGACGCCGGTGCACATCACGATTCCCACCGACAACCCGTGGGTTCCGCTTCGCATCCTGGCGCTCGGCAAGTCGGAATCGGAGACCGTGGAAGCCGATGTCTACCTGCTGACCGATGAACGCCCGGGCCTGCTTCCGAACCCAGGCTCCGCTGCTGGGCGCCCCCGGTTTCGAGCTGGCGCACAGCGCGCCCGCAACCGATCAGCTCTTGAGCGATCTCCGCTCCGACCAGGGCATGGAGTGGGTCCCCACCACTGCGTGGCTGACCAAGGTTCGGGTCGATGGTGCCGCTCCGGATATCAACTTCGACCTCGCCATTGCCGCGAGCGGCGGCGCGCCATCGATGGTGGACGCCGGGTTCCAGCCGTACGGGCCGTCGCCCGCGCCCTGGGCCACCCCTCGCGACCTGGATCCTGCTTATCCTCGCCGTCGGTGGGCCGCTCCTGGCGGCCTGGTTCGCGGTGACGGTTGCGAGCCGCCGGGCGACGCCTCCGCCGGCGGGCGCCTGAGGCATGCCGGCCCGCGTCGGTCCGGCCGTGGCCTTCCTCCTGGTGGCGTTGATCATCGCCGGCTGCGAGCCAGGCGAGCCATCGGTCCGGGTCGAGATCGTCATCCACTACTCGCACTTCGATCCAAGCGCGATCAGCGTCCCGCATGGTGTGCCGGTCGTCTTCGTACTCACCAATGCCGATCCGATCGAGCACGAATGGCTGATCGGGGACGCCGCGTTCCACGAGCGCCATCGCAACGGGACCGAGGCCCACCACGGCGCTCGGCCGAATGAGGTGTCGATTCCTCCGCTCACGACCGTTGAGACGACGCTCACCTTCGACGATCCCGGGGAGCTTGCCTACATCTGCCACTTCCCTGGTCATGAGGCGTACGGGATGGTGGGAACGCTCACCGTGACCTGAGGAGCAGTCCCGGTCGGTACACTCCGGCCGTGGCTGACCTGATCGTCAAGCGATTCGACACGCCGGACGAGCGGCAGGAGTTCGCCTTCGGCTACTACGAGCTCCTGACCGTGGGGGCGCTGACCATGGGCCGCGAATTCCTCGAGCCGGGCTGGAAGTGGTCGACCCACGTCAAGCCGATCGTGGGGACCGAGTGGTGCGAGGTCCGCCACGTTGGCTTCCAGGTCAGCGGCCAGTGGGTGTGCGCGTCGCGCGACGGGACCGAGATCGTGATCGGTCCGGGCGATGCCTTCGACGTCCCGGCCGGCCACGACTCCTGGGTGCTCGGCGACGAGCCCTCGGTCACGATCGACTTCCAGGGCTCCGACTACGCCGCGGCCCCCGGATCGTCCGAACGCATCCTGGCCACGCTCCTGTTCACCGACATCGTGGGCTCGACCGCCATGGCCGAACGGCTGGGAGACGCGGGCTGGAAGCGGATCCTGCGCACGCACCTGGAGGACATCAACGTCCTGCTCTCGGCCTACCGCGGCACCCTGGTCGACACCGCGGGCGATGGCATCTTCGCCCGGTTCGGCAGCCCCGCCGATGCCCTGCGCTGCGCGCGCGGCATCGTCCAGGCGTCTCGTCGCCAGGAGATCGAGGTTCGGGTGGGCGTCCACACGGCCGAGGTGGAGCTGATCGACAACGACGTCCGCGGGGTCGGCGTCCATCTCGCGGCCCGGATCATGGCCCAGGCGGCGGGAGGCGAGATCCTCGTGTCGGCCACTACGCGCGATCTCGCGGCGGGCACGGAACTGACCTTTACCGAGAAGGGTTCGTTCGAGCTGAAGGGGATCAGCGGAGCCCGAACCCTGTTTGTCCTGGACGAAGGCGCGACCTAGGCGCCGACCGGCGGCGCCCCGAGGAGCGGGGGCAGGATGTTGCCGAAGAAGTAGCCGATGACGCCGGCGGCGGCACCGATGACCAGGATCTCCATGCCGGAACGGAGGGCCCCGCGCCGGGTCCAGCGGGCCTTCACCACGCCGATCCCGAACAGGACCGCACCGGCCGCCACGACCGAGGCCCAGATCGCGACCTCCACCGGAAGGACCAGGTAGGGGAGGATCGGCACCATCGAGCCAAGTCCGAACGCGGTTCCCATGATCAGCGCGCCCTGTGCCGGGGTTCCAGCGTGCTCCTCGACGTGGAGGGCGAGCTCCTTCTCGACCATGGTTCGCAGGAGCACGTCGGGATGGCGCCCGATGATGCCGGCCACCACCACCGCCTCGTCCCGAGGCAGACCGTCCTCTTCGAACATGTAGGTGACCTCGGCCAGCGCCTCGCCCGGCCTGGTGTCCACTTCCTCGCGTTCGCCCGCGATCTGTGCCTCGAAGATCTCACGCTGGCTCTTGCTGGACAGGTACTCGCCGGCCGCCATGCTGAAGATGCCCCCGAGCGCGGTGGCGATGCCCGCGATCAGGACGAAGTACCGATCGCCGCTGGCGCCCGCGACTGCCGATGCGACGGCCACCGTGCTCACGATTCCATCCTGGGCACCGAAGATCGCCTCGCGGATGTCGCCCAGGAACGCGGCCTCGCGCCGTTCTTCGGCGACGTGCGTCTCGATCCAGCTTCGGTCGAATTCCTCGGCCCGCATCCCGGCGCGCTGCGCCGGTTCTTCGGGGACGGCGCTCACTCCCCGGTCCGGTCTCCGGCCAGCCGCCAGGCCAGCGGCAGTCCAAAGGTGGCCAGCGCGACCTTGAATAGATCCCACGGGATGAAGACCAGCGCCCCGTAGTAGATGGCGTCGGACAGGGACATCGGGAAGGCCAGGGCCAGGATCGGCACGCCGAAGAGGTAGATCACGAAGGTGCCCAGCAGCATCTGGAGGCCGGCGCCGGTCCGGGTGCGATCCCACTGCCGCTCGGCCAGCCGGCCGACGAGGGTCGCGGCCACCACGAAGCCGACCAGGTAGCCGATGGTGGGGGTGATCCCCCCAGCCTCTGCCTCGAGACCCGAGGTCCCGCCGGCGAAGACACCCACGCCCAGGGCGCCGGCGGCGAGGTACACGAGCATGCTCGCGAATCCGCGGGTGGATCCCAGCGCCGCACCGGTGAGGAGCACGCCGAAGGTCTGGAAGGTCCAGGGCACGGGGTAGCCGGGGATCGTGAACACGATCTGGGCTCCTACCGCGGTCAGGGCGGCGCCGGCCACGATGAGCGCCAGGTCGCGCAGGAGCCGCGCCGACCGGCCGCTGAAGGACGGGACCCACGCTTCGGCAAGCGTGGCAGCGCGCATCGGCAGGTTCGCTTCGGGGGTCGTCATTGGGCTCGGTTTCCTCCTCGTGCGCGCCGAGTGTAGCCCCGGACCGCAACCGGGGGCCCGGCTCGGGTACACTCAGGTGGTCCTTTAAGTCCGGCTCCGTGAGGCCGGGAAGGAGCGCAATTGACGACTCTCGCCAGCCTGCCGATCACGACGCCGCCCGCACACGCGGGACCGGCGTCTCGTTTTGTTCCGGGGCTCCTGGCCCTCGAGGGCGGGACCACGTATGCCGGGCAGCTGCGCGGCGCGCCGCTACCCGCCGAAGGCGAGCTCATCTTCACCACCGCCGCGACCGGGTGGGGCGAGATCCTGACCGACCCGTCCTACGCGGGCCAGATCGTGGTCCTGACCCACCCCATGGTCGGCAACTACCGCATTCGCCGGACCGATCTGGAGTCGGCCCGCGTGCACGCCCGGGCCCTGGTCGTGACCCGGCTCGTGACGCCGCCCGCCGGCGAGGGAATGTCGGTCGAGGAGCTCCTGGTCGAGGCCCTGATCCCGGTCATCACCGGGATCGACACCCGCGCCCTCACCCTCGAGCTCCGACGCGGCGCCGGGCGACGGGCCGTGATCTGGCCCGCCAACGCGGAGTCCGACGCCGAGGAGGCCGTCGCCGCGGCGCAGGCCTCGACACCGTGGGACGCAGTGGATCACGTGACGTCGGTGGCGCCGCGCGACCCGTACCGGATCGCGCCCGTGGGAGCGGTCCGCGGGCGGGCCGTGTTGATCGACTACGGCGTCAAGCGCTCGCTGCTTGCCGCGCTCACCGGGCGCGGCCTCGAGGTGGTGGCCCTCCCCCCTGACGCGACGGCGGGCGCCGTGGCCGCGCACGAACCGGACCTGGTCGTCCTCTCACCGGGCCCGGGCGACCCGTCCGACATGGCGCGCCAGATCGCGACCGTCGCGGACCTGGTTGCCGCTGCCACAGCCGGTGGACCGCCACTCCTTGGCATCTGCCTGGGGCACCAGCTCCTGGGCCTCGCTGCCGGCGCGCCGACTCGTCGCCTCGCGGTCGGCCACCACGGTGGCAACCACGGAGTCATCGAGGCAGCCACCGGACGGGTGACCATCGGCGCCCACAACCACGAGGTCGAGGTCGTGGACCACCCGGCCCTTGCCGCGGCCGGCATCCGGGTGAGCCACCGTGACCTGAACGACGGGACGGTCGAAGGGCTGATCCACGTCGGGGGCCGGGTGGCATCGGTCCAGTTCCACCCCGAGGGCGCCCCTGGTCCCACCGACGCGGCCGGCCTCTTCGACGCGGCCCTCCTGCGTACCCGCCTCGCCGGCTCGGCCGGCGACTGACCCGTGGACCCGCGCCGCGTCCTGATCATCGGTTCGGGGCCCATCGTCATCGGTCAGGCGGCCGAGTTCGACTACGCCGGAGTCCAGGCCTGCCTCGCGCTGCGGGGCGAAGGCGTCGAAACGGTCCTCGTGAACTCGAATCCGGCCACGGTCATGACCGATCCGGACGTGGGCGGGACCGTGGTCATCTGTCCCCTGACGGTCGAGCACCTCGAACGGGTCATCGCCGAGCACCGCCCCGACGCGCTCCTGCCGACCCTGGGCGGACAGACCGGCCTCAACCTGGCGGTCGGACTGGACGACGCCGGGGTGCTGGACCGATACGAGGTCCGGGTCCTGGGCACGCCCCTGGCCGCGGTGCGCGCGGCCGAGGATCGCGGCGGCTTCCGAGACCTGGTCCGCTCCATCGGGGAGCCGGTGCCCGAGAGCGCGGTGGTCGACTCTCTGGCGGACGGCCTCGCTTTCGTCGACGCGGTCGGCTGGGACGTGGTGGTCAGACCCGCCTTCACCCTGGGCGGCGGCGGCGGCGGGATCGCCCACGGCCGAGAGGAGGCGGCGGAGCGCATCGCGCGGGGGCTCGAGGCCAGCCCCATCGGCCAGGTGCTCGTCGAACGGAGCCTGGTCGGCTGGCAGGAGATCGAGTTCGAGGTCATTCGTGACGCCGCGGACACCGCGATTGCCATCTGCGGGATGGAGAACCTCGATCCCATGGGCGTCCACACCGGGGATTCGATCGTCGTGGCGCCCATCCAGACCCTGCCCGACGTCGTCGTTCAGCGCCTGCGACGGTCGGCCCTGGCCATTGCCCGCGCCCTGCGCCTGGAGGGCGGCTGCAACGTGCAGCTGGCCGTGTCGCCCGACGGCGCCGACTACCGGGTGATCGAGGTCAACCCCCGCGTCTCGCGTTCCTCGGCCCTGGCCTCCAAGGCCACCGGGTACCCGATTGCGCGGATCGCGGCCCTGGTGGGTCTCGGTCGCCGCCTGGACGAGATGGCCAACCCCGCCACCGGCGGGGGATCGGCCGCGTTCGAGCCGGCGGTCGACTACGTGGTGGTCAAGCTGCCCCGCTGGCCGTTCGACAAGTTCCCGCTCGCCGAGCGCGGGCTTGGGGTCCAGATGAAGGCCACCGGGGAGGCGATGGCCATCGACCGCGAATTCGGCCCCGCGCTTCTCAAGGCGGTGCGCTCGCTCGAGCCGCGTGGACGCGGTTGGCTATGGACCGATCCGTCCTGGAGCCTGGACGAGAAGGGCCCGGCGGACCTGCGCGTGTTCCTCGCCCCGTCCGACACCCGGTTGTGGCGGATGGTCGGCCTCCTCCGCCACGGTTGGGCCGATGCCGTGACGATCAGCCACGTGACCGGCATCGCGCCGTGGTTCACGGAGCGGATCGCGGAGGTGGTCGCGGCCGAGGCTCGTCTGGAGGGGATGCCGCTGGCGGAGGCGAAGCGGAACGGCTTCGGGGACGCGGAGATCGCGGCCCTGTCCGGCGTTCCCGCGGCGGCCATCCGTCGCGCCCGGGTTCGGGCGGGGCTGACGCCCGCCTACCGGCGGGTGGACACCTGCGCGGGCGAGTTCCCCGCCGAGACGCCGTACTTCTACTCGTCCTACGCCGAACAGGAGGTTCCGCCACCCGCCGAGCGGCGCTCGGTCATCGTCGTCGGCTCGGGACCGATTCGCATCGGTCAGGGCATCGAGTTCGACTATTGCTCGGTCCGCGCTGCGTGGGCCATCCGGAACCTGGGCTACGACGCGGTGGTCATCAACAACAACCCCGAAACGGTGAGCACTGATTACGACGCGTGCTCGCGGCTCTATTTCGAGCCGCTCGACACCGAGAGCGTGCTGGACGTCCTCGACCACGAGCGGGCACTGACCGGGGAGCCGCCGCTCGTCCTGCTCACCTTTGGCGGGCAGACGGCCATTGATCTCGCCCGCGACCTGGCCTATGCCGACGTACCGATTGCCGGGCTGACCGCCGACGCGATCGAGGACACGGAGGATCGCGAGCGCTTCGCCGCGCTCCTGGATCGGTTGGGGATCGTCGGGCCACGGGGGCTGCTGGCGCGCGACGGGGCGGAGCTGGAGGCCAGCCATCGCGGAGCTGGGGTTCCCGGTCATCGTCCGGCCGTCGTGGGTGATTGGCGGGCGGGGGATCGCGGTCATCGAGGACCGGGTGGGGCTGGGCGTGTTGCTGGCCAGCGACGTGGGCTGGCCGCTGCGGGTGGACGAGATGGTGCCCGGCGTCGAGCTGGACGTGGACGTGATCTCGGATGGCGAGGCGTGGTGCGTGCCGGGCATCCTCGAGCAGCGCGATCCGCCCGGCGTGCATTCGGGCGATTCGGTGGCCGTGCTGCCGCCGCGCACGGTATCCCGAGAGCTGCAGGAAGCCGCGGCGGAGGCCGCGGGCCGGATTGCGCTGGCGCTCGGGGTGCGCGGGATCCTCAACGTCCAGGCCATCGTCAACGGAGAGCAGGTGGTCGTGATCGAGGCCAATCCTCGCGCCTCGCGGACCGTGCCCATCGTGGCCAAGGCCACCGGGCGAGACGTCGTGGCGGCCGCCGTCCGCTGTGCCCTGGGGGCGACCCTCGCCGAGGCCGGGCTGACGCCCGGGTTGGCGGTGGATGGACCGATGGTCGCGGTCAAGGCGCCGGTGGATTCGCTGTGGCGTCTGCCCGGGGTGGGGACCGACCTCGGTCCCGAGATGCGCTCGACCGGCGAGGTCCTGGGCCTGGGGACCGACTACGTCGATGCCCTTCGCGCGGCCGAGGAGGCTGTCGCCGCTCACCGCCCGTAGCGGCGAGGTTGCGTCAGCGGCGCTTGCCCTTGGCCGGCTGCGCCGGGGTGGCCATCCGCCGTCGGAGGTAGCCCCCGTAGAACCCGGCGAACGCCCCGACCAGGCCGTAGAGCGCGATGAGCGCGGACAGGCTCACCGCCAGCGTCGCGGCAGCCACGCCGCCCTGTCCGCTCTGGAAGGTGACGATCCCGGCAATCCCCGAGTACACGAGCGTGCCGACCACGCCCGCCGCGGCGCCGAACAGCCACGGCCGCCACCAGCCGACCCAGCCGGCACCGATGAGCAGCGCGTACTGGGCCAGCGTGATGGCGAAGGCCGCGATGTTCTGGCGCGACACGAGGAAGAGGCCCAGCTGGAGGACGGCCCAGCCGACGGCCGGCGCGCCCCAGGCCAGCGGGTGATGGGCCAGGAGCCAGGCGCCGGCCACGATGCCGCGGAAGCGGCCCTGGTAGGTGAAGCCCTTCAGCGGATCACCCTTGCCGGGGAGCAGGGGGGCTGGCGGGAAGATCCGGCCCAGGAGGCCCGTCGCGGGGGCGGTGGCTGGCGCTGCCGCCTGGGCGCGCGGCTCCGTCCCGGGAAGCGGGTCCTTCCCCTGGGCGGCGTAGCGCGCGCGCCGACGGGCTTCGGCGCGTTCCTGCTCGGAGCGAGAGCGGCTGCTGGGCATCGGCCGCGGATTGTACGCGCCGCCTAACCGAATGGTAATCCCGGGCACGGATCCTGCCCGTCCGCGTCACCCGGGCGACGCCATCGGTCTGCTCGCCTCCTCCAGGGGAGCTCCATGTCGTCTGCTGCCGCCCGCCCGTTCCATCGGTTCATCGGTCCCGTCGCGCTCCTTGCCCTTGCCGCGTCGGCACTGCTGTCCGGCGCGGTTCGCGCCGTGTCGGTCCAGGGCGAGGTCACGGGATTTGCGGCGGTCGGCCACGTCGTCATCTCGGAGCTTCAGACCGGGGGCGCCAGCGCATCGGACGAGTTCGCCGAGCTGTACAACCCCAGCGCCGGATTCCTGTCGCTGGACGGTCTCGAGCTCGTCTACGTGACCGCCAGCGGTGCGACGGTGACCCGGAAAGCGCTGTGGGGCGCCGGGGCCATTCCTCCGGGGGCGCACGTCCTGGTGGCCAACGAGGCCGGCGTGTTCGCCGGCATTGCGGACGTGACGTATACCAACGGGCTGGCCGCGGCGGGTGGCAGCCTCGCCCTGCGGGCGGTCGGAAGCGCCTCGGCCATCGACGCCGTCGGCTGGGGAACGGCTGCCAGCACGTGGCTGGAGATCAGCCCGGCCCCCGCCCCGCCCGCCGGGTCGAGTCTGGAACGGCTGCCGGGCGGCGGCGCGGGATCGGGCCAGGACACGGACAACAACGTCGTGGACTTCGTCATCCGGGCTGCTCCCGATCCGCAGAACAGCGGTTCCATTCCGGTGCCCTCGGTGGCGCCGAGCGCCTCAGCGTCCGCAACAGGGACCCCCTCGGCCACGCCCGAGCCGACGAGCAGTCCTTCGACGTCGCTGTCCGAGTCGCCTTCTCCGAGCTCGGCCGGGACGCAGTCGCCCTCGCCGAGCCCAACCGCCACACCCACCGCGTCCCCAACCGCGACGCCGTCTCATACGTCAACCCCCACTCCGGTACCGACGCCGACTCCAGCGCCGCTCACGATGGTCGAGGCCCGCGCTCTACCCGACGGGAGCACGGCCACCGTCGTCGGGGTCTCGCTCACGGACTCCGTCTTCTCGGAGGGTGGTGGCTACCTGGCGGACTCCACGGGCGGCATCGCCGTGATCGTGACCGACGGCGCCTTCCCGCGCGGCGCGGCAGTGCTCGTCACCGGCGTCGTGGACGACCGATACGCCCAACGAACCCTGCGTGCTGATGCCTCCGCGCTGACCGTGCTCGGTCCTGGCCCGGCTCCGGCTCCGATCGAACTCGCCACGGGAAGCGTCGACGAGACGGTAGAAGGGCAGCTCATCAGCCTGACCGGCCAGATCCAGGGCGCACCCACGACCCTGAGCGTGGGCCTGGCGTTCGAGATCGACGATGGCTCCGGACCGATCCGATTGCTGGTGAGTCCGGCGACGGGCATTGACAGCAGCACGTGGCTGAAGGACGTCACCCTCTCGGTAATCGGCGTGCTGGGGCAGCGCGATTCCTCGGGAACCGGAACCGAGGGATACCGGGTCCAGCCACGCGATGCTGGCGACGTGACCGCCGTGGTTCCGCCGGCAACCCCGACGCCCGGCCCCACGCCGAGCGCATCTCCGAGCCCCAACTCGAGCCCAACGGACACCGCTGCAGCCACGCCCTCCGCGTCGCCGCCGGTTCCTCTGGTGACCATTGACGAGGCCCGCCACGCCGCGGTCGGAGCCACATTGCGCGTGCGCGGCGTCATCACCCTGCCCACGGGCCTGGTGGACGCGTCCACCGCCGTGATCGCCGACCCGAGCGGCGCCATCCTGGTGCGCACCGGACCGGCGGTCGGTCGACTGACTCGGGGACAGCTGCTGGAATTGAGCGGGGTCCGATCCACCAAGTCCGGGATGTTGAGCCTGCGCGTCACCGCACGACCGGCTGTCCTCGGCCGCCAGCCTGAGCCGGCCCCCGCCCGCCGCGCGACGGGGGCGGTGGGCGAGTCCGACGAGGCGACCCTGGTCGTGGTGCGCGGCCTGGTCCGCGATGGCCCCCGACGAACGAGCGGCGGCGGCTTGTCCTTCACGCTGAACGATGGGAGCGGCGGAGTCCGGGTGGCGGTCGCGCCGACCACGGGGATCACCGCGCGCCACGTCCCCGCCGGCGCCTGGGTTGAGCTGCGGGCCGTCGTGGGTCAGCAGACGACGGGCTCGGCACCGAACGCCGGGTACCGCCTGTGGCCTCGTGACGCGAACGACGTCACGCTCGTGGCGCGGCCACGGACGGGCTCGGGATCCGGCACGGCACCCACGCCCAAGCCCACCCACGGGCCGTCATCCAAGCCGCTCACCCCGTTCGTGGTCGCGCCCGTCGGGCCGCCCAACCTCAGCGCGCACAGTCCCAGGCCCCTGCCCACCTCCACCCCCGGCGCGACGCCCGATGCGAACGAGGCCACAAAGGCTCGCCTCCCGATCTCCACCATCCCGCTGCCGCTCGCCGCGGGCCTGGGCGGCGTAGCGGGGCTGCTGGCCCTGGCGTGGCGGACCGGGACCATGACCCGGGCCGCGGCGACCGCCCGGCTGGCCGTCGAGCGAGCGCGACGAGGTGGGCTCGAAGCCGGAATCGAGGAGGACGAGTCGTATACTCCCGCCCCGTGAGGGAGCCGACCGCCGCCGACACACCGCACACCGGGTCGCGGCAGTACCACATCGCCCTCGAGCGAGGCGAGCTGGCCGAGTACGTCCTCCTCGTGGGCGACCCCAGCCGGGTGAGCAAGGTCGCCGAGCGCTTTGACCGGGTGGACCTCGAGCGCAGCAACCGCGAGATCACGACCGCCACCGGCATCTTCCGTGGCATGCCGCTTTCGGTCATGTCCACGGGCATGGGCCCGGACAACGTGGAGATCGTGCTCGCCGAGGTCCTCGAGATCACCGATCAACCCACCTTCGTACGCATCGGTTCGTCCGGCGGGCTACAGCCCAACATCGGCCTCGGAGACCTCGTCGTGTCCACCGGCGCGGTCCGCCTGGAGAACACGACCGACTTCTACGTCCACCCCGGCTACCCGGCCATCGCCCACCGTGACGTGGTGTGGGCCCTCGAGGAGGCCTGCCGCCAGCTGGGCTACGCGCACCACGTGGGGATCAGCGCTACCGCGTCGGGGTTTTTCGCTCCGCAGGGAAGGGCGATGCGCACGCTCCCGGTTCGCTATCCTGATCTCACCGAGGAGCTCAGACGTCAAGGCGTTATGAACCTCGAAATGGAGTCGTCGGCACTATTCGTGTTGGCGGGCCTGGCCGGTTCGCGCGCAGGAACTGTCTGTGCGGTCTACGCGCAGCGAACCGACGGGAGCTTCATTGAAGGCGCGGATAAGGAGGCCGCGGAGGCTCGCTGCATCGATGCCGGTCTGACCGGTATCCACCGCCTGTGGGTGAAGGATCAGGACGGCGGGTCGACAACCACCAATCAGGATTGAGGAGGCCCAGGACCGATGGCGACCGACGGCTACTGCGTCAAGTGCAAGACCAAGCGCACCATGAGAGACGACAAGAAGATCACGATGAAGAACGGCAAGCCCGCGACGCAGGGCATCTGTCCCGTGTGCGGGACCAAGATGTTCAAGATCGGAGGCTGAGCGCGAGACTCGGTCGGTCGGGCGGCCGCAAGGGCCGCCCGCCCAGTCAACGCCTCACCGGCCGCCGAGCCTCGCTCGGCGGCCGATCTGTCTTCGGTCGCTAGAATGTCGGCCGTGCAAGCCGGTCGGGACCCCATCCTGGCCATCGACCTGGGCGGCACTCGCATTCGATCGGCCTATCTCCGTCCCGACCTGACCGTCACGCACCGCGAGGTGAATGCCACCGTGCCTGCGCTCGGCGTCAAGGGCGTCCTCGACCGCATCTCCACGTCTGCCCAGCTGGTGCTCGCCGCCGCTCGCGCGGCGGGTGATCCGCCACCGGTGGCAGTGGGCATCTCGTCCCCGGGTCCGCTCAACCCGTGGCTCGGCGTCATCCACCTGCTCCCCAACCTGCCGGGCTGGTCCGACGTCCCCCTCGCGGATCTCGTGTCGGAGTCAACGGGCCTGCCCGCCGTGCTGGACCGCGACACGAACGTCGCGCTCCTGGCCGAGTGGCGCCACGGGGCGGCCGTGGGCGCGGAGCACGCGGTGTACATCACGATCTCGACCGGGTTCGGGGGCGCGGCCGTCGTCAACGGGCAGCTGCTCCACGGGCCGGACGGAACCGCCGGGGAGCTGGGCCACCTGACCGTGGACCTGGACGGGCCGCCGGACGGGGAGGGCAGCGCCGGGCACGTGGAGGGCATCGCGTCGGGGGCCGCCCTCGCCCGGGACGGAGCCGTCCTGCTGGAGCGCGGGGATGCGCCAGGCCTCGCGTCCCTCGTCGCCGATGGTGCGGAGGTGGACGCGGCCGCCGTCTGTGCTGCCGCTGATGCCGGCGACCCCGCCTGTCTGGCCATCATCACCCGCGCCTGGAGCGCCGTGGGGGCTGTCTGCGCGGGGATCGTCAACGTCCTCAACCCCGAGGTCATCATCCTCGGTGGCGCCATCGCCAACCATCGCCCAGACCTGCACGAGGCCGTGCGGGCGGAGATCAAGCGACGGGCCTTTGCCATCCCCGCGGCCCGCTGCCGGGTCGTGGGCCCCAGGTTCGGCGACGACGTGTCGCTCATCGGTTGCTGGGATCTCGTCGCGGACAGACTTGCCGGAGGTGCCTCATGACCACTCGGATCGCGATCAACGGATTCGGCCGCATCGGCCGCCAAACCCTCCGGGCCATCCTCGAGCGGCATCCCGCCGAGCTCGAGGTCGTCGCAGTCAACGACCTGGCCCCCACCGCCACCAATGCCCACCTGTTCCGATACGACTCAACGTACGGGCGCTATCCCGGCGAGGTGTCGAGCGGCGAGGGCGAGATCGTGGTCGATGGCCACCACATCCTGACCTTCAGCGAGAAGGATCCGGCGGCCCTGCCCTGGGGCGATCACGGGATCGACCTGGTGGTGGAGTCCACCGGTGTCTTCACCGATGCCGACAAGGCCCGTGCCCACATCCAGGCCGGCGCGCGCAAGGTCATCATCTCGGCTCCCGCCAAGAACGAGGACCTGACCGTGGTCCTGGGCGTGAACGAGGGGATGTACGACTCGGCCATCCACCACATCGTGAGCAACGCCTCGTGCACGACCAACGGGCTGGCGCTGCCGGCCAAGGTCATCTTCGACACCTTCGGGATCGAGCACGGCCTGATGACCACGGTCCACTCGTACACGAACGACCAGCCGGTGCTCGACGTCGTCCACAAGGACCTGCGTCGCGCCCGGTCCGCGGGCCAGAACATCATCCCCACCACCACCGGCGCGGCCAAGGCCCTGGCCCTGGTGATCCCCGGCCTGAAGGGCCGGTTTGACGGCTTCTCGCTGCGGGTCCCCACGCCCACGGTCAGCGTGATCGACCTCGTGGTTCAAACCACCCGGCCCGTCTCGGTCGAGTCGGCCAACGCGGCCCTGAAGGCTGCGGCCGACGGACCCATGCAGGGCCTGCTCGGCTACACCGAGGAACCGCTGGTCAGCATGGACTTCAAGGGCGACGACCACTCCTCCATCGTCGACGCGGCCTCGACCATGTCCACCGGTGACCACCTGCTCAAGGTCATCGCCTGGTACGACAACGAGTGGGGTTACAGCTGCCGTGTCGCCGACCTGGCCGCGTTCATGGGCGCCCGCCTGTGACGGTCGCCCGGTTCCGGCCGCTGCACAAACTTACCGTTCGCGACGTCGACGTCCAGGGCAAACGGGTCTTCCTGCGGGCCGATCTGAACGTCCCGCTGGACGACGGCCGGATCACCGACGACACCCGGATCCGGGCCAGCGTCCCCACCCTCGTCTACCTGCTGGAGCATGGGGCGACCGTGATCATGGCCAGCCACCTGGGGCGACCCCATGGCAAGGTCAACGACGCGTACCGCCTCAAGCCGGTGGCCGACCGCCTGAGCCAGCTCCTGGGTCGCCCGGTCCGCATGACCGGCGATGCGCTGGGGCCTGGCGTCCAGGACGCGATCAAGAGGCTGCGCCCCGGTGACCTCCTGCTCCTGGAGAACCTGCGCTTTCACGCGGGCGAGGAAGCCAACGACCCCGCGTTCGCCGAGGCGCTGGCCGGCTTTGCCGATCTGTACGTGAACGACGCCTTCGGATCGGCGCATCGCGCGCACGCGTCGACCGAGGGCATCACCCACTTCCTGCCCTCCGTGGCCGGGCTCCTCCTGGAACGGGAGGTCAACGCACTGTCCCGGCTGCTCGACAAGCCGCCGCGGCCGTTCCACACCGTCATCGGCGGCGCCAAGATCAGCGACAAGCTCAGCGTGCTGCGCGTTCTGCTCAGCCGCTGCCAGGCGATCCTGGTGGGGGGAGGGATGGCGAACACGTTCCTCGCCGCTCGGGGCTTGGAGATGGGCAAGAGCCTGGTCGAGACCGAGCAGCTCGACGCCGCCAACGAGATCATGAACGAGGCTCGTCGGCGGAGGATGCGAATCCTCCTGCCCACCGATGTCGTGGTGGCGGCGCAGATCCACCTTCGCGCGCCGCACGAGGTGGTATCGGTCAATGCGGTGCCCAAGGACTGGATGGTGGTCGACATCGGTCCGCAGACGGTGGCCAAGTACCGCGAGGCGCTGCAGTCGGCCAAGACCATCTTCTGGAATGGGCCGATGGGCATCTTCGAAGTGCCGGCCTTTGCCGATGGCACGAACGCGATTGCCGAGACCATCGCCGCCCGCACCAGGGCCGGGGTGATCACCGTGGTCGGCGGTGGGGACTCGGTGGCGGCGGTGCAGCAGCTAGGGTTGAGCGAGAAGATGAGCCACGTGAGCACCGGGGGCGGCGCCTCGCTCGAGTTCGTGGAGGGACGGACGTTGCCCGGCGTGGCAGCCCTCCTCGACCGCCCATGACCGATCGGGCGATCGCGCGCGTGGCGGCCCGCGAGATCCTCGACTCGCGCGGAAACCCGACGGTCGAGGTCGAGGTCACGCTGGCCGATGGCGCGCTGGGGACCGCGGCGGTGCCCAGCGGGGCGAGCACCGGGAGCCATGAGGCGGTGGAGCTGCGCGACGGCGACGCGGCGCGCTTCGGTGGCAAGGGCGTGCTCCGCGCGGTCGGAAACGTGAACGGCGAGATCGCCGGCGCGGTTCTCGGACGCGACGCGACCGACCAGGGCGGGCTTGACGAGGCGCTGGTCGAGCTGGACGGAACCCCGAACAAGGGACGGCTGGGAGCGAACGCCATCCTGGGCACCTCGCTGGCCGTGGCGCGGGCGGCGGCCGCATCGGCGGGTCAGCCGCTGTACCGATACCTGGGCGGGGCGGACGCGGCGACGCTCCCGGTGCCGCAGGTGAACATCCTCAACGGCGGGCGGCACGTTGACGGGGGGACCGATTTCCAGGAGTTCATGATCGTGCCGCTCGGCGCGCCCACCTTCCGCGAGGCGATGCGCTGGGCGGCTGAGACGTTCCATGCCCTGGGCGCGCTCCTGCGCGAGCGAGGCATGCCCACGGCGGTGGGGGACGAGGGCGGATACGGGCCGGCCCTGCCAAGCAACGAGGCGGCCATCGAGCTGGTGCTCGAGGCCATCGACCGGGCCGGGTATCGCCCGGGGGAGCAGATGGCCATCGCGCTGGACCCGGCGGCCAGCGAGCTCTTCGGCGAGGCGGGCTACCGGCTCGCCATCGAACAGCGAACCCTGACAGCGACCGCGCTCATCGGTCTGTGGGAGGACTGGGCCAATCGGTATCCCATCGTGAGCCTCGAGGACGGGCTGGCAGAGGACGACTGGTCAGGCTGGACGGCCCTCACCGAGCAGCTCGGGGTGCGGCTGCAGGTGGTGGGCGACGACCTGCTGGTCACGAACCAGGCGCGCCTGGAGCGGGCCATTGGCGAGCGGGCGGCGAACGCCATCCTGGTCAAGGTCAACCAGGTGGGGACGTTGACCGAGGCGCTGGCCGCGGTGCGGACCGCGCAGGACGCCGGGTGGGGCGTGGTCATCAGCCATCGGTCGGGCGAGACCGAGGACACGTTCATCGCCGATCTGGCGGTGGCCACCGGCAGCGGCCAGATCAAGACCGGGAGCGTGAGCCGCTCCGATCGAACGGCGAAGTACAACCGCCTGCTGCGGATCGAGGAGGAGCTGGGGGAGCGGGCCGTCTACGCGGGCCGCTCCGCGTTCCCGCGAGCGGCCGGAGGCTAGAACCTAGGAGTCGCTGCCCTCGGGGGCGGACTCGGCCGGCGACTCGGCCGCGACTCGGCGGCCTTGGTTGAGCGGCGCTGGGCCGCGGACGTCTCGCGCGTCGCGCGGGTGACCGCGACCCGGGCCTTGCCGGCCGCGGTGCGGGGTCGGTCCGCCGAACGGGCGGCAGCCGCCTTGGACGCTTTTGCCGCGGTGACCTTCTTGCGCTGCTCGGTCTTGCTCGCGGCCGTCTTGCGGCGGGGGCCTGTGCCGGCCTGGTCATCAAGCGCGTGCGCGGCGTTGACCTTGGCCATCAGCCGGCTCTTGCGCCGGGCGGCGTTGTTGGGGTGGATGATCCCCTTCTCGGCGGCCTTGTCGAGCGCGCTGATGGCCGCGGCGACCGCGGTCGTGGCGTCACCCTCGGTTCGACCGGTGGCCACGCCTGCGGCCTGCTGGACGAGCGTCTTGGCCTCGCTCCGCGTGCGCCGGTTGACCGTGCGGCGTCGCAGAGCCTGCCGAGCGCGTTTCAGCGCGGACGGAGTGCGGGCGCCTTTCCAGGTGCGAGCCTTGCGTGCCACGAATGGGCGATCCTCGTGCGGGCGATGGGACTTCGATCGGGGGCCGATCGGCGGCGGAGTATAGCACCGAGGTCGTCTCGACACCCATCCGCCGATTCGGCGACAATCGTGCGCAGAGCCCTATGCGCACCCCCGCCGTCGCGACTCCCGGCGCCGACCTGGCCCCCCGTTCTGACGCACTGCCCCGACTGGCCGTGGCCGGCCTGTTCGCGGTCGGTGTGCTGCTTGGCGCCCTCGCCATCCCGGTCCTTGCCGCCGGGGGGATGGGCCTTTTCCTCCAGGGACGGGTCATGCCCCGGGTTGAGGTCGCCGGGGTGGACATCGGCCTGCTGACCGCGGCCGAAGCCGAAGCGCGCCTGGCGAAGACGCTGCCGGACTACGCTGCGGGATCGGTGGCCATCACGCTCGACGGGACCACGACCCAGGTTCCCTACGCCCAGCTGGGACGCGACCACGATTACGCGGGGCTGGTCGCCGCTGCCATGGCGGTGGGACGCTCCGGTGACCCGTGGACCGACGGCCAGCAACGCCTGGCCAGCCTCGTGGTCGGCACCCCCATCTCCGACGCGGTGACCGTGGACGGCACCGCGCTCGACCGGCTGGTGGTGGACACAGCGACCCGTGCCTTCGCGCGACCGCGGGATGCCGCGGTGGTCGTGAACGCCGACGGGACGTACGCCATCACCTTGCCCCAGAACGGCCGCCACCTGCACCCGGACGTGATCCGCGCGGCCCTCGCCGGCGCGCTGCTGAGCCCCACCAGCGACGACCTGGCCGTGACCCTGACCTCGGACCCCGTCCCCTTCACCGTGACCCAGCGCCAGGCGGCCGAGGCCGCGGCCTCGGCCCGCGCGATGTGGGCCACGCCCCTGACCCTGACCGATGGCACCGACCAGTACAGCCTCGCCGCGGCCGACATCCAGGCCGCGATCACGTTCGGGGCGACCGAGGACGAGTCGTACGGGGTGGTCCTCAACCAGGCGGTCCTCGGGACGGCCATGGACCAGCTGGCAATCGCGATCCACCGCGACCCGGTCGATGCCTCGTTCGCCTTCAACGCGAGCGGACCAACCGGGGTGGTGGCGGCCGTGCCCGGACGCGACCTCAACGAGGCCGCCACGCTCAAGGCGGTCATGGATGCGCTCCAGCGCCGAGGGCGCGGCATCGCGACCGTTTCGGCGGCCCTCGCCGGATCGTTCGTGGAGCCCACGCTCACCACGGCCGGCGCCCAGGAAGTCTTGCCCCAGCTCATCCGCCTGTCGACCTGGACCACGTACTACGTTCCGGCGGCTGGCAATGGATGGGGCAACAACATCTCGATTCCGGCCCGGGACCTGGACGGGATGGTGATCCTGCCCGGCGAGAACTTCGACTTCTGGCGTGACATCGGTCCGGTCACCTTCGAGCGGGGCTACTCGTACGGCGGCGCGATCATCGACGGGCGGAGCACCGGCGACCAGGCCATCGGTGGCGGCATCTGCTCCACGTCCACCACCATGTTCAACACCGCACTGCGGGCCGGGCTGCAGATGGACGCGCGCGCGAACCACTACTACTACATCGACCGCTACCCCATGGGCCTGGACGCGACCGTGTTCGCGACCGATACCTTCAGCCAGTCCATGGGTTTCACCAACGACACCCAGACGCCCCTCATCATCAAGGCCTACACCTCGCCGGGCGTGGTCCGCTTCGACCTGTGGGGCATGCCCATCAACCGCAAGGTGAGCTTCTCGAGCCCGATCATCTGGAACCGGACCTACGGCCACGACACGGTCGAGTACACCTCGTCGCTCCGGAAGGGCCAGAGCAGCCGGGTGGAGTACATCCACAACGGGTTCAACGTGAGTGTCACCCGGACCGTGACCGATGGCACGAGCGGGGCGGTCATCCACAGCGACACCTACCTGAGCAACTACCAGACCGTGAACGGGGTCGTCTTGGTCGGCACCCGGTAGGGGTCCGGCGAGCGCCGGGCTAGACTCTCCGCCCGTGACCAGCCGCGAGCGGATCCGCAACTTCTCGATCATCGCCCACATCGATCACGGCAAGAGCACGCTTGCCGATCGGTTGCTCGAGGCTACCCACACCATCGATCCGCGCCAGATGACGAGCCAGGTCCTGGACTCCATGGACCTCGAGCGCGAGAAGGGGATCACGATCAAGGCTCGCGCCGTCCGGCTCCAGTACACCGCCGCCGACGGGCTGGACTACGTCCTGAACCTGATCGACACCCCGGGACACGTGGACTTCAGCTACGAGGTGAGCCGATCCCTCCAGGCCTGCGAGGGCGCGCTCCTCGTCGTGGACGCGACCCAGGGGGTGGAGGCCCAGACCCTGGCCAACGCCCAGCTGGCCATGGCCCAGGACCTCGTGATCATCCCGGTCATCAACAAGGTGGACTTGGCCAGCGCGGAGCCGGACATGGTCATGACCGAGATCGAGGAGACGCTGGCCATTCCCCGCGAGGAGGCAATCCTCGCTTCCGCCAAGGAGGGAACCGGGGTGGAGGCCATCCTCGAGGCGATCGTGACCCGCATCCCGCCGCCGCCCGGTGATCCGGAGGCGCCCCTCCAGGCCCTCGTCTTCGACAGCCACTACGACGCCTACAAGGGCGTGGTCGCGTACGTCCGCCTCGCCAATGGCACGCTCCGGGCACACGACAAGATCCGGTTCATGGCCACCGGGCTGACCTCGGACATCCTGGAGCTGGGGTTCTTCCGCCCCCAGCCCGTCTCGGCCCCGGCGCTGGCCGCGGGGGAGGTGGGCTACGTCGCCACCGGCCTGAAGTCCATCGTGGACGCCCGGGTGGGCGACACGCTGACCACGTTCCGCCATCCCGCCCCGGAGCCGCTCCCCGGGTATCGCCCCGCGCTGCCGCTCGTGTTCGCCGGGATCTACCCCCTGCGCGGCGACGAGTACCCGCTCCTGCGCGACGCGCTGGACAAGCTCCACCTCAACGACGGGTCGTTCGTGTGGGAGCCGGAGTCGAGCGTCGCCCTGGGCCACGGCTTCCGGTGCGGGTTCCTGGGCCTGCTCCACATGGAGATCGTCCAGGAGCGGCTCGAGCGCGAGTTCGACCTGGACCTCATCGCCTCCGCCCCGTCGGTGGAGTACCACATCGTGCGCCACGGCGGCGCGGAGCTGGTGATCGACAACCCGGCCCAGATGCCCGACCCGGGCGTGATCGAGACCATTTCCGAGCCGTGGGTCAGTCTCCAGGTCATCACCCCCACCGACTACGTGGGGCCGGTCATGGAACTGACCACCGCCCGTCGCGGCACGTTCGGGACGATGGAGTACCTCGACCCGCGCCGGGTCAACATGCATTTCGAGATGCCGCTGGCCGAGCTGATCGTGGACTACTACGACCAGCTGAAGGGCCGATCGAGCGGCTACGCCAGCCTGGACTACTCGTTCATCGGCTATCGGTCAGCGGACCTGGTCAAGCTCGACATCCTGGTCAACAGCGAGCCGGTGGATGCGCTGAGCCTCATCGTCCATCGGTCCAACGCGCCGCGCATCGGTCGGGCCCTGGTCGAACGGCTGAAGGCGCTCATCCCGCGCCAATCGTTCGAGGTGCCGGTTCAGGCGGCCATCGGTTCCAATATCATCAGCCGCGAGACGATCCGGGCCTATCGCAAGGACGTCATCGCCAAGTGCTACGGCGGTGACATCACGCGCAAGCGCAAGCTGCTCGAGAAGCAGAAGGAGGGCAAGCAGCGCATGAAGCGGGTCGGCTCGGTCGAGATCCCGCAGGAGGCGTTCCTGGCCGTGCTTCGCATGAACGAGACACCGAATGGGTGAATTTGGCGATTCCCTGCGCCAGGCGATCGCGATCGGGATGACCGTGTTCATGGTCGTGCTCCGCTTCGACCAGGAGCGGATCATGCGCAGCGACTACTTCCAGAGCCGATCGCGCTGGGCGGGACCGCTCTCGTACTACGGACTGGTCCTCCTCTTTACGGCGGGCATCATCCTGATCTTGCCCAGCGGTCGCGCCACGCTGTTCCTGGTGGGCGGCGACGTGAGCGAGATTTTCCCGGCCATGCTCCTGTTCGCCGTGGTGGGGATCCTGAACGGGGCCGCGCTGGCGTTGCTCCGGTTCCGAGCCCTCGTTCCGCTGCCCCTCGAGATGCTACCGAGCCGAAGCCTCGGTGCCGGCCTCAACGCGGTGGCCGAGGAGCTCCAGTTCCGCTCCGTGATCTTGGGTCTGATGATCGCCGGCGGCCTCGACCCCGGACTCGCGGTGGCCCTCCAGGCCGTGCTGTTCGGTCTCGCCCACCGACGGGTGTGGCGCGAACGCGACTGGTACTTCGTGGCCGTCGCGTTCCTGCTGGGCTATGCCTGCGGCATGGTCACGATCAACACGGGGACAGTCATTCCCGCCATGGTCGGCCACTTTGCCGTCACGATGGGCATCTTCGCCTTCGCGGGCGGTCGGTTGAGGATGCAACGCATCTAATCCAGAGGTATCGGATGGCCGCCGGGCGGCCGTACACTCGGGCCGCATGACGCCCTGCCCCAACTGCGGCCGGTCCAATGCGGACGATGCGCGGTTCTGCGCGAACTGTGGCCATGCCCTCGTGACGCGGGTGGGAGCCGAGGAGCGGCGCCACGTGACCGCGCTGTTCGCCGATCTCGTCTCGTCCACGGCCCTCTCGGACCAGCACGACCCGGAGGTGGTCCGGGCCGTCGTCTCGCAGTTCTTCGAGCGGGCCATCGCCGAGATCCGCGGCTTCGGGGGGAGTGCCGAACAGTTCCGGGGGGACGCGATCATGGCCATGTTCGGCCTTCAGCAGGCCCACGAGGACGACCCCGAGCGGGCGGTGCGGGCCGCGTTCGCCGTCCTGAACGCGCTGGCGGAGCTCGCCCCGGACGCGGCCGAGCGCCACGGCATCACCCTCCAGGCTCGGATCGGGATTGAATCGGGCGAGGTGGTGACCGGCGACCCATTCGGCGGCTCCACGATGGCCACCGGCGACGTCCTGAACCTGGCCGCGCGGTTGGAGGAGCAGGCCGGTCCGGGCGAGGTGATGGTCGGCCCGGTCGTCCACGAGGCGACCGCGAACACGGTGACCTACGAGCCCGCCGGCACCCACGACATCAAGGGCAAGGCCGCGCCGGTGGCCATCTGGCGCGCGGTCGAGGTCCGCGTGGAGCCGGGCGTCACGGTCCGCGGCATCGTGGGCCACACGGCCCCGCTCACCGGGCGCGACGAGGAGCTTCAGCTCCTGCACGAGGCCGCTCGGCGGGCGCGGACCGAGCGGAAGGCGATCCTGTTCACGATCCTGGGCTTGCCCGGCGTGGGCAAGAGCCGGCTCGTTCGTGAGCTCGGCGAGGAGCTCCGAACCAATGACTGGCACATCCTCCGCGGTCGATGCCTCCCGTACGGCGAGGGCATCACCTACTGGCCCTTGGGCGAGATCGTGCGCGGCCTGTCGGGCATCACCGCGGAGCTCAGCTCAGCCGAGGCGCTCGAGCGCATCCACGCTGCCGCGCCTGACGATGAGACCGCCGAGCGCCTGGCCTTCGCCATCGGTCTGGTGCCCGCCGCGCCCGTCAGCGGGGAGTCGGTGGACCGCGACATCGCGCTGGCCTTCCGGCGCCTGCTTGAGGCCGCGTCTGCGGAGCGGCCCGTGCTCCTGGTGGTCGAGGACATCCACTGGGCGGAGCCGCCCCTCCTCGACCTCTTGGAATACGCGGCCACCTGGATCCGCGACAGACCGATTCTCATCGTCTGCCTGGCGCGCCCCGACCTGTACGACCGCCGACCCAGCTGGGGCTCGGGCCGGATGGAGGCGACGAGGCTCCAGCTCGAGCCGCTGACCAGGGAGGAGACCTCCGCCCTTGTAGACGCCCTCCTCACCGCCGGTGGGCTGCCGCCGGAGTTCCGTCGACAGGTGCTAGACCGCGCGGAAGGAAACCCGCTCTTCGTCGAGGAGACGGTCCGGATGCTTCTTGAGCGCGGCGCGATCGTCGAGCAGGACGGGCAATGGGTCGCAACCGATGCCGTCCACGAGGTCGCCGTGCCGGAGACGATCGAGGCCCTCATCCGGGCCCGCCTCGACGCGCTGCCCCGGGAGGAGCGATCGGTGCTGCAGGGCGCATCGGTCATCGGTCGGGTCTTCCAGCGGTCGGCGGTGGCCACCCTCATGGACGAGCCGGTCGAGATGCCGCTGGAGCAGGCCGTCCTGCGCGACCTCGTGAGCGAGGAGCCGGCCGACGACCCGTCGTATCGCTTCAAGCACGTGATCATCCGCGACGTCGCGTACGAGTCGCTGCCCAAGGCCCGACGGGCCGACCTCCACCAGCGGACCGTGGCCTGGCTCACGGACTGGGCGGGCGACCGCCGGGATGAATTCGTCGAGATCGAAGCCCATCACCTCGAGCAGGCCGTCCGCCTCTTGACCGAGCTGAACGGAAAGGCCGATGCCAACCTGCTCGACCTGGCGACCGATGCGCTCCGGAGGAGCGCCGACAAGGCCGCCGAGCGTGACGACCTGCCCGCTGTCATCTTGTTCACCGGGCGCGCCCTCGCCCTGGATCCGCCCTCGTCAGACTCACGGGCGGAGATCGAGGCTCTTCTGGTCGAGGCCCTCTTCGAGCGCGGTGAGTTCGGTCGGGGCCGCGAGATCGGCGCCGCGCTGGTCGATGAGGCTGCGACCCTTGGTCGCCGCGACCTGCGCGGGCGGGCGCTCCTCCGGTTGGGGCTCGACGCCGCCGTCAGCGACGGGGACCACGACCGTCTTCGCGCTGCCGAGCTCCTCGGGGAAGCGCGGGCGGACCTCCAGGCCGCCGGTGACGTCATCCACGAGTCCGATCTCGTGTACTACCTCGGCTTCAACAGTTGGCTGGCTGCCGATCTGCCCACCGCCCTGGAGGTCTGGCGGGAGGCGGCGGACCTCGCCCGCGCTGCCGGGGATGCCGGTCGCGAGACGCGGGCACGACAACGGATCATCCACGTCCTCTTCGAGCTGGGTCGCCGCGACGAAGCCGAGCGGCTTCTCGAGCGGAGCGTGGAGCAGGCATCCGAGCTGAGCCTCGTCACCCAGGCCGGGGTCTGGAAATCGCAGGGGCAGTACCTGACCCGATACGGAGTGGACATTCCCGCCGGTCGGGACCTGTTGCGTCGGGCGGCGGAGGTGGGGGAGGAGGTCGGCGACTTCGACCTGCGCTATGGCTCGCTGGTCTCGCTGGCCGAGATCGACCTCGTCACCGGAGATGCGGCGCAGGCCCTCGCCTGGTCGGAGGAGGTCGTCGCCTTCGTGACCCGTCTCGGACACGCCTGGATGATGCCCGAGGCCGAACGCCGGTTGGCCCATGCCCTCCTCACCACGGGCTCCATCGCTGAAGCGGCCACGCACGCCGAGCATGCCCTGGAAATCGTCGTGGTCGATGACACCCTTGGCACCGCCAGCGCCCGCCTGGCGCTCGCCACAGTCCGCGACGCCCAGGGCCGCGAGGCGGAGGCTGCCGAGCTCTTCGCCCAGGCCGCGGCCGTCGTAGAGACGTCCGCCTTTCAGACCGATCGGGCCGCCATCGAGCTGTCCTATGGCGCCTTTCACCTTGCCAATGGCCGCACCGTCGAAGGCGAGGCCCTGGTCAGCCAGGCGCGGGAGAGGTACGAGGCCTTCCTTGGCCCCCAGACCCCGTTCCTGCCCTACGTCGACCGCGTCGCGACCGCCGCCCGCTCCCGCGCCGTCTCGCGTTGACGGGGTATAGGGGGAGCGGGTCGACTGAACACCCGGGCGCGCCTGAGTTTCGCCTCCCTCAGGCGCTGGACACGCCGCCGCCGACCGCGACTGGTTCCGACGCGCCGGTCACGAGACCGATGACGACACCGATTCCGGTCGCCACGAGCACCAGCAGGGCGACCAACTCCGGCGGGTAGCCGACCCCCGAGAGGCGCCACGGCTCACCTTGTAACCAGCCGGCCGGCCATTGGGTGATCCCGTACCAGGCCACGGTCGCGAGGTGGCCGGCAACATAGACCCCCGTCAGAACGCCAACAGCTGTTGCGCGGGCGAGGCGGGGCGGCGTCCGGGGCCGGAGCGCCAGCCACGCGACGTCGGCGGCCACGCCGGCCAGGAGAGCCGCGGGCAGAAAGGCCCAGGCCGCCGATTGGCCCAGGGCCAGAGCGACGACGGTCGCAGCCCCGACCAGGACGGTCAGGGATCCCGGGCGAACCGCGTTGCCCACGAACAGGAGTGCTGCACCGAGAGCCAGGAACACGCTCTGGACGACGAGCGCCGCCAGGCCAAGGCGCTCGCGAACGAAGGGGCTGACAGCGGCAGATTGGTACGAAGCCGCGGCGTAGATGATCTGGCCATCGCGGGCGACCGTCGGCCCACCCATCGCGTCCCGGGAGCCCGGGTTTCGAGTGAGGTTCTGCGCATGTGACCCGTCGAGCGCCACGGAGTAGACCTCGCCCTGGTCGTCGCCATCCTGATGGCTCTCGTAGACGAGGGCCTGTCCATCGGGCGACCAGTCGGGAATGAGCATTGCGCCCACCGCTCGATGGACCAGCCGCAGCCCGGAGCCGTCGGGGGCCACGACCGAGAGTCCGAACTCTCCTGCCTCATCCGAAGTGAAGGCGATGAGCTGGCTGTCGGGTGACCAGGCGGCATCGGCGTAGCGCGGCTCGTCGACGATCCTGTGAGCATCGGACCCGTCGACGTTCGCGACGTAGATGCCGAAGCCATCTCGGTCCGAGGCAAACAGCAGGCGCTTCCCATCCGGCGACCACTGGCCGGCAACCGAGTCCTCCTCGCTGTCCGACAGCCGCTGCGGCTGGCCCGAGCCGTCGGCCGGCACCCACCACAGCTGGAAGACGGCGTTGGCGCGCTGCCAGCCGAACAGAACCCGCTCCCCGTCCGGCGACCAGCTGGGCTGGTTGACCGTGCCCTCGGTCAACAGATCGAGGCGCTCGCCCGTGCGGAGGTCGATGACCGCCAGCGTCTGGGGGACTTCTCCCTCCTCGGGCACCAGCTTGACCGCGACCCGCGTCCCGTCGGGCGACACCGCCGGCGACCGCTCGTCGACGTCCGACATGGTGAGCCGGGTTTGGCCGGATCCATCCGCCGCCATGCGGTACAGCTCGGCAGCCGGGGGTCGCGCGAGAGCCGGGTCGACGGCCGCGGCCCAGACCGGGGCCCAGGCATTCGCGGCCGGCACGAAAGCCAACAGTGCGCCGATGACCGCCCCGACCAACGCCGCGGCCAGGAACGCGACCGACCCGACCTTGACCCGCATGCTGCGAGCCTAGCACCGGGCCCCTGAGATCAGGTGTTCAGTGAGACCCCTCTCGCTATACCCCCGTCTCGCGTTGACAGGGGTTTGGCGCTCGCAGTACGATCAGTCCCGGTCGAATTAGCACTCTCCCCATGAGAGTGCTAACCTTTTGAGCACAATGCCAGATCGAACCCCGCAGTCGTCTTCGCCGTCCCATCCGCCCGTCGATCTGACCGAGCGGCAGCGGGCCGTGCTCCGGGCCGTCGTGGAGGACTACGTCCTGACCGCGGTGCCGGTGGGCTCCCAGGCGCTCGTCCGCCGATACGGGCTGGAGGTCAGTCCGGCCACCATCCGGAGCGCCATGGCTGATCTCGAAGACCTCGGCCTGCTGAGCCATCCGCACACCTCCGCCGGCCGCGTTCCGTCGGACCTGGGCTACCGCTACTACGTCGAAGCCCTCATGCGCGAGGCGGAGCTCGATCACGCGGACGCCCTCATGATTCGCCACCAGTTCAGCCAGGTCCAGCTCACCTCCAACGATTGGCTCCGCCTCGCGGCCTCCATCCTGGCCGCGTCCACCCATGCGGCTGCGGTCGTGACCCCGGCCCGCGCGCGGCGCGCGAAGTTCGCCCACCTCCAGCTGGTTG
>CAWFKB010000009.1:0-47195 GCA_963816215.1 uncultured Chloroflexia bacterium | reverse complement strand
TGATGGGCGCATCGCGCCCCAGGCCGACGCGATGGAAGCCAGCGGCGAATTCCCGCATGACCTGGTCCGCGAGGCGGCCGACCTGGGCCTGTTGGGCGTGCCCTACCCCACGAGCATCGGCGGCACGGGCCTGGATAACCTGGCCTACGCGATCACCATCGAGGAGCTGTCCCGGGCGAGCGGCTCGATGGGGATCATCGTCAGCGCCCACACCTCGCTCGGGGCCGGGCCGCTGTACCTGGCCGGCACCCCGGAGCAGCAGGAGCAGTTCCTGCGCCCCCTGGCCAGCGGCGCCAAGCTGGGCGCCTACGGCCTGACCGAGCCGGGGGCGGGGAGCGACTCGCGGGGGACGAAGACGCGGGCGCGGCGCGAGGGTGACGCGTGGGTCATCGACGGCGCGAAGCGCTTCATCACGAACGCCGGCGTGGCGGACATCTACATCGTGGTGGCCCGGACCGGCGAGGCGGACAACGACAGCCAGATCAGCGCGTTCATCGTCGAGAAGGGGACACCCGGCTTCACCTTCGGACGGCTCGAGGAGAAGATGGGGCTCCACGCCTCGGCCACCGGTGAGCTCCTGTTCGACGGCTGTCGGATCCCGGCCACGAACCTGCTGGGCACCGAGGGCGAGGGCGACAAGCTCTTCCTGAAGACCCTCGACGGCGGCCGGATCGGGATCGGGGCCATGGCCCTGGGGCTGGCCCAGGCGGCCTACGAAGCCGCATCGGTCTACGTCAAGGAACGCCACCAGTTCGGGCGGCCCATCGGTTCCTTCCAGGGCGTCGCGTTCCAGGTGGCGGACATGGCCACCGAGATCGACGCGGCGCGCCTGCTCGTGTACCGCGCGGCGTGGCTCAAGGACCAGGGCAAGCCGTACACGACCGAGGCGGCCATGGCCAAGCTCTACGCCTCCGAGGTCGCGGCCCGGGTCACGAATGCCGCCATCCAGGTCCACGGCGGGTACGGGTACGTGCGCGAGTACAAGGTGGAGCGCTACCTGCGCGACGCGAAGCTGACCGAGATCGGGGAGGGGACGAGCGAGATCCAGCGACTCGTGATCGCCCGCAACCTGCTCGGCATCCGGGCGATGTAGATGGCCCCGGGACCGATGTTCGGGACCGATTCACCCGCGGCGGCCTGGCGACCCTCCCCCGAGTACCTGGAGCGGAGCCGGCTGCGCCGGTTTCTGATCGATGCCGGCTGCGCCGACCTGGAGGAGCTCCAGGCGCGAGCGCAGGCCGATCCAGCCTGGTTCTGGTCAGCAGCCGTGGCGGATCTCGGGATCCGGTTTGATCCGGAGCCGGAGGCCGTGCTCGATGTATCGCGCGGACCGGAATGGGCCCGCTGGTGGGTGG
Source organism: uncultured Chloroflexia bacterium (assembly GCA_963816215.1). Taxonomy (GTDB): domain Bacteria; phylum Chloroflexota; class Limnocylindria; order QHBO01; family QHBO01; genus DASTEQ01. Next base: position 45,840 of record CAWFKB010000009.1, on the reverse strand, counting down.
GCGCGGGATTCAACTACGTGGCGGCGGCGGTTGATGGGCCGGCGGACGAGCGACCTGGCGAGATTGCGCTCGTCTGGGAAGGCGAAGACGGCGAGGTCCGGCGGTTGACGCGCGGGCAGCTCCGGGTCGAGGTGGACCGCGCGGCGCGCGCGATGGCGGCCCTGGGGGTGGGCCGCTACGACCGAGTGGGGATCTTCCTGCCCATGATTCCCGAGACGGTGATCGCGGTCCTGGCCGTCGGCAAGCTGGGGGCGGTCTACACCCCCATCTTCTCGGGCTACGGGGCGCCGGCGGTGGCCAGCCGCCTGGCGGACTGCGAGGCGAAGCTGCTGGTCACGGCGGACGGGTTCTGGCGGCGGGGCAAGGTGGTGGACATGAAGTCGGTGGCCGATGCTGCCCTGGCCGAGGCGCCCAGCGTCGAGCACTGCCTCGTCGTCCGCCGGTTCGGGATGGCGTCCGGGGATGTGCCCTGGCGCGATGGGCGGGACGTCGAGTGGAGCCCCGCCCTGGCGTGGGCGGGCGACAAGCCGGTGGCATCGGTCGCGACCGATGCGAACGACCCGTACATGATCATCTACACCAGCGGCACGACCGGGAAGCCCAAGGGCGCCGTGCACGTCCACGGCGGATTCCCGCTCAAGAGTGCGGTGGACCTGGCCCATTGCTTCGACCTGCAGCGGGGCGACGTCCTGTTCTGGTTCACCGACATGGGCTGGATGATGGGTCCGTGGGCGGTGGCCGGCGCCCTCCTCCTCGGCGCCACGCTGGTCATTTACGAGGGCACACCGGACTTCCCCGGGCCGGATCGGCTGTGGGACCTGGCCGAGCGCCATCGGGTCACCCACCTGGGGGTCAGCCCCACCGCGGTCCGGGCACTCATGGCGCACGGCGCCGATCCGGTTCGCGCCCATGACCGTTCGTCCATCCGGGTGCTGGGTTCGACCGGGGAGCCGTGGAACCCCGACCCGTGGTGGTGGCTGTTCCGCACGGTGGGCGACGAGCGGGTCCCGATCATCAACTACTCGGGCGGGACGGAGATCAGCGGCGGGATCGTGGGCTGCACGACCATCACGCCCATCGCCCCGTGCTCGTTCGCGGGGCCGTGCCCCGGGATGGCAGCCGACGTGGTCGACCCGGACGGCAACCCGCTTCGGGGCGAGGTGGGGGAGCTCGTCATCCGCCAGCCGTGGCCCGGGATGACCCAGGGATTCTGGGGCGACCCGGATCGGTATCTCGACGCGTACTGGCGCCGCCTGCCCGGGACCTGGGTCCATGGCGACTGGGCGCGGATCGACGAGGACGGCTTCTGGTACATCACCGGCCGGTCCGACGACACGATCAAGGTGGCGGGCAAGCGCATCGGTCCGGCGGAAGTGGAGTCCGCAGCGGTGGCGCATCCGGTGGTGGGCGAGGCGCTCGCGGTGGGCGTGCCGGACGAGGTCAAGGGCGAGGGCATCGTCGTGTTCGTCGTTCCGCGGGCCAGCGCCGAGCTGGACGGGGACGGGCCGCTGCCCGCGGCGGTGGCCGAGACCGTCGTCGAGCGGTTGGGCAAGTCCTTCCGACCCTCGGCCGTGTACCTCGTGCCTGCCCTGCCCAAGACCCGCAACGGGAAGATCCTCCGTCGTGTGGCCCGCGCCGCGTACCTGGGCCTGGACCCCGGGGATGTTTCCGCGCTCGAGGATCCGTCGACCCTGGAGCCCATCCGGGCTCTGCGCAGATAGCAAGCCGACCCCACGCATGCGGCCCTCACGACTGCCTCGAGCCATCGGCGCGGCCGTGCTGTGGGCGATCGTGGCCGCCACCCTTGCCCCGGCATCCGTCTCGGCCGTTGAGCCGATCATCGGAACGCCGATCCCGGACGAGGTCATGGGCGATACGCTCCCCGTCGACGTCATTCTTACGAGGACGTTCGACCTGGACGGCGACGGAGCCAGGGAGCTGCTCACGGTGGGGCCTGCTTCCGACGCCCCTGGGGTGGCGGCCGTCGAGGCGTGGTGGGTGGATGCCGACGGTCACATAACCACGAGCAACGAGGTCCACGTCCGACGGCGCGCCAGCGTGGACGAGCAGCTCTTCGAGCGAGGTTCGCTCGGGATCGACCGTGACGGGATGGTGCCGGTCAAGATCGCGGAAGCGGCCCCGCTGTTCACGGCGCGCCGAGACGGCCGCGATGTGCTGTTCGTGGCCGGCGAGGGAATGCCCGACGACGGCAGCACGCCGTGCTGTCTGACGATCTGGGAGGTCGCGCTCCAGTCCGATCATGCCATCGCGCTGACCCTGGTGGCCGATACGAGCCGCTACGCGTCCGACGTCACGGTGGCCGACCTGGACGGTGACGGGACCGACGAGCTGTGGGTGGGCGAGGGCCCGTGGTCATTCGATCCGGGCGAGAACCCGCCGGTGGAGGTCGGGCTCCTGCGCTGGAATGGTTCCCGGTTCGTCCATCGGAGCGTCGACGTCGGCCTGTCCGCCGCCACATGCTGCCCAACGCCGACCGTCGTGGGCGACACCGATGGTGTGCCCGGGGACGACCTGATCGTGGTCCAGTACCCGGCCGATGGCGTGGCTGGCCCCCCGTCCATGGTTCGGCTGACCATGCGCGACGGTGATCAGGTCGTGACCGAGACTGCCTCGGTCGGCGATCCAGGCGCCACCCAGATCCTGAGCCTTGAGCAAGGCCCGGACATTGTCACGTCCGACGGGCTGTCTGTTCTCCATCTGTGGTCCTGGCCGCGGGACGAGGCGATCGAACCGGTTGCCTCCCGCATCACCGGGGCCTCACTGGTCGCCGTCTTTGGCACCGGCACGGAGGCCCGGATCCTCGTCAGCTCGGGCAGCTTCCCGACGACCTCGATCGTGGCCGTCCCGGGCGACCTCGGCGGAGGCGCCGGTCCGCGGATGGAATTCACCCGCGACGGACGCACCAGCGCATTCACGACCGGGTTCTATGCCAACGTGCCGCCCTGGGAGGGCGTCATCCCGGACGGCCTGCCGGGCATGCCGGACGCCTACATGTTCGCGGGACAGGTCGTCCATCCGCTCCCCGACCCCACCAGACTGGCTGCCTCGCAGGCCGCGCCCGTCATGGTCGGGACACGACCGGCGGGCCGGGTGGGCCCTGACGGCGCCTGGGAGGTCATGGTCCTCAACGATGACCAGGGCCACTTCGACCCGCAGCCAACACGTTCCGTGGTCTGGATGTTCAACATGCCGACCCCCGGACCCGTCCAGCTCGTCTCCGCAGATGCCCTGCTCCACGGGGAAGTCGAGGGTGGGCTCCTGGAGCCGACCTTCCTCGGGGCCGCCCAGGACCCGCAGGCCGACCGAGGCCTGATCGTCGGTACGGAAGCGGTGGACGCCGTCGTCCACGGACCGCCCGGTTCGACCGTGCATTGGCTGACCCGCGGCGTTCCGGATGGCGCGGGCACGATCGGCCCAGACGGCACGCTCACCATCCGGTTGCTCGACGCTGCCGGACCCGACGCCCCGAACGGGTCAGGGACCACGGTGCGCATCACCGCCGCGACGCCCGCCGGTCACGGGTACTCGGGCGTCTGGCGGATCCGGGCGTTCCGTACGCCGCCGGACCTGGACGTTGGCGTTCCCGACGGCCTGTTCGTCTGGGAGCCCACGATCGCCGGACAGACCTCGCCCGGGACCACCGTCACCGTGAACGGCGCACCGATCGAGGTCACGCCCTCCGGGTTCTTCCAGGCCCCGGTCGAGGCCGGCGTGCTGCCCACCGAGTTTCGGATCGTCGCCACCGACCCCGTGGACAACGTGACCACCAGGGTCGTCAGCCTGGTTTGGCCCCTGGACTATCGGCGCCTGCCGTTCGTGCCCATTGCGGTCGTGATCACCGTGGTTGCCGGGCTGGCCCTCTACCTGCGGCGACCGGAGGCCAAGCCCGGCCGTCAGGTGACTGACGACGACGCCACCTTCGAGGAGATCGGCGGCTAGACTCGGGCCATGCCCCCCGTCCGCCCGCTCCGCGGGCTCGGCTACGCCCTGGACCGATTCGGCAGCCGCGAGATCCCCGACCGCGTGCGGCGACCGGGCGAAGCGGCGGAGCATCCGGGTCGCATCGCCGACCTGACCGATGTCGTCAGCCCGCCGTACGACGTCATCGGCAACTCCCAGCGGTCCGTCCTGCTCGCACGAGACCCGCATAACGCGATTCGCCTGGAGCTGAGCGCGGAGACAGCGCCGCACCGGGCCGCTGCGGAAGCCCTGGCGGCGTGGAAGACCGATGGCACCCTGGTCCGCCGCTCGAAGGCCGCCCTGTACGCCTATCGGTATCCCTCGCCGGACGACCCGTCCGGACCGGAGGTGCGCGGCATCCTGGCCCGCGTCCGCCTGGAGCCGTGGGGTCCCACCGTCCGTCCCCACGAGCACACCATGCCCGGGCCCAAGGCCGAGCGCCTGGGCCTGTTGCGGGCCACGAATACCCAGCTCAGTCCCATCCTCGTGCTCTACACCGATGCGGCTGCCCCCACCGATACGGCCTTCGCCCAGCCGGCGTTCGACGAATGGCGCGCGCGCGACGGTGACGGGCTTCTCCACCGGGTCGCGGTCATCGAGCGCGACGCCGGCCTGGCGACCTATCTCTCCCGTCGTCGGCTGGTCGTGGCGGACGGCCATCATCGGTACGAAACCGCCCTCGCCTACCAGGCCGAGGTGCGTGCCACGCCCATCGGTCGTGACGCGGCGCCCGGCTCGCTCGGAGCTGACTGGATCATGGCGGTGCTCGTGAACGCGGCCAGCGAGCCGCTCGTCATCCAACCCACCCACCGGCTGCTGCGCTCGGTGGATCCGGTGCGGCTCCGCGCCCTGGTCCAGGGGCCCGATTCACTATTCCAGGCCGTGCCGGTGGCCCCCGAGGCGCTGGCCGCGCGACTCGCGGACCTGCGCGACGCGGAGGAAGCGGTGTTCGGGCTGGTCCTGCCCGACGGAGAGGGCTGGCTGATCGTGGGCGACGTGGATGCGGCCGCGGACCGCATGCGACGCGAGACGACGATGAGCGCGCCGGCCCGTCGCCTGGACCTTGCCATCCTCCACACGGCGCTGCTGGACGATCGGCTGGGCATCACCCCGGGGGCCGTGACCGCCGGGGAGACGCTCCTCTACACTAGGAGCGAGACCGATGCCCGCGGTCGAGTCGCTCGCGGCGAGGTCGCGGCGGCGATCCTGGTCCGACCCACCCGGCTGGCGGAGCTGGCGGCGGTGGCGGCTGCCGGGGACGTCATGCCGCAGAAATCAACGTATTTCGATCCCAAGCTGCTGACCGGCATGGTCTTTCATCCACTGGAGGGTTGAGCACACGTGGTCCAGGCCATCAAGCGCGACGAGGTCTTCATCGAGCCCGAGGGCATCCACGTCGAGACCCACCAGCCCGAGCGGCGCAGCCGCAAACCCCCACTCCTGCTGGTCCACGGCGTCCTGACCGGATCGTGGCTGTGGGCCGACTACGCGGCCTATTTCGCCGAGCGCGGGTGGGAGGCGCACGCCCTCAACCTGCGCGGGCACTTCACCTCGGACGTGGCCGACCTGTCGACGACCCGCATGCGCGACTACGCCGATGACATCGGGATCGCGGTCCGCCAGCTCGGCCGACCGCCGGTGCTCATCGGGTGGGGGATGGGGGCGCTGGCCGCCCTCCTGTACGCCCAGACGCGTCCCGCACTGGGCCTCGTCCTGCTGGCCCCCTCGCCACCGGCCGCCGCCCTTCCCCGTCGCCCGGCCGACCACGAGCTGAAGTCGGTCCCCGACGAGTACGACGCGACCTGGTGGGGCTGGACCGCTCCGCTCGAAGAGCTGCGGGCCTGGATGCCCGACATGGCCGACGAGGAGCTGTCGAGAATGCAGGAGCTGCTGGTGGGTGCGCGCGAGTCAGGCCGCGCCCGACAGGAGCGGATGCTGGGCGTGGCCATCGACCCGGGCCTGATCCAGGTGCCAACCCTGGTCATCGGGGCCGGCATGGACGACGTCATCCACCCCTCGGAGGCGCGGCGCACCGCCGACATCCTGGGCGCGACCTACGAGTACATCCCTGGCGCGAGCCACTTCGGCCTGGTCATGGGATCCGAGACGTGGCCTGTGGTCGCCGGCTCCATCCTCGGCTGGCTCGAAGAACGTCGCCACGGGATGATGTCGGCCCAGGCCGATCTGGTCGGGGCCCGCCGCTAGCACCGACCTCACCGCCGGACGACCAGGAGGACCACGATGGGGACACAGAAGGGCATGTACGGCCAGACGCCGACGGGTCCGACCGATCCCGACGCCTGGTTGGCCGCGCTCGATGACGTCCGCCGACCGCAGCTCGAAGAGCTGGACGCCAGGATCAAGAAGGTGTCTCCCGGATTGCGCCGCTACGTCGAACGCGGATTCCTGAGCTACGGCCGCTACTCCTATCGGGGCAAGTCTGGTCGAAGCGGCGAATGGATGTGCATCGCGCTCGCCTCGAACAAGCAGTACATCTCGTTGTACGCCGGTCCCATCGGCTTGGAGCCTTTTGCCTCGAGGCTCCCCAAGGCGAACCTGGGCCGAGGATGCATCCGCTTCAAGCGGGTGTCCGATGTCGATCTTGACGTGATCGACGAGGTGATCCGTGCCTCGGCCGCCACCGACGGCCAGTCGATCACGTACTGAGGCCGAGCAAGCGGATTCTCTGGCGTCTCCAGCTCGCGACTAGCGGACGCGCACCGTCCCGAACCCGCCGTCGATCGAGATATCAACCCGGTTGGGCGCCGTTTCGAAGTCCGCGGATGCCCACCCGTCGGCTCCACGAGGGAATCGGGTCTCGTCGACCTGGATCGCCCCGAGCCCCATCTTGCCGCGAATTCGCGCCGCGACGCCCTGCGGCACGTCTGCGTAGACCGATGCGAAACCGCAATCGATCCGCACGGCGGTCCGCCCCGTGGCCGGCAGCCGAATGGTCGACTCCGACGCACCGGTGTGGAGTTCGAGTCGCCGAATCTGCAGCGTGGTGAGATCAACCATGGAGCGGTTGGCGCCCGTGTCGAGGCGCAGATCCACCGGAATCTCGCCCGTTACGCGCACGTCCCAGTGGGTCGGCGCCCAGGTCACCAACGGTCGGCCCGGCTGGCTCGGCTCGAGCGCGATCCGACCAGGTCCGCTCGACTTCTGGATGACGCCGCCTTCGAACGAACCGGAGACGAGCGTCGCGGGGTCAGCCCTACCGAGCGTCAGTTCGCCGCCGCCGAAGCCAAGCCGGATCTGGGCCTCCGCGAGGCCATCGATCGGGACGGAGAGTGTCTCGATGGGAGCCGAAGTGGTGGTCATCCTGTGCCCCTTTCTGGACGTGCGGCTTCTGCGGCCGTCGCATCGGCCGACGTCACCATCGACCGACGCGGCCGGGTCCGGCTAGAGTCATTCGGACCGAGTTGAGGAGCGTCGTGGCCCATGTTGGCCGGCGCGCTCGCCGGGCGGGCGGATCATCCGGCCCTGCGAATCGAGCCACTCGGCACGGCCGACCCGTGGCCGCGATTCGTATCCTGTGCCCATGAGTCGCGGAGTCTCCCCGTGAGCACGAAGGTCGATGCCGGCTGGCGGGAGCGCTATGCCAACAAGGTCGAATCCGCCGAGCAGGCGGTACGCGCCATCCGCCATGGGGCCCGCGTCTTCATCGGTTCGGGGGCGGGCGAGCCCCAGTCGCTCGTCCAGGCGCTCGCCGCTCGCACCAACCTCGACGATGCCGAGATCGTGCACATCATGACCCTGGGCGTGGCGCCCTATACCGCGCCCGCGTTCGACCAGCACTTCCGGCACAACGCCTTCTTCATCGGCGCCAACACCCGCGATGCGGTCAACGAGGGACGGGCCGACTACACCCCGGTCTTCCTGTCCGAGATCCCCAGGCTCTTCCGGGACGGACGGATCGTGATCGACGTTGCCATGATCCAGGTCTCCGAGCCCGACGAGCATGGCTACTGCAGCTATGGGGTTTCGACCGACATCGTCAAGTCGGCCGCGGAGAGCGCCAAGATGGTGATGGCGGAGGTGAACTCCCATGCGCCGCGGGCGCTGGGCGATTGCTTCATCCACGTCCGGGATATCGCGTCACTGGTGCCCTGCGACGACCCGATCCTCGAGGCGCCCCAGGGCGCGGCCTCTGATCTCGCACTGGCCATCGGTCGCCACATTGCCGACCTGGTCGAGGACGGGGCGACCCTCCAGCTCGGGATCGGCCAGATTCCCGACGCGGTCCTGGGGTACCTGACCGATCGGCGCGACCTGGGGATCCATACCGAGATGTTCTCCGACGGGGTCCTGCCCCTGATCGAGTCGGGCGTCATCAACAACGCCCGCAAGACGCTCCACCGGGGCAAGATGGTCGCCAGCTTCGTGCTCGGGTCCCGGGCGCTGTACGACTTCATCGACGACAACCCGATGGTCGAGTTCCACCCCACCGAGTACACGAACGACCCGTTCATCATCGCCCAGAACGAGCGGATGACCTCGATCAACTCGGCTCTCGAAGTGGACCTGACCGGGCAGGTGTGCGCCGACTCCCTCGGGGAGCTGTTCTACAGCGGGATCGGCGGCCAGGTCGATTTCGTCCGCGGAGCGTCGCGGTCGAAGGGTGGCAAGGCGATCATCGCCCTGCCGTCGACCGCCGATGGCGGTGCCGTCTCGCGCATCGTGCCCACCCTGAAGCCGGGATCCGGGGTCGTGACCAGCCGTGGCGACGTCCACTACGTGGTCACCGAGTTCGGCGTCGCCTACCTCCATGGCAAGACGATCCGCGAGCGGGCGACCGCGCTCATCCAGATCGCGGACCCGCGCTTCCGACCGTGGCTCCTGGCCGAGGCGAAGGCCCGTCACCTGGTCTATGCCGACCAGGTCGAGGCGGCGTTCTCCATGGCCGTCTATCCCGAACGCTACGAACGGTGGCTGGACCTCGCGGACGGGCAGCGCGTGTTCATGCGACCCATTCGACTGACCGATGAGTCAGCCCTGCGCGAGATGTTCTACGCGCTGTCCGATGAGACGGTCTACCACCGCTTCTTCCGGTTCCTGCCGGCGATGCCCCACCCGCAGCTCCAGGAATGGCTGCGGGTCGACTACCAGCGACAGATGGTGCTGGCCGTAACCACCGGAGAAGAGGGCAACGAGGCCATCGTCGCGATCGGCCGCTACGACCTGGACCTGCCGTCGAACCTGGCCGAGGTTGCCTTCATCGTCCGCGACGACTACCAGGGTCATGGCCTGGGCACGCACCTGCTCGAGAGCCTGACCGACATCGCGCGCGAGAACGGGATTGCCGGATTCACGGCCTCTGTCCTGGAGGACAACGTGGCCATGCTGCGCCTGTTCCACCACGCCTTTCCGGCGCTGGAGAGCCGGCTGGCCGAGGGGACATACGAGATCGCCATTCGGCTGGATCCGGCACCGACCAAGAGTGCCAAGGCCGAGGCCGAGGTCAGGTCCGAGTAGCGGGCGACCCGACTCGGGCCGCCAGGGGGCGCTCAACGGCCCCGTTGCTATACTCCGGCCGGTCCCGTTCGGGACGCCGGGCCGCATTCGTCTAGAGGCCTAGGACACCGCCCTCTCAAGGCGGAGATCACCGGTTCGAATCCGGTATGCGGTACCAATCCACTACCAGGTCAGTCAGGATTCACGCTCGGCAGAGACCTCCGACCAGAACGTAGGTCTCCATTTGACCCCCGAACTGACCCCTTATCTCTCTCGGACAGTTTGCGAAGGTGCTAGAGATTGGGGCAAACGCTGGTCCGCGGGCCGCGACCGAGCGCGACAACACACTCCCGGTAAATCGTCATGCGGTCACCCAGACCCTGAGCGGTCCTAGCGGCTCAAACCCGAGCGCGATCATTGCTTCGAGATCCGAGCCGCTGTCGTAGGAGACCAGAGGCAGATCCGGGAAGGCCGTCCGGATCGCGGCAACGGCCCCAGCGCGAAAGTCATCGCCGCGCTTTGCGGGGAGGACGAGGTTGGACACGCCTACGACCTGTCCCGAGCCATGGTCCGACCGGCTCGCGACGACAACCCCTACGATCCGTCTCCGCCGATAGGCGGCCATAAAGACGATGTCCGGATCGCCGAGCAGCGCCGGCATGAAGACGCGCGGCGGGTCGAACGCCCGGCGCGCCGTGCCTCCCGGCGCACGACGCCAAGCGCTTTCCCAGGCGGCCAACTCTGGTTCCGACGTCACTGGTTCCCAGTCCACGCCGTGCTGGTTGGTCCCGGGCATAGCTTGGCCGGCCGGAAGACCGAGCCAGGTGGCCTCGAACAGGAGGTCGAACCCGAGCGCTGCGAGGTCCAGGTGGCAAAAACCGTCCTTGACGCTCCAGCCGGCTGGTAACCCTCCTTCGGTCATGAGACGAATACGACGCATCTGCGCGTCCAAGCCGTCGTGGGTCAGGGTGGCCGCGTTGGGATAGAAGGGCGGCGATGGGCTGCGATTGATCCATAAGCCGGCGACGAAATCGGTGTCGCAGCCGAGCGCCCGGCAGACCGCGTCGCACCAGAAGGCGTTGTTGAAGACCGCCGAGGCGATCCGGTCGCCTGTTGAGACAACTATTGGACCGCTCGTCATCCGGGGACCCACTCAAAATCCACGTATTCCCCCGACGAATGGGTGACCTGAACCGGGTTCACCCCGTCGGCGTTCACGATCCAGAGGTATCAATGCCGGCCTGCAGGTACGGGATCAGCTGGCGCCCCGATCCGCGCCCGCGTCAAGCACCGGCTGGCCGCTGCGCTCGATCGTTCGCCGGAAGCGAACAATGTCGGGACCACCCTCGGACTGAGGCCAGCAGGTGGCAATCAGTCCGTCGTGGAACTGCTCTTCGGTCCATCGCGTCCCAACACTTAAGCTGCCGTCATGGCGTCGCTTTCACGCTTTCGCTTTCGAGGTCGGCGCGAATGAGCGAGAACATGATCCAATCGAGCTGTTCCCCGTTGACCTCGCCCCATCGGCGCAGGAGTCCCTCCCTCTGGAAACCCGCGCGCTCTGCAACCTTCTCGGAGGGTACGTTGCCTCGCATGGTGTAGAGGCTGATACGGGCGAGCCCCCCATTCGCAGAGAATGCCCACCGAGACAGTTTAGCGACGGCCTCGGAGGCGAGGCCATGCCGGCGCTGCTCGGGCGCGACCCAGTAACCGACATTCCAGTGGCGCGGACCCCACCTCGAACGGATTCGCCTCCTCCGGCATCCATCGGTGCATCTCTGGATCGCGCCAGGCCGCAACGAGCGCGGGCACGTCCGGCGTCGCCCATGGCCGAACGCGGAAGCCGGAGAGCGAAATGGGTGGATCGGGGAGACACAGTGGTTCGGTCACAGGCTGATTTCTTCCTTCATTCGTCTACAGAGATGTCTTTGTAGTAGTTGTTTGAGCTGAACCTCGACGAGTGGTGGCGGGTCCATCGCCGGCATCTGGCAGCCACTCCCCAGGATCTCGAGGTTGTCGCCGTACTGGAGGACGTTGGTGGCGGGTCGATCGTCAGGGTAACCACCACTCCGGGGAGCTCTTGAAGCTAGGCGTATCGATCAGCGTGGTAATGCCGGTTCCGTCGGACCGCATGACGGACAGGACGTTATTGGGGTGGGTGAACCGGTCACTAACCGGGTCGAGCATGAACACGATCTGACTACCGTCGGGGGACCAGATCGGGTCGATCGGGAAGGCGCCGCTGGGGTCCTCGAACACGGTGGTCAGGCCCGACCCATCGGGCCGGATGGTGAAGATCGCGCCGGCGGGTTGATTCCGCTCGGAGACGAACAGGATGGTCGTCCCGTCCGGCGACCACCGAGCCCACCAGTTCGGTGGTGGAGTGTCCAACTGACGGGTGTTGAGCATTCCCCCCCGTGCCTGCCCATACCGTGATCGCGCTCGCTTGGACGTCGATGACGTCATCGCTTCTTCCCCCCGAAGAATGGCATGGCAGCGGCCTGCTTCATCCACGATGCCGCCTGGCGTTCGTCGAGATCGTCCACGGATGCCAGCTCGACGCCTCGCGTGGACTTGCCCATCCCGACCGGCGTCACCGGCGGTTCCGGCTTGATCTCCGTCCCGCGTATGAACATCAATTTCACATGGCCGACGAAGGCGCCGGACGAGAAACACCAGTCCCCCGCCCACACCGTAGTACGCCATCCCCCACTTCACCGCACGCTGGCGCCAGGATGACCGCCTTCGCTTGGTATGGGCGCCGCTGGGGGGGATTGGTTCCATCTGGCGCTTGCCCACGCTCACGGTCATGGGTAGCTCAGGTGCCAGTCGGTCCCGTCGCAAATCCGAGTGTGGCGGACCGGTTCTGTTCCGTCGGCGCCGACCAGGTCCGGCAGCGTCTTGGCCGCCAGGGCATCGATGCGCTCCCCCGGCAGCCTGCGGCTGCGGCTCGTGGCAGTCGCGATAGCTGGCGAATAGCCGTCGAACCGCGGCCTCTCCGGATCTGACCCTTCCCAGCTGGCACCGCGCAGCGGCTCGGAGCGGCCCCGCCGGGCTCTTGGCATCCCTGGCGGGCACGCATGCTCGACGACTTCATGACGGTCCCAGGCTCGCGTCCAGGGTGAGGAGAAGCTCGTCCAGTTGCGCGAACGTCTCGACCGTCGCATCCGCCGCCCCGGTGCCGGCAGCGTCGAGAGCTTCCTTCGAGGAATGGAGCTCGTGCATGACCAGCAGCGTATTGCCACCCTTTTCCTCGAATGTCACCGTCGTGACAGGCCCACCCTCACCACCTTCCTCGTTGGTCCACACGAGGCGCGAGTGCGGTGTCACTTCGAGGTACGTGCCGAAGAACGCCACCGCATCGGGTTCGAACTCGAGACGGTACGTGCCCCCGACACGAACATCCATCTCACAGGACCGCAGGGACATGCCCATCGACTTCGGCACCCACCACCGCCTGAACAGCTCGGGCTTGGTCCACGCCTCGAACACGATGCGGGCCGGGCCGTTGAAGGTTCGGGTAACGACTACCTCACGCTCGGACGTCCGCTCCACCGTCGTGCGGTTCTGCATGGGCGAGGGCTCACTCTCTCTGTTGGCGTTCATCAACCTTTCTCCTTTTGTTTCAATTCCTCGACAACCTTGTCCAGCTCGTCGAATCGTGCATCCCAGAGCTGGCGGTACCTCTCGATCCATGCCGTCTCTTCATCCAGTCTGCGCAGGCCGAGCCTGCAGGTCCGCACGCGACCGACCTTCTCCGTGGTCACCAGACCGGCCTGCTCCAAGACGCCGACGTGCTTCTTCATGCCCGTCAGCGTCATGTGGAACTTGTCGGCAAGGTCCGTGATCGATGCGTCTGAGCGTCCGAGCTGCTCCAGAACGCCGCGCCGGGTGGCGTCCGAGAGCGCGGCAAACGAGGCGTCGAGTCGGCCGCTTGAATACTGAACCATACGGTTCAGTATGGGCCACCGCGTGCTGGTTCGCAAGCCCCCAAGACGGTCAGGCGTTGCGGGCGGCGAACACGCTCAGACTCCGTCGGGCAGCGGAGCGCCCGGTCAGCGCGCGGGCTTGCGCTCGTAGAGCCGCAGGGCCCAGACGGCACCGGCCGCTGAGATCACGAGGCACCAGGCGACGGCCCATATGCCGCTGTTGCCGATCGGTGTCCCCAGCAACAGGCCGCGCAGGGTTTCGATGATCGGGGTGAACGGCTGATGCTCGGCAATCCAGGCGAGGGGCTCGGGCATTGATTCGGTGGGGACGAAGCCACTGCTCAGGAACGGCAGGAAGACCAGGAACATGGGGAGGTTGCTGGCCGTCTCGACGCTGTTCGCCACCAGTCCGAGCGCGACCGACAGCCAGGTGAGCGCCACTGCGGTGAGCGCCAGCAGGCCGATGGCGAGGACCCAATCGACTGGGCCGGTGGTCGGCCGGAAGCCGATGAGCACGGCAATGACCACGACGAGCGCCAGCGCCAGCATGGCCTGGATCACGCTGCCGACGACGTGTCCGGCCAGCACCGACATGCGGGCGACGGCCATCGTCCGGAAGCGGGCGATGATGCCCTGGGTCATGTCCATCGCCACCGAGATCGCGGTGCCCTGGCCGGCGCCCGCGATCGTGATCAGCAGGATTCCGGGCACGACGTACGCGATGTAGTCCTCGCGACTTCCGGACACGGAGCCCAGGCCGGCCCCGAGCGTTCCGCCGAACACGTAGACGAACAGCAGCAGGAGCACGACCGGGATGACCGCGATGAAGAAGGTCAGGGACGGGTAGCGGCGCATACGGCGCAGGGTCCGGCGCAGCATCGTCGCGGAATCGGTCAGGAGGTAGGGGGATGCAGTCATCGGGTTGCCACCTTTTCGTCTTGGGGGTGGGTGAGGGAGAGGAAGACGTCATCGAGGTCCGGCGTTTCGACAGCCAGGCCCTCGACCTGGATGGCGTGGGCTTCGAGGCGCTCCAGCACGGTGCGAAGCGACTGGACGCCGCCGTCACTCGGGATCTCGAGACTCAACGTCTCGTCGTTGCGTGAGCCGCCTTCGAAGGCGCGGGCAGCCCGATCGAGTGCCGACGCGTCGGCGAACGCGAGGCGGATCCGGCCGCCGGAAACGAGGCGCTTCAGCTCGGCCGGGGTCCCTTTGGCGACCAGCTTCCCGTGGTCCAGGACGGCGATGCGATGGGCGAGCCGATCGGCCTCCTCGAGGTACTGGGTCGTCAGGAAGACGGTGACGCCATCAGCGACAAGCTCGCGGATGATGTCCCACATGACCTGCCGGCTGCGGGGATCGAGCCCCGCCGTCGGCTCGTCGAGGAAGATGATCTGGGGGCTCCCGATGAGGGTCATCGCGAGGTCCAGCCGCCGTTGCATGCCGCCCGAATAGGTCGACGCGGGCTTCTTCGCCGCCTCGGTCAGGTCGAACCGCTCGAGCAGGTCATCGACCCGCCGCTTGGATTCGGCCCTGCCGAGGTGACGCAGATCCGCGATGAGGCGGAGGTTCTCCTCGCCGGTGAATTGCCCATCGATGGCGGAAAACTGCCCGGTCAGACCGATCACGGCTCGGACCGCATTGGGCTCGCGCGCGACGTCATGCCCGGCAACGAGCACCTCGCCGCCGTCAGCGGGGATCAGGGTCGACAGGACGTGCACGGTCGTCGTCTTGCCCGCGCCGTTCGGTCCGAGCAGCGCGAACACCGTCCCGGGGCTGACGCTCAGGTCGATGCCGTCGAGGACGACCTGCTCGCCGTATGACTTGCGCAGGCCGGTCGCGCGGATGGCGATCGATCCGTTCGGTGCGGTCATGCCGCACCGCCCTGGCGGATCGGGGATCCGCCGAGCCGGTCAGACGTCGATGTCTTCGACGATCGGTTGCCGAGCCGAGCTGGCGACCATGTCGTAGAGCTGACGCGGGATGCGTTCACGAAGCTCGTCGAGCGTCTCCACGACATCGAGCGTTGCGTCGCCAGGGGTCGAGCCGAAACTGACGTTCCAGTCGAAGCCGAGATTGGCTCGCCAGCCCGCCGGCTTGCCGTCCTTGTCGACAAGCGTGAAGTCAGGACTGTGCTCCACGTGGAGGACGAACTTTCCCGTCCGGCCGCGATAGACACGGAAGGTATCGACCCGGCTCGGCGAGGTGTCGGTCCATTCCCCCAGGAGGACACCGATGAATCGGACCTTGCGCCCGGGCTTCGGCCCGACGCGAACGGTGATTTCATCGAAGCCCTCTTCCTTGCCCTCTTCAACGTCGACGAACCGACGGAGAGCAGCCGAGATGGCGGCCGAGAGGTTGTCGCCGGCCAGCTCCTGCGCGCGCTGGTACAGGGGTAGGTCTCCGTCTGAGACGTAGATGGTCTTGTTCGGCACCTGGACATCGTAACTCCCGTGGGCCTTGGTAGATATATGTAGGAGTATACGCATAGGTTTCCCCTTGTCAAGGGGTGGTGTGATGCCGGTGGTCAGACGAGATCAGAGGGTCATGACGGCGCGATCACTGCCCCGGCCGGGGGCGTCCAGCAATCTGGGCGGGTATGGCGATCCGCCGCGCTTCCGCTCGATCCAATTTGTGAACGCCCATGCCGCGAGAATACCGGGCACGTGCATCGCATGAGCCACACCCCCGAGCTGCTCGACGGCCCATTGCCTGACGCGGCCCTCCTGCAGGCCAACCTGCGGGACATGGCCCGTGCCAACCGGCTGCTGGGAGGCACGGCGCTCTCCCGTCGCGCGGTAGCCGTGCTCTTGCCCGGCGTGGAGCCAGTGACCCTACTTGACGTGGGGACGGGAGGCGCCGATATCCCGCTTGCCCTGCTGAACGCTGCCCGTCGGACTGGTCGACCGATGGAAGTGACCGCCGTGGACAGCCGGCCAGAGGTCCTGGCCGCGGCCCATGCGCTGCACCCCGACCTGGCCACTGATCCCGACCTCACCCTGGAAGTCGCCGACGGGCGGGGGTTGCCCTATGCCAATGGCTCGTTTGACGTCGCCCACGCCTCGCTCGTTCTCCATCACCTCGACGAGGACGAGGCGGTGGCGTTCCTCCGGGAGCTGGCCCGCGTCGCGCGGCGCGGGATCGTGGTCAACGATCTGTCCCGGGGACGACTCTCCATCTGGGGGGCGTGGACGTTGGCCCACGTGGCCACGCGGAACCGCTTCACCCGCCACGACGCGCCGCTTTCGTCGCGCCGCGCCTACACCCCAGTGGAGGCCGTGACCCTGCTCACCCGCGCCGACCTGCGACCGGTGTTCGAGGCACGAGGGATGGTCGGCCATCGATGGGTGATCGCCGCCGTTCCGACTGGGGGTTCATGAGCGCCGTCGATGTGGCGATCGTGGGGGCCGGTCCCGCGGGCGCCAGCGCGGCGGTGCACCTGGCGCGCGCCGGGCATCAGGTGGCGCTGCTCGAGCGTTCGCCGGCCTGGCACTGGCGAGCGTGCGGCGTCTTCAGCTCACCGGTAACCGTCGACGCGCTGCGCCGGCTCAAGTTCGACGACGCGGCCCTGGAAGCCACGATGAACCCCATCGCCGCCATGCGGGTCGAGGTGTCGGGGGGCGCCGCCTTCCCGCTGACCTACGGAGACGACGGCAGCCTGGCTCACTCGGCGGTCGGCTTCGATCGACGTCGGCTGGACGAGACGCTCCTTGCCATGGCCCGTGATGCGGGAGCGGAGGTGCGCACGGGTGTTTCGGTGGGGAGCGCGACCCTGGGCGGCGCCACGCAGCGGCTCTCGCTGCGCCTCGACGACGGCTCGGACAGCCTGGAAGCCCGCGTGGTGATCGGCGCCGATGGGCTGCGGTCCATGGTCGCCCGCGCGGCCGGGGTGGCGCGACCGGCGCGCCTGGGACGGCGCATCGGTCTGACCTTCCACGTCGACGACCCGCGGCCATGGGATGCGCGCCGAAACGCCCGGATGGTCGTGCTCTCCGACGCGTACTGCGGGCTGGCCCCCGTCCCGGGCGGTCGTCTGAACGTCGGAATCGTGCTGCACGGAGCGCAGTGGCACCGGCGCCTCGCGGACATCGGTGCAGCCGCGGCCGTGGGTGAGATCCTGGCCGCCGTGCCGCGAACCGCGGACGACCCGGTCGAATGGGCGGCGCAGGAGCGGACCGACCCGATTGAAGGCGCGGTCCCACTGGGCCATCGCGTGACCCACCGGGCTGGCGAGGGCTGGCTGCTCATCGGTGATGCGGCGGGGTTCCTGGATCCGTTGACCGGGGAGGGGCTCCATCGGGGGCTCATCTCGGCGGAGCTCGCGGCCGAGGTCATCGATGGGCATCTCCGAGGTCGCCCCGACGGGCTGCGGCCGTACGCTCGCGCGATGGATGACCGATTCAGAACGAAGGACTTCGTGACCCTCGTCATCCAGGGCGTCCTGGCTCGCCCCGCCCTCTTCCGCCACGTGTCGCGCCGCCTGGCCCGGGACCCGGCCCTCCGTGAGACGATGGGGCTCGTGATCGGTGATCTCGTCCCCGCGACCCGGGCCCTGCGGCCGGGATTCCTCATCGGTCTCTTCCGTCCTTGACCCGTGCGCTCGACGATCGGCATTGACGTGAACGCGCCGGCGGAGCTCGTGTTCGGGTTGGCCCGCGATCCGTACCGATGGCCGGCCCTCCTGCCCCACTACGTGCTGGCCCGCGCGGTCTCACGTCACGGTGACCGGGTGGTGGGGGAGTTCGTCGCCCGCCGCCCTCTCCTGCCGGTGCTCGGTCTGAGCCTGCCGGTCGCCTGGCGCTCGCGAACCTGGGCCGAGCCGGACGACCTTCGGCTGCGCTTCCAGCACGTGGCCGGGGCCACCCGGGGCATGGACGTCACGTGGCGGTTCGAGCCCACCCCCTCCGGCTGCCGGGTGACGATCGAGCACGACTTCCGACCGCGCGTGGCACCGTGGGCCGTGTTCGTGGACCGATGGTTCGTCCGTCCCATTGCCGGTCGAACGCTGCTCACCTTCAAGACCATGGCCGAAGCGCTGGACACACCAAGCTCATGAGCGATCGTCCTCGGGTCTGGATTACCGGGCTTGGGCTGGTGACCGCGGCCGGCATCGGTCTCGATGCCTTCCGAGCGGGCATCCGGCAGCGGACATCCCCGGTTCGCGCCATCGACCGATTCGACGCCACGCCCTTCCGATCCCAGGTCGCCGCCCAGATCGACGACTTCGATCCCGCTGCGTTCATGGATCACCGCGCCGTGCGCGGCATGGACCGATTCAGCCAGTTCGCCGTGGCGGCTGGCCGGCTGGCGATGGACGACGCGCACTTCGAGCCCGGTCGGCCCGACGGGGTGGGCGCCGAGCGGATCGGGATCTATCTCGGCAGCGCGCTGGGCGGGGTTTCGTTCGCCGAGGAGCAGCACGAACGATTCCTCGAGCGCGGGATCCGATCGGTGTCGCCAACGCTGGCCCTGGCCGTGTTCGGGGGCGCGGCGCCCGCCAACCTGGGTATCGCCCTGGGGGTGCGCGGCCCGATCCTGTCGACCGCCAACTCCTGCGCGTCGGGCGCGGTGGCGCTGGGGGAGGCGCTGCACGCCATCCAGGCGGGCACGATCGACGCCGCCGTGGCCGGCGGGGTGGAATGCCCGCTCTCGCCGCTCGCGTTCGGGGCATTCGACGTGATTCGCGCGCTCGCGGACCACCACAACGACCAGCCGGAACAAGCCTGTCGTCCCTTTGACCTCCAGCGCAGCGGGTTCGTCCTGGGGGAAGGTGCCGCCCTGCTGGTGCTCGAGGAAGCCGAAGCCGCACGGCGACGGGGCGCCGTCCCGTACGCCGAGCTTCGGGGCTACGGCTCCACGACCGATGCCTTCCACATGGTCCAGCCCCGACCCGACGGAACCGATGCCGCGCGCTCGGTCCAGATTGCGTTGGCCGATGCGGGCGATGAAGCGGCCGCCATGGACTACGTGAATGCACATGCCAGCTCCACGCCCCTCGGCGACGCGGCGGAATCGGTGGCGCTGGCCCTGGCCCTGGGCGAGCATGTCGCGCAGGTGCCGGTCTCGGGCACGAAGGCATTCACCGGTCATCCACTGGGCTCGACGGCCGCCATCGAAGCCGCACTGTCGGCCCTCGTCATCCGCGACGGATGGGCGCCGCCGTCGCTGAACCTGGTCGAGCCCGATCCGGAGATCGGGGAGCGCTTGCCGGGCCTCATCCGCGACCCTGACGGGCGGGCGGGTCGCTACGAACGCGTCCTGTCGACGTCCTTCGGGTTCGGCGGGCTCAACAGCGCCCTCGTCTTCGGCGCCCCTGGCTGAAAGCACCAGCCACCCCGTACCGCGGGGCTTGACACGAGTCGTATATTCACAATATGACTCGTATTGCCAATAAGCGATCCGGAAAGAGAGCCCGCACCTACAGCAGCGAGCTCCGCGCCCAGCAGGCCGAGGAGACGCGGGGACGGATTCTTGACGCCACCGTGCGGGTCATGGCCCGCGGGCTGGTCACGCTGTCCATCCCCGATGTGGCCCGCGAAGCGGGCGTATCGGTCCCGACCGTCTATCGTCACTTCCGGACGAAGCAGGACCTCGTTGCCGCCGTCTATCCGCATGTCGCGGCCCGCGCCGGGATCAATCAGCCGCCACCACCGGGCTCCGTGGACGAGCTCCGGGAAGGAGTGCGCTCCTACTTCGCCAGCCTGAACACGCTGGACGAGGCCGCGCGAGCGGCCATGGCCAGTCCCGCCTCCGACACTCTGCGGCGGATCAGCATGCCCAACCGAGTCGCGATATGGCGGCGGTTGGTCGATTCGATCGAGCCCCCGCCGTCCAAGGCGGATCGAGATCGGATCACCCGCCTCCTGATCGTCCTGACCTCGTCTGCGTCGCAGCGCATGTGGAATGACCATCTCGGCGCCTCCGTCGACCAGGCAGCCGACGACATCGACTGGATCATCCGCGCGGCCATGGCGGCCTCGCGGCCAGAGCGCGACCGATGAGCCCGGCATTGGTGCGACCGCTGGCCGACGTTCGGTTCACCGATGCGGCCGAGGTCGGTGGCAAGGCGGCGAGCCTGGGAGAGCTGCGCGCGACGGGCGTGCGCGTCCCCGATGGCGTGGTCCTGACCACGGGCGCCTCCGTGCAAACGCCCGACGAGCGGCGCCGGCTCCTGGAGGCCGTCGCACGGGACCTGGGCCCCGGGCCCTTTGCCGTGCGATCGAGCGGCGTCACCGAGGACGGCGCCGATCATTCGTTTGCGGGCATCTATGAATCGGTGCTGGGGGTGGCTGCCGCTGACCTCGGGTCTGCGATCGACCGGGTGCTGGCCAGCGCCCACGTGGACCGCGCGGTGACCTATGGCGCGACGGCCAACGGGCACATGGCGGTCATCGTCCAGCACATGGTGGAACCGTCGGCGGCGGGCGTGATCCTGACCGCGGATCCGATCAATGGGGATCGGGGCACCTGCATCGTCACCGCGGTTCGGGGCGTGGGAGATCGGCTGGTCGGTGGCTCGGCGTTCGGTGACGAATGGACCGTCCGCGGCGACCACGCCACCGCCCGTCGCCAACCGGAACACGCCGTGAGCCGGAAACAGGTCGTCGAACTGGCTGGCCAGGCGCGGCGGATTGCCGCCGCGCGAGGGGCGCCGCAGGACATCGAATGGGCGATCGACACCGGCGGTGTCGCCTGGATCGTTCAGGCCCGACCGATGACGGCGCTGCCACCCGACGTCTCATGGGAGTCGCCAGCCCGGGGCGCGTACACCCGCCAGCTCCGCTTCGGGGAGTGGATCTCGGAGCCGGTCACCCCGCTGTTCGAGTCCTGGCTGCTATCGGACATGGAAGTCCGCATCCACGCCGAGTACCTGCGGTTGCTCGGCCAGCGGGCACCGTTGCCACACCACGTGATCGTCAACGGCTGGTACTTCTACTCGCTGAACTGGCTCTCGCCCGGTTCCCTGGCCCGAAGCCTGCCCGGCATCCTCGTTCGCGTGGCACGAAATCCAAAGGTGGCAACCGGCGTGATTCCGCCCACCGTCCGCCACGCGATCCCGATCGTCGAGCGGGAGTGGCGCGACGACCTGCAGCCGCGATACCGCGCCGCGGTCGCCGCGGCAGCGGCCCGGGTCGAGACCATCCCCGTGGACGCGCTGCCGGATCTGATCGACGAGCTGGTCGACCTCGCCGGCGAGTCATTTGCGTCCGTCACGAAGCTGAGCGGGGCGGCATACAAGATGGAGATCAACCTCGCCGGCTTCTACCGGCGGCACCTCGCGCGGACCCTCGGCGGCAGCCACCTCTCCCTCCTCGCCGGGATCGAGCCCCCGGCGGGCCTCGATCGCCATGCCGTGGTGTCGCTCGACTGGTGGTACCCCTCGCAGCCCGCGGAGGCGGCACCGCCAGTCCGGAGCCACGCGCAGCTTGTGGAAACGCGCAAGGCCGCCGAAGCCGCCGCATTCGCGGTCCTGGCCGACTCACCCAGGCGTCTCCGCGCGTTCCGCGACCTCCTCGCCGAAACGCAGCGCCTCGTCCCGTTGCGCGAGGAACAGACCAGCGAGCTCACGCTGCCCTGGCCGGTCATGCGCCGCGCGGTGCTTCGGATCGGGGAGCAGCTCGTTCGGCTGGGCGCGATCACGGCCGCGGATGACGTCTTCTTCCTGACTCGCGCCGAGGCACTCGCCGCGTTGCGCGGCTTGTCGCTCCCAGCAACCGTCGACCTTGCGCAGCGGCGCGCGACCCGTGAGGAGCAGGCGACGCTTGTCCCGCCGCCGTTCGTGGGAAAGGTGAACCGGGCCATCCGCGCCATGCCCGGCGCCTTCACGCGCATGGTCGGCGGCTCCCGGTCGGAGCGGGCGCTGGTGACCGGATCGCCGGCGTCACCCGGACGGGCGACCGGTTCGGTGCGGGTCATTCGGGGTCCGAATGAATTCGATCAGCTGCAGCCGGGCGAGATCCTCGTCGCGCCGCTCACCGCTCCCGGATGGACGCCGCTGTTCACCCGGGCCGCCGCCGTCGTGACCGATGTGGGGAGCGCCGCATCACACGCCTCGATCATCGCCCGCGAGTACGGCATTCCGGCCGTCGTCGGCTGTAACGACGCGACGGCGCGCCTGCGCACGGGGATGCGCGTGACGGTGGACGGCAGCACCGGAAACGTGGAGCCGGCCTGAGACACCAGCGAAGCCAGTCACGATACGGAGGGACACCCATGCAAACGCCAGATGCCCAGGCCGTCTCCGAGCCCCTTCCACCCGGGCGGGCGATGGAGTTGATCCGCAAGGTCAACCGCCCGATGTGGTTGAAGTCCGGGTTCGCGGCCGTGGTCGACGTCCCCGGCCGGAGGACGGGCACCACCTGGCCGGTGACCCTCATCCCGTGGGACGTGGAGGGGACCTGGTATCTCCTGTCCCAGTACGGCGCCAGCGCGTGGGTCCAGAACCTGCGGTCCGCGGGCCGATGCGAGATGCACCGCAAGGGCGGCGCCCAGGCGTTTCGGGCGGTCGAAGTGGATGGAAGCGAGCGCGACCGGGTCATCGCCGTGTTCATGGCCAAGACGCCCAAGCCATTCCGCCGCGACTACGACCGGCGCCCCGCCGCCACCGACCACCCAGCATTTCGGTTGGAGCCCGCCCAGTAATCCGTCCGCCGGCCGCATCATGCGGCGCACATGACCACGCGGACCGTCGCCCGAGCGCTCGACCGGCGCGCCCTGAATCGCGCCCTGCTGGCGCGGCAGTTCCTCCTGAAGCGCGAGGACCGATCGGCCGCCGAGGTCATCGAGCACCTGGTCGGGTTGCAGGCCCAGGAGCCGCGTGACCCGTACGTGGCCCTGTGGTCGCGGATCGAGCGCTTCGATCCGCATGCCCTGTCCGACATGCTCGTGGCGCGACGCGCGGTTCGCGCTCAGCTCTTCCGGGCCACGATCCATCTCGCCACGGATCGCGACGCCCTCGCCATGCGACCGGTCCTGGGTCCTGTACTCGAGCGAACGTTTTCCTCGAACAGCCCCTTCGGGCGGGGCCTGGCGACAGCGGGGGTCAAGGTAGAGGTGGTGGTTGCTGCCGGGCGTGAGCTCCTTGAGGAACGTCCTCGGACCCGGGCCGAGCTCCGGGCCCTGTTGGGACCGATGTTCCCGGCAGCCGACAGTGCGGCTCTGGCCCAGGCGGTCACGTACCTGGTACCGGTCGTCCAGGTCCCGCCCCGCGGTTTGTGGCAACGGTCCGGTCGGGCCACCTGGGCGCCAATCGAGGGCTGGCTCGGTCGGCCACTGGCGTCAGACCGATCACCGGACGGGCTGGTCCTCCGCTACCTGGCCGCCTTCGGCCCGGCCACCGCGGCCGACGTCCGAACGTGGTCGGGGCTGACCGGGATCGCCGAGGTCATCGACCGCCTCCGTCCACGACTCCGAACCTTCCGCGACGACCAGGGCCGCGAGCTCGTGGACCTGTCGGGCGCCCCGATGCCCGCGCCGGACACGCCGGCCCCCATCCGATTCCTGCCCACGTACGACAACGTCGTGCTGTCGCACGCAGATCGCCGCCGCGTCGTCGATGATGACCATCGCCCACCCCGCCTGGCTGCGGAGCAGGCCAACGTGGGTTCCATCCTGGTCGACGGGTTCGTGCGCGCGAGTTGGCGGCTCATCCGCGACCGGGATCGCACCACCATGGAGATCGGTGTCAGGGAAGATCTTCCGGGGGCGGACGTCGACGCCATTGGAGCGGAGGGTGACCAGCTCCTGGGCTTCTTGAAACCCACCGACATGCCCGGGGACCTGCGGATTCGGCGTCTGTCCACCGCCTGATCGGTACCTGTCCACCCGGCGGCCCGTAGTGGAAAGGAATGTGGACAAGTTGGTGGACATCCACCCTTCCGGGACGCGGCATGCGGCTCCTACGATCGTCGGCGACGCCTAGCATCGCCGACCAGCACCTCATCCCCATCCGCCCTGCCCTTATCGAGTCGCCGCCTCCTCGTGATTCATCCCGACCCTCCCGTCACCGACGAAGAGCTCCCCGTCCCCCGCATCGATGCGATCGAATCGGGTGCCGCGGCGCCCGCCGAAGCAGCCGCGTTCATCCGGTTCTGCCACCAGCGCCGTCCACGGGCGTGGCCGGACCTCTATGACGAAATGTGGGTCGTCGCCGCCCGTCGCGAATTCAACGGATGGGGGTTCGAGCAGCTGGAGGCCTATGGCGTGACGTTCTCGCTGTTCGAGATGCCGCGCCTCGCGCGATGGGTGGGCGAAGTCATCGCCGCGCTCCCGGACGTGCCCGAGGCCGCCGTCGTCATGCCGGTCGGCGCCTAGGAAGGGCTCGCAGGGCCGCAGGGATCGGTTCGGGACCGCCCAGAGGGCCTCGCCCCTCGCTGTGAAGCGAGGGCGATTGCCAGAGACCTCGATCAGCCGCTGATCACGGTCCGATCGGCCCGTGGAAGTTATCCACCATGACCCGATTCGGGCCGCCAGATATCCACAATTTGGACGGTCCGCCGCGAATTCAGTAGGTGTGGCGGCGCGCCATCTCCCGCTCCATGAGCCGCTCCATGAGCAGGTACTTCTCGATTCGGCGCCGCAGCTCGTTCGCCTCGGGGGTATAGAGGTGGACGTATTGCTGGAGCTGGAGCGACAGCTTGCGGGACGTGATCCGGGCGTGATCGAGGTTCCGGCGAAGGAGAACCTGGTCCATCCGCTGGAGGTGCTCGGGGTTCAGCAGGTCCTCGTCGCGGAGGAGACCCTTGTCGATCTCGATCTGGGTCGGCTGCAGCTGCGGCGGGGGCGCTGCGCGGGACTCATCGGCCATGGCGCCCGCAGTCTAGGACACAACCGTGCCGGACGGACCGGGCAGGTTGTGTCGGATGGCAGGGTCCCGGAGGCGCCCGGCGAATTACAGTCTCACCATGAGCGGCGTCTCGGGCCCGGATCGAGAGCGCCCGTCGTCGGCCGACGGCCCGGATAACAGCGCGCCAGCGGATGCCAGCCGCCGCACCTTCCTGCTGCGCGCCATCGGTGCCATCTCGGCGCTGATCGCCGCGATCCTGGCCATCCCGGTCGTCGGCTTTGCCTCGGCAGCGGGCTGGCGGTCCTCCACCCCGCTGCGACTCCTCGGGGAATCGGTCGCGCCCACCCTCCGCGGATCGGGATGGGTGTCGGTCGGCAACCTCAACGACTTCGAGGTCGGCGTCCCCGAGCGGGTCACGTTCTCGCGGGCCATCGTCGACGGCTGGGTCTCGCGCGACGTGGAGCTTGCCGCCTTCGTGTACCGGCGCCGCGAGGACAAGGTCGTCGCCTTCGACATCCACTGCACCCACCTGGGCTGCCCCCTCAGTTACGTAAGCGGCGCCCGGCGGTTCCTGTGTCCCTGCCACGGGGGGCAGTTCAGCCGAGAGGGCAACGTGGTGAGCGGCCCGCCGCCGCGACCCATGCTCCAGTACACCACGAAGATCGAGGACGGGGAGGTCTTCCTCGGCCCGCTGGAGGAGGTGGGATGAGGCGCGTCTGGGGCTGGTTCGATGAGCGGCTCGGCATCGGCCCCGTCCTGAGCGGCTTCGTGGATCGCAAGATCCCCCGCGACATCGGCTGGTTCCATGCCCTGGGCAGCGCGACCCTGTTCCTGATCATCGTCCAGGTGGTGACGGGCATCGCCCTGACCCTGTCCTACGTGCCCTCTCCCGACCACGCCTACGAGAGCGTGCTGTACATCGACGCGACCCCGTTCGGTGCCTTCGTGCGCGGTGTCCACCACTGGGGCGCCAGCATCCTGGTCATCGTCATCGTGCTCCACGCCCTGCGCGTGTTCGTGTGGGCCTCGTACAAGTACCCACGCGAGCTCAACTGGGTCGTCGGGGCCGTGCTGATGGTCGTGGTCCTGGCCTTCGCCTTCACCGGATACCTGCTGCCGTGGGACCAGAAGGCGTACTGGGCCACCGTGGTCGGGACCAACGTGGCGGGCCAGGTGCCGATCATCGGCGGGCCGCTATTGGAGCTGCTCCGCGGGGGCGCGCAGCTGGGGGCACTGACCCTCGTCCGCTTCTACGGGGCCCATGTCTGGGTCCTTCCCGCGGTGCTCGGGATCCTGGTCCTGACCCACGTCTACCTGGTCATCCACCAGGGGATCGCGGCTCCACCCCGGCTGAAGCCGCTGACCGAGCCGGTTCCAGGCGAACCGCGCCGGGCGACGTACGAGCGAGAGTACGGAGCCGAGAAGAAGGCGGGCAAGCCCTTCGCCGAGGCGCTGTACATCGACGCCATCGTGGCATTGGGGCTGCTCGTGCTGGTGAGCGTGCTGGCCATCGTCCTGGGCGCCCCGCTGGACGCACCCGCCGACCCCAACTCGACCGGTTTCGTCCCGCGGCCGGAGTGGTACTTCCTCAGCCTTTTCCAGCTGCTGTGGTACTTCCTCGGCCCGCTCGAGCCCCTCCTGATCACGCTCTTCTTCTCCGTCGCCGGGCTGATCTTCGTCCTGGTCCCCTTCCTCGACCGCAACCCGGAGCGCCATCCCCGCCGCCGGCCGATTGCCCTGGGCATTGCGGCGGTCTGCGTGGTCGCGATCGTGGGGCTCACCCTGCTGGGCGCTTCCACCGCTCCGTCCGGCCTTCCGCAGGTGGCGGCTCGACCCGGGCTGACCGAGCAGGAGCAACGAGGCCTCGTGCTTTTCAACACCCAGGGCTGCACCGCCTGCCACACGATCGACGGCGTGGGCGGCGACGCCGGAGACGAGCTCAGCCAGGTGGGCGGCAGGCTGACGGCGGACGAGATCCGCTCGCAATTGCTGGACCCCGAGACCCCCAACATGCCCCCATTCGACCAGCTGACCGAGGACCAGATCAGCGACCTGGTGGCCTTCCTCCTGGCGACGCGGTAGCCCTATTCTTCTCCTGGTCCCCGTAGCTCAGTGGACCAGAGCGGCTGCCTTCTAAGCAGCGGGTCGCAGGTTCGAATCCTGCCGGGGACGCCAAACCCCTTCTCCGCACGAATACTCCCTTCTGGCGGTATTCAGACGGGCTAGCCTTGCCCCGTGAGCGAGAAACGAACGACTGCTCGAGCATTCCATGACGCCGACGGAGTCGATGACTGGCGGGTCCTGTTCTCTGGCGCCCATGCCTACTTCCCCGTCGGATCGTTCGCGGAAGCAGCACGGTTTGTGGCCGCGATCGCCGAAGTTGCGGAGGTTGTGGGCCACTTTCCCGATGTGGACGTGCGACCCGAGGGAGTCACCGTCCGGACCGCCTCGGGGGAGTACGGAGCTCTGAGCCATCGTGATGTCGAGCTGGCACGCCAGATTTCGGCTGAAGCTCGGAAGTTGCGGATCGAGCCGGACCCCTCCCAGGTCCAGGTCGTCGCCATTGCGGTGGCACAGGATGCAAGCAGCGACGTAGGTCCGTTTTGGGCCGCAGTCCTGGGGTACAGGAGCCTTGGACCGAAAGACGACGTCGTCGATCGGCACCGACGTAACCCGCACGTGTCGTTCCAAAGCCTTCGCCCTCCCAAGCCGGGGCGTGGCCGGACCCATATCGACGTCAGCGTCCCGGCCGATCAGGCGGAAGCACGAGTGGCGGCAGCACTCGAAGCTGGCGGACGACTGGCGGACGGTACGCATGTGCCCCATTGGTGGACCCTCGCGTCGCCCGAGAACCACGGTGTCGACATCGCGGCTTGGCCGGACTTCGAGGACGACGAGGAGGACTGAGCCATGGCGGCACCCGTCAATCCGGGGCGACCGACAGTAGGAAGACTCGGCGCCGGCTGAGCACGGCGCCATGGCAAAGGGAGCGTCCGAACTTGTAAGCAGCGGCTCGCAGGTTCGAATCCTGCCGGGGACGCCAGCAGAACCGGCCGCCGCTCAGCAGGTCACGTGCAGGATCGCCGCCACGGAGCCCGGCTCAGCGGCCGAGAGCAGCTCGCACGCCTCGGGAGTCGGGTGAACGAACACCGTGACGCCTCTCTTCGCCGCGGCACGGTACAGGTCGTCAGTGATCGGGAGCTGCCCGTTAACGCCGCTGCCGATGATCAAGGTTGGCGCCGACCACGGAATTCGCTCGTCGGAGGTCAGCGGCGTGTGGCCAAATTCGGCCCGGCGCGGTTTGGACGGACCCTTCTTGCGCCGTCGGACGCGCCCCTCGGCGATGACCACGTCGCCCTCGTACGTCTCCCCGTCAATTTCGATGACGCCGAACCCGACCAACCGACAGTCCATGGCCTCCTCCGCGTCCTCATCATTCCACGCGGGGCTGGAACGCGCCCACGCCGGCATGTCCCGATCGGGCCAAACGGCACTTCCTCGCACGGCGCCGGTGCGCCACCATCGGTCCGAAGACGAGTGACCGATGCGTCTCGGCAGGGCGAGGAAGACCGATGCGTCCCGGCAGCGGGTGGGTCATATGCGAGGGGACGACGCGAACGATCGTCGACGCCCGTGTGGCCTGCCCCCTCGGTGTTTCGGTCGATGCGGGCGCATGCCTCGACTGCCGGCGCTTGGTGACCTGGTCCGGGGAGCGTCGCATGCGTGGCTGGTGCGCCCCTGAACAGGGCTCGTCGTTCCCGGAGGTGGTCAGCGCATGGACAGGACGAGCGGGCTGGGACCGGCCTGCGCCGCCTCAAACTCCGACCGCGTCCGCAGCCCGCGGTACCCCTCGGTGACGACCAGCTGACCCATCACCCCGCCCATCGTGTTGCCCGGTCCAGGCAGGACCAGCACGTCAGGCGCGTACTCGCGGAGGGCCACCCGCGCACTCAAGGCGAATCGGTATTGGCCCACGAGGTGCTCGCCCAGGGTATAGGCCGCCAGCTCGGCGGGGTCCGTGGTCCAGGGTGTGAACCGCTCGCCCCGCCCGTCGATGAGGGTCAGCTGCGGAACGCGCCATAGCAGGTCGGTGAAGCGTACGGCGGCGGAGGCCGCGACCGCGTCCTGGAGGGGCGTGTGGTACGGGATGTGGAACGCGAGGCGGAGCGGGTACTGCCGTTCGCCCAGCTCCACCGCGGGCAGGCGCCCCGCCACCCGGTCGATCCCCGCGTCTGTCCCGGCCAGGATCACGAACCCACCCAGATCGACGCTCGGGAAGACCTCTCCGCCGTCGTCGCCCGCGGCATCAAGGGCGGCGATCCACTCGGCCATGGGCTGCCAATCGCTGTCCAGCCGCGGATAGATGAGATGTCCACCGCCGGCCCCCGTGTCCACCGCTTCCTCCTGGAGGAGGGCGATGCCCTGCACCAACCGGAAGGCGTCCCCGGCGTTGAGGGCTTTGGCCACGGCCAGGGCGGCGAACCAGCCCGGCGAGTTGCCGATGACGGCCACGACCCGGTGGTCGGCCAACGCACGTTCGGCGTCGAGCATGGACACCAGCCAGGCCAACGGGCCCGTGTTCGACGGCCGGAGGTGGATCTTGGGTTCGAATGCCGACGCCGCGTCGAGGGCCGCCAGGCTGTCGAGACCGAGCTCGGCGCGGACCCCGTCGGCGACCGCGACCAGCGGGTGGTCTGCCGGGAGCGACCCGAGCGAGGTGGGACCGTAGGAGCCGCGGCCGGGGAACACGAGGACCGCCCGGGGCCGGTCGTCGGCGGTCACGCGGGGTCCTTCGTGGGCGCTGCCGGGGCAGCCGTGGCGTCCGCCGCCGGCTTGGGCGCGGCCGAGCCGTGCGCGGTGTCCACCGCGGCGGAGACGATCTGGTCGAGGCCCACCAGGACCGCGGACGTGGCCGTGCCCAGCGGGACGAACGAGTCCACCGCCCGAACGCTCTCCACGCGGCCACCGAAGGCGTGCTCCGCCAGATCCGCGATGAGCGCATCGGCCACGCCGGCCCCGGTGGCGCGGCACTCATCCACGACCAGCACCCGCCCGCAGGCAGCGGCGTGCTCGCGGACCGCCTCCAGGGGCAGGGGATTGAGCCAGCGCAGGTCCACGACCCGGGCGCGGACCCCGTGGTCGCGAGCCAGGATGGCCTGGGCCTGGACCGACATGCGGAGGCCATTCGCGTAGCTGACGATGAGCAGGTCAGGCGCTCCGTCGCCATCGGCCTCGTATACCCCCACTTCGCCGGGGAGCAGGACCGCCGGGGGGATCGGGTAATCGGTCAGCCAGCCGCCGTCGCCATCGGTGTGCAGGTCGCGCTCGTGATACAGGGCAATGGGCTCCAGGAAGATGACGACCCGTCCGTCCTCCGCGGCCATGGCCACCGCGCCGCGCAGCATGCGAGCCGCGTCGTCCCCACGGGCCGGCACGGCCAGCACGACGCCGGGAATGTCGCGCAACGCGCCGATGCTGTTGTCGTTGTGGAAGTGGCCGCCGAAGCCCTTCTGGTAGGCCAGACCGGCCACCCGGACGACCATGGGGTTGCGGAACTGGCCGCTGCTGAAGAACTGGAGCGAGGCCGCCTCGCCGCGAATCTGGTCCAGGGCGTTGTGGATGTAGGCCAGGTACTGGATCTCGGGGATCGGGAGCAGGCCGGCGTGGGCGGCGCCCTGCGCGATGCCCAGGATCGACGTCTCGTCCAGCAGGGTGTCGAACACGCGCCCCGCCCCGAACCGCTTCTGGAGGTCGTGGGTCACGTTGTACACGCCGCCCTTACGGGCCACGTCCTCGCCGAACACGATCAGCTCCGGGCGGCGCGCCAGCTCGTCGGCCAGGGCACTGTTGATGTGGCCGGCCAAGGTGTGGGACGTGGGCTTGGTGTCGGCCTCGGGGAGCGCGCCATCGAACGCGGCACGTCGGGCTTCCTGGTCCAGGGTCGGCGTGGCGGCCCGCGTGGCGACCCGCTCGGGATGATTCGGGGCGAGCGGCGCCACGACGTCGGCGGTGGTGGTCAGGCGCGGGCGGGTGGTTGCCTCCTCGGCGGCCGCGTTGACTCGTTCGCGCACGTCGGCGACCAGGCCGCGCAGCTGGTCGGGAGTGGCGGCCCCGGTCTCGACCAGGCGACGCGCGTTCTTCAGAAGCGGATCATGACTCTCCGTCGCGGCGATCTCGTCGAGCGAGCGATACACCTGCTCCGCGTCGCTCCCGGCATGGCCCCACAGCCGCACGACGTCCAGGTGCAGGAACAGCGGCTCCCGCGACGCGCGCACGACGTGGATGGCCTCCGCGACCGTGTCCCACAGCTCGTCGACCTCGCCGCGCGCGTGCCGGTAGTGGAGGTGCGGCTGGGCGGAGAACGTCTCCTCGACCCAGCCCGTGGGCGTGGGCACGCTGATCCCGGTCTCGTTGTCCTCGCACACGAACAGGATGGGCATGGGCAGACCGATACGCGCGCCGTAGCGCGCGGTGTTGAACCCGGCCAGGGCGGTCGCGTGATTGACCGATGCGTCGCCGAACGAGCACATCACGATGGCGTCCGCCGGCAGCTCGGTCAGGCCCAGTCGACGGGCGCGGGCCAGCGAGAAGGCCATGCCCACCGCCTTGGGGACGTGCGAGGCGATGGTCGAGGTCTGGGGCGGGACCCACAACGGCCGGCTGCCCCACACCTTGTGCCGCCCCTGGGCGATGGGGTCGTCGCTTGACGCCACCACTCCCAACAGGGCATCGAACGCGGGCGTGCTGCCGGGGAGCTGGCGGGCGCGGGCCATCATGAACCCGCCCGAGCGGTAGTGGAGGAAGCTGGGGTCGGTGATCCGCAGCTGGGCGCCGATGACCGCGTTGTCCTCGTGACCCGCGCCGCCGATGGTGTGGAAGCTGCGGTTGGTCTTCTTCAGCTCGCGCGCCGCCACATCGATCTGGCGGCTGACGACCTGGTCCTCGAACAGCGCGACCGCCTGGTGGGCGGTAAGGCCGCCTCCGGGACGCAGAGGATCGTGGGGCTGGAGGGCCGTTGGGGCGGGTGTCAGCCCGGCGAGGAGGCCATCGAGGGCATCCTCGACCACGCCGACCCGGTCAAAGGTCATGGGCGCCGATGATACCGCCGCCCGCGCCGGACCCCGACCTCAGCCGGGCCAGCCGCCGCCCGTCGACGACCGTGATGGGGTCGACATCGGTCTGTCCTCCGCGCTGACGCGGTCCGTGGTGGAGCGCCCACGCGGTGCTGCCGACGGCCGTGCTCGGAGGAATACCGAAGTGGCCTTATGCGCCCCTTACCCCGTGATTACCGAGGGTCAGCGCGATTCCAACCAGGCCGCGAGGGCCTCGTGTCCGGCGGCGCGGGCAGAGTCGGCCGGGGTCGCGCCGTTGTCCAGGCGAACGTCGCGATTGGCGCCCGCGGCCACGAGACGCTCGGCCATGGCCTGGTCGCCGTTCTGGGCTGCCTCGTGGAGCGGGGTGTAGCCGTCGGCCTGCACCGCATTCACGTCGGCCCCGGCCGCGAGGAGCATGTCCACGATCTCCGCGTGGCGGCCGGCCAGCGCGCTATGCAGGGGAGCAACATGCATCGGGTTCCGTGACGCGTCGTTGATCCTGGCTCCTGCTTCGATGAGCAGCTTCGCCGCGCCGGGATGGCCGAAGAACGCCGCCAAACCCAGGGCCGTGAACCCGTCGGGGGCATACGCCGTGGCCAGGTCCGGATCCGCGGCCAGCGCGTCTCGGATGGCATCGGTCCGGCCCACGGCCGCTGCCTCGAACACGTCTAGGGGCGGGTTCGCCGCCAGCAGGGCGTCCAGCGCTTCCAGCTGGTACTGGTAGCGAGCCCAGAGGACGGTGGAGACGCCATCGTCCCGTCGTGCCGCGGCGGCCTCCGGGTGAGCCGCCACCAGGGCTCGGACGCCCTCGACGTTGCCACCTTCGATGGCGGCGAAAAGCTCTTCCTGGAGGCCATCGGTATCGGTCATGCGACTCCTAGCTCCCGATCGAGATGAGGATGGTGCCGGCCACCGCGACACCCACGCTGAATACGCCCAGCCGGGGCAGACGTTCGGCGAGGAACGTCCGGGCCAGGAACATCGTTGCGAGCGGGTAGAGCCCGGACAGAGCCGCGGCGATGGCGACCGGGATAACCGCCCGCGAGGCGAGGAACAGACCGTTCGCGCCCACGTCGCACACTCCGGCCAGGATCATGATCCCGACCACCCCGGACATGCGGCGCAGGTCCGCCCGCGCGGGCGTCACCAGCGTGATCACGCCCAATAGGACGGTGCTCGCGCCACGGCTGACGATGAGCGCCCACAGCCCGCTGTCGCGGGCAGCCTGATCGAGGAGCAGGTACCAGGTCGCGAATCCGACGGCCGCGCCAAAGGAGAGGAGCAGTGCCCGGCGGCCGGCTGCGTCCCGCGAGATGTCGGTTGCCAGGACCGCGGCCAGGATCACGAGCCCGATGCCGGCGATCTGGAGCGGCTCGAAGCGGGCCCCCAGGAGGAAGGTGACCACCAGCGGAATGACGGCTGCCCCGGCCCCGGCCAGGGCGGAGGTAAGCCCCAGCGATCCGAGCGAGAACGCCATGTACAGGAAGGCCAGCCCGAGCCCGCCGGCCATCCCGGCCACCACGGCCAGCCCCAGCGTGCTGACCTCGGGTGGTGCGGGGTGGACGACGGCGGCGACCACGAACAGGACCGCCAGGCCGACCAGGTCGGCGACGAACGTCACGAGGAACGGCGCGAGGCGTCGCGAGCCGATGCCACCGAAGAAGTCGCCCAGACCCCAGGTCGCTGCGGCGGCCAGCCCGAAGGCGATTCCGGACGGCATCAGGAGGTCGGGGGCGGGCGATTTCGCAAGGCCGGACTCTATCAGCCGCCGGTCTTGACACGCCGCGCCTGCGAACGGCACAGTGCGCCAATCCTCGCGCCGGCGGTCCGGCGCCGAGCCTTCGCCCGAGGTGCCCATTTGGCCGTCGACTCCGCGTCGTCATCTGCGTCCCCTGCGGCGTCCGCGCCGACCGCAGCCGTCCCCGCCATTCGGCTCGAGAACCTCGAGCGCACCTACGGCGACGTGGTCGCGGTGGCCGGCATCAACCTGGAGATCGCCGACGGCGAGTTCTTCTCCATGCTCGGCCCGTCGGGCTCGGGCAAGACCACGACCCTGCGCCTGATCGCCGGATTCGAGCTGCCGACCGGCGGCCGCGTCCTGCTTCACGGCCAGGACGTGACCGGGGTGCCACCGTTCGACCGCGACGTGAACACCGTGTTCCAGGACTACGCCCTGTTCCCGCACATGACCGTGGGCGAGAACGTGGCCTACGGCCTTGAGATCCGCAAGGTCGCGCGCCCGGAACGCGAGACGCGGGTGGCGGAGGCCATGCGCATGGTGCGCCTGGAGGGCTTCGAGAAGCGGCGCCCGGCCCAGCTCTCCGGCGGCCAGCGACAGCGCGTGGCGCTGGCCCGTGCCCTCGTCAATCGGCCGCGCGTCCTGCTCCTCGACGAGCCCCTCGGCGCGCTGGACCTCAAGCTGCGCGAGGAGATGCAGATCGAGCTCAAGGCCATCCAGCAGCAGGTGGGGATCACGTTCATCTACGTGACCCATGACCAGGAGGAGGCGCTCACCATGAGCGACCGCCTGGCCGTCTTCAACCGGGGGACGATCGAGCAGGTCGGCACCCCGGCCGACGTGTACGAGCACCCGACCACCACGTTCGTGGCCGGATTCGTGGGGACCTCGAACCTGCTCAAGGACGAGGCCGCGCGCGCGGTCATCGGTTCGGACGGGATCTTCACCGTCCGCCCCGAGAAGATCCGCCTGGCGGAGCCGTCCGACGCGGCCGTGGCCGACGAGCAGTCGGCGCTCGGCCAGGTGCGCGAAGTGGTCTACCTCGGATCGGACACCCGATATATCGTTGACCTTGACGTGGGTGGCCAACTGGTCGTCACCCAGCAGAACCTGCAGACCTCGTCCATGGAGGTTTTGGCCGCCCAGGGCAGGCCCGTTCGGCTGATCTGGAAGCGGCAGCACGTGTTGAGTCTGGCCGCGGGCCATGACACCGAGGGAACCGAAGAGGGAGACACACACCCATGAGGCAATTGCGCATCCCCGCCATGCTGGTCGTGTTCGGCCTGCTGGTCGCCGCCTGTTCGTCGGGCGAGAGTCCTGGACCCACCGCCCTGTCCGAGCTGCCCGCGGCTGAAGGGGAGTTGAACCTCGTCATCTGGGCCGGCTACGCCGAGAACGGGACGAACGACCCGGCCTACGACTGGGTGAACCCGTTCCAGGACGAAACCGGCTGCCAGGTCAACACCACGGACATGACCGATTCGGCCAACGGCGTTGAGCTGCTGCAGAGTGGTCAGTACGACGGCGGCTCGTTCTCGGGTGACGCCACCCTCCGCCTCATCGCCGGCGGTGACGTCGCCCCGGTCAACACTGATCTGATTCCCAACTACGCCGAGGTGTTCGACGGTCTCAAGGGACAGCCGCACAACACCGTGGACGGCGTGCCCTACGGCACTCCGCACGGCCGTGGTGCGAACCTTCTCCTCTACAACACCGACGCCTTCACGACGGCCCCCACCAGCTGGGATCCGATCTGGGATGCCGATTCGCCCGCGCAGGGCCACGTCAGCATCTACAACTCGGCGATCTTCATCGCCGATGCGGCCCTTCGGCTGAAGTCCACCAACGACAACGAGTTCGGTATCGACGACCCATACCAGCTCACCGAGGAGCAGTTCAACGCGGCGGTCGACCTCCTGACCCAGCAGGCGACGTTCGTGAAGGAGACCGGCGAGTACTGGAACTACGCGACCGACCAGATCACGTCCTTCGGGAGCGGTGACATGCTGGCGGGGACGTCGTGGCAGTACCAGGCCAACAACCTGCCCGATGCGCCGGTCGCGATCGTGAAGCCAGCCGAAGGCACAACCGGCTGGTCCGATACCTGGATGATCGCCTCCGAGGCGGCACATCCGGGCTGCATGTACCGATGGATGAACTGGATGCTGTCCCCCGAGGCGAATGCCCAGGCGACGGTCTGGTTCGGCGAAGCCCCGGTCACCCAGGCCGCCTGCGACGCTGCCGAAGTCATCTCCCCCGGACATTGCGAGTCCTACCACGCGACCGACGAGGCCTACTTCGAGGACGTGTGGTTCTGGAGCACGCCGCGGGAAGACTGCAACGACACCGACGACAGCACGACCTGCAAGTCGATCGAGGACTGGATCAATGCCTGGACCGAAATCACCGGCGCCTGAGCACCGACATCGGTCCTGACCATCAGGCTCCCCGGGGGTTCGCTCCCGGGGAGCCTCGTTTCATCGGAGATCGCCCCCGACCACGATGACCGCATCCGCTTCCGCACAACCACCGTCGCGATCGCGACGGTTCGCGTCCTGGCTCTATGGCCGGCCGCGGACCCAGGTCGTGCTGCTGCTCGCGCTGCCGCTCCTCTTCTTCTTCCTGTTCTACATCGGTTCATTGATCGTCCTGTTCCTGAATGCGTTCTGGGAGACGGATCCGTTCAGCGGCGACGTCATCCCGGTCTTCTCGCTCGACGCGTTCGTCACCCTGTTCACGGTTGACGTATACCGGACGATTGCCCTGCGCACGATCGGGATGGCGATCCTGGTCACCCTGACCTGCATCGTCCTGGGCTTCCCGGTGGCCTACTACATCGCCCGCATCGCCTCCACCCGGACCAAGCGCCTGCTGGTGGTCGCGGTCCTCATGCCCCTGTGGGCCAGCTACCTGGTGAAGATCTACACCTGGCGCACGATGCTGGGTGGGAACGGGTTCGTTGACTGGCTGCTGGCGCCCATCGGCCTGGAGTCGCCGGGCCTGAACTCGCTGGTCAGCAGCTGGATCGTGCTCACCTATCTGTGGCTGCCGTACATGGTCGTGCCCGTCGTGGCCGGGCTGGAGCGCATCCCGCGCTCGCTCCTGGAGGCCTCGTCCGACCTGGGCGGAAAGGCGGGACCCACCTTCCGCAAGGTCGTCGTACCGCTCGTCGTGCCGGCCATCGTCGCGGGCTCGATCTTCACCTTCTCGCTGACCCTGGGCGACTACATCACCCCCGACTTCATCTCGAACACGCAGTTCATCGGCAACGTCATCTACGCCAACTCGAGTCTGGGCAACCTCCCGCTGGCCGCCGCGTATTCGATGCTGCCCGTTTTGATCATGGTCATCTACCTGCTCGTCGCCCGGCGGCTGGGCGCCTTCGAGTCCCTGTGAGCACGGACCGATGACCGAGTCCCGCCTGACCAAGGCATTCCTGCGGGTGGCGACCGGCGCAGTCCTGGTCTTCATCTACACCCCGTTGGTCATGATCGCGATCTACGCCTTCAATCCGACCATCGCCCAGACCTGGCCACCATCGGGCTTCACCACCCAGTGGTTCGGCGAAGCGTTCAGCAACCCGGACGTGCTGGCTGCGTTCGGGTCCTCGATCGTGGCCGGCCTGTTCGCCACGGCGGTCGCGCTGCTGCTGGGCACGCTCGCCGCCCTGGCCGTCCAGCGCTACTCGTTCTTCGGCAAGGAGTCGGTGTCGCTGATCCTCCTCCTGCCGCTCGCTCTGCCCGGCGTGGTAACCGGCATCGCGTTGTCGGCCACCTTCCAGACCCTGGACATCAAATTCGGGCTGCCCACGGTCATCGTGGGCCACGCCACCTTCTGCGTGGTGATTGCCTACAACAACGTTCTCGCCCGCCTCCGTCGCACGCCGCGCTCCGCCGAGGAGGCGTCCGCGGACCTGGGGGCGGCTTCCGGCACGACCTTCCGACGGATCACCCTGCCCGCCATGCGGACCGCATTGCTGGCCGGGGCCCTGCTCGCCTTCGCCCTGTCGTTCGACGAGGTCATCGTCACCAACTTCACCGCCGGCCCGGGGACCGAGACCATCCCGCTGTTCATCTTCCGCTCCATCCAGCGCCCCAACGAGCTGCCGGTGGTGAACGTGGTGGCCTTCGTGCTCGTCCTGCTGTCGGTGATCCCGGTCTACATCGCCCAGCGGATCACCGGGGGCGAAGCCGGGGCGATTCGCTAGACGAGATTCGCGGCCGATGCGGCCCGATGGCCTATTCGGGCTCGGTTCGTCCCGAGGTGGGCCAACGCGCTGATCGACCGATCGGCTGTCCGTCGGGATCGCGCTCCAGCTTGTGGGCGCCCATCGTGCCGGGCCGGAACTGGAGGCGCTCGACCGGTTCCCCGGCCAGCAGGTGGCGCTCCACGATCTCCGGCGCATCGGCCGGACTGACGGCGGCGTACCACACGCCCTCGGGATAGACCACGACCATCGGTCCGTTTCC
This sequence comes from uncultured Chloroflexia bacterium, assembly GCA_963816215.1. Classification (GTDB taxonomy): domain Bacteria; phylum Chloroflexota; class Limnocylindria; order QHBO01; family QHBO01; genus DASTEQ01. The sequence goes on along the minus strand of CAWFKB010000009.1, from coordinate 7,396 downwards.
GCACTGGGAGAAGCAGCCCGAACGGTTGACCCGCACCCGGTCTGCCAGTCCCGCCTTGGCCACCGCCTCCTTGAGCGTGGCGTGGACCCCGATTCCGTCTCCGTCCACGGTGGGGCACCACTCGCCCGATGTGCACACGAAGACATGGCGCTCGAACACGGATTCGCTCCCGAATGTACCCCCGCTTCGGACCGATCGTACCGGGGCCTAGACGGCACCGGAACCCTACTATCCGGCCACGAGCCGCGCCGACCAATACCCTCCGAGCCGGCGCGGCTCTTACCTCACCAGAGTGGGCAGGAGAACAGCGAACCACATGATCCAGAACGAAGGCGGCAGGTTGCTCACGGCCTCCGAAGTGGCCGAGATGCTCCACCTCCATGTCAACACCGTGAAGCGATTGGGCGACCGCGGTGAGCTGCCCTTCTTCCGAGTCGTGAAGCGCGGCGATCGTCGCTTCCGCTACGAGGACGTCGTGGAGTTCCTGCACCGGGCCAAGTAGCCCGACAAGATCACCGCTCCGGGGCGACGGGGCGGGTTGGCTCCCCTCCAGGGGGGCGCGTCACGACCGCCGGACCTCCGTCCGGCGGTCGTTCGCATGCCGGGGCATACTACGCCGGCATGTCCGACCCACAGGCCGACCTCGCCGAGGCGCGCCGGCTCCTCGATGGCGGTGAGCCGGAGCGCGCGATCCACACCGTGGACGAGCTCACCCGGTCCGAGGATCCGGAGGTGGCCGGCGCTGCCTGGATGATCAGCGGGACGGGCAAGTACCGGATCGACGACGAAGCCGGGGCTCTCCAGGCCTGGATGGCGGCTGCCCAGACCGAGAGCGCGGTCGCGTGGCTGGGATGGCGCTCGGTGGCCGAGCAGCAGGTTCGCGACGGCGATCTGCATGCCGCAATGGAGGCCTACAAGGAGGCCGATCGACGGGCTCCGGCCACCGAGCGTCCGGCCATCGCCAGCCGCCTCGCCTGGCTGGCCAAGGAGACGGGGCACGACTCCACCGCGCGTCGCGAGTTCAACCGATCACGCGGGGCGTACGCGACCTACACCCCCATCGTCACCTGGTCCCTGATCGGGGCCAACGTGGGCGTCTTCGCGATCGATGCCGTCCTGGGTGGCCTGGCCGGCACCGGACTCCTGCAGGGCGGCGGGCCGCTCCTGGACTGGGGATTCGTGAGCCTGGACGCGGTGGCCGCTGGTGACTGGTACCGGCTCCTCAGCAGCGCATTCCTCCACCTGGGGCTCCTCCACCTCGCCTTGAACATGTGGGCGCTCTACCTCTTCGGGCCGCTGGTCGAGCAGCTGTATGGCCACATCGAGTACCTCGTCATCTACCTGTTGTGCGCGGTGGGAGGCTCGGTCCTGACCATCCTGGTCGCGCCGGACCAGGCGGCGGTGGGCGCCAGCGGCGCGATCTTCGGGTTGCTTGGGCTGGCCTTCGCCGTCTCGCGACGCCGCCATCTGGCGCTGCCGCGGCAGACGAGGGCGATCCTCGGCCAGGTCGGGTCGCTGCTTGTGATCAACCTCGCGTTCACTTTCTTCGTGCCCGGCATCAGCATCACCGGCCACCTCGGCGGCCTGGCCGTGGGCCTCGTCCTCGGTTGGCTCCTGCCGCCCTCCCCCGCATTTACGCTGGCCGGACAGTGGCAGGGCGCCAGCGGCGCGACGATCGAGGGCACTCCCGTCGTGCTGCGGGCCGCGGTCTACGCCGTCGTGGCCGCGCTGCTGATGGTCGGCGCCTGGGTCGCCGTCCAGACCGTCGCCTAGCCCAGGGGGTCTGACCGATGTGCCACGAGACTGACGCCCTGCCTCCGTTGCCACCCATTCGCGGTGGCGCGGTGGACGCCCGCGAGGAGGTGCTGACCTCGGCCGACGGCACGGCGTTCGCCGCCTACCTCGCTCGGGCCGCGGCACCCGGCGGACCGGGCATCGTGATCATTCCCGATGTCCGCGGCCTGCACCCGTTCTACCTCGAGCTCGCTCGCCGACTGGCCGAGGCCGGGGTCCACGCCATCGCCCTCGACCTCTACGCGCGGACCGCGGGCCCCGGCCTCCGGGGAGCGGACTTCGAGTACATGCCCCACGTCAACCAGACCGAGCGGGCGTCCATCCGTGCCGACGTGGCGGCGGGCGTGGCGGCCATCCGGGCGGCGGACGGCGGCGCTGCCGAACGGGCGTACGTCATGGGCTTCTGTTTCGGTGGCCGCGCCGCGTTCTCGCAGGCGGGCGAAGGCCAGGAGATCGACGGTGTCATCGGTTTCTACGGACCGCCGGCCGGTCCGGGCCGCGCGAATCTTCCTGAGCCGGTCGCCAGCGCCGCGACCTACACCTGCCCGGTCCTCGGCCTGTTCGGTGGCGCCGACTCCGGCATCCCCCAGGAAGACGTCGCCGCGTTCGAGGCGGCCCTGGCCGCGGCCGGCGTCGAGCATCGGCTGGTCAGCTATCCGGGCGCCCCGCACTCGTTCTTCGACCGCACCGCGGTGGAGCACGCCGACGCGGCCAGCTCGGCCTGGCGCGAGGTGCTGACCTTCGTGGGCGTTTCGCTCCCCTAGGCGTCCCCTAGAATCCGGCTCCCATGGTCGACTTCTCCCTGAACGACGAGCAGCGCGAGGTCGCGCGCACCGCGCGCACCTTCGCCGAGCGCGAAATCCTGCCCCGCATCCACGAGATGGACTCGACCTCGACCTACGACCGAACCCTGTACGAGAAGATGGGCGCGGTGGGTTTCCTGGGCCTGCCCATCCCCGAGCGGTACGGCGGGTCCGGCATGGACTACATCGCCTTTGCCCAGCTGTGCGAGGAGATGGAGCGGGCCGACACCGCGTTCCGGGTCATCCTCAGCGTCCACACCGGCCTCAACTCGCTGACCCTCCTGCAGTGGGCGAATGAGGAGCAGAAGCAGCAGTACCTCGTTCCGCAGGCCCGTGGCGAGACGCTGGCCAGCTTCGGTCTCACCGAGCCGGGGGTCGGCAGCGACGCGGCCAACCTCTCAACAACCGCCCGCCGAGACGGGGACCGATACATCCTGAACGGCAGCAAGGTCTGGATCAGCCTGGCGGACACCGCCGACCAGTTCCTCGTCTTCGCCACCGTCGACAAGGCCCTCGGCCACAAGGGCATCACCGCCTTCATCGTGGAGCGCAGCTTCCCCGGGTTCTCCAGCGACTCCCTCCACGGCAAGCTGGGGGTCCGCGCGGGCAACACCGGGATCCTGTACTTCTCCGACTGCGAGGTCCCGGCCGCCAACCGGGTGGGCGAGGAGGGAGAGGGCTTCTCGATTGCGATGAGCGCCATCGACCAGGGCCGCTACACGGTGGCCGCCGGCAGCGTGGGCCTGGCGGTGGCGTGCCTGGACGCCTCGCTCAAGTACTCGCATGAGCGCAAGACCTTCGGCGAGGAGATCGGTCATCACCAGCTGGTCAAGCAGATGCTGGCCCGGATGGAGCAGGGCATCCAGGCCGGACGCCTGCTGGTTTGGAAAGCAGGCTGGCTGAAGAACGCGGGCGAGCGGAGCACCCGCGAAACGGGCCTGGCCAAATGGTTCTGCACCGACCATGCGGTCCAGAGCGCCATGGACGCGATCCAGATCCACGGCGCGTACGGCTACTCGGACGAGTACCCGGTCGAGCGCTACCTGCGCAACTCGAAGGGCTCGGTCATCTACGAAGGCACAAGCCAGATCCACACCATCATGCAGGCCGACTACGTGCTCGGCTACCGGACCGACAAGCCGCTCCGCATGCCCCAGCCTGCCTGGGAGGGCGAGTCCTAGGCCCCGTCTATACTCGCCGCCGTGAGCCGGACCTTGGAGCTGACGATCGGTCTCATGCTGCTGGCGATCGGGATCGTCGTGCTCGGCTCGACCTGGATCGGCGAGTGGTTCGAGGTCAACGGCCTGGACACCGACATCCTGGCCTGGTGGCCGATCCTGCTCATCATCTTGTCCCTCTTCTTCCTGATCCCCATCCTGTTCTCCCGCCTGTCCCGACGGCTCCGGGCCGGGATGGTGATCCCCGGGGTGATGCTGCTGCTGACCGGCGGGGCGCTCCTGTACACGAGCCTCACCGGTCGCTGGGACGAGTGGGCGACCCTGTGGACGGTCATCCCCTTCAGCCTGGGGCTGGGCCTGTACGCCGCCGGTTGGCTGGCGGATGCGCCGGCCTTCAAGTGGATCGGGGCCGGCGTCGCCGGAGCCGCGGTGATCGCCTACCTGGCGCTGGCCACCGCGTTCGGCGGGGAGGCGTTCCGCCTCGTCGGGGCGCTGGGGATCATCAGCCTGGGCCTGGCCCTCACCGTGGGCGGGCTCGCCCAGCGGCTCGCCCGCAAGTCACCGCCGCCCTCCGTTCCGCCGGCACCACCCGCCTGACCGATGGCGCCGGCTAGCGCCGGCGCAGGTACCGATCGAACCAGGCCAGGTGGCGCTCCATGCGGTCGATCCGCCGATCCGGCCGCCCGTAGTTCTTCAGCTCGTGGTGCTCCTCGGGATACACGACGTATTCGGCCTCGCGGCCGAGCACCTTGAGGGCGACGAACAGCTGCTCGTTGGCGCCGGGCGGGGTGTTGCGGTCCTCCGCTGACTGCAACGTCAGGAGTGGGGTGTGCACCGATTGCGCATTCCGAAGCGGGGACTGGCGCCACAGCTCGGCCGCCCCCTCATCGGTGAGTGGATCGGGCTGGCCGTACTGGCGGTGGTAGTGGACCCCGAAGTACGACTCGCCCCAGTCGGACAGCACGTTGCCCACCCCGTTCTCGGCGATGGCGGCGGCGAACCGATCGGTCACGCCCACCATCCACTGGACCAGGTATCCGCCGTAGGAGAGGCCCATCAGCCCAATCCGCTCCGGATCGGCGAGGCGCCGGCTCACGAGCACGTCCGCGACGGCGATGACGTCCTGCTCGTCGACCCGGCCCCAGTTGCCGGCCAGAGCATCGAGCCAGGCTCGGCCGCGGGTCGTCGACCCGCGAGGGTTCGGCATCGCCACCCGGTAGCCGTGCGCGGTGAGGAGCAGGCTGTCCATGCTCCCACCCGGGCCCCACGCTCCATTCGGGCCGCCGTGGAAGTGGAGGATGGTCGGCAGGGCACGCGCCCCGGCGTCGGACGGTGAGGCGAGCCAGACCTGAATCGGACCGCCCGGGCCGGCGATCTCGAGTTCCTCGAGGTCGAAGCGACGGAAGCGGCTCTCCCAACGGGCCCCGAGCGTGGTCAGGCGCCGCAGGCGCCCATCGGTCAGGGCATACAGCTCGGAGGCGCGGCCGTCCCAGGCAGCGCTGAGAAAGCGCCGGCCCGCCCGGGCGGTGACCGTTCCGGCGATCAGCCGTATCGACTCGTCCACCATCGGCTCGTATCCGCCCGGGGTCCGTGAAACGCGGTAGGGCAGGACTCGGCCTCGCCGCCCGATCGTGACCAGCAGGTGGTCGTTGCCGTCCCACTGGGGCGCCTCGATCTCCTCGGCCATGCCCAGGTCGGACCACGCCCAGCCACCCACGCCGTCATCGAGGTCGGGCGTCAGGCAGCGCGGCTGCTTCCCGGTTGCGGTGGCCACCCAGACCCGCTCGGGATCGCCGGTTGCGGGGTGGTCGACGTCGGTGCCCAGGAAGGCCAGCCACTTCCCATCGGGCGAGTAGGACGGTGCGCGCGCGTCTCCTTTGAGGCTCACCAGCTCGGTGACGCGTCCGCCGGTCGCGGGTACGCGGAAAATCCGGTAGCGGTAGTAGATGTTCCAGTCCGGCTCCCTGTCCGCCTCGAACGCAATCCAGCGCCCGTCCGGAGACCAGGTCGGGTTGGTGACGTCGAAGTCGCCGCTCGTCAGCTGGCGAGGCTGCGCCCCCCGTTCCACGCCGACGACCCACAGGTGCGTCCGCCGGTCAACGACGCCGGTCACGTCGTCCCGCCAGTCGGTCCGAGTGATGCGGCGTGCCACGGGCTCAACACCATCGCGTGATTGGCCGACCACGAAGCGAGGTTCGCCTGCCTGACCGAGCAGGGCCAGGCGCCGGCCGTCCGGGCTCCAGCGCACAGCGTCGACGCCGTGCTTCAGGCGCGTTTGGCATCGCGGACGGGCACCGTCAAGCGGGACGAGGTATGCCTGGGCAGCGTCGTCCCCGCCCTTGGCCGCTGCCGGCCGCGACGGCGCTCGGACGAAGGCCAGCCATCTCCCGTCGGGCGAGACCTGGGGACCGGTGTCGCGGACCGCGCCCTGCGTCAGCCGCCGCGGTCGACCTCCCTCCGCCGGAACGACCCACAGGTGCGACCGGTAGGCGTTGCCACGAACTGAGCGGACCGCCACAACAACCTGGGACCCGTCCGGGGATGGGTCGAAGCTCTCGAGGACGGCCTGCGCCCGGACGAGCGCGGCCGCGGTCACCGGCGGGCGGGCGGTGCGAGGCGGCATGGCTGCGAGTATGCCCCGACGCCCCCGGCCGAGGATTGCCCAGCCGCAGAGCCGTGTGCCATCATCAGCCCCCCGTTAAGGAGCCCGCCCGTGCGTCCCCCGCTTCGCCCAGCCGCCGCCCTCATCGGCCTCACCATCGTCCTCGCCGCCTGCCAGGGATCGGCCAGTGAGAGCCCAGACGGCTCAGCCGGCCCCTCGGGGAGCGGCGCAACCGGCGGAACCATCCGCATCGGTCAGCCGGGTGCCGCAACGGACCGGAACCCGGGCAATGGGGAACTCTCGGAAGACTACGCCCTCTACGAGCTGATCTACGACACCCCGATCGCGGTCGACCCGAGCGGCGCGTTCGTCCCCGAGCTGGCGACAGACTGGTCGGTCTCGGACGACGGCACGACCTGGACCCTGAACCTCGTCGAAGGGGCAACCTTCCACGACGGGACGCCACTCACCAGCGAGGACGTCAAGTACAGCATCGAGCTGTACCGCGACACGCCCGACTTCATCTACCTACCGGCCTATCCGGACGTCTTCACCTCGGTCGAAGCCCCGGACCCGACCACGGTGGTGATCACGACCGACCAGCCGGTCGGAAACTTCGAGTCCCGGATGGTGTTCATGTACGTCTTGCCCAAGCACATCTGGGAGAGCGTCCCCGATCCAGTCGAGTTCCAGAACGAGGAGATGATCGGCTCGGGCCCGTTCAAGCTCGCGGAGTTTGCGCAAGGCGAGTTCGTTCGCCTCGAGGCAAACACCGACTACTGGCGCGACCCGCCGCTCGTCGACGAGGTCGTGTTCCAGACCTACATCAACCCCGATGCGCGCATCGCCGCCCTGACCAACGGGGACGTGGACGCGATCACTGAGTTCCCGACCACCGCGGTGTCCACCCTGCAGAACACGGAGAACGTCGAGGTCCGGATCACGAACATCGGCGCCGGCGGTTCGATCCGCGACGTCTTTTTCAACGTCGCCGACCCGGCCGACTGCCCCGGTCCGAG
>CAWFKB010000008.1:0-79879 GCA_963816215.1 uncultured Chloroflexia bacterium | reverse complement strand
TCAGCAGGATCTGCGCCGCGCTCAGTCCGCTGAGGCCACAGGCCTGCGTTCCCCACTGGTACATCCGCCAGCCGTTGGCGTTGGCGCCGCACGCCTCGTTCGAGGCGCCGGCGTTGTAGTAGGTGGGGTAGATGCTGCCGCTCTTCAGCGCCCGGGTGGCCCAGGTGGCGTCGACCGCCGCCGCGGCACTCGTCCACGTCGGCTGGGCCGGGTTGTAGACCTGGTCGCGGGTGTCGTCGTACACGTCGAAGCAGGCGCCGTCCGCGTTGGTCAGCCCGCGCCAATGGAGGACGTGGTACCAGGCGTACATCTTCACCGCGACGGCGCCCGACCGAAGGGACTCGGTCGTCCACGAACCGATCCACTCGCGGCTCAGCACGTTCTTGGCGTAGACCTTGAAGTCAACCGTCTCGACCGCGCCGGTCGCAGCCCGAAACACGCGAATGGTGGGCGGCGGGGTTGATTCGCTCGTCCAGCCACTGCACGAGGAGGCGGTCGCGGGGGCGATCGATCCCGGCCAGCCGCTTCCCAACAGGGCTCCAGCGACCAGGAGCGACGCCGCCACAGCACGGCGCGGCATCGCCAATGACCGTATCGGGCGGCTCGCGCGGGGTCAGCCGGGCCGATGGTCCTCCCGGGGCGACCCCCGAGTACCAGTGTGCCGCGGTCTGGTGATGTGTGGTGTGGTCCGGGAGGGTGAGCCGGGCTCAGGCCCAGCGATGGACCCGTGCCGGGATGGATTCGAATCCGAGCTCGGCGCACAGCGCTTCGAACGGCTCGCGCAGGACGCCCGCCCAGGCCAGGTCGTCCACGGTGTCCGGAGCGTCGGCGTTCGTTCCCAGGGTCGCCAGGCGCCGATACAGGAATGCGTCGTCGCGCTGCTGGCGGAAGGTCGTGGCCAGCCGGCCGGCCCCCCGGACGTCGACGTCCCAGGTCAGCGGGTCGTCGGGGATGTCCTCGAGATGCTTCCAGCGGGCGAGCACCGCACCGGCGCTCCGGGCCCCCCATCCCGGCAGGCCGGGGTACCCGTCGGCACTGTCACCAACCAGGGCGAGGTAGTCCGGGATGCTGGTGGGGTCCACCCCGAACTTGGCCCGCACGCCGTCCTCGTCGTAGGTGATCGTCCGCATCCGGTCGCGCAGGACGACCCGCTGGCCGCGCACGCATTGGGCCAGGTCCTTGTCCACGGTGCAGATCACGACCTGCTCCACGCGCGGGTCGGCGGCCGCCCGCGCGGCAACGGTGGCCAGCGCATCATCTGCCTCGTCCTCGACCATGGCCCACAGCGGGATGCCCAGGGCCCGGATGGCCCATTCGGCGAGGTCGAACTGAGCCAGCAGCTCGCGCTCGATGCCCGCGCTCGACTTGTACCCGGGGAACACGTCGTTGCGCCAGCTCTCGATGACGTGGTCGGTTGCCGCCCCGATGTGGGTGACATCGGGCTCACGGAGCAGGCTAAGGAGCGAGTCGATCAGGCCCCGCACCGCGTTGACCGGCCGCCCGTCGGGACCAGTCTCTGGCGGGCGCGAGTGGAACGCGCGGAACAGCTCGAATGTCGCGTCGACCACGTGGACCTGCACACGGAGATCCTAGGGACGGATCGGTCCGCGCGCTTCAGACCGCGAGCGGCTCTCGGTACTCCCCGAAGACGCCACGCAGGACGCCACACATCTCGCCGATGGTGGCGTACGCCTCCACCCCGGCGATGATGGCGGGCATGAGGTTGACGTCGTCCCGGACCGCCTCGTCGTGGAGACGGGTGATGGCCCGCGCGTGGGCGTCGGCGTCTCGCTCGGCCCGCACGCGAGTGAGGCGGTCGAGGTGGCGGCGCTCCATCTCGGGCGTGATCTCGAGGAGCGGGATGCGCAGCTCCTCGTCCGGGTCGGCGTAGCGGGTGACGCCCACCAGGCTGTGCTCCCCGCTCTCCAGGGCCTGGACCTGGGCATATGCCGCGTCCGCGATCTCGGCCTGCGGATATCCCGCCTCGACCGCGGCCAGCATGCCGCCCATGTCGTCGATGCGACGGATGTACTCCCATGCGGCCGCCTCGGTCTGATTGGTGAGCGCCTCGACGAAGTACGACCCACCCAGCGGATCAACCGTGTTGGCGACCCCGGACTCCTCGGCCAGGACCTGCTGCTGGCGGAGGGCGAGCAGGGCGGCCGCTTCCGACGGGACGGCCCACGCCTCGTCGTACGCATCGGTATGGAGCGACTGCGTCCCACCCAGCACCGCGGCCAGGGCCTGGATGGCGACCCGGGTCAGGTTGTTCTGGGGCTGCTGGGCGGTGAGGGACACGCCCGCGGTCTGGGTGTGGAACCGCATCCAGGTCGACCGCTCGTTCTCCGCCCCGAACCGCTGCGTGCACAGCTGGTACCACATCCGGCGCGCGGCTCGGAACTTGGCGATCTCCTCGAAGAAGTCGTTGTGGCTGTTGAAGAAGAACGACAGGCGCGGCGCGAAGTCGTCGAAGGCCATGCCCCGGGCGAGGGCATCCTCCACGTAGGCGATCCCATCGGCGATGGTGAACGCCAGCTCCTGGACCGCGGTCGAGCCTGCCTCGCGGATGTGGTAGCCGCTGATGCTGATCGTGTTCCAGCGCGGCAGCTCGGCCGTCCCGAACTGGACGGTATCGGTCACCAGGCGCAGCGAGGGCGCCGGCGGGAAGATGTACTCCTTCTGGGCGATGAACTCCTTGAGGATGTCGTTCTGGAGCGTGCCCGCCAGCTGCGCGCGCGGCACACCGGCCTTCTCGGCGGCCACGATGTACATCGCCCAGATCATGGCCGCAGGCGAGTTGATGGTCATCGAGGTGCTCAGCTCACCGATGGGCAGGCCGTCGAGCAGGATCTCCATGTCGGCCAGGCTGCTGACCGCCACCCCGCACGTCCCGAATTCGCCCGCCGCCTCCGGGTCGTCGTGGTCGTACCCGTACAGGGTGGGCATGTCGTAGGCGATGGACAGGCCCGTGCCGCCTTCGGCGATCAGCCGGCGGAAGCGGGCGTTCGTGTCTTCGGCCGCGCCGAATCCCGCGAACATGCGCATCGTCCACAGCCGCCCGCGATGGCCCGTCGGGTGGATGCCGCGCGTGAAGGGCGGCGTGCCCGGCTCCCCGAGGTCGCGCTCCGGGTCCCAGCCGGCCAGGTCGTCCGCGGTGTACAGCCGATTGATCTCGACCCCTGATTGGGTCGTAAAGCGGGACTTGCGCTCGGTCACGCGGGCATCTTCACGGCTGGCTCATCGGGCGGCAACTCGACCGTGCCCGCGGCCGCGGTCGCTTCGTCCGCCGCCACCAGCAGGACGCGCATTGGTCCGCGCCCCCGGACCTCGATCGTGCCCCGCGGCTCGAGGGCCAGGTCCACGGTCAGCCGCTCCGCGGTCGCGGCGCTGATCTGGACCCGTCCGGGCAGGCCCTGCGATTCCATTCGGCTGGCCACGTTGACCGTGTCGCCCCACAGGTCGTAGGCGAGCTTGTCGCGACCGATGACGCCGGCCACCAGCGGCCCGGAGTGGATGCCGACCCGCAGCCGGAGGGGGACGTCCACCTCGGCACCCAGCGCATCGGTGGCCTTCACCAGCTCGAGGCCGAAGCGCACCGCGCGGTCGGCGTGGTCTGCCACGGGAAGGGGAGCCCCGGCTACGGCCATGTAGCCGTCGCCGATGGTCTTGATCTTCTCGAGACCGTGCTCGACCGCGAGTTCGTCAAAGCGACCGAACAGCTGGTTCAACACCGACACGACGTCGGTCGGCGCCATCTCGGAGCCGATGGTCGTGAAGCCCACGATGTCCGAGAAGATGACCGTCGCCTCGTCGATCGCGTCGGCGATGACGCCGGGCTGGTCGCGGAGGCGCTCCGCGACCGACGGCGGCAGCATGGACCGCAGGAGGGCGTCCGACTTCTCCATCTCCTGGGACAGGGCTTCGCGCTGCTCCTCGAGGGTCTGCCGTTGCAGGAAACGCGCCCGACTCGACGACTCGAGCATGTAGGCCCCGAACGCCGCGACGCCCATGGCGCTGGCGACGATGAAGACGCCGAACCACCCGATCTCGGGGTATTCCCCGATCCAGGCCAGCGCCCCGAGCCAGAGGAGGACCGGCAGCTGGGCGGCCAGGCCGGCCACGAAGCCCATGCGCACCACGCTGAAGGCGAAGACCGCATTGAGCGTGAGCGCGGCGGAGAGGAGCTCGGGCGCACCCACCACGATCGTGGCCACGTAGATCATCGACAACCCGCCCACGAAGTTCGCGATCCCGTTGATGCCCTGCTGCGCGTCCCAGCTGCGAACGCGGCTGATCGCGATGAAGGCGCCCACCAGGACGACGATGGGGATGGCCACCGCAAGGGCCATCCGCGCCGGATCGGTGCCATAGATCAGCGGGAGCAGGGCGGCCGCGGTCACCCACAACGATAGTCCGAGGACGAGCCCACCCTGGAGCTGGAAGGTGAGCCGCTCCCCCAGGTCCAGCTGGAACTCACGCTCCAGGTCGTGATTCTCGAAGCGGAGCGTGAGGCGGTCGCGGGCGAGATCCAGGCCGTCCCCGCCGTACTGCTCCGGTCGATCGTGCTCGGTCGTCACCGTGCGCTTAAGGGTAGAGGCCGCGCAGCGTGGTTGCCTCTGCGACCCGGCGGATGGCCACCATCAGCGCGGCATTCCGCAGGTCCACCTGGTGCTGGGCCGCTTCGGCCAGCACCGCGGCCGTGGCCCTGTCCATCACCCGGTCCAGCTCCGCGCTGACCTCCGCATCGGTCCAGAAGAACGACTGGAGGTCCTGGACCCATTCGAAGTAGCCCACCACGAATCCGCCGGCGGTACCCAGGATGTCGGGGATGACCGCGACCCCCTTGTCGCGGAGCACGGCATCCGCCTCGGGGGTGGTGGGCGCGGTCGCGGTCTCGGCCACGATCGTGGCCTGGATGGACCCTGCGTTGGCGCGCGTGATCTGGTGCTGCAATCCGGCGCTGACCAGGACGTCGCACGGCTCGCCGAACACGGCGTCGCGATCCATGGGCTCGGTGCCGGACAGGTTGGCGACCGAGTCGTGCTCGGTCATGTGCGCGAGCGCGGGACCGATGGCGATTCCCCCCGGATTCCGGACCGCGACGTGGTCGTCGGCGAGGGCCACGATCCGGACACCGGCGCCGTCCAGCATCTCGGCCAGGATCATGCCCACCCGTCCGAAGCCCTGGACCACCACCCGCGCGCCGTCCAGCGCCAGGTGCTGCTGCGCCGCGACGGCCTCGATGGCGCGCAGCGCCCCACGGCTGACGGCCTCGCGCTGGCCGCGCGTGCCGCCGATGGCCGGCGGCTTGCCGGTGACCACGGCCCGTACCGTGTAGCCGCGGTGCATGGAGTAGGTGTCCATCATCCAGGCCATCGTCTGGTCATCGGTGTTCACGTCCGGCATCGGGATGTCCCGGGCCGGACCGATGATCGGGCTGATCTCGGTCGTGAAGCGGCGGGTGAGGCCTTCGACCTCGTGCGCGGACATGGCCTTGGGGTTGGCGACCACGCCGCCGAATGCCCCGCCGTAGGGGATCTCGACCAGGGCCGCCTTCCAGGTATTGCGCATGGCATTGGCCCGCACCACGGCCAGGGTCAGGTCGGGCGTATAGCGAAGACCACCGGTCGCCGGCCCGCGGTTGAGGTTGTGCTGGACCCGCCACCCGGTCATCGCGTCCGTGTGCCCGTCGTCGAATCGGACCGGAAAGTGGACCTCGAGCTCGCGCTTGGGGAAGCGCAGGACGCGGTGCATGCCCTCGTCCAGTCCGAGCCGCTCGGCCACGGTGTCCAGCTCGGCCTGGGCGGCGGCCCAGGGATCGACGCTGTTGGCCGCCGTTTCGCCGCTCATGTCACGCCCCTCAGTGAACCAGCGTGGGCGCCTCGGCGGCTGACCGCCGGGCGCCCACGAGAGGTTTCGTGCGCGAGATGAAGCGCTCGGCTAGGCGGTGCCGCCCTCGCCCCCATCGTGCGAATCGCCGGGGGTCTCCCCACCGGCCGAGGTGTCGCTCGACCCGCCCCAGCTGGATGTCGGAGGCGGTGCGGCCGGAGGCTCCGGCGCTGCTGCCGGTGCCGGCGGCGCTGCGGGCGCTGCGGGTGGCGCAGCCTGCGATCCGGCAGCGGCTCCGCCGCCCATCGGCAGCCCGCTCATCACCGCGCTCTGGAGGTCTCCGGTCACGCCGAAGGCCGCTTTCACGGCAGGGGTGAGCAGGTAGTACAGCAGGATGCCGTAGATGATCAGGCTGATGATGAAGCTGCTGATCGCCGAGTAACCAAGGATCATCTCGATGAACTGGATGATCAACGAGGCGCCGAAGACCACGAGGCCCAGGCTCCACGCGGTGCGCTTCAGGTTCCAGAAGCCCCACCCGATATACAGCTCAAGGGCGCTCAGGACGAGGAGCACGATCCCGAAAATGAAACTCAGCCCGCCTCCGGCATAGCCGGCAAAGGCAACGCCGAGTCCGAGGAGGGCGAGCGCACCAAGAATGCCGAATGCCCCGCCAATAAAGGCGAGGATCGCCAAGACGGTGACCCCCATTGGCCGCTGATTCATCGCTGCACTGACCTCCAAAGTGGTGCAGGCCGTCGATTTTGGGCGGCCGCTCGGGGTGTTGTAGCACTTGCGCATGGTTCGCGGCACCCCTTTTGCGCGGCACGGGTGCGAGGTGGCACCATGGCCGGACCAACTCTTCCCGAGGCACCGGCAGTCCGCTGAACCCTGACCGGCGCCCAAAACCGAGGTACCGCCATGGCTCCCCGGGTTATGACCGTTGCCGGTCCCATCCCTCCCGACCGGGTCGGATTCGCCCTTCCCCACGAGCACACGAAGGTCTCCCTGTGGCACATCCCGGGCCGATTCGACTACTGGGAGCTGGCCGCCGACGAGCTGACCATCACCGAGGAGCTGCGCGACTTCCGCCGACGCGGCGGGCGCACGCTGGTCGACCTCACCCTGCCGGGGATCGGCCGCGACCCGGAGCGCCTCCGCCGCCTGGCCAGCGCCAGCGCCGTCCACATCGTGATGGGCTGCGGCTGGTATCGGGGCCCGTACTACCCGGCCGAGGCTCGGATCGACCGTCGCTCGGTGGACGACCTCGCCGACGAGCTGGTTGCCGAGTTCGAGCACGGGATTGGCGAGACGGGCATCCGGCCCGGGATCATCGGTGAGATCGGGACCGACAAGCCCTGGGTCAGCGCCCTCGAGGAGCGCGTGCATCGCGCGGCGGCTCGGGCGGCCCTCCGGACTGGAATGGCGATCACCACCCACGGCGTCCAGTCAGCGGTGGGCCGCGAACAGCTCGCGATCTTCCTGAACGAGGGCGTGGACCCGGCCCGGGTCGTCATCGGTCATGCCGACTCATGGCCGGACCTCGACCATTACCTCGGGATCCTCGAGCGCGGCGCCAATCTCGAGTTCGACTTCCTGGGCCACCGCTTCGACCCGGTGGACGAAACGCGGGAGCCGCGCGTGGTGGAGCTGCTGGTCGAGCTGCTGGAGCGCGGATACGGCAGCCAGATCCTGCTCAGCCAGGACGTCTGCCACGACCGGCAGCTGAAGGTACATGGCGGCTTTGGCTACACGTACCTCCAGCAGCACTTCCTGCCCGCCCTGCGAACGGCAGCAGTGGGGGAGGGCGAGCTGGAGCGGATCACGGTCGAGAACCCGCGTCGCATCCTGACCGTGCCCTAGCCGGATCGAGCCTAGACTGGCTGCCCGATCGCCTCAGGAGGAATACCGATGTCGGTTGCCAGGGTCACCGAGCTCAGCTGCACCTCAAGCGACAGCTTCGAGGATGCGGTACGCCAGGGTATTGGGCGCGCGCGCAAGACGCTTCGCGGCGTGAAGAGCGCCTGGGTCAAGGAACAGCGGGTCGCCGTGGGACCCAACGGAGAGCTCGAATTCCAGGTCAATATCCTGGTGACGTTCGTCCTCGAGGACTAGGCCTGCGCCCTAGCTAGCCAGACCGATCATCCCGCCCGAGCGGGTGAACCGGGACCGATAGCGGGGGTTCGAGACTCGGACGCTGACCGCGGTCGCGTCGAGGGGCTTGCCGCTCCGCGGCGGCGCGTAGATCTTGCGCTCGGTGATCGTGCTCGCCAGGTCCGCGGCGCTCATCGGTCCTCGCTCGGCCAGGACGGCGGCGATTTCATCGTGAAGCGGGACGGCAGGGTTCTTCCCCTTGCCTCGCGCGGCCTTTCGCGTCGGGCGGGCCTTGACCCCGTTCGTGGCGGCGGTGGTCTTTGGCGGTCGGCCGCGGCGCTTGGGTGCGGCGTCGGCGGCCGGAGCGGCTTCCGATTTCGGAGCCTCCGCCTTGGGCGCCTCCGGGGTCGAAACGTCGGCTCGGACCTTGCCACCACCGGCGGACAGGGCGTCCACCCGGCGGGACAGGTTCTCGATCCGGTCATTCAGCGACTCGAGCACCGCACTTATGTCGCCAGGCGAGGGCGCGCCGCGCCGCTCGGCGTCCAGGCGCTCGGTGACCCACAGGGTGACCAGCTCGCCGGGCCGGACACCGGCCTCCGAGGCCAGAGTCCGCAGCGTTCCGAGGTGGCGGGGATCCAGTCGGATGGACATGCCGCCCTCGTCCGGGGCGCCGCCGAAGGGCGGTCGCGGGCCACTCTGGTACGGCGGCCGGCCGCCGTGCTGGGGGCGTGGTCGGTCATTCGGGCGGAAGCCGCCCGGGCTGGGCCGACGGTCATCCGGTCGGCGGGGGCGGGGGCGTCGGTCGCGGTCGTATGTCATGCCCGAACGATACCGGACATTTCAAATGTTGTCATGTTGTTTGTAATGGAGGGCTCTAGAAGCCGCCGCTGGCCCCTCCGCCACCACCGCCCCCGCCGCCACCGAATCCGCCTCCTCCGCCGCTGCTCGAGGACGGCGGCGACGAGCCCACGCTGCCCAATGCTCCCATCATGCCGCCCACGTCGGGAATGCCCGATCCGGAGAACAAGCTCCCGCCGCCGCCGTCCCCGCCCATGCTGCCCGAGGATCCGAACCACACCGGGTAGTACGCGCCGGAGCTCGCCAGGGTGGCCTGGGTCGTCGGATCGGCCATTTCGCGGGTCAGGACCTGGCTCACCTCGTCGCGCAGGCCCAGGGCCACGCCCCAGATGACCGCCTTGTCCGGCGTGTCGGCGAGGATCCGTACCGTGGGCTCCGCGACGACCGCGGCCATGGACTGCGCCTGCTGCATCGTCTTCTGAAGTGTTCGCCGATACGCCTTGAGCATGGCGTCCGCGTACGCCCCGGTATCGGTTCGCTTGGACATCTGGGTCCCGAACGCCAACGTGATCAGCCCTCCGGCGATCAGCGCCCCGCCAACCAGGGTCAGACCGGACATCGGGATCGTGAAGCCGAGGAAGAGGAGCCCCCCGCCCGCGGCCGCCTCCAGGACCCCGATTACCGTCCATTTGGTGATGGCCGGCGTCGGCAGTCGCGTGAACCAGCCCATCCGGACCGCCTCCGCCTCAAGGCTGCCCTTGATGGGATTCAGAGCCGCGTTGACGCCCCATAGCGCCTCTCGGGTCAGTGACCCTTTGGGGCCACCTCCCCGGTTGAGCAGGACCTGGTACGCCTCGCCGGTCGGTCCGCGCGGGTCCGCCTGGTCTCGGGGCGGCTTGAGGAGGTCGATCGCCGGATCGGTCTCCGGATTGGGATCGTCATCGCTTTTCACTTTGCCTACCCGGTCCAAGTTCCGGAAGCGGATGAACCCGGTGCCGGCAAGCTCAATCAGGATCGTCTGGAGCGCGTCCTTCGAGGCGCGGCCCTCGCGGACCACGGTGGCCAGCGGCGGGGTCATGCCCGCCGGGGGTCCCGCCATGAGCACCGATTCGGAGTCCAGGACCTCCGGGTCGTCGCCCTCCCGACGCCACATGATGAATGCGATGCCGGCAGTCAGGACGAAGGCCAGGATGCCACCCGGGATACCGATGACCGCGTTCGCCACGCGGTACGCATTGAGCGTGGCCGTGGCCTCCGGGGTGACGGCGGCATCGACGACGTCCATGGCCGCGAGGAGGCCGCCGTTGAAGTCGCCCTCATGGAACCGCGGTCCGATGACGCCATTGATCAGTGCCTGCTGCTCGTCGATGTCCAGGTATGCCACCGTGAAGCCCCCCCCGCCGTACGTGCTGATGACGCCGTGCTCCAGGCTGGTTCCGAAGCTGACCAGGATCACGAACCCGTCGTCGAACCCCCGGCGACCCACGCCCCACTCGTTCAACAGTTGCTCGGCCAGCGCCAGGTTGGAGTCGAAGGTCTGGGACGGGTCGACCTGCAGGTAGATCGCCATCTCGGCGCCGCTACGCCCCTCGAGGGCGTCGATCCGATCCTCGAGCGCCGCCTCGTCGGAGGGCGTCAGCACCTCGGCCACGTCGTACACAGCCTGGTTCTCCACCGGCGGCGGGAAGGCTGCCGGGCCGACCCCCGGGATCGAGCCGATGAACGACAGGGTCAGCGGGAGGACGAATACGACGATCCCAATCGCAACGAGGAGCCACCTGATGGGGGTCATTGGCACAGGACCATGACCCGGGCCGGGTCGGCGGTCAATCCCGGGATCTGGGCGTCGAATGGAATCGAACCTCCCGGCGGAACCGCGGGCGACAGGGTCACCGTTCGCGCCACGGGGATGTTGTTCGCGTCATAGGCGGTCAGCTCGCAGCGGGCCCGACCCTCGCGCGTGCCCTCGTTGAGGACCTCGACGTTCACCACCACCGATGCCTCCGCGACCGGACCGATGGCCATGACGTGGCTGGTGAACGGCCCGACCCCGCCGAGCAGGATGGCGGCCACCACCCCCAGCCCCACCACCGAGCCGACGATGGCCACGAACAGCGTCCCGTGCATCTGGGTGGCGGCCGGCTCGACCATGCCGGCGGCGTTGCACACCTCGCACATCGTCTGCTCGGGGTTGACCGGCCGCCCGCACTTCAGGCACTTGCCCGACGCGCCGAACGCGGGCAGGCCGCCCGGGTCGTCGCTCATGTCGAGACCCCGTCATTGGCGGGCAGTCGTTCGCCGGCCCGGATGGGCACGGTGAGCCAGTTGTCACGGGGGGCCAGGGGGCAGCTCCAGCGCGGGTCGTACGTGCACGAGGGGTGATAGGCGTAGTTGAAGTCCAGGACCAGCGCGTCACCGATCGATCCAAGGTCCGCGCCCTTGACCGAGTCCCACAGGTAGCGGCCACCGCCATAGGTCTCCGCGCCACTGGTCGCGTCGCGGAACGGGATGAACACGCCGCCACCGTAGCCTGACAACCAGTACACCCCCAGGCGCTGGGTCGCGCCGTCGAGCGGGAACGACACCCAACCCACCCGGCTGAAGGCGAAGGGGTCTCCGGTGGACACCGGCAGGTCCAGGGGCGACGCCTCCGGGTCTGGCTCCAGGCGTGCGGTCATGCGAAGCGACGGCTCGTGGGACCAATAGGCGAGACCCGCGAACGACGGCCGCTCAGCCTCCGGAATGGGTGACTGGGGATGCTCGGCGAACAGTCGGTCCCTCCCCTCGCGGAAGGCGCAGAGCCGATCGGCTCCGGGGTCGGGGTCGTCGCGCAGGTCGCGGTACAGCTGCCAGACCTGGCGGCGCCAGTCGGCCAGCTCGAGGTGCTCGCTCATCGGTCAGCAGCATATCGGCGCCCGACCTCGGGCGTTCCGGACAGCACGGTGGCCGGCCTTGCGGCCGGCCACCATCGGTACAGGGGCAGGATCGGCCTACAGCAGGCCGTTGTCCTGCAGCCAGGTGTGGGCCACGTCGGCGATGTCCTTCACGTCGACCGCCACCGAGAAGTAGAGCTGGGTGAGGTCTTCCGTGGTCAGGGCCGCCGAAACGGCATTCAGCGTCGAGCGCAGGAGGTTCCCGCTGCCATCGGCCAGGTCCTGCCGGAGCACCGGTGCCATGTTCTGGGCCGGGTCCAACCCCTGGTCGTCCTCGAGGACCACCAGGTTGTCGGTAATGATCTCGGGCTGGGTGGAGCACACTCGACCCACGTCGATCGCACCGCTGGCCAGGGCTTGGGCCATGTCCGGACCGCACGGCGAGATGGTCTCCACCGGGATGGTGCTGACGTCGATGCCGTACAGGTCGTTCAGCCCGATGCCGCACTGCGGGCGGGTCTCGCACTCCGGGGGCAGGCCCCAAGTGAGGTCGGCGGCGATGGGCGCGAGGTCGCTGACCTGCGTCAGGCTCCTGGCCTGGGCCGTCTCCGAGGTCACGGCGAACGCGTCCGAGTCGGCCGCATCGGCAAAGTCGAACGCGGTCAGGTCGTGCTCGCCGAGGAGGTCAAGGAGCGCCGCAAAGGTCGCATCCGGATCAGCCGTGGCCTCGCCACCGAGCTGGACCGCCATGCTCCCGATGTACTCGGGCATGAGGTTCAGGTCGCCGTCCTCGAGGGCCGGAATGGTCGTCTCGCGTGACCCGAAGTACAGGTGACGCTCGACCGTGAAGCCGGCGGCCTCCAGTGCCTGCGCGTAGATCTCGGCCACGACGGCCGACTCGTCAAAATCGGCTGAGCCGATCTTGACGGTGGGGAGTTCCGCGGGTCCTGAGGGCGATCCGGAACTCGGGCTGGGGTTGCTGCTGCCACCCGGCTGGCAGGCGCTGACCAGCAGCGCCAGGACAGCCGCCCCGACAGCGAGCATGCGGAAGTTCCGCATGGGTCCTCCTTTGGGGGTATGTCTTGACCGATCCACACCGGTCACGGGCGGCCAGGTGCGGCCCGTGGGCGGGAGTCTATCAGTTACCAGCGTCCCGCGTACGGTGGTTAGAGGCCGAACCCCGGGGCAGGCTCGACCGCGCCCTCGCCCCGACGGCGCAGCCCCGGCGACGTGACGCGTCGCTGGGCCAGGGCGAACAGGGCCTCGCTCAGAAGGGCCAGCGCCATGACCAGCACCGCGCCACCCACCATCTGCGGGTAGTCCACCTGCGCGAAGCCATCCACGATGTACCGCCCCAGGCCGCCGGTCGAGATGATTGCCCCCAGGGTGGCGGTGGCGATGACCTGGATCGAGGCGGTTCGGACGCCGGCCAGGATGACGGGCAGGGCGAGCGGGACCTCCACCCGTCGGAGGAGCTGCCGGCCGGTCATGCCCAGACCGCGGGCGGCCTCCTTCGTGTCGGCGTCCACCTCGCGGATCCCGACGTACGCGTTCACCACGATGGGCGGGATGGCCAGCGCGATCAGGGCAATGATCGTGGCCGGGGTCCCGATGTTGCGCAGGTCGAGGGCCGCCACCAGGGGGAGGGTCAGGGTGTAGGCGATCCCGAGGATGCCGACCGAGGGGATGGCGCGGCCAACGTTGGTGATGGCCACCACGGCACCGGCCCACCGTCCGGTATGACCGATGTACAGGCCGAGCGGGAGCGCGATGGCCAGGCCGATGGCCAGGCTGACGCCGGACAGGGCGACATGCTCGCCGACCCGGACGGGGATGGCGTCGCGGCCGGTCCAGTTGGCCGGATCGGTGAGCCAGGCGACGACGTCGGAGATGCCCATCCGCTCAGCCGGCCCCCGGCCGCGCGCGGGCCCACGGGGTGAGTGCGCGCTCGAGCAGGACCAGCCCGCGGTCCGCCAGCACGGCGAGCAGGACCGACAGCAAGACCCCCACGACGATGGCGGTCTGGAACTGGCGTCGGATGCCCATGACGATGATCACGAATCCCAGCCCTCCCTGGCCGATGAGCGCGGTCACGGCCACCAGCCCGATGGTGGTCACGGTGGCCACCCGCAGGCCGGCCATGATGACCGGCAGCGCCAGCGGCAGCTCCACCCGCCATAGTCGCTGGCGACCGGTATGCCCCAAGCCGGTGGCCGCCTCGATGACGTCGGGCTCGACCCCGTCCAGGCCCGACAGCCCGTTCCGGATCAGAATCAACAGGGTGTAGCTGATCAGGGCGATCTCGGCGGTCACGATCCCGATTCCGGTGACCGGGATGAGGACCGCGAACAGCGCGAGACTGGGGATGGCGTACAGGATCCCGGTGAAGCCCAGCACCGGACCGATGAGCCGCCGGCGGCGGTAGATGAGGATCGTGACCGGGGTCGCGATCAGGATCCCGCCGATGACCGCGATGAGGGTCAAGGCGACGTGCTCCAGGGTGCGCTGGGCGAGCAGGTCGGCGTTGTCCACGATCCAGTCCAGGCGGAAGAACGGCTGGTCGGTCATCGGTCGATTCCGACGCGCACTACTGAAGCGTTGCCGAGATGGCGCCCACGCTGATCACCCCCAGCAGGGCGTCATGCTCGTCGACCACGACGCCCACCTGGACCGACGAGGCGAGCATCGTCGACAGCGCGTCGCGCAAGGTGGACTCGGGCTGGAGGAGGGCAGATCCGGGGACCGCCAGCTGCGCGCTGACCGAGCCTTCGCCCTGCAGCGCGCGGGTCTCCAGCCAGCCCACCGGGTGCCGGTCCGCGTCGAGGACAAGGGCCCAGGCGGTGCCATCGGCCAGGCGCTGGCGGGCGGCGGCGAACGAGTCGCCCACCGCCACCAACTGGGGCTGGACGAGTGGCAGGTCGCGCACACGGGCCAGCGAGAGGCGCTTCAGCCCGCGGTCCGCCCCCACGAAGTGCTCGACGAACGGGCTGGCCGGCGAGGCCAGGATCTGGTCCGGGGCGTCGTACTGAGCCAGCACGCCGCCGACCTGCAGGATCGCGATCCGGTCGGCCATCTTGATCGCCTCGTCCACGTCGTGGGTGACGAACACGATCGTCTTGTGGAGGCGAGCCTGGAGGCGGAGGAACTCATTCTGGAGCCGCTCCCGGCGGATGGGGTCCACCGCGCCGAAGGGCTCGTCCATGAGCAGGACGGTGGGGTCGGCGGCCATGGCCCGGGCCACGCCCACCCGCTGGCGCTCGCCGCCGGACAGGGCGGCGGGATAGCGCGACCCGTAGGTGGCGGGCTCGAGGCCCACCAGGTCCAGGAGCTCATCGGTGCGGGCCGTGATGCGGGCCGCCGGCCAGCCCAGGAGCCGGGGGACGACGGCCACGTTGTCGGCCACCGTCAGGTGGGGGAAGAGGCCGACCTGCTGGATGACGTACCCGATCCGCCGCCGCAGCTCGACCGGCGGCAGGCTGGCCACGTCCTCGCCGTCGATCGTGACCCGTCCGCTGGTGGGCTCGACCAGGCGGTTGACCATCTTCATGGTGGTCGTCTTGCCACATCCCGACGGTCCGACCAGGACGCAGATCTCGCCCGCCCGGATGGTCAGCGACAGGTCGCTGACCGCGTTCGGACCGTCGCCGTATCGCTTGGTCACATGCTCGAAGGCCACCACCGAGCCGCTGGCGGCCGGCAGCCCCTGCGGCGCATCGGTCATGGAGCCGATGATAGGTGGAAGATCACCACGCCCCCGTCCGCGAAGACCTGCTCGAACAGCGGGCTCGCGGCGAAGTCCACCGGCATCTCGCAGTCCGCCGCCGTGGACGCGATGACGTAGGTCGCGCCCAGCTGGCGCATCAGGTCAGCCGAGGCTTCTGGATCGCCGCCGCAGCGGATGGTCTTCACCTGGGCGATCCGGTCGATCACGTTGAAGCCAAGGTTGGCCACGTACGGCCCGTACGTGGTGAGGCGCAGCCGCCCGGCCGGGTCGGTGGGGGAGATGATCCAGTCATCGGTCACGAACACCGAACGCTCCGGCGTCTCGGCCGCGACCCAGGCCGCGGCCGCCACCTGGTCCGGCCCCATCAGGAAGTTGCGCGAGAACGCGTGGTGGACCGATGCCAGGACCGGCGACGCCATGCTGAGCACCAGGACAGCCACGACTGCCGCCGTGGGCCAGCGGGCGAGCAGCCATCCCGCGAGGACGGCGACCGCGATCCACATCGCCTGGAAGTACTTGTTCATGTCGAACGAGACGAAGCTGACCTGCACCACATTCGGGATCAGGAACAGGATCACCACCCACAGGGCGAGGAAGGCGCGGGCGGGGGCCTGGCGCATGGCCAGGGCCCCGATGGCCAGCGCGAACGGGATGCCCAGGTTGGTCAGGTAGAAGAAGAGGACCGCACCCGGGCCGTCCGCGATGGGGGCGGTCGGCCAGCCGACCACCAGCTTGAGCCAACCGGACCCCGTGGCCTGGATGACCGTCGGCAGCGCGAAGGGGATGGCCAGCAGGTAGGGCGCGGCAAAGCGGGCGGCGTTGGCCGGGGCGGTGCGGTCGAAGCGACGGCCCACGGCCACCCAGACCAGCACCAGGAGCGGCACGACTGGGAAGAAGAAGAAGTGGAAGGGGGCCAGCAGAGCGCCGGCCAGGCCCGACAGCACGATGAGCCGCGGACGGTCCACGAAGCCGGCGGCCCGGCGGCGGGCGGACGGCAAGCCCACCACGATCAACAGGACTGCGGCCACCATCAGCGGCAATCCGGCGGTCGTGGCCCGGTGGACGAGGAGTCCGGTGGTCATGACCGAGGGGATCTCGAACGAGGGGAACCCGGTCAGCCACTGGTTGTCGTACGAGTGGTGCATCAGCAGGTCCAGCAGCGTTCCATGCCCGGTGGCCAGGTCGCCCACCAGGCGCATCCATCCCAGGCCGCCACCCAGGACCACGAGGACCGTGGCCAGGAACGCGGTGCGATGCGCCGACCACTCGCGGACGAGGACCAGTGCCAGGCCATGGACCACCAGCGCCAGCGCCCCGGCCAGGGCCGCGGACTGGACGACGAAGACCGGGACCGCGAACAGGTCCGCAGTGCGGGCCAGGAGGGCGGCGTGGAAGTCCGCGAACCAGTGGTAGATGAGGGGCGCGCCGGCGAAAAACGGGACCTGGGGCGGGAAGTTGCCCGCGTTGACCGACTGGGCAATGGACATGTGCACGCCCAGGTCGCTCCAGTTCGAGCCGGCCACGAACACCGCGCCCGTGTCGGTCTGCCACAGCCCATTCAGGAGGACGCCTCCAACCCACGCGGTCGCGCCCAGGCCAAGCCAGAACCCACCCACATTGCGGCGGAGGGCGCGACCGGCGGAGCGGACCCCATCGACGAAGCCGCCAGGGGAGGCGTTCGCCGTGCGCCAGGCCGCGATGGGCAGGGGCACGGCGAGGATGGCCGCCGCGACGAAGATCGTTTCCCGCCCGTAGCCGCCGGCCAGGGTCGCCAGCCACCAGCTCAGGTGAGCCGAGACCGCGACCGACAGGACGATGGCCAGGCCCAGCCGCCCGGTGGCCGGCACACGCGCGCGACCGCGGCACGCCCAGGCGACGAGGGCCCAGCCGGGGACCACGAGCAGGTACGGCCACACGGTCGCCACCGAGACGATGGGCCAGATCCACGCCGCCACCAGACCGATGACCACGACCACACCGGTGGCAAGCGCGGCCGCCCACTGACGTGGCGTGCCGTTCACGGCTGGACGATACCCCGCCAATCGGCTGCTAGCATCGGCGCCGATGGGAACCGACGAGCGCGCCGCATCCATGGAGGCCGCGGTCCGGGCTATCCTGGAGGGGATCGGCGAGGACCCCGACCGGCGCGGGCTGCGCGGCACGCCGAGCCGCGTTCGGCGGACGTTCGAGGAGCTGACGGAGGGCTACCGAACCGATCCCGACTCGATCCTGGACGGCGCCTCGTTCGAGGTCGACTACGACGAGATGGTGGTGGTCCGTGACATCGAGGTCTACTCGCTGTGTGAGCACCACCTGGTGCCGTTCTTCGGCACGGCCCACGTCGGCTACCTGCCGCGGGGCCGGGTCATCGGCCTGTCGAAGGTTCCCCGGGTGGTCGACCTGTTCGCCCATCGGCTCCAACTCCAGGAGCGGATGACGCAGGAGATCGCCGATTTCCTGATGACCCGTCTCGAGCCCAAGGGGGTGGGCGTGGTGGTCGAGACCACCCACCTGTGCATCGCCATGCGCGGTGTCCACCGGCCGGGGGCGACGATGGTGACCTCCGCCATGCTCGGCACCTTCCGGAGCGACCCCAGGACCCGCGCCGAGTTCCTGGCCTTCATCGGCCAGGCGCCTGCCCGCTAGCCGCCGATGCCCTACGCGCCGCTCCTGTCCGATGCGGAGATCGCGGCCGGGCTGTCCGAGCGGCCCGACTGGCGCCGCGAGAGCGACAACCTGGTGCGGACCGTGGAGTGCCCCTCCTTTCGGGCGGCCATGGACCTCGTGAACGCGGCAGCGGACGCAGCCGAGGCCGCCGACCATCACCCCGATATCGACATCCGCTGGCGACGGGTCACGTTTCGGCTCACGACCAAGGCGGCTGACGGGATCACGTTCCGGGACATGGCCATGGCCGCGACCATCGACGACCTCGTGTCGGGCGGGACGGCGGGACTAGAATCGCCGGGCTCATGACCGCCGACGCGTCCGCTCGCCCGATCCGCGTCCTGCTTGCCAAGCCCGGCCTGGACGGCCACGACCGCGGGGCCAAGGTCCTGGCCCGGGGCCTGCGCGACGAGGGGTTCGAGGTGATCTACACCGGCCTGCGCCAGACCCCCGAGATGGTGGCCGACGCCGCGGAGCAGGAGGACGTGGACGTGGTGGGCCTCTCCATCCTGTCCGGCGCGCACATGACGCTCCTGCCGCGAATCGTGGAGCTGGTACGGGCCAAGGGGCTGGACGACGTGCTGGTGGCCGCCGGCGGGATCATCCCCGATGCCGACGTGGCGAGCCTGAAAGCTGCTGGTGTGGCCGAGGTCTTCGGCCCGGGCACGACCATTGGCCAAGTGGCCACCTACTTCCGGGAGCACGCCCGTCGGCGTGCCTGAGCTGGCGGATCGCCTGCGCGACGCCCAGGCCGGCGACCGTCGCGCGCTGGCCCGGCTGCTCACCGATCTCGAGGACGGAACGCTCGCCGGCCCGGACCTGGGAGCGGTGTTCGCCGCCGGCCACGACGCGCACCTGGTGGGCGTCACGGGTCCCCCGGGGAGCGGCAAGTCCACCCTGGTCAACGCGCTCATCCGCACGTGGCGTAGCGAGGGCAGGCGGGTGGGAGTGATCGCGGTCGACCCCAGCTCCCCGGTGAGCGGGGGCGCGATCATGGGTGACCGGATCCGGATGATGGAGCACGCCGGGGACGACGGCGTGTTCGTTCGCTCCATGGCCTCGCGCGGCGCGTTGGGCGGCCTGGCCGCGGCGACGTGGCTGACGGCCGGGGCCTTGGACGCCGCGGGCTACGACCCGGTGGTCATCGAGACGGTGGGGGCCGGCCAGTCGGAGGTGGACATCGCGAGCCTGGCCGAGACGACGGTCGTGGTCGAGGCACCCGAGATGGGGGACGAGGTGCAGGCCATCAAGGCCGGGCTGCTGGAGGTGGCCGACGTCATCGTGGTGAACAAGGGAGACCGACCTGGAGCCGACCGCACCGCCCGCCAGCTGAAGGCCATGCTGTCCACGGCCGGTGGCCGGGTGACCCGTCCCGCCCCGCCCGTGCTGATCACGACCGCCACCACCGGCGCGGGGGTTGAGGCCCTGGGCGAGGCCATCGCCGCGCATCGCGCCGCGCGGACCCCGGAACGACACCGCGCCCACGCCGCCGAGCTCGTGCGCCGCGCGTTGGCCAACCGGGCCATCGCTCGGGCCACCACCGCGCCGTCCTGGGACGAGATGGTGGCCGCCGTCGCGGACCGCCGCCTGGACCCGTTCGCCGCGGCCGACGCGTTGCTCGACTGATAGGCTGCGACCGATGAGCCTCGAACGCGTGTACGTCGTCGGCGCCGGTCTCATGGGCCACGGGATCGCCCAGGTCTGCGCCGCGGCCGGCAAGTCGGTCACCCTCGCCGACCGGACCGACGACCTGGCGGCCAAGGGCCGGCAGCGGATCGAGTCCAACCTGGCCCGCCAGGTGGAAAAGGGACGGCTGGACCAGGCGGCTGTGGACGAGACGATGGCCCGCATCGCGACCGCGGTTGGGGTCGAGGGAGCCGGTGGGCACGACCTCGTCATCGAGGCCGTCTTCGAGGACGAGGCGCTCAAGCGCGAGACCTGGACCGCCGTGACCGATGTCGCCGACGCTGGAGCCATCTTCGCCTCCAACACGTCGTCGATCAGCATCACCTCCCTCGCAACCGCCACCGACCGGCCGGACCGGTTCATCGGTCTTCATTTCTTCTCGCCGGTGCCGGTCATGGGCCTGATCGAGATCATCCGCGGCCTGGACACCTCGGACGCCACCGAACACGCCTGCCGGGCCTTCGCCCAGGAGCTGGGCAAGACGGTCATCACGTCCAAGGACTACCCCGGCTTCCTCGTCAACCGGATGCTCGGCCCCTTCATCAACGAGGCGATCTTTGCCCTTGATGGAGGGCACCGGGACGGCCGAAGCGATCGACACCGGCGCGCGGCTGGGCCTGAATCATCCGATGGGACCGCTGGAGCTGAGCGACTTCATCGGGAACGACGTGATGCTCAACGTGATGGACGTCCTGCTCCGCGGCTTTGGCGACCCCAAGTTCCGTGCCGCGCCACTCCTTCGTCAGATGGTGGCCGCCGGTCACCTGGGCCGGAAGACCGGCCGTGGCTTCTACCGATACGACGATCAGGGCCATAAGATCGCCTGAACACGGCCCCCGCCAGAGGAGATACCGATGACCGCCGCCCCGCCCGCCCCGCCGGTGGCCGCCGGAACCACCCCCACCCCGCATCGGATGTGGAACGAGGTGGAGCCGCTCCTGTACCCCGAGTCCGAGAAAGCCCGGAACGTGGTGGAGCTCATCCATCGGTCCGTGGAGCGCATCCCGAACAAGGAAGCCCTGCGCTGGAAGCCGTCCAAGGCGCAGCGGGAAGCGGCCGAGGCCCGCGGGGAGACGCTGCCGACCTGGGTCAGCCGCTCGTACGGCGAGTTCTGGGAGTGGATCGCGACCGTCTCGCTTGGGCTGCAGGGCCTGGACGTGGCCGATGGGGACGCCATCTGCATCATGTCGCGCACCCGGCCCGAATGGCTGGTGGCGGACATCGCGGCCTGGGCGCTCGGCGCCGTGTCCTGCCCCATCTACCCCCAGACCGAGGCCGGCCAGGCCGAGTTCATCATCAACAACGTCGGCGCGGTGGTCGTCTTCGTGGAGAACGCGCAGCAGGCCGCCAAGGTCGAGTCCATCCGGGCGAATTGCCCCACCCTCCGCCACGTCGTGACCTTCGACACCGCGGGCAAGTTCCCGGCCGGCACACTGACCCTGGACGAGCTCACCAGCCGCGAGGCCGATGAGGCTCAGCGGGCAGCGTGGGAGGCGCGATGGCGGGCGATCGACCGCGAGCACCTGGCCACCGTGATCCACACCTCGGGGACGACCGCCCACCCCAAGGGGGCCACAATCCGCCACGGCAACCTGCTCTACAACTACGAGGCCGCGGTCCAGATCGTCGACTTCTACGAGGCCGATGTCTTCCTGTCGTGGCTGCCCCTGTCCCACATCTTCGAGCGGCTGACAGGGGAGATCATCCCCCTCGCCCACGGGTCAACCGTGGTCTACGCCGAGTCGCTCATCGAGCGGCTGGCCGACAACATGGTCGAGGTCCAGCCCACCGTCATGGCCGCCGTGCCCCGCTTCTACGAGCGGGTCTACGGCCGCGTCCTCGCGTCGGTCGAGCAGTCACCGCCCATGCGGCGACGGATCTTCCACTGGGGGATCGCCGTGGGTCGCAAGCGGTACGAGAACCACGTCGCCGGGCGTGCTGATGGCCTGGGCCTGAAGATCCAGCACGCCATCGCGGACAAGCTCGTCTACCACCGGGTCAAGGCCCGAACCGGTGGACGGGTGCGCTACTTCGTCTCCGGCTCGGCGCCCCTGTCGCGCGAGGTGGGGGAGTTCTTCTACTCCCTGGGCATCCTCATCCTGGAGGGCTACGGCCTGAGCGAGACGAGCCCGCTGGTGAGCATCAACCGGCCCAAGGACTTCGTGTTCGGGACGGTGGGGCGGCCCGCGCCGGCGACCGAGGTCCGGATCGACCCGGACACGGGTGAGATCCAGGTCCGCGGCCCGCAGATCATGCTGGGCTACCTGAACAACGCGGCCGAAACGGCCAAGGCCATCGATCCGGACGGCTGGTTCCACACAGGGGATATCGGGGAGCTGGACGCCATCGGTCGGATCAAGATCACCGATCGGCTGAAGAACCTCATCGTCCTGGCCAACGGTAAGAAGGTGTCGCCCGGACCGATGGAAGCGGCGCTCTCCGCGTCGAAGTACATCGCGCAGGCCGTCATCCTGGGCGACCGTCACCCGTATACCGGGGCGTTGATCGCGCCGAACTTCGACGAGCTGCTGCCGTGGGCCGAGGCACATGGCAAGGGCGGCTTGCCGGCCGAAGAGCTGGTCGAGGACCGCGAGGTGCGGCAGCTGGTCGAAGGGGACGTGCGGACCTTGCTGGAGGACTTCGCGGTATTCGAGCGCCCGCGCCGGATCGCGCTGCTCCCCCGGGCCCTGTCCGAGGAAGACGGGGAGCTGACGCCTACCCTCAAAACGAAGCTGCGGGTGGTCCAGGAGAACTGGCCCACCCAAATCGACCGCCTGTTCGAGGACGAGGGCACGCCGGCCTGACCGTCATCAGTCCGTGAGTTGTCCGATCCAAATCACCGATCGGTCCCCAACGAGCTCGGGACCGTAGAAGAAGATCCCGTTCAGATAGCTGACGAAAGGCTCCGCAGGCAGCTCCGGAAGGTCGATCGGAGCCCAGTTGACGCCGTCACCGGAGATGGACGTGGCGTCGAATCCGCCCATCAACCAACCGAAATCGGTCGGCGTCGGTCCGCCGATGAGGATCATGTCGGATGGAGGGATCTCTTCCCAGATCCGAGCGTCGGTCGTCACCCACACCGAGTCGGGGTTGTGGGCCGATAGCAGCAGCTGATTTGGTGACCCGGTGAGTTCGAGGTATTCCGGCAGCTGTGCAAACGGCGGGACCGGAATCGGCGCCCAGGAAGCCCCGTCCGCGGATTCCCAGAGATGCACTTGGGTCGTGGTATAGCTCTCGCCGACCACATACGACGTGGTGAAGTACCGACCGAAGGCGGTGCCAATCGCGCCGGACCACTCCTCGCCCATCTCCCAAGGGGGCCGGACCTCTTCGATCACGCCGTCCCGACTGACGATGAACGAGACGTCCTCGAGACCCCAGCCCCGGAGAGCGGTCAGCAGCGCCTCCTGAGTCCACCCGGGCAGAGTCGCAGGGACCGCGTAGACCAGGTCGCCGCTGTCGGCAGCCCGGAACTCGATCTGCCCGTCGGCCAGCTCTGCCGTCAGCGTGGCAATGACGGTTCGGGTGCCCGGTACTCGGATCTCGACCTGCTCGGTCAGGTCGTTCCAGTTCGGCCATGGACCGATCTCGGTGGCTTCCGAGCCGTCGAATGGATTGGTGTACGGGTACACGCCGTACACGTCGGCCCAGGGCACGTCGAGGAGATACGACGAGGGTGCGATCCAGTTCAAACCGTTGAGCCCGGCCACGCCCGAGAGCTGCCGATTCCAGGTCCTGAGCCCTGGCACAGCAGGCGAACCGCCCGGCGGAATCCCAACGTCAACCCATGCGCCGTTCTCCAACCGGTACATCGCGGCCGGAGTCGGGTCGTTGACGCAGATCCGCGCATATACCTCCCGATATGACGCTGGCCCCATCATCTGACCGCAGCCCGCATACGAGAGCACGGACAGGGTGTCGTCCCCTGCGGCCAGCGCCGCGGGCCAGAAATCGGATGCTCCGGGATCCGCTTCGCGCCACGTGATGCCGTCCTGCGTCATCCACCACCCAGTCGTCTCGAGGTTCTCGTCCACCGAGTAGCCGAGCACCCCATCTGGCGTTCCCTGGCTCGGGAAGATGCGGAGGTCCGACTCGATCCTCGTCCAGTCGATCGTGCCGACCGACGTCACCGACTGATGCCGATCGAGGCTGGACTGAGTCTCGCTCGGACCGGCACTTTGGCTCGGCCCCGGAGTCTCATTCGGGGTTGGCGATGGCTCTCCAATCAGCCGGGGACCGAGGATCACTCCGATAGCCACCGCGAGGGCCAGGATTCCGGCTGCCCACGCCAGCGGAGCACCGGAGAAGGAGGCCTGGAGCACCCCGAGAACGTCGCGTTCCTGGGGCACCGTGGCGATCTCGAGGACGGCGTTCTCCGCGATCCGGTCCGGCGTGGTGTCCGACCCCTCGTTCAGCCAGGCACCCAGCAGCCGATCGAGCTCGGACTCGCTCATTGGTCCTTCGCGACTCGTCATGCCGTCCACCGCCCAACGCCCGTCCGCGCATCGGCTTCCAGCGCCGCTCGCAAGGCCTGGCGACCGCTCGAAGCCCGAGACTTCACCGTCCCCAGCGGGACGCCGAGCATCTCGGCGATCTGTGGATGCCCCAGGTCCAGGTAGTACTGGAGGACGAGCACGGCGCGCTGCTCCGCCGGCAACCGGTCGAACGCGCGCTCCAGCATGTCGCGGTCGGCGACGCTCAGCGACTCGTCGGCGCTGGTGCGATCGGTCTCCAGGAGGCGCAGGTCGTCCGGATGGCGCTTGCTCTTCCGGGCCTCGGCGTAGCAGGTGTTGACCAGGATCCGATAGGCCCATCCGTCGAACTTGTCGGGGTCCGACAGTTTCGGCAGCTTGTGCCAGATCTGGACCAGGGTCTGCTGGGTGGCGTCTTCGGCGCGGTGGTAGTCGCGGAGGATCCGCTGCGCGACAGGGAACAGGCGTGGGCTGACGAGAAAGGCGATCTCGGAGAACGCCCCCTGGTCTCCGCGCTGGGCCAGCTCCACGAGCCTCCGCTCCACGTCAGTACCTCGTGCGGCCCTCTTGGGCAGGCCCGCTCGGTTCGTACGATGCGGGGTTGGCTGGATCGGTTCGATTATGGGTCCCGCACTAGTCCAGGGAGGATGCGCTGCGCGAGGTTGAGCCAGCGATCACCCATGGCGGTTGAGAGGGCGGAGAAGGCGTCCTCGTCGCCATCCTGCGCGCGTATCACCCGGTCACGCTCCACGCGGTTTGCCTCGCTGCGGGCCTCTCAGATGAGCCTGCTCACTGTATTGACGCCGCCACTCCCGATCCGTATCGAAACTCGCCGATCGACCTTCCCGGTCCCGCGGCGAGTCAGTGGAGAGGAAACGGCGTGGCGCCCGCCACTCGGGCGGGCCCACTGGTATTGCTTCTTGGACGACCAGCGCTCAGCGCCAGACCCAGCTCCGGCCAGCGATCAGTCGAGGAACCGGAAGCCCGAGAGGAAGTCGCTGATCCACCCGTCCGGCGGCTCGTTCAGCATGGTGTGGAAGCGGATGATGAACGGTTGACCATCATGGATGGCAAGGATGTACGTGACGTGCTCGTAGCCGCGGGCCGGATACTCGTACGACTTGATGTTGACCCGGTTGGCGTCTTCGCCATCGAGCACAAGCGTTCCGCGGGTCACCAGTCCTGGCACGGTTATCCCGTGCTCGTCTGCGTAAATCGGCTCAACCGCGGCGGTCAACTCGGCCAGGGTCAACGCCTTGACGTCCCGGCATACCTCCCACGGCCCCGACGACTCGGGGCAGGTCCGTATCTCTCCCGTCGGATCGCCAACGCTGATCGAGGCCCTTCCACTACCCAACCGCTCCAGGAAGACTGCTGTGTCGGGCGCGTTGGTCCAGGCCGTCCATCCTGTCGGGAGGGTGAGCTCGATTCCACGGTCCGGGAACGACACGACATCCCCACCCGTAGGAAGAGCTGTTGGTGCAGGCGTCGCGTCGGCGTCGAGGAATCGGAAGCTGTCGATCATGGCCTGGACTTCGGCCGGGCTGCTCGAGAACCATTCGAACTGGAGGATCACGGGCCGGCCGTTGTGGATGGCGACCACCGTTCGCGTGCCTGGGAAGACGCTGGGAGTGAACATGTAGCTACCCCCGCGTCCGTGCACCGTGCACAGGTCGGCGGTACACGTGGTTCGCGGGAACTCGAGCCGACCCACCTCACCACCGAGGTTCACCTCATCGACGGCAACGGTACCGTTCAGATCGACAGGAGAGCTGACCACGGCTGCGTCGAGCTCGTCGAGCGTCTTGACTACGACCGGCTGGCACAGGCCTAGCCGATCACAGATCGAGACTGTTCCGTCGGCCGTGCCGATGCTGATGGTCATCGACCAGAGGTGGCGGGCGATGCGAGTCACACCTGGAACCGAGTCCCCAGCTGTGGAATGGACGCGCATCGCACTTGCCGCCCATGATTCGGGCAGCCGCAACTCGTACCCGTCCTCGGAGTTCGTGTACCAGACGAGCCGCTCGTTGGCCGCATCGGAAGGTTCGGCCGAGGGCGCTGGCGTGGTAGAGACCTCCGGCGTGGGCGATGCGTCCGTGCCGGTCGGCGGCAACACGGATCCGATGCCGATGCCCAGCGCCACGACGGCGGTAATCGCCGCCAGGGAGAGACCCACCGGGACGAGAGGCGAGGCACCGCTGAACCGCAGCAGGCGCCCGCGCCAGCGACGCTGCGGGGTGACAGCGACAGCCCGCAGCGCGCTCTCGAGAGAGCCTTCGGGCATGGTCGCGGGACCCCCATCGAGCCACAGATCGAGAACGCGGTTCAGGACCTCGTCGGTGAACGGCCGTCCGGATGCGCTCATGCGGGCTGGACTCCTTCCACTGGGCGCGCGTCGGCTTCGAGGGCGGCCCTCAGCGCCAGGCGCCCGGCATGGCTCCTGGACTTCACGGTCCCGAGCGGCACGCCGAGGACCTCGGCAATCTGGGCCAGGTCCATTTCGACGTAGTGCTGGAGAACGAGCACCGCTCGCTGCTCGGGCGGCAGGCGGCGGAACCCTCGTTCGAGCTGATCGCGGTCTGCGACGGCGATGGCGTCGTCGGGGGTGGCCAATCCCATCTCCTCGGGCGAGATCTCCCGAT
The DNA here is from genome assembly GCA_963816215.1 of uncultured Chloroflexia bacterium. Lineage (GTDB taxonomy): Bacteria > Chloroflexota > Limnocylindria > QHBO01 > QHBO01 > DASTEQ01. The sequence goes on along the minus strand of CAWFKB010000008.1, from coordinate 53,088 downwards.
CCCCTCGCGACCGCTTTGCCTCGCGGTAGCAGGCGTTGACCAGGATCCGATACGCCCACGCTTCGAAGCGGGCGGGATCACGGAGACGAGGCAAGTCGCGCCAGATGGCGACGATCGCCTGCTGCGCGGCATCGTCGGCGTGGTCGTGGTCGCGGAGGATCCGATACGCGATCGCGTACAGGCGTCCGCTGATCGCGCGGGCGACCTGGGCGAATGCCCGTTCGTCTCCGTCTTGCGCCAGTGCCACGAGCCTTGGGTCCACTCGTCCACCTCGGTGCGGACCTCTCAACCAAGTCCGCTCATTGGAAGGAGTCGGTGTGCTCCCGCGCGGTTCGATTTTCGCTCCCGCTACCATGGGTGCGTGACCGATGTATTCATTCTGTCCGCCGCCCGGACGCCCATCGGCAAGTTCGCGGGCGGACTCTCGACCGTTCCGGCCACGGACCTGGGCGCGGTCGCGATCCGGGCTGCGGTCGAGCGGGCCGGCATCGCCGGCGAGGACGTGGACGAGGTCTTCATGGGCCAGGTCATCCAGGCCGGGGCGGGCCAGGCTCCGGCCCGCCAGGCGGCCCGCAAAGCCGGGCTGCCGGACGGTGTCAGCGCCACGACCATCAACAAGGTGTGCGGCTCCGGCCTGAAGGCCGTAATGCTGGGCGCGGCCTCCATTCGGGCCGGCGACGCGAACGTGATCGTGGCCGGGGGCATGGAGAACATGAACCTGGGCCCGCACCTCCTGCCCGGAGCCCGCGCGGGCTACCGGCTCGGCCACCAGGAGGTCATCGATGCGACAGTGCACGACGGGTTGTGGTGCAGTGCGTGCGACGTGCACATGGGCATCCACGCGGAGCGGGTCGCGGCCAAGTACCACGTCAGCCGCGAGGCCCAGGACGCGTTCGCCCTCCGCTCCCACCAGCGCGCGCTGGCCGCCCAGGCGTCCGGCGCGTTCAAGGACGAGATCGTCCCGGTCGAGGTTCCCGGCAAGAAGGGCCCCACCGTGGTCGACACCGATGAAGGGCCGCGGGCCGACACCTCGGCCGAGGCGCTGGCCAACCTCATGCCCGCCTTCCAGACCGATGGGACGGGCACGGTCACGGCCGGGAACTCCCCCGGCATCACCGATGGCGCCGCCGCCCTGGTCCTGGCGTCCGGCGACCGAGTCGCCGATGCCGGCCTGCAGCCGATGGCCCGCATCCTCGCCTACGCCCAGGCCGACGTCGCCCCGGAGTGGCTGTTCGAGGCGCCGATCGAGGGGGTGCAGCGGTTGCTCGACCGGGTGGGCATTCCGCTGGCCGATTTCGACCTGATCGAGATCAACGAGGCCTTCGCGGCCCAGGTCCTGGCCGATGGCAACGCGCTGGGTTTCGACTGGGACAGGGTCAACGTCAACGGTGGCGCGGTCGCGTTGGGTCATCCCATCGGGGCGTCGGGGGCCCGCGTCCTGACCACCCTCCTCTACGCGCTCCGTCATGGGGGTGGCACCCGGGGTCTGGCGACCCTTTGCCTCGGCGGCGGGGGAGCGGTGGCCCTCGCCGTGGAGCTCGTCTGACTCGGGCGCCGCTCCCATGAATTGAGGAGAGGTGGCGCGAACGCCACCTCTCCAAGTCTCCTGGGTGTGGGTCAGCGGGTGCTGACGAAGATGTCCGTGCCGCCATCCGGCCCGGGCGTTCGCCCGAAGTAGAGCCGGTTCGCGAAGAGGCTGAACGACGCGCGGGTCTCCATCGCGGTCGTGTTGATGTTCGTGCCCAGAACCACTGGGGTCGACCACGGGTCGCTGGTCCGGGCCCTCGTCGCGACGTAGATGTCCTGGCCGCCCTGCGCGCCGAGTCCGACCCGGTTCGAGTCGAACACGACCTCCAGACCGTCAAGGCGGACGTTCGGCCGGAGGTCACCGGCGACCGGGTCGTTCAGTTCGGTGACCGGCGTCGCCGGCCCAAAGCTGCCGTTCCACCGCTGGACGGACTGGTAGATGTCCGGTCCGCTCGAGAAGTACAGCATCCCATGGCCCCGGGCGAAGAAGTACGACGGTCCGGCCTCGCCGAGCGCGCTGTTTGGTCCACCGTCCGCCTGGCACCCGAGGTTCTTCGGCTCGGTCCAGCCCGCTCCAGGCCGGTTCCACGCGAAGTAGATGTCGCCAAGGCCGCATGCCCCGGGGACCGCGCGCGAGCTGACGAAGAACAGCCCGCCGCCGATGATCGGAGTCGGGCAGAAGTCGTCGGCCGGGCTGTTGATTGGCGCCGGCAGCGGCACGGGAGCCCCAAACGGAGCCGACGTGTTCGGACGGGTGGCGACCCAGATGTCGATCCCGCCGCCGCCCGGGGCGCCAGGACGGTTCGTCGCGGTGTAGAGGGTCCGGCCGTCGGGCCCCTCGATGGGGCAGCCGTCGTTGAACGGCGTGTTCAGTTCGCTGCTGGTGCCCGGCAGGCTCTCGGCGCTGACCGCCAGGCCCCACGGTCCAGGCTGGTGATGTGCCGAAACGGGACCGGCGACGGCCGCCAGCAGGACGAAGAGCGTGGCTGCGGCGGCCGCCCAGCGAATTCCCGGCACGGCAGTGGATGATTTGACCATGTCCATGCACCTCATCTGGCGGACCATCCGAAATGTGTCCGCTCGGTAGGTAGATGCCGGGACCGAAGGACATAGTTCAATAATGCTGAGGCGGTCTGGACCGATGCCGCTTGGCGGCCCCTATAATCGGCGCGCCTTTTCGCCGAGCGACGCTCGCCGGGTACCCACGACCGAACCACCACGAGGGAGACGTCCGCCACCCATGACTGACCAGTCAACCGCCGAGGCTCCGAACATCTGGGCAGTGGCCCAGCAGCAGTTCGACCAGGCCGCCGAGAAGCTTGACCTCGATCCGGGTCTGCGCCGGGTCCTCCGCGTCCCCAAGCGCGAGCTCACGGTCCACTTCCCGGTCACCATGGACGACGGGCACGTGGAGGTCTTCACCGGCTACCGCGTCCAGCACAACCTCTCGCGCGGACCGGCCAAGGGCGGCATCCGCTACCACCAGGACGTGAGCCTGGACGAGGTTCGCGCCCTCGCCATGTGGATGACCTGGAAGTGCGCGGTGGTGAACATCCCCTACGGGGGCGGCAAGGGCGGCGTGATCGTCGACCCCAAGAAGCTGTCCCGGAAGGAGCTGGAGGGCCTGACCCGTCGGTTCACGACCGAGATCAGTCCGCTCATCGGCCCCGACCGGGACATTCCTGCTCCGGACGTGAACACCAACTCGCAGACCATGGCCTGGATGATGGACACCTACTCCATGCACAACGGCTACACCATCTCGGGCGTGGTGACCGGCAAGCCGATTGCGATCGGTGGCTCGCTCGGGCCGCAACGAAGCGACCGCCCGCGGGGCGGTGTTCTGCCTCCAGCAGGCGTCCACCGTCCTGAACCTGCCGCTCGCCGGCGCGCGGGTCGCGATCGAGGGCTACGGCAACGCGGGGTCCATCGCCGCCCAGCTCCTGTTCGCCGAGGGCGCGAGCATCGTGGCGGTCAGCGACTCGACCGGCGGCATCCACAACCCTGCCGGGCTCGACCCGGCCAAGGTGGGTGCCTGGAAGCAGGAGCACGGGACCGTGGTCGGCTTCCCCGGTACGACCGAAGTGAGCAACGACGAGCTGCTGACCACTTGACTGCGACATCCTCATTCCGGCGGCGCTCGAGAACCAGATCACGGCCGATGTCGCCCGCCGGATCAAGGCCAAGGTGGTGGCCGAGGCCGCCAACGGGCCGACCACGCCGGAGGCGGACGCCATCCTGTTCGAGCGCGGGATATTCGTGATCCCCGACATCCTGTGCAACGCGGGCGGCGTGACGGTCAGCTACTTCGAGTGGGTCCAGGACATGCAGTCCTTCTTCTGGACCGAGGCCCGGATCAACGAGAGCCTCAAGGAAATCATGGATCGCGCGTTCGAGGCGGTCTACAAGATGAGCGACCTGCACGAGGTCCACATGCGGACGGCGGCCTACATGGTGGCCGTGTCGCGCGTGGCCGAGGCGACGACGCTCCGAGGCCTGTACCCATAGACGCCGAAGACGGGCCCATGCTCGATCACGAGGAGCGGTTCCTCTTCCGCGAGGAAATCCTGACCCTCAGCACCGCCCTGTCCGAGCCGGGCCAGCTCGACAACGTCGAGGACCTGCTGGCCGACGTCACGACCAGCCCCCGCTTCGACGCGGACGTCTTCACCCTGGAGCGCTCGCTCCAGGTCATGCTCGGCAACCGGGCGGGGTCGACCCTCATCGGTCTGTTGACCGTCACCCGCGAGGTGTTCGAGGAGGTCGGCCAGATCGGCCTGTCGCCGGAAATCGGGGAGCGGATCGTCAGCTGGCGGGCGCGCTTTGGCCTGGCCATCGACAACGCGTTGAACTTCCTGAACAACCCTGACGGGATCCAGGGCCACAATTTCGGCACGCAGGTCCTCCACGGCGAGGCGGGTTCCACCCTCCAGGGGCGGCTGACCCTGGTCCGCTACAACAACGAGCCGCAGTTCTTCATCGCCGACGCGGACATCCTGCTCAACATCGCGGCGGACCTCATGGAGCGGCTGGGGGAGCACATCGAACCGGAGATGGTCGACGCCGAGCTGGTGGCGCGGCTCCACGAGGCGGTGGAGCGGATCCAGCGCCGAACCGCGTCTACAGGCGGGACCCGGGAAAGCTGATCCATGGCTCGCGCCACCGCCACCCCGGTCCTGCCCTTCACCGACAACCCCGAGGCCAACGCGTTCCTGGGCGAGGATCCGCTGGCCCTGCTGATCGGGTTCGCGCTCGACCAGCAGATCACGGTCCAGCACGCGTTCAACGGCCCGTGGGAGCTGCGTCGGCGAATCGGCCACCTGGACCCGGCGCGCATTGCGGCCATGGACCCGGCCGAGCTGGAACGCGTGTTCCGCGAGCGGCCCGCCCTGCACCGATACCCGGCCTCCATGGCCACCCGGGTGGCGGCCCTGTGCCGGGTCATCACCGAGACCTACGGTGGGGATGCGAGCCGCGTGTGGCGCGACGCGAAGGATGGGGCGGACCTCGAGAAGCGGTTGCGCGCCCTCCCGTCCATCGGTGACCTGAAGGTCTCCGGGATCATGGCCATCCTGTCGAAGCGCTACGGAGTGGACCTGCCCGGGCTGGCCGAGCGGCTGCCGACCTGGCCGACCCTGGGGGACGTGGACACGCCCGAGGCGCTGGAGGCGTACCAGGCCAAGAAGCGCGCCCACAAGGCCGCCATGCGGGCGGCTGCCGTCACCAAATAGGGGCCATCACCGGCCGTTCAGGGCGCTTGTCGGGCGCAGAAAAAGGAGGCCGGACGTGGGCACTCGCCGGCCTCCCCAACCCATCCTACCCAGCCGCGTAGGTCGGTCAGTAGTACTTTCGGAACGCCCGCGCGGCGTCAGCCCAGGGGCACGTTGTCGGTGAGTCGGGTGCGACCGATCCACACCGCGGCCATGGCCAGCGCCGGCCCCTCGAGACGGGATTGTTCGGCCAGGGTCTCGACGTCCGCCACGCTGACGTAGTCCACTCGGGCCAGCGGTTCGGCGCCGATCCGATCGGTCATCCGCGCGCGCACCACCTCGGCCGAACGCTCACCCCCGGCGTAGGCCGCTTCCGCGGCCGCGATGGCCGCGTACAGGCAGGTGGCGGCATGCCGTTCCTCGATGGACAGCCCCATGTTGGCGGCCGAGGCCGCGAGGCCATCGGGCTCCCGGGAGATGGGGCACACCACCAGCTCCACGTTCACGAACAGGTCACTGAGCATGCGGCGCACGACGACCACCCGCTGGGCGTCCTTCTGGCCCAGGTACAGGCGGGCCGGGCCGACCAGGTGGAGCAGCTTCATGGTGGTGGTCGCCACTTCGTCCAGGTAGCCCGGACGCGAAGCGCCCTCCAGCCGTCCGGTGAGCCCGTCCACCGTGACCCGCGTGACGTGGGGCGGATCCACCGTGCCGGGGGTCGGGAGGAAGGCCACGTCCACGCCCTCGCGCTCGAGCAGCGCCAGGAGCCGCTCTTCGTCTGCCGCGGTGCCGGACGGATCGCGCTGGTTGCTGACCACCACCGCGCCATCGGTCCCTCGGGCGGCCTGCACCAGCGACAGCTGGCCCGAGTGGACGAGCCCGGTGGTCGCGATGAACCCGATGGAGTGCCCGGCCCGACGGAGGTCGAGGATGGCGTCCCGCAGCTGATCGACGCCGCGGACGACCTGCACCGCTAGGCGTCCTGCTGGCGGGTGCGGCGCGTCGCACGCGGGCGCGTGGTGGGCTCCGGGGTGCTGTCGCCGTGCCGTCCGGCGCGGTATCGGTCGGCGATGAGGTCCCACAGCCGCTCCGCGACCTGGCGCTTGGGGAGCATCGGCCAATCGGTCAGGGCGCCTTCCACCCCAAAGACCACGACCTTGTTCTCCTCGGAGCCGATGGCGTCGAACGGCCCGCCCACGCGGTTGCCCACGATCAGGTCCAGGCCCTTGTCGCGCAGCTTGCCGGTGGCGTTGGCCTCCAGGTCGTCGCTCTCCGCCGCGAAGCCCACCAGGAAGGGACGGACCGGGTCGGGCATTTCGCCCACCTCGGCGATGATGTCCGGGTTGGGGACGAGCTCCAGGCTGAGGCTGCCCGATCCGCGCTTGATCTTTCGGCCGCTGGGCTTGGCCGGCCCGTAGTCCGCGACGGCCGCCGCCATGACCAGGATGTCAGCCGCCGGCGCGACCCGCAGGACGGCATCGCGCATGGTGGCGGCGGTGGTCGCCTCCACCACGTCCACGCCCCGGGGCGGCGTTACGGACATCGCGCCCGCGACCAGGGTCACCGTGGCTCCACGGTCGCGCGCCGCCTCGGCCAGGGCCACGCCCATCTTGCCGCTGCTCCGGTTGCCGATGAAGCGCACCGGATCGATGGGCTCGCGCGTGCCGCCGGCGCTGATGGCGACCCGCAGGCCTTCCAGGTCGCCGGCCCGCGCGAACAGCCGCTCGACCGCAGCCAGGATCGTCTCCGGCTCCGCCAGCCGACCGATGCCGGTCAGCCCGGATGCCAGGGCTCCGACCTCTGGCTCCACGACCAGGTAGCCAAAGCCTCGAAGCGTCTCCACGTTGCGTTGGGTCGCGGGGTGCGTCCACATCCCGGCGTCCATGGCCGGGGCCACCACCACCCGCGCCCGGCTGGCGCAGGCGATGGCCGTCACGGCGTCGTCCACCAGCCCCGCGGCCAGCTTGCCGAGCAGGTTGGCGGTGGCCGGGGCCAGGACGATGGCGTCGGCGGCTTCCGCCAGCTCGATGTGGGCGATGTGCTGGTCGGGGTCCAGGGCCAGGACCTCGGTCACCACCGGGCGATGGGTCAGCGCGGCAAAGGTGAGCGGGGTCACGAACGCCGCGGCGGACGGGGTCATGGCCACGTCCACGATGGCGCCCGCGTTCATGAGCTGGCGGACGAGGACCGCGGCCTTGTAGGCCGCGATGCTGCCGCTGACGCCCACGACCACGCGGCGCCCGACCAGGGTCCCACTCGACTCGTCGCTCATCGCGACACCTCCGCTCCCACGAGCTGAGCGGCGTATTGGATCCCGCGCAGGGTCAGCGCAGGCTCGACCCGGTCGATGCCCGGCACGTCGGCCAGCCATGGCTGAAGGGCGAAGCCGCCGGTCGCCAGGACCGTCACCCGCGAGCCCGCGGGGGACCGCTCCATGAGCTCGCCCCGCAGCGCGGCCAGCAGGCCGCTCAACAGACCGATGTATCCGTTCACCGCGCCGCTCTGCATGGCGTGAATCGTATTCGTCCCGATGGCGTGTGGTGGGCGCCGCAGCTCGAAGCGCGGCAGCTTGGCGGCGCGGCTCACGAGGGCGTCGACCGAGATTCCCAGGCCCGGCGCAATCGCGCCGCCGACGTACGCGCCCTCGGCGCTGACCACGTCGAAGTTCGTGCTCGTGCCGAGGTCGACCACGATCGCCGGGCCGCCGACCTCCTCGCGCGCCGCCAGGGCGTTGACCAGGCGGTCCGCGCCCGCCTCGGCGGGCCGGTCGATCTCGATCGCCATCACGCCTTTCAAGAGCGCCGCATCGATCACCAGCGGGGAGACGCCGGCGCGCCGTTCCAGCATCCGCGACCACCCCGGAACCAGGGGCGGGACCACGCAGGTCAGCGCGGCAGCGGTGATATCGGTCATGTGGTGCCCGTCCAGGGCCAGGAGCCCGGCCACGGTGGCGGCCAGCTCGTCATCGGTCACGGTTGGATCGGTCTCGGCATGCCACGACCCGACCAGGCCCCCCTCGCCAAACAGCCCGATCGCGGTACTCGTGTTGCCGATATCGGCGGCCAGGAGTCGCATCAGTCAAGCATCGTAACAGCCGTTTGCGCCGATTCTACCGATGCTAGACTCCCCCAGACCTCGCAGGAGAAACCGATGGAGCAAACGCCCGAACATCGCGCCAAGCTCTACATCAACACGGGCCTTGTCACCGACAAGAGTGACATCTACAACATCCTCCGCCCACTCCTGAAGCAGACCGTCACCTACGCCTACTTCCGCGGCAACCAGGTGGCCAGCGGCGGCACCGGCTGGGTCGAGCGGCTGGTGGTGGACCACCCCGAGATCGCGTCCTACTTCACGCCCCTGTCCATCTGCCTGAACCTCGACTCATTCGACTATCTCCAGTTCGACACGACCTCCGACCAGCTCCTGACCTACACCCTGGTCATCGGCTCGGAGAAGGTGGTCATCGAGTTCGCGCAGGCTGCGACCGAGATCGGGATCGAGGACGAGGCACCGATCCGCGCCGCCATGGCGGCCGACGACCTGGCGCTCGATCCGGACTTCATCCAGATGGAGCTCCTCAAGTCGCCCGATGGCCCCGACGAGGACGAGGACGCCCAGGCGTAGCGCTGCTCCCCACGAGCGCAGCGTCCTTTCCAACGGCCTCCGCGTGGTCAGTCAGGCCATGCCCCACGCCCGATCCGTGTCGGTTGCCCTGTTCGTGGGCGTTGGCTCGCGACACGAGGCCGCCACCGAGGCCGGCCTGTCGCATATGGTCGAGCACCTCGTCTTCAAGGGCACCCGCGCCTACCCCGAGCCCGGCGCTCTGTCGGAGGCCATCGAGGCGTGCGGCGGTACGGTGAACGCCTCCACCGACCGGGAGCTGACGGTGTACTCGGCGCGCGTCCCGCGCAGCCGTGCCGATCGGGCATTCGAGGTCGTGGCCGAGCTCGCGCTCCGACCGCTGCTCCGTCCAGCCGACCTGGCGGCCGAGAAGCCAGTGGTGGTGGACGAGATCCGGGCCTACGTCGACTCGCCGTCGGACCACGTCTTTGCCCTATTCGATCAGCTGCTGTTCGGGGATCACCCGCTGGGCCGCGAGATCGCGGGCACGCCGCAGAGCGTGCGGCGCACGACCCATGCCGACGTCGAGCGCCATTGGCGGCGGTGGTACGCCCCCCAGCACATGGTCCTGGCCGTGGCCGGGGCCGTTGACCATGCCACCGTCCGTCGCACCGCCCGTGGCTGGTTTGACCGCGCGACGCCGGCTCACAAGCCGGTCCGCAGCGATGGCATTGGCACGGCTCCCGCCCCGGGGCCGTCGCCGGCGGGAGGGGTGCGGGTTGCCTTTCGGCGCCTGTCCCAGGGCAACCTGTGCCTCGGCATGCCCGGCGTCTCGCGGACCCATCCCGACCGGTGGGCACTGGACCTGCTGACCGCGGTTCTCGGTGACGGGATGAGCAGCCGCCTGTTCGTGGAGCTGCGGGAGCGCCGGTCGCTGGCCTACGACATCGGCACCTTTGCCGCCTCGTACGCCGACTGCGGCACGGTGGGGATCCATGCCGGATTCGACCCCGCGCAGGCCACGGCCATCATCACCGCCGCCCTCGAGCAGCTGGAGCGCGTTGTCCAGGAACCGATTCCGGCCCTCGAGCTGGATCGCGCCCGTGCGTACACGCGGGGCCGGATCGAGCTTCGGCTGGACGAGTCGGGCGCCGTGGCTGCCTGGCTCGGGACCGGGGAGAGCCTGCTCCCGCGGATCCTGACCGTTGACGAGGTGGTCGAGCGACTCGAGGCGGTGACCTCGGACGACCTCCTGCGGGTCGCGCGTCGCTACCTGCGCCCCGAGATGGCGCGCGTGGTCCTGCTGGGACCGTTCAGGGGGCGTCGGAAGGTGGAGGCCCTGCTCGCCGCATGACGATCGAAACCGGGATCGACCTCGTCCCCGACCAGCTGGCGCTGGCCCGGGCCCAGATGGACGCCGCCCAGTACGGCGTGGTGGAGGGCACCCTCCGGCGGCGGATTGCCACCCTGGAGGCTACCGGCCGCAACCCCGAGGAGCTGGATGCCGCCCGCGCCCTGCTGGCCGAGTCGTTGTGGCGGTCCGGCCGGCCGGTGGCCGCCTACGACGCGGTGACCGCGGTTCGCCCCCGCGGGATCGAGCGCCGGCGCTCGATCACGATGATGGTGGAGGCGGAGGGTCTCGCCGCGATTGGCGAGATGCGCCAGGCCGAGGGCCTGCTGGAGCGGGTGGTCACCGCGGTGGGCGCCGACGAGGCGTGGCGTCTGCGGCGCGGCGCGCCGAGCCGTCTCGAATGGCCGGCGCCCGGCTGGGCGGCACGACCCGTGAACGGATCCGACGGCTCTCCGGCCGAGGATCGGCTGGGGGCGGCGGCGACGGCCTACGGAACCGAGGACCTGGTGAGCGGGGACCGGGAGCTGACGCTGGCCCTGCGCCGCGACCCGCGCATTGCGGCAGCCGGGATCGCGCTCCTGGAGCCTACCCTCGGGCCCCGGCCCAGCGCGGAGCGTTTGGTACTGTACGGCGACCTTCTCCGAGCGGCGGGCCGCGAGCGCGAGGCCTCCGCCGCCTACGACCGCGCCGCGCGCACCTGAGGAGCCCGCACCGCATGGAACGCACCCTGGTCCTGGTCAAGCCCGATGGCGTGCAGCGCGGGCTGGTGGGGGAGATCGTCGGACGCCTGGAGCGCAAGGGGCTCAAGGTCATCGGCCTGCGCATGCTGTGGGTGCCCCGCGAGATGGCCGAACAGCACTACGCTGTCCACGCCGGCAAGCACTTCTATGCAGGGCTGGTCGAGTTCATCACCTCAGGTCCGGTGGCGGCCATCGCGGTGACGGGGCCGGACGCCATCGCCGTGGTCCGTCGTCTCGTGGGCGCCACCATGCCCAACCAGGCGGAGCCGGGAACCATCCGCGGCGACCTGGGGATCAGCGGGCTGCGCAACCTGATCCATGCCTCGGATGCGCCGGATACCGCGGATGCCGAGCTTGCCCTGTGGTTCGGCGCGGGCGCCCTGGTCGACTACGAGCGCGACGTGGACGCCTGGATCGTGGCCGAGGAGCCGCCCCGCCCCTAGTCTGCGGGGCCGTGCGCCTTCGCGACGTCGCCGATGATCGCGGCCAGCTCGGTCGGTCGGGACCACATCGGCCAGTGGCTGGTGGGCAGGTCGATCCAGGTCGCGTTGCGGAGCTCGGGAATGCCCGCCAGGAACGACCATTCCGGGTGCTCCCGGGCGTAGGTCTGGTACTGCTCGGCGCTGAACCCGGTGCAGATCAGGGTGCTCGGGATGTCGCGTCGGGCGTCGTTGGTGAGGGCCACCTCGTCGCGCAGGATGCTGCCCGGCACCGGTACGGCCCGCTGGCGGAACGTCTCTCGCTGCGCCTCGGTGAGCCCATCGAGGTTCTCTTCCGCCTCGATCTCGTCCCAGACCATAGGCTTCTCGATGCCCTCGAAGTCGGGTGCCAATGGCGTGATCCCCGGAGCCGTGTCGACGTACACCATGGCGGCGATCCGGTCCGGGAGCCGGTCGCTCGCGGCGTAGCCGGAAAACCCGGTCGCGCTGTGCACCGCGAGCACGACGGGACGGTCGGCGGCGAGGATCGCATTGCAGATCGCGTCGACGTGGTCCTGTAGGGTGATCCCGGACCGATCCGTGTCGACTGACTCGAGACCGGGCAGCGTCAGGGCGGTGACGTCATGCCCGTCGGCGCGGAGCGTGGCCGCGACTTCGTCCCACGCCCAGGCGCCCAGCCAGAACCCCGGGACCAGGATGATCGGTGCGCCGCTCATGGTCCAATCCTAGCGGGCCATCCCGCCGCCGGCAGCCCTGCCCCGGGGCTCTCCAGCTCGGGGTACTCGGGTCGCTCGAAGATCGTGATCCGGTCCAGCGGGAAGTAGCGCACGAACGCGCGACCCACGATCAGGTCGCGGTCGACCGCGTCGAAGAAGCGCGAATCCTGGCTGTCGGGCCGGTTGTCGCCCATCAGGAAGTAATCACCGTCGGGGACGACCCACGACGCCGTTCCCTGCGCGTCTCGGGGGAGCGTCGCCGCCCGTTGGCCGTCGGCGCCGGTGACCACGTACGGCTCGTCGATCCGGGTCTGGACCCCACCGACCGGGGTGACGAAGACGGCGCCGTTCTCCAGGGTGATCGTCTCGCCGGGCAGGCCGATGACCCGCTTGATGAACGGCACTCCGCCCTGTTCATAGCCGTCTGGAGGCTGGAAGACCACGATGTCGCCCCGCTGGTAGTCGCTCCAGTGGGGCGTGAGCTTGTCGATGAGAACGTAGTCGGCGGGCTCGATGGTGGTCACCATCGAGTTCTGCTCCACCTCGAACGGCTGAGCCACGAAGTTGTGGATGAGCAAGTAGATGACCGCGGTCAGGACGACCGTTTCGACGATCTCGAGAAGGCAGCCTGCACCCCGGCGCGTCGTGGACGGTTCGCCGGCAGTGGGTTCCTCGGCAGGCTGCACGTAGGTCAAAACGGGCGGAAGCATAGCGCGGTTGACCCTTCGGACGGGCTGGCGCTACCATGGGGCGCCTCGCTGGCGGAACGTGTGAACGCGCACCTCTGCCGGCGTTTCGTGTGTGTCCCGCCCGTTTCCGTGCGCCCGCGCGCCGACGCCCAGCCCTCGGAGGATTCATGGAGATTCAGCCCATAACCTGGGTGATTCCGGTCGCCGGCGTGACTGCCGTCTTGTTCGCCTTGTATCTGGCGCGGGACGTTCTCAGCCGGGATGCCGGTACCGCTGCGATGCAGGACGTCGCCGGCACCATCCTCGAAGGGGCCGTTGCGTTCATCCGCCGCCAGTACACCACCATCTTCGTGCTGGCCCTCGCCGGCGCGGTGGTTATCGGCCTGGTCATCGGTATTGTCGAGACGTCCGCCGTGGCGGACACCGACGTCTTCGGACTCCAGCTCGGAGTCATGACCGGGGTCGCCTTTCTGGTCGGGGCGCTGTGCTCGATGGCATCGGGGGTCATCGGGATGTACATCTCGGTCAAGTCGAACGTCCGGACTGCGGCGGCCGCCCAGCACAGCCTGGTCGGCGCGGTCCAGGTGGCCATGCGGGGCGGCGCCGTCTCCGGCTTCCTCGTCGTCGCCCTCTCCCTGCTCGGGGTGTGGGGCATCTTCGTCGCCTACGGCGGGTTCACGAACCCGGCCGTGGCCCCATTCCTGATCGTGGGCTTTGGCTTTGGGGCGAGCTTCGTGGCCCTGTTCGCCCAGCTGGGCGGCGGGATCTACACCAAGGCTGCCGACGTGGGGTCGGACCTGGTCGGCAAGGTGGAGGCCGGCATCCCCGAGGACGACCCTCGCAACGCAGGCGTCATCGCGGACCTGGTGGGCGACAACGTGGGCGACTGCGCCGGACGTGGCGCGGACCTGTTCGAGTCGACGGCCGCCGAGAACATCGGGGCCATGATCCTGGGCGTGGGCGTGTACGCCATCGCTGCGGCCTCGGGCTGGCCCCATCCGGAGGCCTGGATCTTCTTCCCGCTCGTCGTCCGCGCATTCGGTCTGCTGGCGACCATCATCGCGATCTTCTTCGTGCGCGGGAAGGAGACCGAGGACCCGATGAACATGCTGAACCGCGGCTATTGGGTCACGACCCTGCTGTCGGTTGGTGCCCTGGCCTTCGTGACGTCCACCATGATGAACACCAGCGACACGACGTCCAACGGCCTCCCCACCTGGGTCTGGTTCTTCGCCGCCGGCGTGGTGGGCCTGGCTACCAGCGTGGCCTTCGTGTACATCACCCAGTACTACACGGCGGGGGGCTACCGGCCAGTCCGCGAGATTGCCGAGGCCAGCAAGACGGGGCCGGCCACGAACATCATCAGCGGCACCGCGGTCGGCTTCGAGACCACGGCGGTCACCGCCATCACCATCTCCATCGCCCTGTTCCTGAGCCACTGGCTCGGCTCGCAGGCAGGCCTTGTCAACGAGGCGGGCCGCGACGTGGGCGGGATCTTCGGGACCGCGGTGGCCACCATGGGCATGCTCATGACCACCGCATACATCCTGGCCATGGACACCTTCGGACCGATCACCGACAACGCCGGTGGCATCGCCGAATTCGCCCATGCCGAGGGCGGTGCCCGTGAGATCACCGACCGCCTCGACGCGGTCGGCAACACCACCAAGGCGCTGACCAAGGGCTACGCCATCGCCTCGGCAAGCCTCGCCGCCTTCCTGCTGTTCAGCGCATACATCGACAAGGTGAACCTGATCGAGGCCCGGCGGATCGTCGCCCACGTCCCCGGCGCGGAGCTGCTGACCTCGGTGAACCTGGCCGATGTCAGCGTGTTCATCGCCGCCCTGATCGGCGCGATGCTCGTCTACTTCTTCAGCTCGCTCGCGATCCGGGCGGTCGGCACCACCGCGCAGTCGATCATCGTCGAGGTCCGTCGGCAGTTCCGGGAGATGCCGGGGATCATGGATTACACCCAGCGTCCGGACTATGCCCGCGTGGTGGACATCACCACCAAGGCCGCGCTGCGTCAGATGATCCTGCCGGGCATGGTGGCGGTCGCCACGCCGATCATCGTGGGACTTCTCCTGGGCGCGGAGGCCGTCGCAGGCTTCCTGATGGTCGGGACCATCGCCGGTGTCCTGCTGGCCACCGTCCTGAACAACGGCGGCGGGGCGTGGGACAACGCCAAGAAGTACATCGAGTCCGGCCAACTGAAGGACGACGAGGGCAACGTCATCGGCAAGAAGACGCCGGCCCATGCCGCCGCCGTCGTTGGTGACACCGTCGGCGACCCGTTCAAGGACACCGCCGGCCCGTCGCTCCACGTCCTCGTCAAGCTGCTGGCGACCATCACCCTGGTGCTGGCTCCGCTGTACATCCGATAGTCGAACGACAGACTGATGGAGCTGGCCCTCCAGGCGGCGCTCATCGGTCTCATCCAGGGTCTGACCGAGTTCATCCCGATCAGCTCGTCTGCCCACCTGGCGCTCGCCCCCTGGCTGTTCGGCTGGGAGGACTCTCCGCTGGTGGGAAGTCTCGAATTCGACGTGTTCCTGCACCTTGGGACGCTGATCGCCCTGCTGGCCTATTTCGGGAGCGATTGGTGGCGCCTGATCAGGGCCGGCCTCGCCAGCCTGCGCGACCGGCGGATCGGGGATGACCCCGACCGGCGTCTGGCCTGGTTGCTCGCCCTGGCGACCGTCCCCGCGGCCGTCATCGGCTTCCTCGGTGAGGACCTCATTGCCGAGGCCTTCCATACCAATACCAGTGCGGCCCACCTGGCCATTGCCGCGTTCCTGGTCATCGGGGCCACCGTCCTGTGGATCGCCGACCGAGTGGGTCGCCGGAACCGCGACCTCGCGGGCGTGGACCTCCCGCGCGCGCTGACCATTGGCTTCTCGCAGGCCGCAGCCCTGCTCCCGGGCATCAGTCGTTCCGGAGCGACCATTGCCACCGGACTATTCCTGGGCCTGAACCGCGAGTCGGCTGCCCGCTTCAGCTTCCTGCTGGCCACCCCGATCACCCTGGGTGCCGGCCTGTACGGCGCCCGGCACCTGCTGACGGCTGACCTACCCAGCGAGCAGCTCGTCGCCATGCTGGTCGGCCTGGTGGTGGCCGCCGTGTCGGGCTGGGCGTCCATCCGCTTCCTCCTGAACTGGCTCCGAACCCGGTCGCTGGCGGTGTTCAGCGTCGAGCGAATCATCCTCGCCGCGGTGGTGGTCATTCTTGTCGCCATGGGGCACTGACCGGGTCATCCCCAGAGCTGGCTGTTTTTGACACCGGACCACCCCACGCCTACAATCCGCCGACGCCACAGAGCCAGCTTCCCGGGCCGCGGAAGCTGGGGCTTTTTTGTTATCGGGACGGCCGCCCTGACGCGGATCCCCAGGTCCGACACCGCTGCTACCGAGAGACCGCACCTACGCGATGAACAACAAGCCCGTGTATCTGACTCCAGAGGGCGTCGAGCGCCTCAACGTGGAGCTGCGGCACCTCATCACCGAGGAGCGCCCCCGCGTGGCCGCGCGCATCCATGACGCCAAGCTGGACGGCGACATCTCCGAGAACGCCGAGTACGAAGACGCCAAGCAGGAGCAGTCGTTCCTCGAGGGCCGGATCGCGACCATCGAAGCGCAGCTGAAGAACGCCGAGGTCATCGAGCACACCAACGGGGACAAGGTCCGGATCGGCTCGACGGTCGTCATTACCGGGCCCGATGGCAAGGAGACGTTCACGATCGTGGGCTCGGCCGAGGCCGCGCCCCGCGAGGGCCGGATCAGCAACGAGTCGCCGGTGGGCGTTGCGCTCATGGGCCACAAGAAGGGGGACACGATCACGGTCCAGGCCCCGGCCGGCGCCATGGCCTACACGCTGGTCAGCATCAAGTAGCGCGGACCGCCGTGTTCTGGGCCGACGAGATCGCGGCCAGGGCGGCCGAAGCATCGGGCGCGGCGACGCTGCAGGTCATCAACGACTCCAAGACCCCGTCGGGCACGGTCCACGTCGGGAGCCTCCGTGGTCCGGTCATCCATGACGAGATCTACCGCGCCATGCGCCGCGCCGATATCCCGGCCCGATTCCTGTACGGCGTGGACGACCTGGACCCAATGGACGCCCAGGCCCTGCTGACCCCCGACGCGGTGGATCGGTACATGGGTGTGCCCCTCGCGCACGTCCCGGCCCCCGACGGGTCTCCGGCCGCCAGCTACGCGCGGCACTTCGTCGGGAGCCTGTTCCTCGGCACCTTCGAGCCGTTGGGCATCCGCCCGGAGCTGTACTGGATGAGCGAGGTCTACGGGACCGGCGACATGGACCCCTTCATCCGCGGCGCGCTGGAGCAGGCCGAGACGGTCCGGACCATCTACCGCGACGTGAGCCGGGTCGAGAAGGAGCCGGGCTGGCTGCCGCTCTCGGTCATCTGCGAGAACTGCGGGCGGGTGGGCACCACCCTGGCCATCGACTGGAACGGCGAGACGGTGGCCTACGCGTGCCGTGCAGACCTCGTGACCTGGGCCACGGGCTGTGGCTTCTCGGGCCGGGTTGCCCCCTTCGGCGGACGGGCCAAGCTCCCGTTCAACGTGGACTGGGCGGCCAAGTGGAGCCTGTTCGGCATCACCCTGGAAGGCTGCGGCAAGGACCTGGCCACGGCCGGCGGCTCGCGAGACCGATCCGATGCGATTGCCCGCCAGGTCTTCCGCCGTGAGCCGCCGATGAACGTTCAGTACGAGTTCATCAACGTGGGCGGGAAGCGGATGAGCACCTCGCGCGGGACCGGGGTTCCCGCCCACGAGATCGCAGCCGTCATCCCGCCCAACGAGATGCGGCTGCTATTCGTCCGCCACCGGCCCAACGTTGCGTTCGAGTTCGACCCCGTCCACACCGATGCCGTCCCGCGCCACATGGACGAGTTCGACCGATTGGCGGCGGCGACCGCCGGGCGTGCCGTCCGTGGCGAGCTTCCGGCCGATGCCGACCGGATCTTCTCCGCTTCGCTGGTCGACCCCGAGGCGGACCCCGCCGCCGAGGCTGACGCGTATCGGCCCGCGTTTGGCCATCTCGCCTTGCTGGCCCAGCTGCCGGGGATCGACGTCGTCGAGCGGGTCACCGCTGAAAAGGGGTCAGCGCTCTCCGAGCGTGAGCTCGTGATCGTGGACGAGCGGACGCGCGCGGCGCATGCCTGGCTGGATGCCTACGCCCCCGCTGACGCGCGGGTCGAGGTCGAGCGCGGCGCCCTCCCGGATGCGGTCGTGGACCTGGCCCCCGACCAGCGCGCGTATTGTGCGGCGTTGGCCAACGGGCTCGCGGCCCTGAGCGCGACCGAATGGGTGGGGGAGGGCGTCCAGTCGGCCATCTTCGCGACGGCCAGGGAGCGCGGGCTCGCGGCCGGGGCGGCCTTCGCCGCCCTGTACGCTGCGTTCCTGGGGCGAACCTCCGGCCCGCGCGCCGGCTGGCTCCTCGCCTCGCTCGATCGGCCCTTCGTGCTGGAGCGGCTCCGGGCCGCAGGAGACGCCGCGTGATCTCGATCCAGGCCATTCGCGACGATCCGGACGCCGTCAAGACGGCCATTGCCCGCAAGGGAGAAGGCCCTGAGGTCATCGACCGATTGCTGACGAATGACGGGCGACGGCGCGAGGTCCTGGCCGCCGCCGATGCCGCCAAGCACGAGCGGAACGCGGGCAGCAAGGAGGTGGGGGAGCTGGTGCGCGCCGGCCAGACCGACGAGGCCGAGGCGCGCAAGGCGTCGCTCGGCTCCCTGGGCGAGCGGATTGCGGCCCTGGATGCGCAGCTTGCCTTCGTTGAAGCCGAGCTCGAGGCGGATCTCCTCCTCGTCCCCAACCCGCCGCGCGACGAGGTCCCGGACGGGGCCGGGCCCGAGGACAACCCGGTCATTCGTTCGTGGGGCGAGCCGCTGCCTGCCGCGGATCGACCGCCGCACTGGGACATCGGCGCGAGCCTGAACCTGTTCGACCTCGAGCGCGGGGCCAAGATCGCCGGCACGGGCTTCGTCCTGTATACGGGCGCCGGCGCGCGCCTGGTGCGCGCGCTCATCGGTCTGTTCCTCGACATGGCGACCCAGCGCGGGTACACCGAGGTCTGGCCCCCGGTCCTCGTCAACGAGGACTCGGCCCGCGGCACCGGCCAGATTCCCGACAAGGAGGCGCAGATGTACGTCGTCGAGCGCGACGGCCTGTACCTCGCCCCCACCGCCGAGGTGCCGGTGACGAACATCCACCGCGACGAGATCCTGGCTGCCGGCGCCCTGCCCATCCGCTACGCCGCCTACACCCCCTGCTTCCGCCGGGAGGCGGGGGCTGCCGGCAAGGACACCCGCGGCCTGCTCCGGGTGCACCAGTTCGACAAGGTCGAGCTCGTGAAGTTCGTCACGCCCGAGACATCGGACGCGGAGCTGGAGACCCTGACCGCGGACGCGGAGGCCGTCCTGCAGGCCCTCGAGCTGCCGTTCCGCACGGTCGAGCGCTGCACCGGCGATGTGGGCTTCGCCCAGGCCCGCGGCTACGACCTCGAGGCGTGGTCGCCGGGCGTGGGGAAATGGCTCGAGATCAGCTCGTGCTCCAACTACACCGATTTCCAGGCGCGCCGCATGAACGTCCGGTACCGATCTGCCGCCGATGCCAAGCCGGAGCTCGTCCACACCCTCAACGGCTCGGGGGTCGCTCTCGCCCGGACCATCGCCGCGCTCCTGGAGCACCATCTCCAGCCCGATGGCTCGGTGGCCATTCCCGAGGCCCTGCGCCCGCACTTCGGCGCCGATTCCATCGGCGGATAATCACCGCGGAGGGGTGGCAGAGCGGACGAATGCGGCGGTCTTGAAAACCGCTGAGGTGCAAGCCTCCGTGGGTTCGAATCCCACCCCCTCCGCCAGCAAACCGCGATGAGGATGAACCACTTTGCCGAAGCCCACCTTGCTCGTCGTCGATGTTCAGAAGGCGTGGGATGACCCCGCGCTCGGACAGCGGAACAACGATCCCAGCGCCGAACAGAACGTCGCCCGGCTCCTGCACGCGTGGCGCACGGCAGAAGCACCGATCATCCACGTTCGGCAGCGCGAGACGGATCCGGACTGGCCGATGCTTCACGAAGGCAACCCCGGGTTCGAGTTCATGGATGAGGCCATGCCGCAGGAAGGGGAGCCCGTGCTCACCAAGGAGGTGAACTCCGCGTTCATCGGCACCGATCTCGAGGAACGGCTGCGCAGTACGGGGGCGACGACCGTGGTGATCGCCGCGTTCACCACCGATCACTGCGGTTCGACCACGGTTCGGATGGCTGCCAATCTCGGGTTTGAGACCTGGTACGTGGGAGATGCGTGCTCCACGTACGACCGCGAGGGTCCCGATGGTGAGGTCTATCCGGCGGAGCTCGTCCATCGGACCGCGCTCGCAAGCGTGCACCGCGAGTTCGCGGATGTGATCACCACCGACGAAGCGATCAAACGCCTGGGGTAGTGGTTCCAGGGTCGAGCGGCAGACTTTGAAAACCGCTGAGGTGCAAGCCTCCGTGGGTTCGCATCTCACCCCCGCCGCCACGCGGCTCTAGGGACCGCTATTCCCCACCGTGGGCACTTCGTGGTGGAGCCTGCAGCGCGCCTCGTATTTCTCGTCACCCATCCCGCCCACCATGATCAGCGGGGAGTCGACGGGGGCAGGCCGGCCGTCGATCAGGCGCTGGGTCCGGGTCGCGGGCTCGCCGCACACCATGCAGATGGCGGTCAGCTTGGTGACCTCGTCGGCCAGCGCCATCAGCGCTGGCATCGGTCCGAAGGGATCCCCGCGGTAGTCCTGGTCCAGGCCAGTGACGAGCACCTGCTTGCCGCCGCTGGCCAGGCGCCCCACCACCTCGGTCAAGCCCATGTCCCAGAACTGGCCCTCCTCGATGGCCACGATGTCGGCCGTGCCCACCACGGCTTCGATGTCCGCGGAGGTGTCCACGGCCACGGCCCGATGCTGGGCGCCGGAGCGTGAGACCACGGTTTCTTCCGCCGTCCGCGTGTCGACCCGTGGCTTGACGAGCACGACTTCGCGCCCGGCGATCGCGAAGCGGCGCAAGAGGCGGAGCATCTCGTCGGTTTTGCCGCAGAACATGCAGCCACAGATGACGTGCACCCAGCCCGATGTGTAGAACATCACCGTCCGCCCTCGCCCGGCTCAGTCGCCGACGACGGCGAGCCCTTCTTCCGGCTGGCCCAGGTGCTTGGCCAGGGCGGCGCGCATGACATCGGCCGGCGCCGGCATCCCGTTCCACAGTTCGAAGGCCGCGGTCTGCGCCACCAGGAACGAGGCCTGCCCGTTGGCCACCGTCCCACCGCGCTTCGCCGCTTCCCGCAGGAGCGGCGTCTCGTCGCGGGCCAGGACCAGGTCCAGGACGAACAGCTCGTCCGGCAGCAGCTCGGCGGGGAGCGGGCTCTCGTCTGCGCCTGCGCCCACGCCCGAGGCGTTGACCACGAGTCGCGCGCGGCTCAGCTCCGACTCGATGATCGTCTCGTGCCACGGCAGCGCGCGCAGGTCCGTCTCCCGCGCGGCCCGGTCGAAGTGCGCGACCACCGCTTCCGCCCGGTGAAGATGGCGGTTGAAAACGGCGATGCGCTGAAATCCGCTCTCGAGCAGGACCGCGACGACGGCCCGCGCCCCGCCACCGGCGCCCAGGACCACGGCTTGGCGGGGCCACCGCGACGTGCTCTCGGGGAGGATCGACTCCAGGCCGGCGCGCACGCCGGCCACATCGGTGTTGTAGCCGTGCAGGCGCCCTTCCTGGTTGACGGCCACGTTGACCGCGCCGCTGGCGCGGGCCTCGTCGGACAGCAGACCGATGAGCGACGCGGCCTTCTCCTTGTGCGGGGATCCGACCATGGCGCCCAGCACGTCGGGATCGACCACGCTGCCCAACGCCTCGCTGAGCTGGTGCGCCTTGCGCTCCCAGCGCTCGATTCGGACATCGCGTCCGGCCGCGCTCAGGGCAGCCTGCTGCACCGCCTCGGCGGGACTGTCGGATACGGGAAAACCGATGATGAGTATGCGCGTCACGGGGGTGCGTCTCGATTGGCGGCGGGCTGGTGGGCAGTAACGGCGACGGAATCCCGACCGGCTGGCGGAGGCCGGGTCCCGAGAGGCAGATGCTATCATCGGCGCCGCTTTCGGAGAGGTCGCATAGTGGCCTAGTGCGGCGGTTTGCTAAACCGTTGAAGGGGATTTCCTCTTCCGAGGGTTCGAATCCCTCCCTCTCCGCCACAGCGACTCTCGTGTGCCCGTAGCTCAGCGGATAGAGCGTCAGGTTGCGGACCTGAAGGTCGGAGGTTCGAGTCCTCTCGGGCACGCCAGTCCCACCCTCCGGAGGCCATGCACATGCTCAGCTCGTTTCCCATCCACGCCAGCGTCGCCGCGGTCGACCTGAAGCGGGCGAAAGCCTGGTACGCGGACAAGCTGGGCATCACGCCGGACATCGAGGACGAGGCAGGGACCTGGTACCAGTTCGCCGACGGCACGTGGCTCCACGCGTTCGAGACGCCGTTCGCGGGAACAGCGAAGAACACCGTGGCCGGCTGGAGCGTGACCGGGCTCGAAGCGGTGGTCGAGGGCCTCCGGGCCCGCGGCCTGCAATTCGAGGAATACGACTTTGGGGAAGGCTACAAGACGGTGAACGGGATCATGAGCGCCGGCGGCGGCAAGGCCGCCTGGTTCACCGACAGCGAGGGCAACATCTTCGAGCTGAGCGAGGCCGGCACCAAGGACTGACCGGAAACCCGGGATCAGGTCGATGCTCCCTCAGGCCCTGACCGCCGAGGAGGGGACAGACGTGTGATGCGCCGCATCCTGGCCCCCGGCACGACCCCGCTCGAGGCCGTGGGGGTTGCCCTCATCGTCGCGGCAAAATTCGTCGTCCCCCTGCTCATCATTCGGTTCCCGTTCGCGGCGGGCTGGGCGAACTTCGCCCTCGACGGCGTCGACGGCGACCTGCTGATCCCCCTCGGCCTCCCGAACGAGATCTACCAGCCGGTCGACAAGATCACCGACTGGGTGACCTACGTCGCGATCGTCGTCGTGGGGTACCGCCGGGAGTGGCCCATCCGGCGGTTGATGCTCGGGCTCTTCCTGTTCCGCTCCATCGGTCAGGTCGCCTTCCTCGTGACCGAAAATGAGCTGTTCCTCGCCGCCTTCCCGAACTTCCTCGAGCCGCTGTTCCTGGTGTCGGCGACGATCCTGGCCTGGCAGCGCGCGGTCAAGCACCGAGCGGACTGGCAGGAGCACGGGTTTGCGCTGCTGGATCAGCACAAGTGGCTGATCGGGACGCTCATCGTGATCTACAAGCTCCAGGACGAGTACTTCACCCACGTCGCGAACGTGGACCGCAGCGACTTCCTCCAGCAGCTGCTCCATCGCCTGTCAGGGAACTAGCCCCGTCGTCGTCCTTGACAATTCCGCGCGCGGGCGAGCACCGTCGCCAGCGATGAGAACCCCACCGATTCGAGTCTCGGTCTTGGGCATCGGCGCGCTGATTTGGTTGACCGCATGCGGAATCGCGAGCTCCACGCCTACGCCGGCCGCATCAACATTGCCGTCGGCGTCGCCGTCGGTGTTTGTCTCGCCGTTGTACGGCTATTCCGTCGCGCTACCGGAGGCGTGGCGGCCGGAGCCGGCCACCGTCGCTTGGACGGAAGCGGACAGCTTCGGCAGCGACTCCGCGAATTCCGACAAGTTCTATTCGACTCGGGGGACCACCATCTGGGCAGCCGCCACCGCCACCGCCAAGACCCTCGACCAATTCGTCGATGACCAGGTCGCCATCGACGCGGTGGAGAACGATTGCCCCACGACCCTCGAGACCGATGACGGGACGACCGTGGGAGGTGAACCGGCGCGTCTGCTCACCAAGCACTGTCCGGCGGACGCACCGGATGGCGGCGCCCTGATCGCCACCGCGGCCCTTCTCCACGCCGGTAATGGCTACTTCTTCTACTTCATCTACCCCGTCGGCCTCGCCCCCGACCCGAATGCGATTGACGCCTTCACCTCGTTCCTCGAAGGAGTGGAGTTCCCCTAGATCCAGCACCATCCATCGGGCGGGGGCCCGGTGTTGATCGTGTCGTCGGGAAGGGTCAGGGTCGGCGCGCCGTCGGGCCGTGCGCAGTCGGTGAGCCACATCCGCGTCCGCCAGTCGTCTGGGGACAGGGGAGACGCCGTGGCGATGGGCCAGAAGAAGATGAAGGCCACCAGCGCGGCGGCCAGGCCCACCCCGAGCGCACCGCGAGCCCATCCTCGCCACCGGACCGCGGCCACGCCCATCGCCACGTACAGGAAGGGCAGCGCCGGGAGGACGTACCAGATGAAGATCTGGCTCCGCGCGGCGCCGAGCAGCAGCCAGGGGAGGTAGGCGGACATCCCTCCGACCAGCACCACGGCCACCGCGAGCGCGCGTGGTCCCAGCAGCCAGCTGACCGCGAGCCACCCGAAAACGACGAGCGCCGGCCACCAGGCGACCGGCGAGCCCAGGGCCAGGATGTGGTTGTATGTCGCCCCGTCGGTGAAGTAGAAGGCCACCGGTCGCTTCAGGAGGAACCACGACCACGAGGGCGATTCGTAGGGGTGCTGGCCCTCGAGGCCGGCGTGGAAGCGGGCCATGGCCACCTGGTGCGAGGCGACGTCCCGCCACCAGCTGCCCTCGCGCCAGGGGAGTGCCACCAGCGAGCCCTCCGCCACCCCGAGATAGGTCGCGAGGTACACGAGCAGCGGCACCACGCCCAGGATGACCGCCGTACGCACGCCCTCCGCGCGGAAGGCGAGTCCGAAGGCCCGTCCCCAGCGCACCGGTTCTCCGCCGTCTCCCCGTCGACGGGCAACGATCTCCCAGGCCACGACCAGCCCGATGATCCCCAGCGCGGAGTACAGGCCGGTCCACTTGACGGCCACCATGGCACCGATGAGCAGGCCCGCCGCCAGCCGCCAGGGCCGGCCGAACAGCCACTGACCGATGCCGCGGCCCGCCGGCCGCGGCCCGCGCTGCAGGTCGAGCAGGATCGCCACGAATCCCGCCACCACGAACAGGGCGAGGAAGACGTCGAGCATGGCGACTCGCGACAACACGAGGTGGAGCACGTCCAGGGCCAGCAGTCCGGCGGCCACCGCCGCCCCGATCGTGGCGGGCACCGGGTCCACCCCGCGCAGGACGAGCCTGGCCAGCACATAGGTCAGCGCCACCGTCGCCGCCCCGGCCACCGCCGACGCGATGCGCCAGCCGAACGGGTCGTATCCGAACACCGCAATCCCGGCTGCGATCAGCCACTGGCCGAGCGGGGGATGGGCGGCGCTGACCGGGGCCGCGATCCCGCACACGTCGGGGCTCGTCGCCAGCAGGCACGCGTTCTGGGCGTAGAAGATCTCGTCGAACACGAGCTGGTCCGGGGTCCCGAGGCCCCACAGGCGGATCGCTGCCGCCACCGCGGTCACGATCACCAGGAGCGCGGTGTCGAGTCGGGTCCAGGCCGGCACGGTCCGAAGGATACGGCGGTCCAGCGGGACCCCTCTGCTAGACTCGGCGTCCGGTGAACTACGAGCTTTTCATGGCCGAAGCGATCGCCGAAGCGCGGCGGGGTGCAGCAGAGGGAGAGACTCCCATCGGCGCCGTGGCCGTCCTCGATGACGCCATGATCGGTCGGGAGCACGACCGTCGAAACGCCGCCCATGACCCCACCGCCCATGCCGTCCTGCGCGCCGTCCAGGCCGCCGCCCACAAGCTGGACGGGCATCGGCTGTCGGAGGTCACCATCTTCTCGACCCACGAGCCGTGCGCCATGTGCGTGGGGGCACTGATCGAGGCCAAGGTCGAGGTTCTCGTGTACGCCGTGCGCGACCCCGAGCACGGGTGCGCCGGGTCGGTCCTGGACCTCGCCCGCAACCCGGCCCTCGGCCATCACATCGCGGTCATCTCCGGTGTCCGTGAAGCCGAAGCGCGTCGCTTGACCGACGAGGCCGTTCTCCCGGCCTGATCGGTACCCTCTGATAGACTCGCCCGCCGGAGAGGTGTCCGAGTGGTTGATGGTGCCGCTCTCGAAAAGCGGTGTGCGATGAGCACCGAGGGTTCGAATCCCTCCCTCTCCGCCACCTGAACCGATCGAGCCCGTCCGCGGTCGAGACTCGCGGAGAGGTCGCCTAGAGGCCTATGGCGCCGCATTGGAAATGCGGTTCGGGGCAACCCGTCGGGGGTTCGAATCCCCCCCTCTCCGCCACACGCTGTACCATCCGCCGCGGCCGTGCTCAGGCGGGGAACTAGCGGTGCCCTGTACCCGCAATCCGCTCTAGCGGGGCTGACATCCCGGCTGAGGTCGTCGACCTCCGCCTCCCACGACGGCACCCGACGTTGAGAGTCGGGTCCCACGCAGCGGCGGCCCGCGAACCCCGTCAGATCCGGAAGGAAGCAGCGGTAAGCGGTTCCCGTCGAGTGCCGTGGGACGACCTGGCTGGAGCCGGGTTCCGTCGCGTGTGCGGGGAGCGGCGCTCGAAGCCGGGCGCACGGCCACAACACCCATCCGCCGCCGCCCGTGTAGGGTAGGGGGGTCATGCCAAGGGGCTCCCAAACGCCTGTGCCAGCCGATCCCGAGACCGAAACCAGCACCGTTTCAGCGGCCGATCCGGCCGCCCCGGTGACCGGGCCTCGCCGCGCCCTGTACCGCCGCTGGCGCGCCCAGCGCTTCAGCGAGGTCGTCGGCCAGGACGCCATCATCAACACCCTGCGGCGCGCAGTTGCCACCGACCGCCTGGTCCACGCCTACCTCCTGGTTGGTCCGCGCGGAACCGGCAAGACCTCCACCGCGCGCATCCTGGCCAAGGCCATCAACTGCCTCGAGCGCGGCGATGACGGGGAGCCGTGCGACCACTGCGCCGCCTGCGTCGCGATCCGTGAGGGCCGGGCCATGGACGTGATCGAGATCGACGCCGCCTCGCACGGACTGGTCGAGGACGCGCGCGATCTCGTGCTGCGGGCTCTCACCGCCCCGGCGGAACTCCGGAGACGGGTCTACATCATCGACGAGGTCCACATGCTCAGCTCGCACGCGTTCAACGCGCTGCTCAAGCTGATCGAGGAGCCGCCCGACCACGTCGTCTTCATCCTGGCCACGACCGATCTGCACCGCGTCCCGCCCACGGTCGTCAGCCGCACCCAGCGCTACGAGTTCCGCCGTCTTGCGACCGATGTCATCGCCGCCAAGCTGAACCGGATCACGACCGCGGAGGGCGTCCAGGCCGATCCGGCCGCGCTGACCCTCATCGCCCGCCTGGCCGATGGCGGCATGCGCGATGCCGAGTCGCTGCTCGACCAGGTGCTCTCGTACGCCGGGGACCAGGTCGACGAGAGCTCGGTCCGCGATGCCGTTGGCCTCGCCGACGAGGAGGCCATCGGTGGCCTGCTCGACGCGCTGGTCGCCGGAGATGCACCCGGAGCCCTGCACCGCATCGCCGACCTGTCCGACGCGGGGCGCGACCTGGGCCAGGTGGCCCAGCAGCTCGAAGCCGACGGTCGCGGCCGCCTGCTGGCCGCGCCGCCCCCTGACCCGGCGCTCGCCCGTCGCCTGGCAGCCGTCCTGCGCGCCGCCTCCGAGGCGGGTGGCCCCGGCGCGCGCGACGGCCGCTCGCGGCTGCTGTTGGAGCTCCTCGCCGTCGATGCCTCGGTCGGCGCGAACGAGATCGCGGCCGCGTCGCCTCGCCCTGCTGCCGCCGCGCCGGCACCCGCCCCGACCCCCATCCCGGCGACACCGACGCCGCCCGACAGACCCAAGCCCATCCCCGCATCCAGGCCAGCCGCCGTGCCCACGCCCCCTGAGCCAACGATGGCTCCGCCGCCGGCCGCCGCCGCCGCCGAGCCAGCCCCAGAGCCCGCGGCCGCGCCATCGGTCCCGGCGCCTTCGTCGTCCGAGCGCCCGACCCTGATCGAGATCCGCTCGCGCTGGGGAGAGGTCGTGGACCGAGCGCACCCGGTCGTGAAGCCGCTCATCAAGGAGTGCCGCCCCTACGAGCTGGAGGGCGCCCGCCTGACCCTCGCCTTCCCCGAGGGACGCGAGTTCATGCGCGGGCTCATCTCCGGGCGCGCGCGGAACATCGAGGAGCTGCTCGGCACCGTGTTCGGCGGGGCCTGGTCGGTGGAGTGCGTGGCCGCCTCGGTCGACCTCGAGCCGCTCACCGTCGAGGAGGCCATCGCCCCGACCGACGACCCGGAGGCCGCCGCCCTCCTCCAGCGGACGCTCGAGATCACCGGCGGGCAGCTGGTCGACGCGCCGGAGGTTCGGTCGTCGTGAACATCGGTCAGCTGACCAGGATGGCCCAGGAGATGCAGGCCAACATGGCCCGCGTCCAGCAGGAGCTGCGGGAGGCCACGGTCGAGGCCACGGTCGGTGGGGGAGCGGTGAAGGTGGTCATGACCGGCGCGCAGGAGCTGCGCGAGGTGGTCATCGATCCCGGCATCGTCGACCCCGAGGACGTCGAGCTCCTCCAGGACCTGGTCTTTGCGGCCATGACCGATGCCCTCTCCCAGAGCAAGCAGCTCGCCGAGGAGAAGATGGCGGCGGTGACCGGCGGCATGGGGCTGCCCGGCATCCCCGGCCTGCGCTGAGCAGGAGCCGCATCGGTCCATGGCCGGCCTCATTGCGCCCGTCGCCCGTCTGATCGAGGCCTTCAACCGCCTCCCGGGGGTGGGCCCCAAGACCGCCCAGCGGCTCACGTACCACGTCCTCCGCAGCTCCGCTGACGAGGCTCGTGCCCTGGCCGAGGCCCTGATCGCGATCAAGGAGCAGGTCGCCTACTGCTCGACGTGCTGCAACATCACCGATGTCGGGGTGGATCCCTGCGCGATTTGTGCCGACCCGCAACGCGACGCGACCCGCATCTGTGTCGTCGAGGAGCCCCTCGACGTGCTCGCCATCGAGCGGACCCGCGAATACCACGGGCGCTATCACGTTCTTCACGGCGCGATCAGTCCCATGGACGGCATCGGGCCGGAGCGGATCAAGGCCCGCGAGCTCATCGTCCGCGCGCAGGACGGAACCCTGGAGGAGGTCATCCTGGCCACCAACCCGACCCTCGAGGGAGAGGCCACGGCCATGTACCTCGGCGACCTGCTGGGCGACCTCGTCCCGTCGGTTACCCGCATTGCGCGGGGGTTGCCCGTTGGCGGGGACCTCGAATATGCCGACGACGTGACCCTCATCCGATCCATGCAGGGCCGTCGCCAGGTCGAGCGCTCCTGAGCCGCATCGCGGTTGACAGTTTGGAGCGTGCTCCCTAGTATCATCAGTCGCGCCGGTCGACCACCGGCGGGTGGTCCGTGAACGGCGACAACGTGTCGCGCCGCATGACCACCGGGGTTTCTCCCAAGGAGGCCTCGAATCGAACGAAG
Organism: uncultured Chloroflexia bacterium; assembly: GCA_963816215.1. Taxonomy (GTDB): domain Bacteria; phylum Chloroflexota; class Limnocylindria; order QHBO01; family QHBO01; genus DASTEQ01. The sequence goes on along the minus strand of CAWFKB010000008.1, from coordinate 23,953 downwards.
CCGATTCAATCGGTGGCGTTGCCTTATCAGCTGAAGAGTGACAGGAACCCCCGAGTCAACGGACCAACGTCTGGACCCTTTACCGGTGGAGCAGCCGCAAGGCGAGACCACTGGTTTTTTGTTCGGAGAGTTTGATCCTGGCTCAGGACAAACGCTGGCGGGGTGCATGAGACATGCAAGTCGAACGGGGTTGATCGGGCTTGCTCGATCAACCTAGTGGCGCACGGCTGAGTAACGCGTAGGTGACCTGCCCGGAAGTGGGGAATAACTGCCCGAAAGGGTGGCTAATACCGCATGTGGTCGGCGATTCATTTCGCCGTCCAAAGCCGAAAGGCGCTTCCGGAGGGGCCTGCGTCCGATTAGCTAGTTGGAGAGGTAACGGCTCACCAAGGCGACGATCGGTAGCTGGTCTGAGAGGATGATCAGCCAGACTGGGACTGAGAACGGCCCAGACTCCTACGGGAGGCAGCAGTCGGGAATTTTGCCCAATGGACGAAAGTCTGAGGCAGCAACTCCGCGTGAGGGATGAAGGCTCTCGGGTCGTAAACCTCTTTTCCCAGGGAAGATACAAGACGGTACCTGGGGAATAAGCCACGGCTAACTACGTGCCAGCAGCCGCGGTAATACGTAGGTGGCGAGCGTTGTCCGGATTTACTGGGCGTAAAGCGCGCGCAGGCGGCTGGCCAAGTCCGATGTGAAAGCTTCCGGCTCAACTGGAAAACGGCATCGGATACTGGTCGGCTGGAAGGTGGGAGAGGGTAGCGGAATTCCCGGTGTAGTGGTGAAATGCGTAGATATCGGGAGGAACACCAGTGGCGAAAGCGGCTACCTGGCCCACTCTTGACGCTGAGGCGCGAAAGCTAGGGGAGCAAACGGGATTAGATACCCCGGTAGTCCTAGCCGTAAACGATGAACACTAGGCGTTGTCGGTATCGACCCCGGCAGTGCCGAAGCTAACGCATTAAGTGTTCCGCCTGGGGAGTACGGCCGCAAGGCTAAAACTCAAAGGAATTGACGGGGGCCCGCACAAGCAGCGGAGCGTGTGGTTTAATTCGTCGAAACGCGAAGAACCTTACCAGGGCTTGACATGTATCGGTACGCGGCGGAAACGTCGCCGACCTGAAAGGGACCGATATGCAGGTGTTGCATGGCTGTCGTCAGCTCGTGTCGTGAGATGTTGGGTTAAGTCCCGCAACGAGCGCAACCCCCGTGGCATGTTGTATCACTCATGCCAGACTGCCGAGAGAAACTCGGAGGAAGGTGGGGATGACGTCAAGTCAGCATGGCCCTTACGTCCTGGGCTACACACACGCTACAATGGCCGGTACAACGGGTTGCCAAACCGCGAGGTGGAGCTAATCCCATAAAGCCGGTCTCAGTTCGGATTGCAGGCTGCAACTCGCCTGCATGAAGCCGGAGTTGCTAGTAACCGCAGGTCAGCACACTGCGGTGAATATGTTCCCGGGCCTTGTACACACCGCCCGTCACGTCATGAAAGCCGATAACACCCGAAGCCGGTGGGCCAACCGTAAGGAGGCAGCCGTCGAAGGTGGGATTGGTGATTGGGACGAAGTCGTAACAAGGTAGCCGTACCGGAAGGTGCGGCTGGATCACCTCCTTTCTAGGGAGAACGCGGTTCACGGTTCGCCGTGCGCCGCCACTTCCAGGTCGATCGACCAGGTTTGTAACGTACCGATCATTCGAGGGATCGGTGCGCCGCGCAAGCGGTAGCCTGGCCGCCTCGGAGACCCATCAGACCTGCAACGTTGATTCAAAGGTTCCTGTCACTCTTCAGCCGACGAGATCCAGGAGGGCGTTTAGCTCAGCTGGTTAGAGCACTGCCCTGATAAGGCAGAGGTCTCTGGTTCGAGTCCAGAAACGCCCACCATCCCCGCCGATCGGATAGCATCGCCTCGTCGGGGATGTAGCTCAGCTGGGAGAGCACCTCCTTTGCAAGGAGGGGGTCAGGGGTTCGAGTCCCCTCATCTCCACCACCTCGTGCACGACGTCGAGCGCCGGCGCTTGGAAATTACGGCCCGCACGGCACTCCAGGGAGCGCGCCAACATGGAGCAGAAGCTGGCGATCTTGGTGGGCGGGGGCCCGGCACCCGGCATCAACAGTGTCATCGGAGCCGCCACCATCCGGGCCCGACTGGAGGACATCGACGTCCTGGGCATCCAGGATGGGTTCGAGTGGATCATGCAGGGGGACCTCGACCACGTGTTGCCCCTGGACATCGACGACGTCAGCCGCATCCACTTTCGCGGTGGATCGCACATCGGGATCTCTCGAGCCAATCCCACGAGCCGTCCGGAGCTCCTGGACAACGCCCTGATGTCGTTGCTCCGTCTCGGGGTGGATCAGCTGATCACGATCGGGGGAGATGACACGGCCTTCTCGGCCATGAAGCTCGCGGACCTGGCAGCAGGACGACTGCGCGTCGTCCACGTGCCCAAGACGATTGACAACGACCTCTCCCTGCCAATACACGTCGACACGTTTGGCTACCAGACCGCGCGCCACCTGGGCGTCGAGATCGTGAAGAACCTCATGGTCGATGCGCGGACCACGTCCCGGTGGTACTTCGTCATCGCGATGGGTCGCAAGGCCGGCCACCTGGCCCTCGGCATCGGCAAGGCGGCCGGTGCCACGCTGACGCTGATTCCCGAGGAGTTCGAGGGCGAGGAGGTCCGGCTCAAGCCGTTCATCGACACCCTGGCCGGATCGATCATCAAGCGACTGAGCGACGGGCATCGGTACGGAGTGGCGATCATCGCCGAGGGTCTCGCGCTGCGGATCGATCCGCAGGACATTTCCCGGCTCGAAGACGTCGAGCGTGATGCGCACGGCAACCTTCGGATCGATGAAGTCAACATCGGCGAGGTGATCAAGACCCAGGTGCGCAGGCGCCTCACCGCCCTGGGCGTCCAGATGACCATCTCGGCCAAGGACATCGGGTATGAGCTGCGCTGCGCCGATCCCATCCCCTACGACATGGAATACGCTCGTGACCTCGGCTACTGCGCCGCCAAGCACCTGCTCGCGGGCGGGAACGCGGACATGATCTCCCTGGACGGCGGACACTTCGTCCCCGTCCCGTTCGCGAAGATGCTCGACCCGGAGACGGGACGGACCCGGGTGCGGACCGTGGACACCCATTCGATCCGGTACGCGATCGCCCGTCGCTACATGATTCGCCTCCGTCGCGATGACTTCGAGGACCCGCACGAGGTCGCGCGCCTAGCCGCCACCTGCAACCTGTCGCCAGAAGCCTTCCGCCAGGAGTTCGAGTACCTGGTGCACAGTGAGCCCCCCGCCCTGGTCCTCGAGCCGGGAGCAAACGCTCCACGGTAGGCAGCCTGCCCCGATTGAACGCTCGGGCCGTCACCGGCTCGGTCGCTGGTCGAAGGGTGTGCCGTGGGCCTGCGGCCTGGCCTCCAGGAACGGATCCAGCGTGGCCGTCCTTGACCCTCAAACGTGCCGGTGATACCATCCACGGGCTCCGCGGGTAACCATTGAAACGCGGTGCCCGCGATCATGTTGAACAACCCCATCGAACCCCATCCCCTGACCACCGCGCGCGACGAATGGAGTCGTGGACGGTGGTCAGCGGATGACCGCGCTGGCGCCGGGGAGATCCTTCTCCGCGGCGGGCGCCCCGCAACGGGCGCGACTTATCAACCGAAGACTGGAAGCATTGATTTCGTCGAGGAAATTCCGACGTCACGCTCGCGTGAGATCCAGCCCCGTGCTGGACGCGTGAGAATGTAGGTCAAGCTACAAAGGGCGTGCGGTGGATGCCTAGGCGCCAGGAGCCGATGAAGGACGTGGCAGGCAACGAAATGCTTCGGGGAGCTGCGAGCAAGCGCTGATCCGGAGATGTCCGAATGGGGAAACCCACCCGGGGTAACGCCCGGGTACGGCCGTTTCGAATACATAGAGCGGTCGAGGTAACCGAGGGAACTGAAACATCTCAGTACCTCGAGGAGAAGAAAATATTCCGTGAGTAGTGGCGAGCGAAAGCGGAGGAGCCCAAACCATGGCCGCGTGACAGGTCACAGCCGTTGCGGTCGTGGTGTTGTAGGGCCGGCCTGCGTGCCCTGTGAGGCTCGCAGAGAGTGACAAATCGGTATCGCTAGCGGAAGTGGCCTGGAACGGCCAGCCGAAGAGGGTGATAGCCCCGTATGCGAAAGCGATCCGACTCTCGGCCGTGTCCCTGAGTACCACGTGGAAGGTCTCTCATGTGGGAACCTGGGCGGACCACCGTCCAAGGCTGAATACTCCTGGCGACCGATAGTGAACCAGTACCGTGAGGGAAAGGTGAAAAGCACCCCGGGAGGGGAGTGAAATAGTACCTGAAACCGTGCGCTTACAAACAGTCAGAGGGTGTTGCCCGGCGCTTGCGTCGGGTAGCCTGATGGCGTGCCTTTTGAAGAATGAGCCGGCGAGTTACTTGCAGGTGGCAAGGTTAAGTCCGCGAAGGACGAAGCCGTAGCGAAAGCGAGTCTGAACAGGGCGTCAGAGTCGCCGCGAGTAGACCCGAAACCGAGTGACCTACCCATGGGCAGGTTGAAGCGGAAGTAATGTTCCGTGGAGGACCGAACCCGTTAACGTTGAAAAGTTATGGGATGACCTGTGGGTAGCGGTGAAATGCCAATCGAACTCGGAGATAGCTGGTTCTCCCCGAAATAGCTTTAGGGCTAGCCTCGGGGGTTAAGTCGTGGGGGTAGAGCACTGAATGGGCTAGGGGGCTTCCCGCTTACCAAACCCAATCAAACTCCGAATCCCATGACTGCACACCCCGGGAGTCAGACTGCGAGGGCTAAGCTTCGTGGTCGAGAGGAAAACAGTCCAGACCGACAGCTAAGGTCCCAAAATTCAGGCTAAGTGGGAAAGGATGTGGAGTCGCTCAGACAACCAGGATGTTGGCTCAGAAGCAGCCACCATTTAAAGAGTGCGTAACAGCTCACTGGTCAAGTGATTCCGCGCCGAAGATCCAACGGGGCTAAAGCCTGATACCGAAGCTTCGGATTGGTGCGGCCTTCGGGCCAATCCAGTGGTAGGGGAGCGTTCCGCTCAGCAGTGAAGGTCGACCGTGAGGACGGCTGGAGCGTGCGGAAGTGCGAATGCCGGCATGAGTAGCGAAATGCACGTGAGAAACGTGCACGCCGTATGTCTAAGGTTTCCTGAGGAAGGTTAATCCGCTCAGGGTTAGTCGGACCTAAGCCGAGGGCGAAAGCCGTAGGCGATGGACAATCGGTTGATATTCCGATACCACCGACGATCGTTTGCACCGCAAGGTGCCTGGTCCGTGGATGCCTGTGAGCTGAGGCGGCGCAAGCCGTCGAGGCAGCAGGTGAGAAGCGGTCCTGGGAGCAATGGCATGACCGGGAACGGTAGGTTGAGCGCACTTTGGCTATGTGCGTCTAAGCCGGTAGGGGGAGAAGGCAGGAAAATCCGCCTTCTCATCAACTCCGAGCAGCGAATGAGAGGCGAAAGCCAATTCGACCGAGCCGATCCTGCAAGAAAAGTGTCTAGCGAGATCAGAGGTGTCCGTACCGCAAACCGACGCAGGTAGACGGGTAGAGCATACCAAGGCGATCGGAAGAACCCTCGTTAAGGAACTCGGCAACATGACCCCGTAACTTCGGGAGAAGGGGTGCCTCGCAGCCGCGCATTTCGGTGTGCCGCTGATCGAGGCCGCAGTGAAACGGCCCAGGCGACTGTTTAGCAAAAACACAGGTCTCTGCTAAAGCGAAAGCTGACGTATAGGGGCTGACGCCTGCCCAGTGCCGGAAGGTTAAGAGGAGGGGTGCAAGCTCTGAATTGAAGCCCCGGTAAACGGCTGCCGTAACTATAACGGTACTAAGGTAGCGAAATTCCTTGTCGGGTAAGTTCCGACCCGCACGAATGGCGTAACGATCTGGGCGCTGTCTCAACGAGGGATCCGGCGAAATTGAAATACCTGTGAAGATGCAGGTTACCCGCGGCAGGGCAAAAAGACCCCGTGGAGCTTTACTGTAGCTTGATATTGGACTGAGGTTCAGCATGTGTAGGATAGGTGGGAGACTTTGAAGCTGGGGCGCTAGCCTCGGTGGAGTCAACGTTGAAATACCACCCTTGTTGGATGTCGGCTCTAACGGCGTCCCATGAATCTGGGCGCCGGACAGTGTCAGGTAGGCAGTTTGACTGGGGCGGTCGCCTCCTAAAGAGTAACGGAGGCGCCCAAAGGTACCCTCAGGCTGAATGGAAACCAGCCGAAGAGTGCAAAGGCATAAGGGTGCTTGACTGCGAGACTTACAAGTCGAGCAGGGACGAAAGTCGGGCTTAGTGATCTGGTACCTCCGAGTGGAAGGGGTATCACTCAACGGATAAAAGCTACCCCGGGGATAACAGGCTTATGGTGCCCAAGAGTTCACATCGACGGCACCGTTTGGCACCTCGATGTCGGCTCGTCGCATCCTGGGGCGGAAGTACGTCCCAAGGGTTTGGCTGTCCGCCAATTAAAGCTGGTACGCGAGCTGGGTTCAGAACGTCGTGAGACAGTTCGGTCTCTATCCGCCGTGGGCGTAGGAAACTTGCGAGGAGCTGCTCCTAGTACGAGAGGACCGGAGTGGACGAACCTATGGTGTTCCAGTTGTCGTGCCAACGGCATTGCTGGGTAGCTATGTTCGGCAGGGATAAGCACTGAAAGCATCTAAGTGCGAAGCTCGCCTCAAGATGAGGTTTCCCACCGGGTTAACCGGGTAAGACCGCAGCGAGACTAGCTGTTTGATAGGCCGCACGTGTACGCGCAGCAATGCGTTCAGCGAAGCGGTACTAACGGTCGAGGGCTTGACCTTTTTCACGCGGCCAGCACGGAGCTGGACGCGGAATTTCAACGACGAATGATCAATGCTTCCAGCAATCGGTTGACCGTCCTGCCAGGACGGGGTCGCAATTGAAGATTATCCCGGTGACGCTAGCGGAGAGGAACCACCCGTTCCCATCCCGAACACGGAAGTTAAGCTCTCCAGCGCCGAAGATACTCGGGGGGCAACCTCCTGGGAAAATAGGTCGTCGCCGGGATAATTTATTTTCCGCGCCCGTTCAGAGCGCCGTCGTGGCCCCTGGCCACACCCTCACCGTCGGACCCCCGTAGACTTGCGCCGTGGACACGATCTGCCCCCTGCTGACCTTGGGCGGTGACCCGCGGACCGTGTCGGCGACCCCGGATCCCGCACACCGCTGCACGGCGGGCGGGGCGTTGGCGGCCATCGACCGTGAGCACCAGGCCCGGTTCTGCCTGGGGGGCGGCTACGAGTCCTGCGACCGCTACCTGGCCCACGTCGCGGACGTGGGGCCTGTCGGGGCGGCGTGGGGTCCCGCAGCCCCCGATGCAATGTTCTCGTCGACCCGGGTTGTGCTCGAATCAACGGCCCGTCCGGTCCTTCCAGTGCGCCCCCGTCGATGGGGCACCGCCGCCCTGGCCGTGATCCTCCTCGTCCTCATTGGGGCAATGGTCGCGTGGGCGGCACTGGGTGGATTCGGCGGCGCGGGCGACGGGCTGCGCCCCAGTCCGTCGCCGACGAGCGCCGCCACGGCAACGGGAAGCCCGAGCCCGTCGCCGTCACCGTCCGCAAGCCCCACGCCAACCCCCAGCCCGACACCGACGCCGGCGCCCACGCCCACGCCCGCGCCAACGCCGGTCACCTACATCGTTCAGCCGGGTGACACCCTGAACGCGATCGCCGCGCGCTTCGGAACAACGGCGCAGGCCATCATGGCCGCCAACGGGCTGACATCCGACATCATCAACGTGGGGCAGGTCCTGATCATCCCGCCCCCATAGCGCGGCGCTCGGTAGCAGCGGCGCCCCGGCCGGTGCGGTCGGCGGTGCGGTCAGAACGGGGGCTGGCAGGTCCGGCAGAAGGTGGTCGCCTCGTTTCCCCCGACCTGGCGCAGCGGCTTCCCGCAGCGCGGGCACGGCTCGCCACCGCGAAGGTGGACCGCCAGGAACTCGCGGTGCTGGGTCTCGATACGAGGAGGAACGAGGTCGCGGAGCCGCACGGTCGCATCGGCCAGCACGGCGCGCATGGCGTGGTACAAGCGCTCGACGTCCTCTGGCTTCAAGCTGCTTCGTCGGCGAAGGGGGGCAAGCTGCGCGGCCCACAGGATCTCGTCGCTGTAGGCGTTCCCGATCCCGGCCACGAAGTGCTGGTTGCGGAGCAGGTTCTTGAGCTCGCCCGGGTGGCGGCGGATGCGCGCCTGAAAGACCTCCAGCGTGAGCTCGGGATCATCCGCGTCGGGCCCCATGTCCGCCCAGCCCGGAACGTCGTCCAGTCGCGCGCGCGCGACGAGGTAGAGCTTGCCGAGCATCTCGCGGTCGACGTATCGGAGCTCGCTGCCATCGGTGAAGACCAGGCGCAGTCCGGTCCGGGCCCGCACCTTCTCGCCCGGACCGTCCAGCAGCCAGAACCGACCGGCGAGCATCGGGTTGGCGAGAAGCAGCCGCTCTTCGCGACCCGCGCGGAGCAGGGGAAGGATCAGGAACTTTCCGCGCTGCTCGGCCACGCCCAGGATGGAGCCCGGGAGCGCCGCGACCTCTTCGGCAGTGGCCCGCAGAAGGATGGGCGCCGGGGTGGTGGCCTCGGCGATCTCGCGACCGGCGGCACGGCGGGCCAGCTCCTCGGCCACAACGGTCAGGTCCGGCAACTCAGGCACGCTCAGCGACCATTGACCCTGATGGTATGCTACGTCGGCCTCTGAACAAGACAACCCGAATACGCGTGCGGCACGCCGTCACCAACGCCCAGGAGGAGAGCACCGAGTCGTCGCCACGAGGACCAGGACTGTTCACAACCCGGGTTGGCGCCCTCCGCATGCGGAGGGTGTTTTGTTTTCAGGGAGATCGACGAAAACAGGAGCATTGAGCACTTGACCGAAGACCCGCAGCCCGCCGCCCCGGCCGAGGAGACCTCGGCCTGGATCGATCCCGCGGCGGACGCGCCGGAGCCCCCGGCCACCACGGCATCCGAAGCCGCCACCATGGTCGCGGAGCCCCAGGACGAACCCACGCCGACCCCGGTCGTCGCCGACGCTGAACCCGTCGAAGCGGTCGCGGAGGCGAAGACGCCCGATTCGAGACCGGCCGATGGCGCCGCCCCGGCGGAGCCGATGGACGCGGTGATGGGCGTTGACGAGACCCCGTCAGTTCAGGACGCAACACCCGTCGAAGCCGCCATTGCCGATGAGGCATCCGTCGACGAGGCACCCGCTGCAGAAGGCGTCGCCGACGACACGCCGGCGCCCGAGGCGCCCGCCGAGCCGCGGCCCGAGCCCACGACGATGGCCGAGCTCATGGAGCTCCCCGATCACGAGGTCAAGAACCTGCGCCACGGCGACGTGGTCGAAGGAATCGTGGTCCGTGTCGATCCGGACGAGCTTCTGGTGGACTTCGGGGGCAAGAGCGAGGGCGTGGTGTCGAACCGCGAACTGCTCGGACGCCGCACCGGTCCCCGCGACGGGGACGAGCCGCGCCAAGAGCTTTCCGTGGGCGACCAGGTGCTGGTGTACGTTCTCCAGCCCGAGTCACCAGAAGGGCACGCCGTTCTCTCGGTCCGCCGAGCCGGCCTGGAGCGCAAATGGCGCGCCATGCAGGAGCGGTTCGAAGCGGGCGAGATCGTCGAGGCCCGCGTCATCGACCACAACAAGGGCGGGCTCATCGTGGACCTGGGGGTCCGCGGCTTCGTCCCCATCTCCCAGATCGTCGACTTCCCGCGCCGCCCGCGTGACGAGCAGCCCCGGGACGCCGCCCAGGAGATCGCCGAGAAGCTCCAGCCGTTCGTGGGGCGCACCCTGCGGCTGAAGATCCTCGAGGTCAACCGCAAGGCGAATCGGCTCATCCTGTCGGAGAAGGTGGCCGTCTACGAGGAGCGCCGGGAGAAGCGCGACGAGCTGTTCAGCTCCCTCAACGTCGGGCAGAAGGTGCAGGGCACCGTCCGCAGCATCGCGCCGTTCGGCGTCTTCGTCGATCTGGGCGGGATCGATGGCCTGGTCCACAAGAGCGAGCTGTCCTGGAACAAGGTCAACAACCCCGAGACCGCGTACGAGATCGGTGACCAGGTCGAGGCAGAGGTCATTGACATCAACCACGAGCGTGGCCGGATCAGCCTCTCCATCCGGCGCCTCCAGCCCGATCCGTGGCAGGAGTCGGTCGCCAAATACAACATCGGCGACGTCATCACCGGCACGGTGACCAAGCTCGTGAACTTCGGCGCCTTCGTGCGGGTGGAGGAGGGCCTCGAGGGCCTGATCCATATCAGCGAGCTGTCGAACCAGCGGGTGGCCCATCCGGGCGACGTGGTCAAGGAGGGGGACACCCTCCAGCTGAAGATCATCAGCCTCGAGTCGGACCGCCACCGCCTGGGCCTGAGCCTCAAGCAGACCGAGGACCGATCGACACCGATGGTCCAGCCAACCTACGAGATGCGCGAGGACCGGCCGAGCGAAGGCGGGATGCCCGAGGCCGCGACCCGCCCAGAACGCACCGAGCGCGCCGAGCGTCCGGAACGGCAGAACCGGCCGGGTCGCCGCGATCGGCGGGACCGCGACTACAACCCCGAGGACGCCACCGCCGAGCCGGAAGACGGCATCGACAACACGATGGCCGCCGCATTCGGGAAGTCGGGCGTCTTGGATCAGTTCCGGACCGACGAGCCGGCCCCCCAGGAGCCCGCCGCTGAAGCGCCCGCTGAGGAGACGGCCGTGGTGGCGGAAGAGCCCGTAGCGGAAGCGGTGGCGACGGAAGCGGTCGCGACGGAAGCGCCCGCCGAGGAGACGGCCGCTGTGGCGGAGGCCGCCACCGAGGAACCTGCTCCCAAGGCGGCGCCGGCCAAGAGCCGCAAGCGCACCAAGGCGGCCGCGGAGCCCGCTGCCGAACCGGCAGCTGAGGAGACGCCAGCCGAGGACGCGCCCGCCGAAAGCTGACGGCCCGCCTGCCGTCCCGATTGCCCGTCCCCGAGATGGGCAGATAGGATCGCTCCGCCGTGACGACCCGCAGCCTGGCCATCGGAGGCACCAGCTACCCGCTGATCCTGCCCAGCATCCGCGACCCGCGGCTGCACGTGGCGGGGGTGATCATCTCGATCCACGTCCTGGGCCAGTTCGGGCTGGACTTCGCGGTCAGCGTTCCCCAGATCCTGGCCGCAATCCTGTCCGCAGCGGTCATCGAGATCGCCCTGACCTTTCGGCAGACCCGGTCCTTCGTCTGGCCCGCGAGCGCGATGCTGACCGGCAGTGGCGTCGCGCTGATCATGCGCGTGGTCGGCACCTCGTCCGACGACCCGTGGAGCTTCCTCGGTTGGTACGTGTTCGCCGGGGTGGCTGCCTTCTCCCTGCTCACCAAATACGTCATCAAGTACCACGGCTCGCACGTCTTCAACCCGTCCAACGTGGGCCTGGTGGTGGCCTTCGTCGTGCTCGGCAGCGCGCGGATCGAGCCGCTCGACTTCTGGTGGTCGCCCCTCAACGTCTGGATGATCGCGGCGTACACGATCATCATCGGCGGCGGGCTGCTGATCACCCGGCGTCTGCACCTCCTGGAGCTGGCCGGCACCTTCTGGGTGGCGATCGCCGTCGGGCTCGCGATCCTCGCCGCGTCGGGTCACTGCATGACCGCCAACTGGTCCTTCACCCCGGTGTGCGGGGTGGACTATTGGCGGGTGATCGTGACCTCGCCCGAGCTGCTGATCTTCCTGTTCTTCATGATCACCGACCCCAAGACCGTCCCGGCCGGCCGGGTGGGCCGCGTCGTGTTCGCCCTCCTGGTGGCCGCCGTGAGCACGATCCTGATGGCACCGCAGACCGACGAGTTCGGGACCAAGGTGGGGCTCCTGGCGGGCCTCGTCCTGGTGTGTGCCGTGCGCCCGTTGTTCGAGCGGTTCCTGCCCGAACCGCGGTCCACGGCGGACGACCTGCGCCGCTTCGCCAGCGGCCTTGTCACCGGTGGCAGCCCAAGTCCCGGGATCATGCGGGTGGCCGCTCGCGGTGGGCTGATCGTGCTCGCGGTGTTCGCCCTGGGCGCGGGCATCGTGGCGGCCGGCTCGCCGTCGCGCGGTGTCGTGGCCGTGGACACCGAGGAGATCCTGAACCGCGTCCCGCACCAGGTCGACCCGACAACCTTCCCTCCCATCACGGTGAGCCAGGACGTGTCGGACTGGGACCACGAGATCCAGGGCGCCGGGGCCCAGGCCATCGTGCTGACCCTGGGCGAGAACCTCGAGCTGGAGAACCAGGCCCTGCTACGAGGCGATGGCAGCATCCTGGTGGCCGTGGACCACGGGGACCGGCTGGCCGACATGGAGGCGCGCCTGGCCGAGGCTCAGGCGACGGGGGAGACGACCATCGCCCACTACTCCTTCGACAGCCTGGACATGTCGCTCATCGAGCCGTTCGGCGTCCAGTCCGGGCTCAGCCTGGGTCTGAACGCGACGGGCACGGTGACCACCGAGACGTACGACGCCGACGGCAACGTCACCGCGACCCATACCGAACCGTTCGACCTGACCTTCGTCATGCGCCGGGCGACCGGCGACCGGTGGCTGAACGTCGGGGTCCTGCCTGCCGGGGCTTCCGATTGACGGACTGCCCCAAACGGCAGCGGAGTACCCCTATCTGATCGAGCGCGACCGATAGTCCTCTGGCACATCGGTGAGCCGATCGGCATCTTCGAGGGTAGGAAGGGGTACACAACCGTCAGGGGCCCGGATGGGCTTCGGACGCATTGCACCACGGTGGTGCCGTACACTCGAGGGTAGGTATGGACCGTTTCGACAAGTTCACCGATCGGGCACGCAAGGTCCTGACCCTGGCCCAGGATGAAGCGCAGCGCTTCAACCACAACTACATCGGGACCGAGCACCTTCTCCTCGGCCTGGTGCGCGAGGGCGAGGGCGTGGCCGCGCGCGTGCTCGAGAACATGAACGTCGAGCTGTCCAAGGTGCGGCAAGCGGTCGAGTTCATCATCGGTCGAGGCGAGCGCCCGGTCGTGGGCGAGGTCGGCCTCACGCCGCGGGCCAAGCGGGTCATCGAGCTGGCCATCGACGAGGCGCGGCGCCTGGGCCACAACTACATCGGTACCGAGCACCTGCTGCTGGGCCTCGTCCGCGAGGGCGAGGGGATCGCCGCCGGCGTGCTCGAGAGCCTGGGCGTCAACCTGGACAAGGTTCGGCACCAGGTCATCCACGTTCTGTCCCAGAGCAGCGCCACCGCCCCGGCCCAGGAACCCAAGCGATCGTCCAAGACCCCCACCCTGGACGCGCTGGGCATCAACCTCACCGAGCTGGCGCGCGCCGGCAAGCTGGATCCGGTCATCGGTCGGGAGAAGGAGATCGAGCGCGTCATCCAGATCCTGGGGCGCAAGACGAAGAACAACCCCGCGCTCATCGGGGAGCCCGGCGTGGGCAAGACCGCCATCGCCGAGGCGCTCGCCCATCGGATCGTGTCCGGTGACGTTCCCGACACGCTCGCCGACAAGCGGGTCCTGACCCTGGACATCGGTTCGCTGGTGGCGGGCACGAAGTACCGCGGCGAGTTCGAGGAGCGGCTGAAGAAGATCATCGAGGAGCTGCGCTCCAGCAGCGACTCGGTGCTGTTCATCGACGAGCTGCACACCCTGGTCGGGGCGGGTGCGGCGGAGGGCGCCATCGACGCGGCCAACATCCTCAAGCCGCCGCTGTCCCGCGGCGAGCTCCAGTGCATCGGTGCCACCACCCTGGACGAATACCGCAAGTACATCGAGAAGGACGCCGCCCTCGAGCGCCGTTTCCAGCCGGTCATGGTCGACGAGCCAACCATCGACCAGGCCAACGAGATCCTGCTCGGCATCCGGCAGCGATACGAAGAGCACCATCACGTCCACTACACCGATGAGGCGCTCCGCGCCGCGGTCGACCTCTCCGTCCGCTATGTCGCGGACCGGGCTCTCCCGGACAAGGCCATCGACCTCATGGACGAGGCCGGTTCCCGGGTGCGACTGCGCCATGCCTCCGCTCCCCCCAGCGTCAAGGAGGCGCAGCAGGAGCTCGAGGAGATCATCAAGCGCAAGGACGAAGCCATCGCCGCCCAGGACTACGAGGGCGCCGCCACGCTCCGCGACGAGGAAGCCGCCGGACGCGAGCGGATCGACGAGCGACGGAAGGCGTGGCACGAGGAGGCGGCCAAGGAGACGCCGGAGGTCACCGACGAGGAGATCGCCCAGGTCGTCAGCATGTGGACCGGCATTCCGGTCGTGCGCATCAGCCAGGAAGAGAAGGAGCGCCTGCTCCAGATGGAGGACGCGCTCCACCGCCGGGTCATCGGCCAGGACGAGGCGATCAAGACCATCGCCAGCGCCGTCCGCCGCGCGCGGGCCGGACTCAAGGATCCCAAGCGGCCCATCGGCTCGTTCGTCTTCCTCGGTCCCACCGGGGTGGGCAAGACCGAGTTGGCCAAGGCCCTGGCCGAGTTCATGTTCGGCTCCGAAGAAGCGCTCGTGAAGCTCGACATGAGCGAGTTCATGGAGCGTCACAACGTCTCGCGCCTGGTGGGAGCCCCGCCCGGATACGTCGGATACGACGAGGGCGGTCAGCTCACCGAGGCGGTCCGCCGCAAGAGCTACTCGGTCGTGCTCCTCGACGAGATCGAGAAGGCCCATCCCGAGGTCTTCAACATCCTCCTCCAGATCCTGGAGGACGGCCAGCTCACCGATGCCAAGGGTCGGCGGGTCGACTTCCGAAACACCATCGTGATCATGACCAGCAACGTGGGCGCGCAGCTCCTCCAGCGGGACACGTCGATCGGGTTCCGGGCCACCGGCGAGGACGTCGCGGCGGTCGCGGTGGCCGAGTACGACCGGATGAAGGACAAGGTGCTGGGCGAGCTGAAGAACCTGTTCCGACCCGAGTTCCTGAACCGGATCGACGCCACCGTCGTGTTCCGCAGCCTGACCCGCGAGGAAATCCGCCTGATCGTGGACCTGCTCCTGAACCGGGTCCGTGAGCAGCTGGCGGCGCAGCAGATGGAGCTGACCGTCAGCGACGCGGCCAAGGACGCGATCATCACCAAGGGCTTCGACCAGGCGTTCGGCGCCCGGCCGCTGCGCCGCGAGATTCAGAACCTGATCGAGGACCCGTTGGCGGAGCGCATGCTCCGCGCCGAGTTCCAGGGCGGTGACAAGGTCCTGGTCGACGTCGACGCCGAAGGGGCAATCACGATCGGCAAGAAGACGACCCGAAAGGCAGCCGTCAAGGTCGGTAGCTGACCCAGGACCATCGGCTTCTGGGTAGTCTGGACGGGTGTGGTGGAGGATGCTAGGGTGGGCGCCCGCCCCGGCGGGAACGCGCGGATTTCATCTGGATTCATCGGTTCATCCCTCTCCCTGACCGGCCCGCGCGACGGCCACCAAACGGACTCATCGCGCACATGCAGACCATCGTCCGGCTGTCGGGCGCGCTGCTCGGCATCATCTTCGGGTTTGGCCTGGGCCTGCTGATTCTCGATCGCACCGGCGATCTGATAGCCCCGGCCAATCGCCCCGCGTTCCTGGTGGCGATCGTGGTCGCCGCCCTTCTCTTCGGCTACCTGGCGATCCCGTACGTGACCCTGTACCCCACCCGCTGGGCGGTGGGCCGCCTGTCGGACGCCGGCGCCGGGGACTTCGTGCTGGGCGTGGTGGGCCTCCTGGTCGGTCTGCTGATGGGCGCCCTGATCGGGATTCCGCTCTCGCAGCTGTCCGCGCCGGCGGGCACCATCCTGCCGGTCGTCATCTCGCTGGGCCTGGCCGCGATCATGGCCGGGGCGTTCATGTACAAACGGGAGTCGATCCTCAAGGCCTTCGGGGCCGTCACGCCCGGAGGCCGGCGGGGCGTGCCCAACCGGGTCCTGGTCGATACCTCGGCCGTCATCGACGGGCGGATCGTGGACATCGGCAAGACCGGCTTCATCCTCGGCGCGCTGGTCGCGCCGCGCTTCGTCCTGGACGAGCTGCAGCGGATCGCCGACTCCCCGGACACCATGCGCCGGAACCGGGGACGGCGCGGGCTCGAGATGCTCTCCGCGCTCCAGAAGGACTCGGTCACCCCGGTCGAGATCAGCGAGGCCAACTACCCGGAGCTGGAGGAGGTGGACGCCAAGCTGGTGGCCCTCGCCCGCGACACCGGCGCGGCGATCCTGACCAACGACTACAACCTCAACCGGGTGGCGGAGCTGCAGGGCATCCGTGTCCTGAACATCAACGAGCTGGCGAACGCGGTCAAGGCCGTGGTCCATCCGGGCGAGGAGATGAACGTGAAGATCATCCAGGAGGGCAAAGAGCCGGGGCAGGGCGTGGGCTACCTCGATGACGGGACGATGATCGTGGTCGAGGGCGGCAGCCGCTTCATCGACCAGGAGATCCCCATCACGGTGACCCGCGTCCTCCAGACGGTGGCCGGCCGGATGATCTTCGCCCAGCCCCGCACCGAGTCGTGACCGAGGCGCCGCGCGCGCTGGCCGGGGTGCTGGTGGCGGCCGGACGCGGACGGCGAATGGAGGCCGACAAGCTGTGGATCGAGCTATACGGCCGCCCAATCTGGCGCTGGAGCCTGGATTCCCTGCTGGCGGTGCCGGGGATGCGGTCCGTCGTGGTCGTGGCCCCGGCTGACGGCGTGGCCCGGTTCCGGGATGCGGTGCCGGCTGGCGTGCGTGACCGATGCCTGGTCGTGGCGGGAGGCGAGGCACGGGCGGACTCCGTCCGTGCCGGACTCGCTGCGCTGACCGATGCCGGGGTGAGTGCCGACTCGGTCGTCCTGGTCCACGACGCCGCCCGACCGGCGGCGGGTACCGAGCTGATGGAGCGGGTGGCGGGGGCGGTGGCCGGAGACGCGGCCATCCCGGTCCTGCCGGTGGCCGACACCCTCAAGCGCGTGACCGATGGGCGGGCCGATCAAACGGTCGAACGCGAGGGACTGGGTGCGGCCCAGACCCCGCAGGCCGCCAGCCTGGGCAGCCTCGTCGCGGCGCTCGATGCGGCGCGCGCCCGCAGCTGGGAGCCGACCGATGAGGCGGCAGCCCTGGCCGCGATCGGGGTCGCGGTCCATGCCGTGGCCGGTGACCCGTCCAACCGCAAGCTGAC
Organism: uncultured Chloroflexia bacterium; assembly: GCA_963816215.1. Lineage (GTDB taxonomy): Bacteria > Chloroflexota > Limnocylindria > QHBO01 > QHBO01 > DASTEQ01. The sequence goes on along the minus strand of CAWFKB010000008.1, from coordinate 6,821 downwards.
CGAATGGACCGATGTCGACGTCCTGCGCGGCGCGCTCCGCTCCCGCGTCGCGCCGATGGACGAACTGAACGACCTGGCCGATGCCCGCGGTCGGGTCGGAATCGGGGTCGATGCGCATCGCCTGGAGGCCGGTCGGCCGCTGCACCTGGGTGGCCTCGCCTTCCCCGATGAGCCCCTCGGGCTGGTCGGGCACTCCGACGGGGACGTGGCCCTCCACGCGGTCATCGACGCGCTCCTCGGGGCGGCGGGGCTCGGCGACATCGGTCTGGTCTTCCCCGCGACCGATGCCACCCTGGACGCAGACTCCGCCGATCTGCTCCACGAGGTGGGGGAGCGGGTCCGGGCGGCCGGATGGGAGCCGCGCGCGGTGGACATCGCCATTGCCGCGGTCCGCCCGGCGCTTGCGCCGCGGGCCATGGAGATGGCCGCACGGGTGGGGGAGCTGGTTGGTCTGCCGGGAGAGGCCATCACCGTTCGAGGGACGACGACCGACGGGCTGGGGTTCTCCGGCGCAGAGGGGATTGCCGCGTGGGCCGTGGCGGTGGTCGCGCCCCGGTGACCGAGTGGATCGGGGGGCGACGGCCGGTCGCCGAGGCCCTGGCCGCCGGCCGTCCCGCGCGACTCCTCCTGGTGGCCCGGACCGCGCGGCCCAGCCCGGAGCTGCGCGCCATTCGGAGCGCGGCCGTCGCCCTGGGCGTGCCGGTCGACGAGGTGGACCGCGAGCGTCTCACGCCCATCGCCGGGTTCGACGGCCACCAGGGCGTGCTGCTGGAGGTCGAGCCCCGGCGCTGGTCGGACCTGGGCGAGATGCTGGCCGCGGCGCAGGTGGCCCGACATGATCCGTTCCTCCTGGTGCTCGAGCATCTCCAGGACCCGGTGAACGTTGGAGCGCTGCTGCGCACCGCCGAGGCGGCGGGCGTTGACGGCGTCCTGTACCCCGAGCGCGGCTCCGCCCCGTTGTCCGGAGCGGCGGTGAAGGCGTCGGCCGGGGCCAGCGAGCACGTCCGGCTGGCACCGCTCGACAGCCTGGGCGCCACCCTCGAGGAACTGCGGACACGGGGCATTCGGCTGGTGGCCGCGGACCAGGACGCGCCGGATCTGGCGTGGGACGCGGACCTGACTGGGCCAATCGCGGTCCTCGTGGGCAGCGAGGGGAGCGGCCTGAGCGGCGCCTCCAAGCGCCGGTGCGACGTGCTGGTCCGATTCCCCATGGCCGGCCGCGTGGCCAGTCTCAACGCGGGTGCCGCCGGCGCGCTGCTCCTGTTCGAGGTGATCCGCCAGCGCGCGGCGCACGGCTAGAATCGGCTCGGGCCGACGTAGCTCAACGGTAGAGCAGCGGTTTTGTAAACCGCCGGTTGTGGGTTCGATTCCCTCCGTCGGCTCCAAATTCTGGGCACGAAACCCCCTGCTCGACGCAGCGGGCGTCCTGACTGCCAGGCTGATAGCCTAGTTGGCGAGCCAAGCGTCCATGCGTTCCGCGGCGTCTCGCTCGAACTCGGCGATGACGTGACGCCGCGGCCAGTTCATACGCCTGCCTGCCGGTTCCGCAGAAAGACTCGGTGGTATATCTCTCTTGACGGACGAGTGACTGCACCGCGGCAGACCGGCTCTGGCCCGCCCTGACAAGGAGACCCACACGATGAGCTATGCCGTGACCAACCCCGCCACTGGCGAGACGGTCAAGACCTACGACACCATCACCAATGCCGAACTCGAGGCCGCGATCGCCGCAGCCGACGAGACGCATCGCACCTGGTCGAAGTCGACCACCACCGAGCAGCGCGCGGCCCTCATCCGCCGCGTCAGCGAACTGCACACCGAGCGCCGCCAGGAGCTGGCGGAGCTCATCGTGCGCGAGATGGGCAAGCCGATCGGGCAGGCGCTCGGCGAGGTCGACTTCGCCGCGGCGATCTACGAGTACTACGCCGACCACGCCGCGGACTTCCTGAAGGACGAGCCGATCCAGCTCCTCGCGGGCGATGGCTCGGCGGTCATCCGCCGCTCGTCGCTCGGGGTGCTGCTCGGCGTCATGCCGTGGAACTTCCCGTACTACCAGGTCGCCCGCTTCGCTGGCCCGAACCTCATCATCGGCAACACGATCCTGCTCAAGCACGCCGAGCAGTGCCCCGAATCCGCCGCCGCAATGCAGCAGATCTTCCTCGACGCAGGCTTCCCGGCCGGTGCCTACCTGAACATCTACGCCTCGCACGACCAGATCGAGCTGGTCATCGCGGACCCGCGCGTGCAGGGCGTCTCGCTCACCGGTTCCGAGCGCGCCGGCGCCGCAGTCGCCGAGATCGCCGGCCGCCACCTGAAGAAGGTCGTGCTCGAGCTCGGCGGCTCGGACCCCTTCATCCTGCTCTCGACCGACGACCTCGACGCCACCGTACAGAACGCGGTCGACGCCCGCCTCGACAACAGCGGCCAGTCGTGCAACGCGGCCAAGCGCTTCATCGTCGCCGACGAGCTGTACGAGCCCTTCCTCGAGAAGTTCACCGCGAAGATCGCCGAGATCGAGGCGACCGACCCCACGTCGGCCGACTCGGCGCTCGGCCCGCTGTCCTCGCTGAAGGCCGCCGAGCGTCTCGACGAGCAGGTCAGGCGGGCGATCGAGCACGGCGCGACGCTCGTGCAGGGCGGCACCCGCGACGGGGCGTTCTTCCACACGACCGTGCTGACGGATCTCACTCCCGAGAACCCTGCCTCCAAGGAGGAGTTCTTCGGCCCGGTCGCGCAGGTGTACCGCGCGAAGGACGAGGCCGACGCCGTGCGCATCGCGAACGACACCCCGTTCGGCTTGGGCTCGTACGTCTACACCACCGACCAGAAGCAGGCGCTCCGCGTCGCCGACGGCATCGAGGCCGGCATGGTGTTCGTGAACGTCGTGCTCGCCGACGGCGCCGAGCTGCCGTTCGGCGGCATCAAGCGCTCGGGCTCGGGCCGCGAGCTCGGCCGCTTCGGCGCCGACGAGTTCGTGAACAAGAAGATGATTCGCATCGGCTGACGCCCAGGCGTCACGAGTCCGCGTCCGCATATGCCGCGCGCGGTGGGCGGCATCCCGCATGGCGCGTCGCTCGGACGCTGCCTTGAGGCGGTCCGGAGCCATCGGTATACTCCGCCGACCACCGTGGGTAGGTTGAGCAGGTGGTGAGCTCCGCTGACTGTAGATCAGCCGTCTTCGACTGTGGGGGTTCGATTCCCTCCCTGCCCACCACCTCCCTGACGCGCGCTAGACTGTCGCCGCCCGAGCCCACGTAGCTCAGCAGGCAGAGCACTTCCTTGGTAAGGAAGAGGTCTCCGGTTCGAGCCCGGACGTGGGCTCCATACGCCACACAACCCACCCGGAGGCAGCCTTCGCCGTGCAGCCCCACGTCGTCCTCCCTCTCCTGACCGCCATCCTGGCGGCCATTACCGCGGTGGCGGTTTTCGACCAGTGGGTGCGCCGTCGCCGGCCGTACCAGATCGTGTGGACGCTGGGCCTGACCTGGTATGCCCTCGCCGCGGCCGCGGAGTTCCTGGGCGGCGCCAATGGCTGGACGGAGCCCATCTATCGCGCCTGGTACCTGTTCGGCGCGTTCGGGGTGGCCGCCTGGCTGGGCCTCGGCACGGTGTTCCTCCTGCGACGGACGCGCTTTGGGTACGTGGTGGCGGTGGCCATCCTGCTCAGCGGGCTCATCACCCTCGCTGGCGGGAGCCCCATCCCGCTGGTCATCGCGGCCGTCGGCGCAGTCGCCATGGCCCTCGCCACCTGGCGCCGGCGCGAGCTCGTTGCGCCGGTGGCGGCCATGCTCCTGGCGGGCGGCAGCGCGGCCGTCGCCTGGCTCGTCTTCAACGCCACCCTCGCCCCGCCCGGATTCGCGATCGACACCACGACCCTGGTCCCCATCGGCACCGCGTTCCCCGAGTCGATCCGGGCGCTCAGCCCGCTCTTCAACCTCCCCGGTGCGGTCGCCCTCGTGGGCGGGGCGCTGTTCTCGGCCTACATCTTCATGCCCAAGACCCGCGTCCTCCGCGTGACGAGCACGATCCCGGTCATCGGAGCTCTCGGTCGCGCGTCGGCGGTGGTCGTGAACTTCGTGGCCTCCATCCCGGCCGCCATCGGTGCCTCGCGCCGGGGCGAGCTCCACAGCCGCGTGCCGGCCACGCTCCTCATCGCCCTGGGTGGCATCTTCCCGAGCATCACCAGCGGCCTGACCCGGTTCGACATCACCTGGGGCCACTTCCTGGGCGAGCTCCTGGGTGTGGCCCTCATCCTGGCCGGATTCATGGTCAGCCTGGAGGTCTTCAGTGACCTGCGGGTTCCCTTCACCGGGATCGTCCTGGTCCGCCGTCCGGCCACCGACGGCGTTGACACCTCCTCCCCTCCAGCCTAGAATCAGCCCCGCTTTCCCCCGGTGCCCGGCCCTAGTTCGGCGTGTCCGGTGGAGCCCGTGTGTGAAGGACCCGAACCGTGGCCAAGGCCGAGAATCGACCGGTCATCACGCTGGCGTGCACCGAATGCAAGGAGCGCACGTACAGCACCCGGAAGAACAAGAAGAACGACCCCGGTCGGCTGGAGCTGAACAAGTTCTGCCCGCGGTGCCGCCATCACACCATGCATCGAGAAACCAAGTAGGCGGAGGGGTGTAGCTCAACTGGTAGAGCACTGGTCTCCAAAACCAGCGGTTGTGGGTTCGAGTCCCGCCGCCCCTGCCAGCCCGCCCGAAACGCCCAACCAAGGAGCAACTGACAGCAACCCGTGATCACCCGGACCCGCACCTATCTCACCGAGAGCTACGCCGAGCTGCGCAAGGTCGCGTGGCCCACCCGACGCACGGTCCTCAACCTGACCGGCATCGTGATCGCCGTCTCGATCCTGGTCGGGGTCTACATCGCGGTCATCGACCTCGCCGTCGGGTTCGGGATGCAGCAGCTGTTGACGCCATGAGCACTGAATTGACGCCTGACACCACGACCGAGGACGCCATCGAGGAGATCGAGGTGGCGGAGCCCATGGCCGAGCCCGCCAACGAGCCGATGGAGTCGGAAGCCGCCGAGGCGACTGAACCAGCCGAGGTCGCCGAAGCCGAAACCGAGCCCGCGGTCGCGGAGAGCGCGGTCGCAACCGAAGTCGCCCCCGAGGAGCCCGCCGCCGCGGACGTCGCCGTCGAGGAGGCGCGCCAGGCCGCCCGCCTGTCGCGCGAGGCGCCCCAGCCCGAGGATCCGGAGGCCGCGGAACGCTCCAGCAAGCAGTGGTACGTCATTCACACCTACTCCGGGTACGAGAACAAGGTGAAGACCAACCTCGAGCACCGCATCGAGTCGATGGGTGTCGAGGATCAGATCTACCAGGTGCTCGTGCCCATGGAGGAAGAGATCGAGATCCGCAACGGCCAGCGCCAGACGGTGAACAAGAAGGTCTTCCCCGGCTACGTGCTGGTCGAAATGGTCATGACCGATGAGTCGTGGTACGTCGTGCGCAACACGCCGGGCGTCACCAGCTTCGTCGGCTCGGGCAACCGTCCCACCCCGCTCCGCGAGAGCGAGGTCAAGGCCATCCTCAAGCAGATGGGCGTCGAAGCGCCCAAGTTCAAGGTCCAGTTCGCCAAGGGCCAGAGCGTGCGCGTCACCGATGGCCCGTTCGCCGAGTTCATCGGTACGGTGGACGAGGTCCATCCGGAGCGGAACAAGGTCCGTGTCCTGGTCAGCATCTTTGGACGGGAGACACCCGTCGAGCTCGACTTCCTGCAGATCGAGAAGTTGTAGAGGGAGGGGCGTGACCCGCCCCGCTCGCACCTCGGAGGTACACCGTGGCCAAGAAAGTACGCGCCATCCTCAGGGTCCAGGGCCAGGCCGGCAAGGCAACCGCCGCCGCGCCGGTGGGTCCCGCCCTGGGCCAGCATGGCATCAACATCCTCGAGTTCCTGAAGGCCTTCAACGAGCGGACCGCCCACCTGTCGGGCTACGTCGTGGCGGCCGAGATCACGGTCTACGAGGATCGGTCCTTCACCTTCACGACCATGGCCCCGCTCGCGGCGGCCCTCCTGCGGCGTGCCGCGGGGGTTGAGGCGGGGTCGGCGCAGCCGAACCGCGAGAAGGTCGGATCGGTCACCCAGGCGCAGCTTCGTGAGCTGGCCGAGATGAAGATGGCCGACCTCAACGCCAACGACACCGAGCAGGCCATGAAGATCATCGCGGGCACCGCCCGCAGCATGAAAGGCATCGAGGTGACCGACTGATGGCACACGGCAAGAAGTACCTCGCCGCGGCTGAGCTCCTGGAGACCGGCCGCCGCTACACCATGGTGAGGCGTGCGAGCTGCTCCCGCAGGTCAGCACCGCCAAGTTCGATGCCACGGTCAAGGCCCACCTGCGCCTCGATGACCCCGCCACGCGGACCAGCTGGTGCGCGGCACCGTCGTCCTGCCCCACGGGACGGGCCGCTCCACCCGGGTCATCGTCTTCGCCCAGGGCGAGAAGGCCCAGGAGGCCCTGCGCGCCGGCGCGGACGAGGTCGGTCGGGGACGACCTCGTCAAGAAGATCGACGACGGCTGGTTCGAATTCGAGGTCGCCGTCGCGACGCCGGACATGATGGGCGTGGTGGGTCGCCTCGAAGGAGCTGGGGCCCCGCGGCCTGATGCCCAACCCCAAGGCCGGCACCGTGACCTTCGACATCGAGCGCGCCGTGTCCGAGGTGAAGTCGGGCCGGATCGAGTTCAAGGTCGACCGGGCGGGCATCGTCCACGCCCCGGTGGGCCGTGCCTCCTTCAGCCCCGACCAGCTGCCGCCAACGTGGCCGCCCTGGTGGACGCCATCAACCGGGCCAAGCCCAGCGGCGCCAA